>NZ_DASWNM010000146.1:0-12571 GCF_036399255.1 Longimicrobium sp.
CGGGACGGTGACCTCCCCCAGCGTCATGCCGGGGGTAGGGGGCCTATGCGAGAAACCGGAGAATCATCCCCGCAAATCAGCGCCAGCACGTCAGATGGCCGCGCTGAAGCATGTTTACAGCTTAGTGAATGACCGAGGATCAGGTATTCGCTGATTCGCAAGCGTAGGGAGTTCCGGCACGTGGGCGCGGGCGTCGAAGCCCAAGGCGTCCATTAGGCGGTTGAACTGCGCGCGCGGCAGGTGGCCGCCGCTGGCCTGGTCGTGCCCGCGCCCATAGCTGGCCTCGTCGTCCGCGCCGATGTCGGGGGTGCGCAGCAGGGCTGGGAGTACCAGGTCCGTTCGCGCCGTGCGCGAGCTGAACGCCACGACGCCCGGCAGGTAGCCGCGGTTGGCGGCGATCACGGCAAACTTCGGCAGTCGGGTGCGCCACTGCTGCGCGATCAGCGGGTGGATCTGGCACCCGCTGTCCAGCGGCACCAGCGCCCACGGCTGCCCGGTGGCGAAGATCGGCGCCTGCTTGCGCGCGATGGCCAGCTCCTGCTGCACCTCCGCGCGGTAGGCGCGCAGGCGGTCTGCGCCCAGCGCGTGGTCATCGGATATCGCGCGGGGGCCGTCCGCCTCCATCAGCATCCGCAGCGGCGTTTCGACGTCGAAGGCGCTGGCGCGGCGGGCGGCGTTGGTGAGCGACACCGCCTCGCGCAGCCACTTGCCGCTCCACCGCTTGCGGATGGCCGGCAGCGCATCCCACGGCGCCTTTTCGCCCAGGTCGCTTATCGTCCCCACCGCCGCGATCCACGCCAGGTCCTCCACGTCCACCAGCGGCGACAGCAGGTCGTACGCGATCCACGCGGAGGCGGGGATCGGGTCCCAGCCGTAGGCCAGCACCACGGCCGCGTCCGCATCATCCGGCTCGCCGTCCGGCCGGTGGTGGTCCACGTACAGCGTCGGCACGCCGGGCAGCACGCCCGCGTGATGGACGCCCAGGTCCGTCACGATCATCGCGTCGGGCCGCAGCGCCGCCAGCCGCTCCCGCGCGCCGGCGCTGAACGCGTTCTCGCCGCGACCCGAGTGCACCACCTGCACGTCGCCAAAGCCCATCCGCCGCAGCCCGCGCCCGAACAGCGCCCCCGCCGCCAGCCCGTCCGCGTCGAAGTGGCAGAACACCACGATGCGCGCGGACGAATTCAGCGCGCGCAGGAACGCGGCGGCCCGCTCGCGCGCCGGCCCCAGCGCCTGTTCCAGCGGGATGGATGGAGACTCGGAAACGTCCATGCGGTTCATCCGGCGTTCAGTCTGGAGCCGCTCCCCGAACGCACGGAATGGTCCAGCAACGGATTGGGGGATGAGAGAAACGGTTCACCTCCAGCGCATGGGGGTGAACCGTTTTCGTTGTTCAAACTGACCTAAGCAGGCGGTGCCCGATGCCCGCTATTCCCTATTCCCTGTTCCCTATTCCCTGCAGTTCCCCCCCGTCAGCGCGTGGCCCGCAGCTCGCCCTGCAGCAGCATCATGGGCCCAAAGCTGGGCTGGCCCAGCAGTCCCGCGTCCACCCCCACCGTGCCGTTGAGCGCGTAGGTGATGGGGCGCCCGGTCAGCGCGTTGCGCACCACGTTGGCCAGGCCCGGGATGTCGCTGAAGTTGATGGCGATGTCGATGGGCACCACCGTCTCGTTGCCGGCCTGCAGCGCCACGCCCAGCGGAAAGTCGACGCGCGCCGCGTTGGTCCCTTCCAGGCTCAGCTGCCCCACCAGCCGCGTGAGCGTAAGGCCCACCGGGTTGGGGTTGCCCACGCGGGCGTACAGCCGCACGGCCGCCCCGCCGAGTGGACTGTTGAGGCTGGGGTTCACGTATCGCAGCTGTGCCTGCTGGCCGTTCTCCACGCGAAAGGTGGGTGCCTGCAGCACCTGCTCCAGCCCCAGCCCGGCGCATCCGGACAGTCCCAGCAGCAACAGCGGCAAAACCGCCGTGCGGATTGCGGCTCTCATGCGTGCGTCTCCTCGCAAGTGGTTGCGGCGTCGTACCCTGCGGACGCGCGCGGTGATCCGTCCGTCACAATGTGCAAGGAGGAGGCCGGGTGCGGGCTCCCGCATCGACTGCTCGCTGACCGTGCGGGCTTCCGCGAAGGCTGTAAGCAGCGTACTCTTCACCGCCGGCTTCTTCCAGCGTTCCCTCCGACGGTGCTGACCACGATCCCATGGCCCTGCCCATCCATATCCCGGACCTGTTCACCGGCACGGTGGTCGAATGGGAACGCCTGGAGTTCAAGGAGGGATGGAACCCCGAAGCGGTCCTCCATGCCCTCTGCGCGTTCGCCAACGATCTGCACAACTGGGGTGGCGGATACCTCATTATCGGCGTTGCCGAGCGGGACGGGCGGCCGGTGCTGCCCCCGGCTGGACTGCATCCGAACCAGCTCGACCGGATCCAGAAGGAGATTCTGTCGGTGGCTCACCGGATTTCGCCGGCGTACCATCCCGTCGTAGAGCCCTGCGTCATCGACGGCAGCCACATCCTTGTGCTATGGGCGCCCGGTGGCCAGAACCGCCCCTACAAGGCGCCGATCTCGCTCGCCAAAGACGAAAAGACGCACGCGTACTACGTGCGCTACGGCTCCTCGACCATTCGCGCGAAGGGTCCTCTCGAAGCAGAGCTGCTGCAACTCGCCGCCAACGTGCCCTTCGATGACAGAGTCCGGCCGGACGCTGAAGTCGCTGATCTGTCGCTACGGCTGATCCAGGCGCATCTGCAGGAGGTGAAGAGCGACCTGTTCGAGGCCTCCGGGGCGATGGATCTCGCGCGGATCTGCAGCGGGATGCGAATCGTTGACGGCCCACCGGAGAATCTTCGGCCCCGGAACGTCGGCCTTCTTTTCTTTACGGACGATCCGCGCCGGTTCATCCCCGAGGTGCAGATCGACGTGGTCCACTTTCCCGATGGAAAGGCGGGAGAGATTCGGTAAAAGCAGTTCGTGGGGCCGCTTGGCCGCCAGCTGCGAGACGCGCTCGCGTATCTGCAGAGCACGTTCGTGGTAGAGCAGGTGATCAAGCGCGCCGGCCGCGCGGAGGCGGACCGCTTCGTGGCGTTTCCGTACGCCGCGATCGAGGAAGCGCTGGCGAACGCCGTCTATCATCGCGGATATGACGTGCGCGAGCCGATCGAGGTTCAGGTCACGCCGGCCGAGATGACGATCACGAGCTATCCCGGCCCCGACCTTTCCGTACGCATCAATGATCTCAACCAGGGAGGCGTCGTCGCCCGGCGCTACCGCAACCGGCGGATCGGCGAGTTCCTGAAGGAGCTTCGCCTCACCGAAGGCCGTGGCACCGGCGTGCCCAGCATCTTCAAGGCGATGCGCGACAACGGCTCGCCCGAGCCGTGGTTCGAGACGGACGAGGATCGGACGTACTTCACGACCATCCTGCCGATTCACCCGCTTGCGGTGGGTGGTGCAGAGGAAGAGGGGGGCGTGATTCAGGCGACGGCTGCGGACCTGCCGGAGTTGCTGTGGGCGGATCCCCGCAGATGGGAGGTGCTTCGGCTGGCGTTGACGCCGCAATCGCGTGCCAGTCTGCAGGCTCATATGGGCATCAGAAGCCGGGAGAGCTTTCGGACGTCTCTCCTGGCTCCGCTGGTCCAGGCGGGCCTGCTCGCGCCTACCGTCCCAGGTAGCCGCACGGCACCTACACAGCGGTATCAAACAACGGTGCTTGGTCGGAGGCTCCTGGAGGAAGAACCGCATCCCTTGAAAGCAGCACCCGAGCCCTCTGGAACTGCTTCCCTGGCAACTGGGCGGCAAGCAACTGGCAAGTAGCCCGCAATCAGCCGGCTGGTAGCCTGCAAGTAGGCGGCAGGTAGGCGGCAGGTAGCGGCAGGTAGGCGGCAGGTAGCTGGCAGGTAGCTGGCAGGTAGGCGGCAGGTAGCTGGCAGGTAGGCGGCAGGTAGGCGGCAGGTAGGCGGCAGGTACCCGGCAACCGGACCTGTGCACTCTCGAAGCGCCGCAGGACGAAGCCTTTGCGCACCGGCGGGAGTACCGGGAAAATCCCGGAATTCCGCAGTCTACGCGCTTGGAACGGTGTGTGCATACCCGCGCACTCCCCGGACGGAATGCAATGGCCGGGCAGGCAACGGGAGCATTGACACGCCAAGGAGGGAGCGGTGGACACCGACACGACGCGCCTCGACGCGGGGCACGCGCCGCCGGCCACGGCCGAGATCCTGGAAGGTCTCAACGACCTGCTCCAGCTCGACCATGATGCCGTCGGGGCGTACCAGATCGCGATGGAAAAGCTGAACGACCGCGACCACGCCGACCAGATCGCCGGCTTTCGCCGCGACCACGAGCGCCACATCCGCGAGCTGAACGAGCTCATCAGCGAGCTGGGCGGCACGCCCAAGAACCACCCGCACGCCACCGGCCCCTTCAAGCTGGCGCTGCAGAGCCTGGGCGCCCTGGCCGGCGACAAGGGCGTGCTGATGGCGTTTCGCACCAACGAGCTGCAGGTGCGCGCCAAGTACGACTCGTACGCGTCCAGGGCCAACCAGTGGCCCACCCACATCAAGCGCATCGTCGACGCCTGCGCGCTGGACGAGGAGCGGCACTTCAGCTGGGTGTCGCGGGTGCTGGGCAAGGACGAGAACGCCACGCTCGACGCCGTCGACAAGGCGCGCGAGCACGCGGCCGTCGCGGGGCACAAGATCGACGCGGCCCGCGAGCGGGTGGCCGACGTGGCCGGGCAGGCGCGAGAGCGCGCGGTTGACGTGGCCGGGCAGGCACGGGAGCGCGCGGTGGACGTGGCGGAGCAGGTGCGCGAGCGCGTGACCGGCGGCGTGGACGCGGTGCGCAACCGCATCCAGGGGGTGATGGACCGCGGCCACGAAGGCGGCGCGGCATACGGGGACGAGGCGTACTCCGGGTACCCCGCGGGCACCTCGCGGCCGGCCGACCTGCGCGGCCGGGCAAAGACGCTGGCGGGCGGCGCCGGCGACACCTTCGAGCAGCGCTTCATCGAGCAGCCGCTCCAGACGCTGCTGATCGCCGGCATCGCCGGATTCGTCATCGGCCGGCTGCTTCGCTAACGGGGAGGACCCATGGCTGAACTGAACGTGACCAACCGCGACGACGACACGGTGCCCGACGTCACGGGGACGGTCGGGGGCGCCGCGCCGCGCATCACCGAGACCGACCACCTGATCCCGGCCACCACGCACACCGCGGCGGTGGGCACCATCGCCCAGGTGGACGACCCGGAGCTGGCGCGCCTGCAGATCGAGCAGACCCGCGCCCGCATGTCCGACACCATCGGGCAGATCGAGGATACGCTGCTGCGCAAGAAGGAGCGTATCGAGGAAAAGATGGACGTGATGGCGCCCGTGCGCCGCAAAGCCCGCGAGAACCCGTACCCCATCATCGGGGGCGTCTTTCTGGCCGGGCTCATCCTGGGCTACCTCACGGGCGAGGGCGACGAGGAGGAAGAGGCCACGCCCGCGGTGCGGCGCTACGCGGTGGACTTCGACCGCGAGCGCGCGTACGGCAACCACTGGGAAGAGCGCGCCCGCACCTGGGAGCGCCGCGCCCGGCGGCTGATGGACGTGGCCAACCGCCAGGAGGCGGAGCTGCTGGAAGCCCGCGAGGGGCGTCCGCGCCGCCGGCTGTTTGGCCGCGGGCGCAGCCGGCAGGAGGGCGTCGCGCTGGGGTACGAGGAGGAGACGGCGTACCTGGGCGACGAGGCGGGCGTGAGCGTGTACCCGCAGGAGCGCGGCTACTCGGTGCCGCGCACGGAGTACGACGGCATGCCGCTGCACGACGCCGACTCGTACCCGCCGCGCGGCGAGGACGACGGCTACAGCGGCTTTGGCCGCGACCCGCTTCCCGCGCCGATCTGATCTCGCGGCGGGTAGACGGGAGTGCGAACGGGGGCGCCGGTGAAATCAGCCGGCGCCCTCGTTCGTCATGCTTCCCAACAGAAGGGCCTCACACAGAGTCAACGGAGTCAACAGAGTTCGCCCTTGCCGACTCCGATGATCTCCAGTGATCCAAATCCGGAAAGAGAGCCCTGACCTGAGGGAGCGCCGCGAGAAACCCACCGTTTGCACTTCAGCTGGCGCGCGACCGAAGGATCTCCTCTCGGGAGCTGTGGGGCTGGATTCATGGGAGAAACCCAGCCCCACAGTTCTGCCGGTGAGATGCTGTCGGGCGACGGGAGGCATTCTGGCGAGTGTGGTGGGATGAGGACGGGGGCGGTTTTCATCGCTTCGGCAAAGGCGTAAGTTCCTGCCGTCTCGTTCGTTCGCACGTCATCCGATCGGTATCTACGTGAAGCTTACGGTTCGCGGCGCGCTGGCCGCGATCTTCATCCTGTGCATGGCGGCGCTGTGCGTGCGCCTGGGGTTCTGGCAGCTGGACCGGCTGGAGCAGCGGCGCGCCCGCAACGCCGCCATCCGCTCGGCCACGGCGCAGCCGGCCCTGCGGCTGGACACCGGCGCCCCCGCCGCGCTGGCCGCCGATCCGCAGGCGTTCGAGTGGCACCGGGCGGAGGCGTCGGGGCGGTACCACCACGCGGGCGACATGGTGATCCGCGGCCGCTCGCGCCAGGGGCGGCCGGGCGTGCACCTGGTGTCGCCGCTGGTGCTGGCGGACGGTCGCGTGGTGATGGTGAACCGTGGCTGGGTGCCCTCGCCGGACGGGAGCAGCGCGGACGTGCGGCCGCTGCGCACCGCCGCCCCCGTGCGCGTGAGCGGCGTGCTGCTGCCGATCACCACGCAGGCGGACCGCGGGCTGCCCATCGCCGGGCGGGCGGGCGCGGACACCACCTGGCGGCGCGTGGACCTGGCGGTGGCGCGCGACCGCGGCCCCGGGCCTGTCATCCCCCTGTACCTGCAGCAGCTTTCCGACGGTGCAGAGGCCGATGCGCCGCCCATCCCCGAGCCGCTGCCGGCGCTTTCGGAGGGCAACCACCTGAGCTACGCGGTGCAGTGGTTCAGCTTTGCGGCGATCGGGGTCATCGGGCTGCTGATCATGGTGCTGCGGGGACGCAAAACGGCCTGACGACAGGAGTTTGCCCGCCATGGGCGGTATCCGTCTTGCACACGCACCGCCTCCCATGGCCCCGCCCGCGGGGCCGGGTTTGGGCCGGAGAGATCCACTCGAACGGGGAGGACACATGGCACGCTACGGACGCGACTACGGCCGGGATCGGTGGAGCGGCGGGGGCGGATACGGATACGGCGGAGGGCAGGGCGGGGCGGGCTCCTCGCGCGGCGGCGAGTACGGCGGCATGGGCTCGGACGCCTACGGCGCCCAGTCCGGCGGCTTTTCGGGCTTCGGGCCGGGCGGCGGCGCGTACGACAACGACTTCAACGCCGGGGGCTACGGCTACGGCGGCGCCAATCGCGGCGGCTACGGCGGCCAGGACTTCGGCGGCTACGGCGCCGACACCGGCTTTGGCGGCGGATACGGCGGCGGCACCGGCGGCGACTGGGGCGGCGGGCGTGAGTCGCAGCAGCGCGGCGGTGGCGGCTACGGGTACGGCGGGGGTGGATTCGGCGGCGGTGGGTACGGCAGTGGCGGCGGATACGGCTACGGCGGCGCGGGGTACACCGGCGGCGACCAGGGCTATGGCGCGTACGGCGGTGGATGGACCGGCGGCGGCTCGCAGAGCGGGTCGTTCGGGGGCGGATCCGCGTACGGCGGCGGGCAGCAGGGCGGGGACGAGGTGCGCCGGCTGCGCGCGGCCGACGTGATGACCGACAACCCCGAGACGGTGACGCCCGAGACCTCGCTGGCCGACGCAGCGCGCAAGATGCGCGACCTGGACGTGGGCATCATCCCCGTGGTGGACAGCGACACCAGCAAGCGGCTGCGGGGCGTGCTGACCGACCGCGACATTGCCATTCGCGCCGTGGCCGAGGGCAAGGACGCCAACTCCACGCGGGTGATGGAGGTGATGACCACGCAGGTGGAGACCTGCAACAAGAACGACTCTCTGCGCGACGTGCTGAGCGTGATGGAGCGCGAGCAGGTGCGCCGCGTGCCCATCACCGACCGCGAGGGGCGGCTGGTGGGCATCATCGCGCAGGCGGACGTGGCGACCGAGGTCGACACGCCGCAGGGTCAGCGCACCTTCGCCGACACCATGGAGAGCATCTCCGAGCCCGGCAATCCGCGTGGCCGCGGCGGGTGGGGCGGCGGGCGCGCCAGCCAGGGCCGTGGTCGCGGCGGTGGCGGCGGGGTGATGGGCGCCGTCCGCAGCGCCGTCAGCAACCTGGGCGGCACCGGCAGCCAGGGCGGCACGTCGTCCGGCGGTGGCGGGATGGGGTCGGGCGGGATGAACGCATCCGGCGGGACGAGTTCGTCCGGCGGCGGAATGAGCGCGGGGAACAGCGATCCGCGCGCCATGAACGATCCCGGCAGCGAGAACGTCTGACCGTTCTCCGCGTCGCGGAATGCGAAGGGAGGCCCGGACAGCCGGGCCTCTCTTTCGCTATGAAGCTCCCGATTCCCCCTCTGATCGTCGTGCCGAGGCCGGGAAACGGCATGAAGGGTACAGAGGGGCAGAGAACAGCCAGAGGAACAGAGGACACCGGATTTCCTCTGCTCCTCTGGCTTTTGTCTGTCCCTCTGTACCTCCCTCGCTTTTCATGGATGAACCAATAAGGGTTGTCGTTGCGGACTTGGGCTGACTTCACGCGCAAAGTGTGGACAGGGCACCCGTCTTGCCCCGACGCCGATGCGCCGCGTATCCTCCCGCGCTCCGGGATGGCGCCGGCTGATGCCACAACCTCCGCAACGATGAATGGGATGATGAAGCGAATCCTGATGATTGCCGTGGTCGCGGCGCTGCCGGCGTGCGCCACCGGGACGGCGGAGCCCGGCGCGTCGGCCGGGAACGTGCCGGCGCCCACGGGAGACGTGCGCACCGGGACCGCGGCGCAGATGGCGGCGGGCACCATTACCGCGGCCGAGATGCGCGAGCACGTGGCCTACCTGGCCAGCGACGCCCTGCGCGGCCGCGACACGCCCAGCCCGGGGCTGGACTCCGCCGCCGCGTACCTGGCCCGCGAGTTCGCGCGCCTGGGGCTGCAGGGCGGGGTCGAGGGGGGAAGCTTCATCCAGCAGTATCCGCTGCGCCCCCGCAACCGGATGGCGCCCAACGTGGTGGCCGTCTTTCCCGGCGCCGACCCCACGCTGCGCAACGAGTACGTGGTTCTCTCGGCGCACATGGACCACGTGGGCGTGGGCCGGCCCGTGCGGGGCGACAGCATCTACAACGGCGCGGACGACGACGCCAGCGGCACCAGCGCGCTGCTTGAGGTGGCCGAGGCGTTCGCTTCCATGCCGCAGCGGCCCGCGCGCTCCATCCTGTTCCTGGCCGTGAGCGGCGAGGAGAAGGGGCTGCTGGGGTCCGCGTACTTCAGCGACCATCCCACGGTGCCCATCAGCTCCATCGTGGCCAACGTCAACATGGACATGATCGGCCGCAACACGCGCGACACCGTGGCCGTCATCGGCAAGGACTACTCGTCGCTGGGCGAGGTGGTGCAGCGGGTGGCGGCGGAGAACCGTGCGCTGATCGGGCTGGTGGCGGGCGACGACATCTGGCCGCGCGAGCGCTTCTTCACGCGCAGCGACCACTTCAACTTCGCGCGCAAGGAGATCCCGGCCATCTTCTTTTTCGCCGGCCCGCACGAGGACTACCACGAGCCCTCGGACGAGGTGGAGCGGCTGGACGTCGACAAGGCCGCCCGCGTGACGCGGCTGATCTTTCTGACCACGCACGCCGTCGCCACTGATCCGCAGCGTCCGCAGTGGACCGCGGCCGGGCTGCGGGAGGTCCGGCGGGTCACGGGGGGCGGTCGGTGAAGGGGTGAAGGGGTGAAGGGGTGAAGGGGTGAAGGGGTGAAGGGTGAGCGGCCCCGATCCGTGGTATACGACGAGGCCCGCCGCCCGGTCATCCGGGCGGCGGGCCTTTTTGCGTGGTGGATGCGGCGGGTTTACTGGATGCGCAGCCCCAGGCCGACGGCGGCGAAGCGCAGCGACTCGCCGTCGTACTCCGGAAGCAGCGCCGCGCGCAACGAGCCGACGAGCGCCAGCCGCGAAAACAGCGGCTTGGCCACGTCGATCCGCCCCTGCACGCCGAGGGCGTCGGGTCCGTCGACGGCCTGGTAGTACGCCGGCCCGGCCAGCGCCCGCGCCGACAGCCCGGAGCCCAGCCGCCGCTGCACCCCCGCCACCGCGCCGACCGAGGCAAAGGTGGGATAGTCCGGCTTGCACACGCCGTGCGGGTCCGGCTCGCAGATCAGGTCGCCGCCCATCGAGCCGCTGATGCCGGCCGTGACGCCCGCCACCAGCGTGCCTCCTGCCGCACGGCCCAGCGGCACCGCCAGAACGCCATCGATCGCCGGTCCCCCGCGCCGATAGAACGCTCCGCCCCCGCCCGCGAACAGCCCAGCGCTCGCGTCGATCGACGGCCCAAACCCCTGGGCAGCGGCCGCGGCGGGCGCCGCCGCGACGAGGAAAACGGCCAGAATGCGTGGAATCATCATCGGAATTCTCGGGATGGAGAAGATGCGGAGCGGACGGGGAACGGATGGGCTGCCGCCGGTGGAAAGAACGCCCGTCTCGCTAAAAACCGGACGGCGGGTCTCATCGAAAGTTGGAGGATGCCCCGCAAAACGCAAGTGCGTCGGAAAGGGGTTCCTGCTTTCCCGCAGCGGGCTCACGCTCATTGCACCCCGCTGGCCCATCGACCAAGACGGAAACAGCCCGCAGCCACCGAAGCAGTTGCAGGCTGTCCCCTGTAACCTGTCCCCTGTCCCCTATCCGTCGAAGCGCCGCATCACCAGCGTCGTGTTCGCCCCGCCAAAGCCGAACGAGTTGCTGATCACCACGTCCAGCGGCTGGGTGCGCGCCGTGTGCGGCACGTAGTCCAGGTCGCACTCGGGGTCCGGGTCGGTCAGGTTGATGGTGGGCGGGATGATGCCCTCCTTGATGGCGAACGCGCAGACGCCCGCCTCGATGCTGGCGCTGCCGCCCAGCGCGTGGCCGATCATCGACTTGGTGGACGAGACCGCCAGCTTCTGCGCATGCGCGCCGAAGATGGACTTGAGCGCGCGCGTCTCCGCCAGGTCGCCTACGGGCGTGGAGGTGCCGTGCGCGTTGACGTACGTCACCTCTTCGGGGGCGATGCCGGCGCTGCGCAGGCCGCGCTTCATCGCCAGCGCCGCACCCTCGCCGTTTTCGGGGGGCGCGGTGATGTGGAAGGCGTCGGCGCTCATCCCGAAGCCGATGATCTCGGCCAGGATGGGCGCGCCGCGCTCGCGGGCGCTCTCCAGCTCCTCCAGCACCAGGATGCCGCCGCCCTCGCTGTGCACGAAGCCGCTGCGCTTTGCGTCGAACGGCCGCGACGCCGTCTCGGGGGATTCGTACTGCGTGGCGAGCGCCCGCGCCGCCGCGAAGCCCGCGTACGACATGGGCGTAAGGCAGGCCTCGGTGCCGCCGGCCAGCATCATCACCGCGTCGCCGCGCTGGATGGCGTGAAACGCCTCGCCGATCGCGTGGTTGCTGCTGGCGCAGGCGCTGACGGGCGCGTAGCTGGGTCCCTGCGCGCCGGTGCGGATGGCGATCTGCCCGCTGGCCAGGTTGATGATGCTGGCGGGGATGAAGAAGGGCGACACGCGGTTCAGCCCCTTTTCGCGCGCCATGTCGGACGTCTCCATGATGGAGATCAGCCCGCCCATCCCCGAGCCCACGATGGTGCCCGTCTCTTCGGGGTTGGGCACCGGCTGCAGGCCGCCCAGCCCCGCGCTGCGCATGGCGTCGTCCGCGGCGACCAGGGCGTACTGGATGAACCAGTCCATCCGCCGCGCGTCCTTGCGGTCCAGCACCGGCTCCGGGGCAAAGTTCCTGACCTCGCCCGCGATGGCGATCTCGGGGGCGATGCCCGGAAGCTCGCACTTGGTGAGCGGGCCGATGCCGCTGCGGCCGGCCTTTACGCCCGCCCACGTGTCCGCCGCCGTGTTCCCCAGCGCCGTGACCATCCCCACGCCCGTGATGACGACCCTGCGTGCCACCTTCGTATCTTCCGTCTGGTGATTGTCTTGTCGGTTGTCCGGCCCTCAGGTCCAACGCGCCGGTCCGCCCTTTACGCCGATGCGGACGCTTGGGTCCGCGATCGGGGGGATCGCGCTGCGTCCGCGGGGTGCCCCTCCCCCGGCCCCTCCCCGTTCGTTCCTCACGGAGAGGGGAGAATTCGATTCCGCATCGGATGGATCGAACTGCGTCCGCTGCGCCCCCTCCGGCTCGCCTAGTGCAGTTTCACTCGACCTTCTTTGCAATCGAGTCCAGCAGGTCGCATTTGTAGTAGCTACAGACCCGCTGCTTCAGTTCTGCGCCACTCAGCTTCCGCGCGGGTTCAACCACCTGCTTCTTGCCATGCACCCACTTGGGCTCGATAGGATTGAGCCACGGACTCTTGGTCGGAAGCCGGCAGACCAGGATGCGCACCCCCGTACCGGATCGCTTGACCGCGCGGTTGTGCTCCTTGATCCAGGTGCGCACCTCCCGGCTCACGTG
>NZ_DASWNM010000147.1:0-33016 GCF_036399255.1 Longimicrobium sp.
ACTACCTCACGCGTCTTGGCCGCCGCGTCATCGCCGCTGCCTGCCGACTGCGGGAGGGCTCCATCATCCCCGCGCTCGCTGGCCTGTCGGCATAATCACGACCAGCTTGCGCAGGATTTCATCGGTCAGGGACTATTCCCTATTCCCTATCCCCTACTCCTCCCGCAGCGCCTCCATCGGCTGAACACGCATCGCCTGGCGCGCGGGCCCGGCGGTGGCCAGCAGGCCCACCGCCACCATCAGCGCCGACACCGCGGGGATCAGCAAGGGCGCCTTGTCGCCCATCGTCGCGCCGCCGGTCGCGACGTTCAGCAGCACGGCGGCGGCCAGCCCCACGCCCACCCCGATCCCCAGCTGCCCCAGCGCCCGCGAAAAGATGCCGCGGAGAATGCGCCGCGGGTCCGCGCCCAGCGCCGCGCGAATGCCGATCTCCCGCCGCCGCCGCGTGACGGTGAACGACATCAGCGCGTACATGCCGGCGGCGGAGAGCAGCAGCACCGTCAGCGTGACCAGGCCAATGCCCAGCGCCGTCATCCGCATCGTCATCTGCAGCGCCCGCAGCGACTGGTCCAGCGGCTCGGCGCTCCCCAGGCGCAGCGTGGGGTCGATCGCCGTGGTGACCTCGCGCAGCCGCCCGGTGAACGCCCCCGCCGACGCGCCCCGCATCCGCACCGCCAATCGCGCCGGGTACACCTGCCCCGGCACCATGGGGTGGTACATCCGCTGCTGCACCGCATCGGGCTCCATGGCATTGGGAAAGTCGCGCACCACGCCCACGATCTCGTACCAGCGCCCCAGCTGCACCTGGTCCTCGGGCGCGTCGCCCCCGCGCCCCACGTAGCGCACCCGCCGCCCCAGCGCGTTTGCGCCGCCCAGCACCTCCCGCACGAAGCTCTGGCTTACCACCACCGCCGTAGCCGCGGTGTCCATGTCGGCGGGGCCAAACCCCCGCCCCGCCAGCACCGGCACGCCAAAGAGGCCAAAGAAGCGACTGTCCACGTGGCCGGACCGGATCCTGTGCCCGGCCGTGCCTTCCTGCACCGCGTAGTCGCCGTTGTCCGTGGGCGTCGCGACGCCGTCCACCTCTACCCACATCACCGGCTCGCGGCCGGGAACGTGGGAGCCCAGGGCCACGTCGGTCACCGCGGGCTCGGCCCGCAGGCGCGCGGCCAGTTCGTCCAGGCGATCGCCGAAGCGGGCGTTGTATGCACTGTCGTATGCCGCGGCCCGGGCACTGGGCGGCGTTTCGTAGTCCATCCCCACCGAGGCGGCAAGGAACTGCTCCGCCGCAAAGCCGGGGTCGGTCAGCCCGTACCGCATCCACTCCCACGCGCCGAACACCGCCGTGGGAAGCACGGCCACGGCAAACGCCACCTGGGCCACGATCAGCACTGTCCAGGTGCGCCCCATCCGCATTCCCGTGCCGCCGCCCAGCTGGCGCAGCCCGGCCTGCAGGCGGCTGCCCGTGGCCTGCACGGCGGGGATCACGCCCACGATCACCGCCGCCAGCACCGCCAGCCCCAGCACGTACACCACCGTCCCCGGCGTCAGGCGAAAGTCCATCCAGAACGGGTACTCGCCGCTCCCCCGCGCCGGCAGTTTCGTCGCCAGCCAGGTCAGCACCGCCCGGGCCGCCACCAGCCCCACCGCCGCCGCCCCGGCCGAAAGCACCAGCGCCTCGATGAACAGCTGGGCCACGATGCGGCGGCGGCTGGCGCCCAGGGCGCTGCGCACGGCGATCTCGCCCATGCGCGTGGCGGTGCGGGCGTACACCAGGATGGCCACGTTGGCGCACACCACCACCAGCAGCAGGCTGACGATCACCCGCAGCACCTGCACCTGCCACTGCGCGATGTCGTCCGCGAAGTCGTTGCCCAGCGCGTACGGCAGCACGCGGGGCCGCAGCCGCGTGTGCGTCGCGGGGAACGCCGCCGCCGTCCGCCGCCCCACGGCCTCCACCTCGGCCTGGGCCTGCGCCCGCGTGGCGCCCGGCGCCAGCCGCCCGAAGACGGTGATCCCCGGCCCCTCGATGCGCCCGTAGTCCGCGGGATTCAGCTGCAGGGGCGTCCAGAAGCGGTGGTCCAGCGGCCAGGCGAACCCGCGCGGCATGACCCCCACCACCGTGTGCACCGCCGTGCCCAGCCGCACCTCGCGCCCCACGATGCGCGGGTCCGAGGCAAAGCGCCCGCGCCACACGTCTTCGCCAATCACGATCACCGGCGGCGCGCCGGGGCGCTCGTCCTCGTCCAGCAGCGTGCGGCCCAGCAGCGGCGCCACCCGCGCCACGCGAAAGCCGGACGCGCTCATCTCGGCCACGGCCACCTGCTCGGTCTGCTGGTCGGGAACGATCAGGTTGCGGCGGAGGGTGCGGAACGCCCCCAGCTCGCGCACCGTCTTCAGCTCCTCGCGCCAGGCGACGAAGTCGTGCAGGATGCGGCGCTCCTGGTTGGATGCCTCCGCGTCCCACAGCTGCAGCGCGACCACGCGGTCCCCGTCGTCCAGCGGCAGCCGGGCCGAGGCAATGGCGGCCGTGGCGTTGAAGAACCCCGCGCCAATGGCGATGGCCACCGCCATCCCCAGCCCGCCCACCAGCGTCAGCAGCGGGTTCTTCAGCAGCATCCGGGCGCCCAGCTTTACGTCCAGCCAGGAGATACCAGTCTTCACGAGACTCTCCGATCGATGATTTCAACGGCGCGCCCGCGGGCGCACCAGCAGCGGCGGGCAACGGTACGGTGGATGGAAATCAGCCGGCGACAATCATCAGCGAGGCGTCTCCGTGCATCCTTCAGCACGAAAACGCGTCTGTCATTCCGAGGCCCGGCCACCCTGCAACCGGACGATCACGCCGCGGGTTGCAGGGCCGAGGAATCTACTTTCGGCCTGCTCGAGGCCGGACGCGGCAGCGCGCGCAATCGCCGCGGCGGCGCAACCGCCAGACAGGGCCAGTCCGGGGCGTCACGACACGCCACGAGGAGACGGAGAGTAGATTCCTCGGTCGCGCACCGGGTTCGGTGGCAAGGCAACGTGCCGGGTGTGCGCTCCCTCGGAATGACAGATTGGGGTGTGGCGGCCCGCAACGGTCCAGGCAGGACGCCATCCGCACGACGGCAAGCTGCGACGGTGAGGCGCGAAGCCGCCCTCAGGCCACGGCGTGGGGTCCGGCGTGCGGCGCGTGCGCGGGGGTGGCGGCGTCTTCCACCACCTGGCCGTCGAACAGGTGCACCTGCCGGTCGGCGTAGCCGGCAAAGCGGGGGTCGTGCGTCACCATCACCAGCGTGCTTCCCTGGCCGTGCAGGTCGCGCAGCAGGTCCATCACCGCGGTGGCGTTGGCCGAGTCCAGGTTGCCCGTGGGCTCGTCCGCCAGCAGCACCGCGGGGCTGCCCGCGATGGCGCGCGCCACCGCCACGCGCTGCTGCTGCCCGCCGGAAAGCTGCGCGGGAAAGTGGCCGTTGCGGTGGGACATCTGCACCCGCTCCAGCGCCTCTTCCACGCGCCGCTTGCGCTCCGCCGCGGGCATGCCGCGATAGGTGAGCGGAAGCTCCACGTTCTCGAACACCGTCAGGTCGCCGATCAGGTTGAACGCCTGGAAGATGAAGCCGATCTCGCGGTTGCGGATGCGGGCGCGCTCGGCGGCGGACAGGCTGTGCACCGGCTTGCCCCCCAGCCGGTACTCGCCGCCGCTGGGCGAATCCAGCAGCCCCAGCACGGAGAGCAGCGTGCTCTTTCCGCACCCCGACGGCCCCGCGATGGCCACGAACTCGCCGGAGCGGATGCCCAGGTGCACGTTGGCCAGCGCGTGCGTCTCTACCTGGTCCGTGTAGAACACCTTGGAGACGTTGTCCAGCTGGATCAGCGGGTCGTTCGCGGTGGTCATCGCTTGCACTCCACAGGGGATTGATGAGGATCGGCGGATGCGCAGGCCCCGATCCGTTATCGACGGTTGGATGTCACAGGCGGACGGATCGGATGATCGATCGTCCGCGGCGGATGCGGGATGCGGAATCACCCGTGTCCGGCCCGATTAGAGACACGGTTCGTGCCGCGCTCCCGCATCGACCCAAATCCCCTGTGCCGCAACGATTTGGGGATGATCGATCGATGTCGTCAACCGCAGTGCGGTGTCCGGTGTTGGGATTCGGTGCGCGGAATCGAACACCATCGACCGGTTCCGCGGCCTGAGCGCTGGTCAATCACGAGTGTTCGATAATGGGACGCGGATTCCCAGCGCCGGACAGCAAACCTCGAAGGATGATCGGCATCCACGGACCCAAATCTACATCCCGCAACGACTTGCCTCCACCCGCCGATCCGGCACGCGGCTTCCCATACATCGGGGCAGACGGACCCGCCTTTCCCCGACCCGCAGACTGACCGTGGACGTACCTCGCACCGATTCAAAGTCGCGCCGCAACCGGCGCTTTGCCATGGCCGGCGCCAGCGTCGCGGTGCTGGGGCTGCTGGCCTTTGGCGCCACGCGCCTGGAGCCGCCCGCCCCCTCCATCGAGCGCGAGCAGATCATCATCGACAGCGTGCGCCGCGGCGAGATGGTGCGCGCCGTGCGCGGCCCCGGCACGCTGGTCCCCGAGCGGGTGCGCTGGATTCCCGCGGCCACGGGCGGCCGGGTGGAGCGGGTGCTGGCCCAGCCCGGCGACCGCGTGGAGCCCGGCACCGTGCTGCTGGAGCTTTCCAACCCCGACGTGCAGCTGGAGGCGCTGGACGCGGACCGGCAGCTTGCGCAGGCGCAGGCAGAGCTGGTGAACCTGGAAACCACGCTGCAGACCCAGCGGCTTACCCTCCAGGGCTCGCTCTCCACCCTGGGCGGCGAGGCGCGCGAGGCGCAGCGCCGCGCGGACGCGGACCGCGAGCTGGCGGAGCGCGGGCTGATCGCGCGGCTCGAGGTGGCGCGCTCCGCGGACCGCGCACGGGAATTGGCGGAGCGGCTGCGGACGGAGCAGGAGCAGCTGCGCGTGCTGGACCGCTCGGCGCAGTCGCGGCTGGCGGTGCAGCGGGCGCAGGTGCAGCGGCTGCGCTCCATCATCGACTTCCATCGCCAGCGCGCCAGCGGCATGCGGGTGGTGGCGGGGGCGGCGGGGGTGCTGCAGGAGCTTCCGCTGCAGGTGGGGCAATGGGTCACCCCCGGCACCATGCTGGCGCGCGTGGTGGAGCCCGGCCGGCTGAAGGCGGTGCTGCGCATTCCCGAGACGCAGGCGCGCGACCTGTCCGTGGGGCAGACGGCCAGCATCGACACCCGCTCCGGGGTGGTGGCGGGGCGGGTGGTGCGCATCGATCCCGCGGTGCAGGGCGGCACCGTGAGCGTGGACGTCGCGCTGCAGGGCGAGCTGCCCCGCGGCGCGCGGCCGGACCTCAGCGTGGACGGCACCATCGAGCTGGAGCGGCTTCCCTCCGTGCTGCACACCGGCCGCCCCGCGTACGCGCAGTCGGAGGGCAGCGCCTCGCTGTGGAAGCTGGTGGAGGGCGGCACCGCGGCCGTCCGCGTGCCCGTCCGCCTGGGCCGCGCCTCCGTCAACACGGTGGAGGTGGTGTCCGGCCTCGCGCAGGGCGACCAGGTGATCCTCTCGGACCTGGCCCGGTGGGAGAACGTCGACCGCCTGAAGATCCGCGACTGAGTGTGATGATGCGATTCCTTTCGATCGACCCGATCTCCTCGCGACTCCGCGCCGCCACCGCCGTCCTCGCCGCCGCGCTTGCGCTGGCCCCCGCCATCGCCCGCGCGCAGCAGCCGCTGACGCTGGACCAGGCGGTGCGGACCGCGCTGGATGCGCACCCGAACGTGCAGCGGGCAGAGGCGGACGCCATCCGCGGCCGCGCCGGGCGGACGGAGTCGTGGGCGGCCCTGCTTCCGCGGGTGGGGATGCAGACGGGCGTCACCCGCAACGACGTGCTGCAGCGCACCGCCACCGATCCCATCACCGGCGGCATCGTCTCCCTTCCCGACTCGCTGATCCAGAGCCGGCAGAGCTTTGGCACCAGCGCGGTGCTTTCGCTGGACTGGACGCTCTTCTCCGGCGGCCGCGGCCTCAGCGCCACCGCCGCTGCCCGGGCGCGCTCCCGTGCGGCGGACCACGGCGTCTCCTCCGCCCGCGTGCGCGCCGCGGCGGAAGTGACGCTCGTCTACCTGGACGCGCTGGAGGCCCAGGCGCTGGTGGAGGTGCGCCGCGCGCAGGAGGTGCACGCCCGCGAGCTGGAGCGGACGGCGGAGGGGCGCTTCGCCGCCGGCACGGTCCCCGAGATCGACATGCTGCAGGCCCGTCTGGCCGCCAGCGAAGCGCAGATCGCGCTGATGGACGCGGAGGGCGAGGCGCGCGCCCGGCGCCTGGAGCTGGCGGAGCAGATGGGCGCGCCGGCCGACGCGCTCCACGCCCTCTCCGCCCCCGAGGCGCCGCCCGCGCCCGACACCGCCGCCGTCCGCGCCCTGCTGCTGGCGCAAAGCCCCCTGCTGGCCGCCGTGCGCGCGGAACGGGACGCGGCGGCGCGCGACGCACGGGCGGCGCGGCTGGACCTGCTCCCCACGGTGACGCTGGGGATGGACCGCGTCTGGTCGGAGTTCGGGCGAACCCGCGACGCGTTCACCCTGCAGCCGCGCAACGTGCAGGCGTACTACCGCGTGAGCGTGGCGTGGTCGCCGCTGCAGCGGCCGGGCAGTATCTTGGCGGGGCGCCGGCGCGGCACCGCCGGCATCCTGGACGCGCAGGCGGACGAAGCCGCTGCGCGGCGCACGATGGAGCGCGAGGTGTCCGTGGGACTGGAGCGCTGGGCCCGCGCATCCGCCCTGCGCGAGCGCGCACGGCTGAACCTGCAGCTGGCCGAGCGGCAGCGCGAACAGGCGGAAGAGCGCTACCGTGTGGGCGTGGCGCCGCTCAGCGAGCGATTGAACGCGGCCATCCTCTGGGCCGAGGCCGCCCGCCAGGACGCCATCTCGCGCCATGCACCGCTGCGCGCCGTCGCCCTGCTGGAGCGCGGCACGGGCGTGCCCCTGCGCGGGGCGCTGCCGTGAATCACCCCCGAACCCGTCCCCCTGCCCTGTCCGACCCCGTGTCCGCACCGGCCGAAGCCCCCCGCGTGCTGGTGGCCGACGACCAGCCCGACGTGCTGCAGGCCGTGCGGCTGCTGCTGAAGGCCGAGGGCTACCGCGTGGAGACCGCCGGCTCCCCCGCCGCCGTCGCGCGGCAGCTGCAGGAGCACGACTTCGACGTGGTGCTGCTGGACCTGAACTACGCCCGCGACACCACCTCCGGCGCGGAGGGGATGGACCTGCTGCGCCGCATCCGCGCCGTGCATCCCACCCTTCCCGTCGTGGTGATGACCGCGTGGGGAAGCGTGGAGGGCGCGGTGGAGGCGATGCGCATCGGCGCGCGGGACTACGTGGAGAAGCCGTGGGACAACCACCGGCTGCTGGCCACCCTGCGCGCGCAGGTGGAGCTGGGCCGCGCCCTGCGCACCGCCCGCCACCTTGAGGACCAGAACCGCCGCCTGACGGACGACGCGGCACCCGCGCTGGCGGCGGAGTCGCGCGCCATGCGCGACGTGCTGGCCATGGTGCGCCGCATTGCCCCCTCCGACGCCAGCGTGCTCATCACCGGCGAGCACGGCACGGGCAAGGAGGTGGTCGCGCGGCGGCTGCACGCGGAATCCGCCCGGGCGGGGCGGCCGCTGGTGACGGTGCACGCGGGCGGCATCGCCACCGGCGTGGTGGAAAGCGAATTGTTCGGCCACGTGAAGGGCGCGTTCACCGACGCCAGGACGGAGCGCATCGGCTACTTCGAGGCCGCGCACCGGGGCACGCTGTTCCTGGACGAGATCGGGACGATGCCGATGTCGCTGCAGGCCAAGCTGCTGCGCGTGCTGCAGACGGGCGAGTTCCAGCGGGTGGGATCGACCACGTCGCGCACGGCCGACGTGCGGCTGATCAGCGCCACCAACCTGGACCTGCACCAGGAAGTGGCCGAGGGCCGCTTTCGCGGCGACCTGCTCTACCGCATCAACACGGTCGAGATCCACGTCCCCGCCCTGCGCGAGCGGCGCGAGGACGTGCCCGTGCTGGCGGACCACTTTCTCCGCGGGTTCGCCCAGCGCTACGGCAAGCGGCTGCAGGGCTATGACAGCGACGCCATGCGGGCGCTGTTGGACTACGCCTGGCCGGGCAACGTGCGCGAGCTGGCGCACACGGTGGAGCGGGCGGTGCTGCTGGCCGGCGGCGAGCGGGTTGAGGCGGCGGACCTGAACCTGCGCCCCGCGGCCACCGCACGCGGCGGCGGCGACGCGCTGGAGGGAATGCCGCTGGAGGAGGTGGAGCGGCACCTGATCCGCAAGGCGCTGGACCGGCACGGCGGCAACGTGAGCCACGCCGCGGAGGCGCTGGGGATCTCGCGGAGCGCGCTGTACCGGCGGCTGGAGAAGCACGGACTGGAGACGTGAACGGGTGAACGGGTGAACGGGTGAACGGGTGAGGCGCGTGCGGATGGATACGGCGCGTGGGCGGGCGCATCGGTGGGCGGCACGCGGGCGATGGGACCACGGGGCATGGGGCCACGGGCATCGCCGTCGCGGGCCACGGCGCCACGGGCTAAAGCCCGCGGCTAGGACGGCCATAAGCCCCGCCCTGGGCTCGCGGAGCTCGCCCGGCGGGGCTTCACCTGCTCGCGGGGGCCATGCTCGTGGTGTCCGCACGCTCCGGTGTGTCCACAAGGCAACCGCGCACCGGGACCCGTCCACGCCCGCCGAACCCTCCCTAACCTCCATGCCCGCCAATCCGCGAAGGCGGATTTCGTGTAGTTGTTGCAGCGAATTCATTCGCCATTGCGGCCGGATGCTCCAGTGTGTCCACAACGCACCCGCACGCCGAAACCCGTCCACGCCCACCAAGCCCTCCCTCACCCCCATGCCCGCCAATCCGCGAAGGCGGATTTCGTGTAGTCGTTGCAGCGAATTCATTCGCCCTTGCCGATCCGGCCACCACTTGGCCGCGTTCCGATGCCGATAAAGGCCCTCCGGCGCTCGGATGCGCAGGTGCTGCTGCTGGCGCTGGCGGCGGGGCTTCCGGGGACGGCGGCGGCGCTCGCACTGGCGTGGGCCCTCCCCGCGCCGCCGCTGGTGCGGTGGACCGTCACCTTGTTCGTCCCCGTTCTGTGGATCGCCTTTGCGGAGGCGGCGCGGCGGCGGTTCGCGCGGCCGCTGCAGACGCTGGCGAACCTGATTGCGGCGGTGCGCGTGGGCGATTATTCCACGCGCGCCCGCATCTTCGATCCCGACGACCCGCTGGGGCTGGCCAGCCTGGAGCTGAACGGGCTGACGGACCGGCTGCGGAACGTGCGGCTGGGGGGGATGGAGGCGGCGGCGCTGCTGCAGGCGGTGCTCAGCAACCTGGACGTGGTGGTGATCGCCCTGGACCATCGCGAGCGCATTCAGTTCGCCAACCGCGCCGCGGCCGAGCTGCTGGGCGTGCCCGCCGACGCGCTGGCCGGCGCCGCCGCGCGCGAGCCGCTGCAGGGGCTGCTGGACGTGCAGACGCCGGCCACGGTGGAGCGCACCTTTCCCGGCGGCAGCGGGCGGTGGGACCTGCGCCGCGCCAGCTTTCGGCAGGACGGTGTGCCGCACCAGCTGCTGGTGCTGAGCGACGTGGGGCGCGTGCTGCGGCAGGAAGAGCGCGAGGCGTGGCAGCGCCTCATCCGCGTGCTGAGCCACGAGATCAACAACTCGCTCACCCCCATCCAGTCCATCTCGCGCAGCCTGCTGGACCTGATGGACCACCCCCCGGCGCCGGACCGCGACGAGGACCTTGGGCAGGGGCTGGCCGTGATCGCCGCGCGCGCAGAGGCGCTGGGGCGCTTCATGCGCAGCTACGCGCGGCTGGCGCGCCTTCCCCCGCCCCGCAAGCGCCCCGTGGACGTGCGCGAGTTGATGGAGCGCGCCGTGCGCCTGGAAACCCGCGCCGCCATCCGCCTGGTGGAAGGCCCGCCCGCCGTCGTCCACGCGGACCCCGACCAGCTGGACCAGGTGCTCATCAACCTGCTGGCCAACGCGGCCGAGGCGGCGGCGGAGACCGGGGGCGGCGTGGAGGCGGGATGGGATGCGGACGCCCGCTTCGTCACCCTGTGGATTCGCGACGAGGGACCGGGGATCGGCGGATCGGCCAACCTGTTCGTCCCCTTCTTCACCACCAAGCCCAGCGGATCGGGGATCGGCCTGGTCCTCAGCCGCCAGATCGCCGAAGCCCACGGCGGCACCCTGCACCTCGCCGACCGCTCCGACCGCACGGGCTGCGAAGCGAGGCTGGTGCTGCCGATCCGATAGCGGCCACCGCGCAGACGTGCTTCGTCGCGACGCCTTCCTATCACCCGTTCATCCAGTATCACCAGATCTGGAAACAACACCTTTGGGGTACAGAGGAACAGAGTCAAACAGAGAAAGCGAATTGAAGCACGATCTCCTTTCCTCTGTCTGACTCTGTTCCTCTGTACGATCATTCTTTTTCAGGATTCGGTATAAAAAATGTGAACCCGCACGGGTGGGCCCGACGTGTCCGCAAAGGCGGTGGGATGGCTCACCGTGCCTCCTCCCGCCCCAACCAAACCCGCCACGCGCACCAATCCCTCCCCCATCTCCACACCCGCCAATCCGCGAAGGCGGATTTCGTGTAGTTGTTGCAGCGAATTCATTCGCCCTTGCAGCCCTCCGGCCCGTCACATCCACCCACATCGCACCCATCCAGCATCCGCCATCCGGTCACCCCGGACCCACCCCCTCGTACGCCTCCAATCCCGCCACCCGCAGCCCCTCATCCGCACAACTTCTCCATCGTGGACAGCGTCCATCTTGGCGTGCGTACGAATCGTAAACTAATGCGCGGATTGGGTGCGTGGTGCAATACAGCTAGCCAGCATGGACGCCGCCGTACACATCATCAACCTTTACATCCCGGCTCCGGTCATACAAGTCTAAGTATCATCCAAACAAGTACTTAGCAGATCCAGACCGCCAGCTTGTTTCGGATAATGTTCGGTATTACTCTTGCTTTGCATCGGTGTCGCAAAGCGAGTGCACCGTGTTTTATCCGAGGCTACAAACGTGAGCGCCGCACCCGACCTCAAGCTGCTTCGCGCCGCCCTGGAAAAGCGCTTTGGCGATGCCATCGTGCCGATTCCGGGGCAGGCGCCGTCGCGTGAGCGCGCGGGGTTCCGCACGGGCGTGGCGGCGCTGGACGCGCTGGTGCCGGGCGGCGTGCCCCGGCGCGCCATCACGCTGTGGGCGGGCGAGGCCACCAGCGGCCGCACCGCCGCCCTGCGCGTGCTGGTGCAGGCCGCCTGCCGCGAAACGCTGGTGGCCGTGGTGGACGCCACCCGCACGCTGGACCCGGCCGCCTGGTGCGGGCCGGACGGGAGCTCCGCGCCGGGGCTGTGGGTGGCACGCCCCCCCTCGGCCGCGCACACCGACGAGGGCGCCTGGGTGGCCGAGACGCTGCTGCGCACCGGCGCCTTTGGCCTCGTGGTCCTGGACGGGCCCGCGCCGGAGCCGGTGGAGGCGCACCGGCTGCGCGCCCTTGCCCGCGAGACGGACGCGGCGGTGCTGGTTTCCACCGACGGCGGCGGCACCTCGTGGCGCGCGGACGTAAAGCTGGACTTTCGCCGCACCGGCGTCCACCCCGGCCTGCGCGTGGGCGGCCGCTTTCGCCGCCCCTCGGCCGTGCAGATGGCCAAGGGGTGGGGCGCCCGCACCGGCGAGCGGCAGGTGGAGCTGGTGCACGAGCCCGCCGACCGGCTGCACGCCGCGCACGGACCCGACCGGCGCGCCGGCGCCCGCGCCTGATGCCCGCGCCGCAGCGGCGGATCGCCTGCGTCCGCCTGACCTCCACGGCGGACCCGGACGCCCATTCGCGCGCCGCGCTGGCCGGCGCGCTGCTGACGGCCGCGCCGCGGGTGATCCCCGTGCGCGGTCATCCGCGCGCCTGGTGGGCGGACGTCACGGGGATGGAGGGGCACGGCGGCGACGCGGGGGTGGGGCGCGCCCTGGCGGAGGCCGCCGCGCGCGCGGGGTGGGAGGCGCACGCGGGGGTGGCGGCCTCCTGCATCGCCGCGGCGGCGGCCACGCGCGAGCGCGGGGTCGACGTGCGCGTGGTGCCGCCCGGGAAGGAGCCCGCCTACCTGCGCCGCCGCTCGCTGGCCATCGTCCCCATGCCGCCGGACCTGCGCCACTCGCTGGAGCTGCTGGGGCTGCGGACGTGCGGCGACCTGGGCGCGCTGGTGCCGGCCGAGGTGGAGCTGCGCTTTGGGGCCGAGGGGCTGCGTGCCTGGCGGCTGGCCCGCGGCGACGACGTGCGCTGGCCCTTTCGCCCCGCCGCGCCCGGCATCGCCGCGGCGGAGGCGGACTTCGAGCCGGCCATCGAGAACGCGGAGCCGCTGCGCTTCGTGCTGGGCGGGCTGATCGGCGCCGTGCTGGGGCAGCTGGAGACGCGGCAGCGCATTCCCGTGCGGCTGCGCCTGGTGCTGCGGGTGGAGGACGCGCGCGACGACGTGCGGGAGATTCGCCCGGCGCGGCCCACGGCCGACGCGCGGGTGCTGGCGGACCTCTGCCGGCGCGCGGTGGACGCGGAGCCGCTGTCCGGCCCCGTCCGCGGCGTGTCGCTGGTGGCGGAGGAGGAGGGGACGGCGCGGGCGGACCAGCTGGACGCCTTTACCGCCCCCGCGCCGGACCCCAGCGCGCTGCACTCCGCCCTTCTCCCCGTCTTCGCGCGCTGGGGGGACGGGGCGCTCAGCACGGCGGTGCACAACGGCGCGCACCTTCCCGGCGAGCACGCCGGCTGGGCCGCGCGGGGCAGCGACGGCATCGCCGCGGTGACGGAGGCGCGGCCGTCCGGCGAGGAGCGCTCCGCAGACGCCAGTGTCGTGTTCCGCAACACCCTCGCCCTCTGTCTGCGCCGTCTTCCCGAACCCCTTCCCGTCGGTGTGCGCGAAGACGCGGAACACCGTCCCGCACAGGTGGACATTCCGTCGGGGCAGAACGCCTTGCAGAACGGGGGCATCGGGGGTTTTCCACCACGGATGTGGAAAACTCGGGCCGAGGGTCCGGAACGGATTTCGGGGGCGTGGTGGGCGCGGGGAACGGCCCGCGAGTACTGGCGGGTGGAGTCGCCGGAGGGGTGGCTGGGACTGGTCTTTCGCGACGGCGCAAGTGGGCGGTGGTACCTGGAAGGATGGTACGACTGAGGCCCGTTCGTGACCTGGACGCGATGGCTCAATGCGGGCGATTAGGGGCTAAGTCGTTGTGAATACGCAGGATTACGTAGAGCTGCATTGTCACAGCGCGTTTTCGCTCGGTGACGGTGCTACGTCTCCCGAGGGCCTCGTGTCAAGGGCCGCGGAGCTCGGATACACGCACCTGGCGCTCACCGACCACGACGACCTGGGGGGCGCCGTGCGGTTTTCGCGCGCCTGTGCATCCAGCGGAATCGCCCCGCTCCTGGGCGCGGAAACCACGCTGTGGGACGGATCTCACCTCACCCTGATTGTGGAAAACTGGTCGGGGTGGAAAAACATCTGTGCCCTGCTCACCACGGCCCGCACGGAGAGCCCGCGCGGCACCCCCGCGCTGGACCTGGACGCGCTCGCCGCGCGGTCGGAGGGGCTGGTCGCGCTCTCCGGCTGTCCCCACGGCAGACTGCCGACACTGATGCGCCAGGAGCGGCACGCCGAGGCGCGCGCGTGGGCGGGGAACCTCAAGGACATCTACGGCGACCGCTTTCACCTGGAGCTGTGGGACCACCGCACGCACCAGGAGGCGTCGCTGTGCGCCGACCTGCTGGACCTGTCGCGCGAGACGGGGATCCCCTGGACGGTGACGCACGACGTGCACTACGCCGACCCCACCGGCCGCGCCGTGCACGACCTGCTCACCTGCATTCGCCGCGAGACCACGCTGGACGAGGCGCACCGCCGCGGCTGGCTGCGTCCCAGCGCCGAGTGGTGCCTGCAGCATCCCGCCGAGATGGCGCGGCGCTGGCGCACGGCGCCCGAGGGCATCCGCCGCACCCGCGAGATCGCGGAGCGCTGCGCCGGCTTCCGGCTGCACGAGGCGCCCCCCATCCACCCCCGCTTTCACCTTCCCGCCGAGTGGGATTCGGCCGACGCCATGCTGGAGTCGCTGGCACGCGCCGGCATGCGCGACCGGCTCCCCGAGGCGTCGGCCAAGCACTGGAAGCAGCTGGAGCACGAGCTGGCCATCATCCGCACCATGGACATGGCCGACCACTTCCTAGTGGTGTGGGACATCTGCCGCTTCGCGCGTGAAAAGCGCATCCTGTGCCAGGGGCGCGGCTCGGCGGCCAACTCGCTGGTGTGCTACGCGCTGCGGATCACGGCGGTGGACCCCGTGGCCAACGACCTCCTCTTCGAGCGCTTCCTCTCTCCCGAGCGCCCCGAGCCGCCCGACATCGACGTGGACTTCGCGGCCATGGACGACCGCGAGCGCGTGCTGCAGTACGTGTACGACACGTACGGGCGCGGCCACGCGGCCATGGTGTGCACCCACGTGGAGTACCGCGGCCGCTCGGCCATCCGCGACGCCGTGCGCGTGCTGGGGCTGCCCGTGGCCGACGCGGACTTCCTGGCCAGGCGGGTGGATGGATACTCGTCGGCGACGAAAGCGGCGGAGTGGCTGGAGATGGCGGACGGCAAGGCGCTGCGGGCCATCGGCCTGGACCCCGCGGAGCCCAGGGCGAAGGCGCTGGTCAAGCTGGTGGGCGGGCTGGACGGCCTGCCCCGCCACCGGGGCATCCACAGCGGCGGCTTCATCCTCTCCGGCACGCCGCTGGGCGAGTCCGTCCCCATCGAGCAGGCGTCGATGGTCAAGCGCACGGTGATCCAGTGGGACAAGGACGACTGCGCGGACCTGGGCGTGCCCAAGTTCGACCTGCTGGGGCTGGGGATGCTCAAGCTGCTGGGCCAGTGCATGGACCTGATCCGCGACTGGCGCGGCGAGGAGATCGACATCGGCCGGCTGCCGATGGACGACCCCGCCGTCTACGCGCAGATCGGCGCCGCCGACACCATCGGCCTGTTCCAGATCGAGAGCCGCGCGCAGGCCAACTTCCTCCCCCGCCTGCGCCCCACCTGCTTCTACGACGTGGTGATCTCGGTGGGCGCCATCCGCCCCGGCCCCATGCTGGGCGGGCAGGTCAAGGAGATGCTGGCGCGCCGCCGGGGCGACGTGCCCACCGAGTATCCGCACCCCGACCTGGAGGCGGTGCTGGGGCGCACGCACGGGATGGCGCTGTTCCAGGAGCAGCTGATGCGCTGCGCCATCGTGGTCAGCGGCTGCAGCGCGGGCGAGGCCGACAAGCTGCGGCGCGCCATGAGCCGCAAGCGCAGCCGCGAAGACATGATGAAGGCCACGCAGACCATCCGCGACGGCATGCACGCGCGCGGCGTGGACGAGGAAGCCGCGGAGAAGGTGCTGGGATGGCTGGAGGCGTGCGCCAGCTACACCTTCCCCGAGTCGCACGCCATCAGCTTCGCGCTGCTCGCGTACGCCAGCGCGTGGCTGCGGCACTACTATCCCGCGGAGTACCTGTGCGCCATCCTGAACGCGCAGCCCATGGGCTTTTACCCCGTATCCACGCTGATCCACGACGCGCGGCTGCACGGGGTCGAGGTGCGCCCGGTAGACCTGGCGCACAGCGCGTGGGACTGCACGTTGGAGGAGAAAGATAGTGCGTCAGTGCGTGAGTGCGTGAGTGCGGAAGTGAGCGGCGCCGATGCTCGAGCCCACTCCCGCACTGACGCACTCACGCACTCACGCACTTCTCCCCCCGCCGTTCGTGTTGGCCTGCGCTACGTCCGGGGCCTGGGGACGGTCACCGGGCGGCGGTTCAGAGCGGAGCTGGAGCGGGGGGCCTTCGCCAGCGTGGCCGACGTGGTGGAGCGGTTCGATTCGGAGCACGGGCTGCGCGCGCTGGCGGCGGCGGGGGCGTTCCGGTCGTGGATCCCGGGCGGGCCGCGGCAGGCGCTGTGGACGGTGCTGGGCGAGTGGCGCGCGCGCCGCAGCGGCGGTCCGCTGGCGCCCGTCCGCCCCTCCAGCACGCAGCTGCCGGAGCTGGCGCCGGCGGAGCGCACGCTGATGGCGCACCACGTCACGGGCTTCGACATCGACGGGCACCCCATGCGGCACCTGCGCGGCTACCTGCGCGAGCTGGGCATCGCCGAGCTGGCCGACCTGCGCGACGGCGCCCACCGCCACGGCGAGCGCGTGACCGCCGCGGGGCTGGTGATCGTGCGCCAGCGGCCGGGGACCGCCAAGGGCTTCGTGTTCGTGGGGCTGGAGGACGAGACGGGCCGCCTGGACGTGATCATCACGCCGCAGCTCTACGAAAAGGAGCGCGAGATCATCAACGGCAGCGGCATCCTGGCCGTGCGGGGAAAGCTGGGGCGCGAGGACGGCGTGGTGAACCTCAAGGCCGAGACCTTCTTTCCCCTGCGCCTGGACCAGGCCAGCCAGGTCGTCCGCTCGCACGACTACCACTGACCGCGCGAGCGGGTGGCGAGGGGTGGATCAGGCGGCGGATTTGTCCTGCCTGGGACGCGGCGGCGCCTCTACCCAGCCTTCGCGCAGGAGTTGCTCTTCGAACTCGCGAAGATGGGAGAAGAACTTGTCAGGATCATGGTCGAACTCGGCATCGAGAGCCTCTCGAAGCTCGTGCAGTTCATCGAGCACCTCATCGACCGGGTTCCGATGCTCCGTCATCCTCGCCTCCTGAGCAGATCATCCGGTGTCACCAATTCAGGCACATGCAATCCGAGCCCCGAGTTGACCCGCCGGATGTGAGCCCTTTTGTTGGGGTTTGCCAAGTGCCGACAGTCCCACGTTACAATGAAATCACAATGATCATCAGAGGCAAGGGCCAGATGGATTGCATCCGCTATTGTAGGCTTTGACGGCATCAGCTTGTGCTCCACATATACCCTTGCGATCTCCCGTATCCGCGAACGTGCGAACAACACCGGAATTCCCCGCATAAGATCCATGCGCAATCGCACCATGTGGTGCCTACTGCCCGCCGCCAACTCACGAAGTACGGTGGAGCCGGTCACCAGTTCGTAGCGCTCTGCGGCATCCGACCACCAGATGCGCGTAAGATCACGCCGTGCAACCAGCTGCGGCTGCATGCGCGTTTCATAGTAAAAATTCGGAATCGTCGTCTCGACGTACACGCGTGGCTTCGGCATGCGCGCGAAGCTATCAGCGTGCGGATGCGCCACGGAAGCCCGCGTGCGAACACGGCCACGTGCGGCACGGGCCTGTTTGGAAGCTGGCGAAAAGAGGGCGCTTCGCAGAAACACGAATGCGCGCCGGGAACCGCGCTCCTATCCAGAGTAGCGCGGATCATCAACGGCAGCGGCATCCTGGCCGTGCGGGGAAGGCTGGGGCGCGAGGACGGCGTGGTGAACCTGAAGGCCGAGACGTTCTTTCCCCTGCGCCTGGACCAGGCCAGCCAGGTCGTCCGCTCGCACGACTACCACTGACCGCGCGAGCGGGGAGGGATGGGTCAAGCCGCGGATTTGTCCTGCCTGGGACGCGGCGGCGCCTCTACCCAGCCCGCCTGAAGGAGCTGCTGATGGACTTCCTGAAGATAGGCGATGTACTTCTTGGGGTCGTGGTCGAACTGCGCAGAAATCGCCGTTCGAACTTCGTGAAGCTCATCGAGGACTTCGTCAACCGCGTCGCGCTCCGCACTCATGCTCTCCTCCGGAGCAGGTCCTGTGGGGTCACCAGTTCGGGAACGTGCAAGCCAAGGGCCGTGTTGATCCGCTGGATGTGCGTGGCCTTGTTCGGGTTCGCCAAGTGCTTGCAGTTCCACGTTGCAATGAAATCGCAATTGTGATGAGATGCAAGCGCGAGATGCGTAGCATCCGCCGTATTCGGCCTTCCTGGCATCAGGCGATGTCGCACGTACGCTTCCACCGTGGCAGCTGTTTTCAAATCTGGGAAAAGGACTTCAATCCCGCGTAAAAGCGCCATCCGCAGCGGCACGCGATCACTAGTGCCTGCGGCAAGCTCAACGAAAACCACCGAGCCGGTCACCAGTTCGTACTGTTCGGCAGCGTCCGACCACCACACGCGCGTGAGTTCACGTCGCGCGACCAGTTCCGGCTGCGGACGCCTCTCATAGTAGAAGTTTGGAATTGTCGTCTCGACGTACACGCGTGGCTTCGGCATGCGCGCGAAGCTATCAGCGTGCGGATGAGCCACGGAAGCCCGCGTGCGAACACGGCCACGTGCGGCACAAGCACGTTTCGAAGCTGGCGAAAACGGTGCGCTTTGCAGAAACACGAATGCGCGCCGGGAACCGCGCTCCTATCCAGAGTAGCGCGGATCATCAACGGCAGCGGCATCCTGGCCGTGCGGGGAAGGCTGGGGCGCGAGGACAGCGTGGTGAACCTGAAGGCCGAGACGTTCTTTCCCCTGCGCCTGGACCAGGCCAGCCAGGTCGTCCGCTCGCACGACTACCACTGACCGCGCGAGCGGACGACGAGGGATGGATCAGGCGGCGGATTTGTCCTGCCTGGGACGCGGCGGCGCCTCTACCCAGCCCGCCTGCAGGAGCTGCTGATGCAGTTCCTTCATGTACGCCATGTACTTCTTGGGATCGTTGTCACAGCGCTCCCACAGCCGCCGCCGAGCTTCGCGGGTTTCTTCCACGATGTCGTCGGCCTCGGTCCATCCCTCGTCATTCATCAACACCTCTGTCTCAACGCCAGTTGAGCAGATCATCAGGCGTCAACTCGGGGCAGCGTGCACCATCAGGCCGGGGACGCGCACGAACTCTCGCAGGTTTCCCGTAACCAGGGAGTAGCTGCCCGCCAGGCACGTGGCTGCAATCCACATGTCGTGCACGCCGATCGGGGTTCCCGCCGCCGCAAGGTGGGCCCACAGGTGCGCGTGCACCCTGGCCACGGCCTTGTCGGCCGGGAGGATGGGGAACGCTCCCAGCAACGCTTCTACCGATGCCAGCCGCCGAGTGCGCGCGGTAGTATCCTTTGTTCGATGAACCCCGTGCAGCAACTCGCTCGCGGTGACAGCGGAAAGGAACCCCTCGCCTTCACCCAACCCCTCCAGCACGTCGACGACGTTCAGCCGGCCACGTTCGTGCTCGATGAGGACACTGGCATCGATCAGGATTCCCACGGGTCCCGCACCTCCAGCCTGTTGAGTTCATCGCGGGCGGCGTCCAGATCGCGGCCGAACTCCTCTGCCTCGGCGGGCGTAAGGCGCGGCAGGCTGGCAAACAGCGCGGGGATGTCACGGATGGGGACGCCCCGCGTGACGGGGCCGAGTTCCGCCACTGGCTTGCCTCCGCGCGTCAGGATCACCCGCTCTCCCAGATACGAGACGCGGTTTACGTACTCGGCGAAGTTGCGCGCGACTTCTGTTACGCTGGCTGTACGCATGGCCCACTCCTGAATCGAAGGAATCTGATTCAGTAAATTATCAGATAATCTGATCATGTACCACTCCTGTCGAAGGGGTTTAGCCGTCAATGCACCTCTTCTCAGCACCTGATTTGATGATGACCCGGTGCGGCAGCTTTGTGAAGTGCCCGTGCGAACACGGCCAACAGCGGCACGAGCGGGAGCGGACGTGTCGTAAAGCGGATGAATGAGGACGTCTGCGGCATGCGAGCCATCCCCATCGGCGCTCGCGTCAGCTTGCCTCGATTCGCGGAATGAGGCACAACAAAATGCCCCGCACCTATGGTTCGATGCGGGGCGTATCTGCTGGCGCGGTGGTCAGTAGCCGACGAAGGGCGGGGTGATCACGCGGCGGCGGGTGAGGCGGGCCATCACGAAGCTGGTGACCACCTGCATGCCGAACATGGCGGCCAGCAGGATGGCGGGATCGGTGTCGCGCCCCACGTAGTACACGGCGGTGGCCGTGGCGATGATGGAGCCGAACAGCGCGAACCGGTAGCGGCCCCGGCGCCCGGTAAGCCGGTGCACCGCCAGCGGCGTGAACAGCACCGACGCCGCCGCACCGGCGTAGATCTGGTCGGTGCGCCCCTGCATTACGCCGTTGCCCGCCAGCACCCACGCGCCCACGAACAGCGCCATCACCGCCGTGGTCACGGTAAGGTCCCACAGCCCGCGAAAGAAGCGGCGCACGCCACCCGGCCGCTGCGCGGCCATGGCCGCCGCGGGCGTCGCGGCGTGGGCGTGCAGCGCGGGAAGCTGCTGCGCCAGCGGCGGCGGCGCGAACGAGGTGGTCGCCGGCGGCGGAACGGTGGCGGCGCGCGGCGGGGCGAACGCGGGCGGAACCGTGGCCTCGCGCACCGGACGCACGGGGCGCGCGGCGGGCCCGGGCTGCACCGTCTGCAGCCGCGTTCCCTCGTCCGGCTCCACCGAGACGGCCCCGAGCGGCGCGCGCGCACGGCGCGGAGGCAGCGGCGGCGGGGCAGCCACAGGGATGGCCGAAGCGGCGGCGGCTGCCGGGCCTGCGACGGACGGCGCGGCGGCGGGGGCGGAGACGCCGTGCGTCAGCGCGTCCGCGAAGGCGGTGGCGTCCGAAAAGCGCTGCAGCGGGTGGATGGAGAGCGCGCGGGCCAGCGCCTCGCGCACCCGCGGCTCCACGTCGGGGGCCCGCTCCGGCAGCGCGCGGACGGCCTCGGCCACCTCCTCCGCCATCCGCACCGCGTCGGACGAGGTGAACGGGCGCACGCCGGTGAGCAGGTTGTAGCCCACCGCGCCCAGGCTGAACACGTCGGACGACGGCGTCAGGCGCTGCTCGCCGCGCATCTGCTCGGGCGAGGCGAACGCGGGGGAGAACGGCGAGCGCCCGAACTCCGTCAGGTGCGTCATCGTCCCCTCGTCGCCCGAAAGCTGGGCGATGCCGAAATCCAGCACCCGCACGTGCGGCTCGTCGGCGTGGTCGCTGGTCTCCAGGAACAGGTTGCCCGGCTTTACGTCGCGGTGCACCAGCCCCACGCGGTGCCCCGCCGCCAGCCCGCGCGCCGCCTGCCGCAGAATGCTGAGCGAAACGTGCATGGGTGGGGGGCCGGTGCGCGCCAGCCGCACGGCCAGGTCTTCGCCGGTCAGCAGCTCCATCACCAGAAAGTCCAGCCCCACCGCGTCGTCGGTGCCAAAGTCGTACACCGACACCACGTTGGGGTGGTGCAGCCCCGCCGCCGCGCGCGCCTCGCGAAGAAAGCGCGCCTGCAGCCGGCCGTGCTCCCCGGGATCGGCGGCGGTAATGCCGATGACCTTTACGGCCACGGCACGGCCCAGGCGCTCGTCCGTGGCACGGTACACGGCGCCCATGCCGCCGCGGCCGATCACCGCGTCGATTCGGTAGCGCCCGCACAGGGAGCGCCCGGTCAGCAGGCCCGCGATCCCGTACATCTGGGATGGTTTATCGCGTTGGGGTGATGGATGTGGATGCGCTTGCGCGGCCGTGACTTACGGATGGGGGAACGATCTGGTTTCACCCCGCCCGCCCGCGCCGGCGGAAAGCACCCCGCCCGAATGCCGCAGCCGCTCGATGCGCGACGCCATCGTCCGGCGGGTGGCCTCGGCCAGCTCCGCGAAGGCCTTCAGCAGCATCTCCGTGGTATCGAACCCCACGCCGTCGAGTTCCACCAGCGTGGGGTCCGCGCCCAGGCTGATCGCCAGCTCCTCCCATGCAGGGTCGCACGGCCCCATGTCGCCGGGGGTGTACGGCGGCGCCGGGTGCTCCGCGCGCGAAAAGGCCCGGAACTCGCCCGCGACCCGCAGCACCCCGTCGTCGCCCAGCAGGTACGCGTCCACGTAGAACGACCAGTGCTCCGCGGTGGTCCCTTCGGGATCGGTGTCCACGCTCCCCATCAGCACCACTTGCGCGACCGTGCGGGTGCGGACGGCGCGCCGCCGCACCCAGCGGGTCAGCGCCGAGTCGTGCGAGTCGGCCCAGGGCGGATCCCACCAGGGGCGCGGAAGGGTGACCACCAGGTCGGCGGCGGACCACGCGTCCAGGTCGCCGCTGAGCTGCGCGGCCTGCTGGGCCAGCTGCTGGATCAGCTGCCACTCCACCTGCAGCAGCGACGCGCCGCCGGTGAAATCGCTCAGCATTCCCGCCGCCTCGGCGAACGCCTTCTGGGCGGCGGCGGCGGCGGAGATCCCCTCGACGGGACCGGCCGGGATCTCGTCTTCGGAAGGTGTACGCAGGGTCGGCACGGGTGCGGCGAAATGCGGTGGATCGGCGTGCCGGAGCACCGGGACGCCCGGCGGAACGGACGCGGGCGTCCGGAATCTAACGGATTCCGGGCTCTTCGTGCACTCGCCCCTCGCTCTCCGCCTGCAGCGCGGCGCGCAGGCGGGCGGCGGCTTCGGGGGGATCGCTGTCGCGAAGCTCCACGCGCGGGGTGCCGTGCCAGCGGGCGCAGTCGCGGATGCGAGCGGCCACCTCGGTGATCAGCCGATCCGTCAGGCGCACGCCGGGCTCGAAGTGGATCTTCCGCACCTCGAACACGCCCTCCTTGCGATGCGCCTTGGGGTCCAGCCGCCCGACCAGCTTTCCCCGGTGCAGGATCGGCAGGACGAAGTAGCCGTAGACGCGCTTCGGGGCCGGCGTGTAGACCTCGATCCGGTATTCGAACCCGAACGTCTCGCTGGCCCGCGCGCGGTCCCACACCAGCGGATCGAAGGGCGAGAGCAGCGTCGTCAGCACGGGCTTGGCGCGCCCCGCGGCGGCGGCGCGGGCGGTGTCGGCATGCTCCGGATGCACGTACCCGGGCTCCTTCCATCCCTCCACGGTCACGCGCAGCAGCTCACCGTCTTTCGCCAGCTGCTCCGGAAGCGCTTTGGTGGTTGTCTTCGCCATGCGGAAGTAGTCCGCGACCCACTTCGCCTTCGCGATCCCCAGCGCGCGCACCGCCTTCACCACCAGCGCCCGCCGTACCTCGTCCGCGGAGGGAAGCCGGGAGTCGTCCCACGAGGGAAGCACACGCTCGCGCAGGTCGTAGATGCGCTGAAAGCCCTCGCGCCGCGCGATCATCAGCTCGCCGGCGGTGAACAGGCTTTCCATCATCTGCTTTTCCGGCTTGCGGTCCCACCACGCGCCGCCCTTGCCCTCGCGCGCGAAGTCGGTGGAGCGCACCGCGCCGTGGTCGCGCACCCGCTGCAGAAAGCGCGCGGCCTCTTCGCGGTGCGCCTCCATGAACCGGTGCGCGTACCGCCACCCGGCCCACGAATGGTCCAGCATGCGGTGGCGGTAGAGCGGATAGTCTTCCGTGGGAAGAAAGCAGGCCTCGTGCGACCAGTACTCGAACAGCTTGCCCTCGGCCAGCAGGGCGTCCAGCCAGCGCGGCTCGTAGTCGCCCAGGCGCGTCCACAGCACCAGGTACGGGCTGCGCGCCACCACGCTGATGGTGTCGATCTGCAGCGCGCCCATGCGGCGGATCGCCGCCAGCACGTCCGCCTTGCGCGCGCGCCGGCGCGGCCGCCGGTCCAGCCCCTGCGCCGCCAGCATCAGCGCGCGCGCGGCATTCTGGTCCAGGTGAATCTCCGTCACGGTGGCGGAAAAGCAGGGTGGCTGTAGAAGCGGCGGAGCATCGTCATACGAGCATCCGGAAAACGGCCGGCGTCGCGGGAGGCGTGTTGCTCACCTCGACCGTGGAGTGGACCTCGGCCGTGGAGTGGGTAGATGGTTCTCCAGATCGCGCATCAGGTGGTGCGGACGGCCTGTTCCCACGCGCTTCGGAAGAGGACCCCGCGATCCGCATCCCTCCCAAAAAATTTCTCATGGCCCCCTGCCGCATTCCACCTCTCTCCCGTTCCCGACATCCCACGCCGGCTCGTGCCTCGTCGACCAGCGCGCCATGCCTCCGCTCACCACGGATCCGCGTTTCGGAAGGTGAGAGCGGAGGGAACGGCACGAGCGAACTCTTTTGACTCTGCTAACTCTGTGTGAGGCCCGTTCTTTCTTGTTTTCGGCATGCGATTGATTCTGAAGATGCGGCACGGAGCGGCGCCACGCGAGAGGATGCGGAAGCGCCGGAGCATCCTGAGAATGCCCCGGCGCCCCCCCAATCCACCGAACGGGTGCGGACTACTGCAGAACGACCGCCGTGCCGCTGGCGCTCACCATCAGCATGCCGCCGCCCTGGCCCACGCTGATGCTCTCGTAGTCCAGGTCCACGCCGATGATGGCGTTGGCGCCGCGAGCCGTGGCTTCCTGCACCATCTCGTTGATGGCGATCTGCTTGGCCTTGCGCAGCTCCTCCTCGTACGCGGCCGAGCGCCCGCCGATGACGTCGCGGATCCCCGCGAAGAAGTCACGGAAGATGTTGGCGCCCATGATGGCCTCGCCGCTCACGAGGCCCAGGTACTCGCGCGCCGGGCGACCCTCCACCGTGGTGGTCGTGGTGATCAGCATCTGCTCGTCTCCCCTGAGTTGAGATCGTACGTTCCGCCGCCCGCCACCCCGTGCGGACGCGCCGGCCGCAATGCGTGCACCCGGCGGACCGCAGCATACGCGGGACGGGGTCCGCGAGATTCGGCGGACGCCGATCCGGGCGAGCGGCGTGCGTCTGCGCGGCGGCGGTGTATCTTGCGCCGTACTCCCTGATCACCGAAGTACCGGGATCGCAGAAGATGCCCGTGAGCCCGGGGTTCGTGGAGCCGGGATGCCGGGATGGGAGATGGCGAATGGATGGGCGGCGGGGCGAGGATCACGCCGGATCCTCGCCCCGTTCGTTCCATGCTCGCGATCTCCACCCGGATCTGCACGGCCTCAGGCGGACCGCCCGTGTTCACCGGCCTGAAACGGAGAGGAGCCGGTCGTCAGCAGCCGCAGCTGCGGGTCGCCGGCTGGGGGACGCACCACTCGCCGTCGTTAGAAATGCAGTGCGTCAGGGAAATGGCGGCCAGCCGGTCCATCTCGCCGCGGCCGGTGTCGAACGCTTCGACCTTCAGACTTTCCACGTTCAGCTTGAGCTTGGGCATCTTTCCTCCCTGGTGTGGACGGTGAGCGGATCATCGAAGACACAATATATCGTCATGAAACATCAGCATTCTGACGAGAACTGGCTCCGTTGGTGATCGAGGGATGGGGGTCGCTTCGAAGTACGCCGAACTGTGTCCGCGAGGCCCCCCGGCTTCTTTGAACGCGCGTCGGCCGGCCGCTCGCGTAAAGGCTCTGGACCGCGTCACCCCTTCATGGGTCTGAGGTGGGGGCTGGCGGACTCGGGGCGATGCTCGCTCCGTCGCTGCATCCTTCTCGGGCCGCTTGCGTGCGTTTGCGTTCGGAGAGTGTATATTGCCGATCATTCCTCGGACCACCAGCAAGTGATGAGTGCCTTGAGCCCGTCGCCATCCTCTTCCATCGACCCAACGGCCGCGCGCGACCTGCTGGCCCGCGCCCGCGAGGTGCGCGCCAACGCCTACGCGCCGTACAGCCGCTTTCACGTAGGCGCCGCGCTGCTGGCGGCGGACGGGCGCGTGTTCACCGGCTGCAACGTCGAGAACGCGTCGTACGGCCTGGCCAACTGCGCGGAGCGCGTGGCCATCGGCAAGGCGGTCAGCGAGGGCGCGCGCGAGTTCCTGGCCATCGCCGTCACCGGGCCGGAGGAGGTGACGCCGTGCGCCCCCTGCGGCGCCTGCCGGCAGGTGCTGTACGAGTTCGGGCCCGACATGCCCCTCATCATGCCCTCCCCCGGCCCGGACGGCTACGAGGTGACCAGCGTGGGCGCCCTGCTCCCCGGCGCCTTTGGCCCCGCCCGCCTGGCCGAGTCGCAGGGGGGCAAATGACCACGGCCGTGCAGGTGATCGAGCGCAAGAAGCGGGGGGAGGAGCTGACGGCCGAGGAGCTTCGCTACCTGCTGGGCGGGTTCGTGGGCAAGCAGATCCCCGACTACCAGATGGCGGCGTGGCTGATGGCCGTCTGCTGGCGGGGGATGACCGACGCTGAGACGCTGGCGCTGACCGGGGCCATGGTGGAGAGCGGCGCCACGCTGGACTGGCCCGGCCTGGACCGCCCCACCGTGGACAAGCACAGCACCGGCGGCGTGGGCGACAAGACGTCCATCGTCCTGGTTCCCCTGATGGCGGCCGCGGGCGCGGCGTTCGTCAAGATGAGCGGGCGCGGGCTGGGCCACACCGGCGGCACCCTCGACAAGCTGGAGTCCATCCCCGGCTTCGTCTGCGAGCTGCCGCTGGACGAGATGCGCGCCCAGGTGCGGCGCATCGGCTGCGCGCTGGTGGGGCAGAGCCCGGAGCTGGTGCCGGCGGACAAGCTGACGTACGCCCTGCGCGACGTGACGGGGACGGTGGACAGCATTCCGCTGATCGCCGCCAGCATCATGTCCAAGAAGCTGGCGGGCGGCGCGCGCAGCATGGTGCTGGACGTAAAGTGGGGATCCGGCGCCTTCATGCAGACGCAGGAAGAGGCGCGCGAGCTGGCGGCCACGCTGGTTCGCATCGGCACGGGGGCGGGGCGCGGGACGCGGGCGGTGCTCAGCGGCATGCGCCAGCCGCTGGGGCGCGCGGTGGGCAACGCGCTGGAGGTGCGCGAGGCCATCGACACCCTGGCCGGCGGCGGCCCCGACGACCTGTGGGCGCTCACCCTGGAGCTGGGCGCGCACCTGCTGGAGATGTCCGGCCTCGCGCGGGACGCGGACGAGGGGCGCGCCACCCTCACCCGCCTGCGCGACAGCGGCGCGGGCGCGGACATGCTGGAGACGCTGGTCCAGGCCCAGCACGGCGACCCGCGCGTGGTCCGCCAGCCGGAGCTGCTCCCCGCCGCCCCGGTCGTCCGCGCGTTCACGGTGGACGAGGACGGCCCGCGGTGGGTGGAGGCGGCGGACGCGCGCGGCATCGGCGACGCGGCGCTGGCGCTGGGGGCGGGGCGCAAGACCAAGGCGGACCAGGTGGATCCCGCCGTGGGCATCGTCCTGCGCGCGCGCATCGGCGACCGCGTGCACCCCGGCCAGCCCCTGGCCGACGTGCACGCCCGCAGCGACGAAGCCGCCGAAGCCGCCTTCGCCGCCCTGCGCGCCGCCTTTCGCCTGAGCACCGAGCCGGTGCCGGCGGCGGACGAGCCGTACGAGACGGTGGGATAGCGGAGGGCTCCGCCCGGCGCCCCCTCCGGGCTCGCATTACTCGCCCACCTCCCCCAAAACTGCTGGGGGAGGTTGGGGTAGGGCAGAGACCGGGGCGGTCCGAAGGTTTTCGAACTGCGTCGGCAGGGCCCTCACCCGCTCGCTCAGGCTCGCACCCTCCCGCAAGCGGGAGAGGGTATAGACGGCACCGGCTTCGGGGTGTTGCAGAGAGTCTGGCGCGAGCGGAGGCGCCCCCTCCGGGCTCGCATTACTCGCCCACCTCCCCCAAAACTGCTGGGGGAGGTTGGGGTAGGGCAGAGACCGGGGCGGTCCGAAGGTTTTCGAACTGCGTCCGACGGTGGCCCCCTCTCCCGGCCTCTCCCCCGCAAACAGCGCGGGAGAGAGGTGACGCGAGCCGAGAGTTCCGAGGTGCCGGCAGGGCGAACGCAGGCTGTCGAAGCGGGATCGAATTCTCCCCTTTCTCCCGCTCCGCGGGGGAGAGGGCCGGGGGAGAGGGGGCCCTGTCCGGCGCCAGTGCGATACAAGTCGTCGAGCCTCCGCTCCCGCGGCCCCCCCAACCTCCCCCAGCAGTTTTGGGGGAGGTGGCGAGCCTAAGCGAGCCGGTGGGGGCGCCCGCCGACGCGGTTCGATCCCTGCCGCGGCGCGCCCGGTCGGGAACGGCGCCGAACCCGATTTCCCCGAACCTGAATCCCCGCGCCCGGCGCGGGCGTATGCACCCACGCGGCGGCCTTTCGACGGCCGCCGAATCAGTCCCCCCGAACTTCAACTGACGTCATGATCGCGACCAAACGCTGGCTTTGCGCCGGCACACTTGCCCTGGCGGCATGCGCGCCCGCCGCGCAGGTACAGAACGGACCCGCCCCCATGGCTCCGGCGGCGCCGCGGATCGACCCCATGCCGGCGCCCATGGCCACGACCCGCGCCGACTCGCTGGCCCGCCAGGTGACCGCGCTGGCCGACGAAGTGATGCAGACGGCCCTTACCCGCTCGCCCGAGATCGCCACCTACATCGGCCTTCCCGGGATGCGCCACGAGGGCGTAAGCGACAACTCGCTGGCCACCATGCGCCGCTACGAGGCCGAGGACGACGCCTTCGCGGCGCGCGTGCTGGCCATCGACCCCGAGCCGCTGGTGGGCCGGCCCGAGTTCGTGACCCTGGGCTTCCTGCGCGAGGCGGCGCAGAGCGGCGCGCAGGGGCGCGTGTGCCACAACGAGTACTGGGCCGGCGTAAACCAGATGTTCGGCTGGCAGGTAAGCCTGCCGCGGCTGGCGGCGGTGCAGCCGGTGGGCACCGACGCGCTGCGCGCCCAGACGCTGACCCGCTGGCGCGCGCTGCCGCGCACCATCGACAACGAGATCGCCAACCTGCGCGAGGGGCTGCGCCTGGGGTACAGCGCCCCACAGGTAAACGTGCGCCGGGTGATCCAGCAGATGGAGGAGCTGGTGGCCATGCCGCCGGCGCAGTCGCCGTTCGCCTCGCCCATGCAGCGCGACAGCACGCCGGCGTTCCGGGCGGAGTTCGAGCAGGTGATGACGAACGAGATGTACCCGGCCATGCGCCGCTACCGCGACTTCCTGGTCAACGAGTACCTTCCCGCCGCGCGCGAGTCCATCGGCATCGTGGGCAACCCGGAGGGGACGGACTGCTACCGGGCGGCGGTGCGGTCGTTCACCACGCTGGACGTGCCGGCGCGGGAGATCCACGAGATCGGGCTGCGCGAGATGGCCAAGATCCAGACCGAGATGCGCACCATCGCGCAGCGCAGCTTCAACACCACCGACGTGCCGGGGCTGCTGGAGCGCTTTCGCACCGAGCCGCAGTACCTGTTCCGTACGCGCGAAGAGATCGTGGCGTACGCGCAGGGCGCCATCGAGCGCGGGCGGGCGGCCATGCCCCGCTGGTTCGGCCGGCTTCCCAAGAGCGACGTGATCATCGAGCCGTACCCGGAGTTCGAGGAAAAGTCGGCCCCCGGCGGCGCGTACGAGCCCCCTTCCGAGGACGGCTCCCGGCCGGGCAAGTACCGCATCAACACCTACAAGCCCGAAGAGCAGACCAGAGTGGGCGTGGAGTCCACGGCGTTCCACGAGAGCATTCCGGGGCACCACCTGCAGCTGGCGCTGGCCCAGGAGCGTCCGGGCGCGCACATCATCACCCGGTTCATGGGCAACTCCGGCTACAGCGAGGGGTGGGGGCTGTACTCGGAGCGCCTGGCGGACGAGATGGGGCTGTTCTCGTCGGACATGGACCGCATGGGGCTGCTGAGCAACGAGGCCCTGCGCGCCGCGCGCATGGTGGTAGACCCGGGGCTGCACGTGCTGGGGTGGTCGCGCGAGCAGGCCATCGAGTACATGCTGGCCCACACCGCCGAGAACCGGCAGGCGGTGGAGAACGAGGTGGACCGCTACATCGGCTGGCCGGGGCAGGCCACGGCGTACATGCTGGGCAACCTGGAGATCCGCCGCCTGCGCGAGATGGCGGAGCGCGAGCTGGGCAGCCGCTTCGACATCCGCACCTTCCACGACAAGGTGCTGGAGGACGGCAGCGTGCCGCTTCCCTTCCTGCGCAGCAAGATCGAGCGCTGGATCGCGGCCGAGAAGGCAGGGAGCTAGGGGATAGGGGATAGGGAACAGGGGACAGGTTACAGCGGGAACGTGCCCGCTGTCCCCTGTAACCTGTAACCTGTAACCTGTAACCTGTAACCTAAAAAAGCCCGCCGCGAGTCGTGTACTCGCGGCGGGCTTCGAACGTTCGCGTCCTGGGGGGACCGGGCTAGCGGTTCAGAGCAGGAAGTGCTGCAGCAGCTCGGGGGTGATGACGGTGCGCTCGTCCACCTCGTCCCACAGGTCCTTGTGGGGCTGCTGGGGGCCGGTGCCGTGGAACAGGTGCACCAGCACGCCTTCGTTCTTGGCGGCGCGGATCGCCGGAAGGAAGTCGCTGTCGCCGGTGACCAGGATGGCCCGGTGGATTCGCGCCTTGGCCGCCAGCATCACCAGGTCCACGCCCAGGTAGATGTCGACGCGCTTCTGCTCGAAGATGGGGCGCTCGCTCTCGCGGTCGGTGCCGCGGTACTCCAGCTTGCCCTCGCGCACCTCGAAGCGGTTCAGCCGGGTGAGCGCGTTGAAGAAGCGCTGCTTGTTGTCGTATCGCTGCTGGTCTTCCTCGCTGGGCGTGGGGCCCATGTACGGAAGGCAGTGATAGTAGTACGTGCGGAGCAGCTCGTGGGGCCTGGCCAGCTCCTGCGAAAGCTTGCCGAAGTCGATGCGCGGGGAGCCGCAGTCGCGCGAGACCCGGTCGAAGTATCCGCCGTCAATGAAAAGGGCTGCCGTGTTCATTTGGTGTACCGTGCAAGTAAAACAAACCCGCCGCACGAACGCGGCGGGAGGCAACGGGTGTTGAGGCGCGGCTCGCGCCGCGCTGCCCCTCCGGCGGTTTTCCACCTTTGGGGCGCCCCGTGCAATAGGAATTACAGGCCCGCCGCCGCCTTGTCAAGCACCCGCCAGAACACCGATTTCGTTGCGCCACAAAAGATTAGGGGAAACGTACGGACCTTGGACAGACTGCTTCCACAAGTTGGAGCAGATCGCCCGCACCGCGTCGCAAACCGATGAAGTCCACCGCCCCGGCTCTCGGCGTGGAGAGCCGGGGCGATGGACGGCGGGGCGGCCGTGCGCCGTCCGCGCAACGCGTGGAATCGGGCGAGCTTACTCCTCCGCCCCCTGCACCACCGCCTCCAGCATGGCCCGCTCGGCGGCCTCGCCGGTCATCAGCAGACCCACCTGGTCGGGGGTGGAAAGGGTAAGGATCTCGTCCACCACGGCGCGCTCTTCTTGAGACAGCCGCGGTTCCCCGTCCGGGAGCGCGCGCAGGGCCACGGCGGCGATCCCCGCGGCGGCGGCCAGGGGCACCACGGCGCGCAGCCCCCGCCGCAGCGAGCGCGCGCGGCGGCGGCGGGCCAGGGGCAGCTCGGCCGCGGCGGAAAGGCGGGCGCGCAGGGCGCCCCAGTCCGGCTGATCGGCGGCGCCCTCCACCCCGCGCAGCGCGGCGGCCAGCGCGGGGTCGCGATCGATGTCGTCCATCATCCCTCCCTCCTGTCGTACGCGGCCAGCGCCTGGCGCAGCGCCTTGCGGGCCTCGTGAAGGTGCCAGCGCACGGTGCCGTCGGCGATCTCCAGGATCTCGGCGATCTCGGTGCTGGCGAACCCCTCGAGCTCGAACAACTCTACGATGATGCGCTGCCGTTCCGGAAGCCCGGCCAGGGCCGCCCGCAGCCGGTCGCGCACCTCCGCCTGCTCCGCGTGCCGCTCGGGCGACGCGCCGGACGCCGCGGCCGCGTCGGGGATCTCGTCCGTGGTGCGCAGCGCGCGCGCCTTGCGGGCGTTCAATCCCCGGTTCACCAGGATGCGGAGGAACCAGGGCGAGAAGCTGCGCCCGCGCTGAAAGCTGTCGATCTTGCGCAGCACGGCCATGAAGGCGTCCTGCACCAGGTCCTCGGCGTCTTCGCGGTTCCCCAGCAGCCGGTACGCCACGGCGAAGGCGCACCGCATGTAGCGCCCGGCCAGCGCGTCGAACGCGGCGGGGTCGCCGCGGCGCACGCCCTCCACCAGCGCGGGCTCGTCGTCCACGGCCGGGGCCGCGGGCGCGCGCGCCGGGGCCAGGTCCATGGCCAGGACGGGGGCGGAGAAGCTCACGGCCGCCGCGCTTCGTCCCGGCGGGCGCGCTCGCGCTGGCGCTGCGCCTCCCGCTGGCGGCGCGCGGCCTCCTCGCGGGTCACGCGCCGCTCGTGCACGTGGGTGCGGGTCACCGCGCGCACCTCCATCCGCGCCAGCTCGCGGGCGCGCAGCCGCTGCCGCACGGTGAGCACGGCCTGCGCCTGCTGCACGGCTTCGTGGATGTTCAGGCGCATCTGCCGCACGGTGGGCTCCAGCGACCGGGGCACGTCGGGCCGCACCCGCCGCAGGCGGTGCAGCTCGGCGCGGCGCTGCCCGGCGCTCATCCGCTCCAGCTGGGCGCGGCGCTCGGCCTGCAGGTGCTGGTGCTGCTGCACCAGCCGCTGCCGCAGCGGCGCGTTGCGCTGGTCCAGCCGCGCCAGGATGGCCTGCAGCCGGCGCACCTGCTGCTCGCTGAGCGCCAGCTCGGCGCGATGGCGCAGCAGCAGGTCGAAGGCGCGGCGCTCGGCGGCCTCGTGCATCGCCCCCTGCGTGGCCACGCGGGCACGCGCCGCGTCCACACGCGCACGCTCGGCGCTGACGCGGGCGCGCTCCGCCTGCGCGCGCTCCCGCTCGGCCGCGCCGGACTGCGCCGCCGCTGGGACGGACGCCAGCGCGGCCAGCAGCAGGATCAGCGCGGGGCGGGCGAAGCTCTTCATCATCATTGCCAGTCGTGATTCGTGCGTTCCAGCGCGACGTCCGGCGTCCGGGATCCACAAAAGGCCGGCGTCCGGTCACGCGTGCCGCTCACCTCGATCGCGGGGGTGGCGGAGAGTTCTCAAGATCGCGCATCAGGTGGAGAGTACCTCCTGTTCCCGTGCGCCGGTGAGAGCACCTGCCGATCCGCATCCCTCCCCCAAAAAACGCGGATGGCACCCTGCCGCATTCCATCTTTATAGCGTTCCCGGCAGCCCACGCCGGCTCGTGCCTCGCCGGCCGGCGCGCCATGCCTCCGCTCACATGGGCTTCGAGCGCATGAACAGAGGAAACGGCACGAGCGAACTCTGTTGACTCTGCCGGCTCTGTGTGAGAGGGTGTTTAAGAATCCCTGCGCTCGCGCCGGTCTGTCATTTCGAAGGAGGCGCCACACCGCACCATTGGCTCGCACGAAATCCGGCGCGCCGACTGAGAAATCTACTGTCTGCTGCTGGTGCCCCGCCGCACCGCTCCGGCACTGGCCCTGTCCGCCCGTGTCGTAGCCGCGAAGCAGGCACGG
>NZ_DASWNM010000148.1:0-15225 GCF_036399255.1 Longimicrobium sp.
GTGCCGGAGCGGTGCGGCGGGGCACCAGCAGCAGACAGTAGATTTCTCAGTCGGCGCGCCGGATTTCGTGCGAGCCGATGGTGCGGTGTGGCGCCTCCTTCGAAATGACAGACCGGCGCGAGCGCAGGGATTCTTGAACACACGCTCAGATCCTGGCGCCGTCCTTTACCCAGGCGATCACGGGGAGCGCTCCGGAGATGCGCTTGATCACGCGTTCGTTGCGCACCTGCACCTGCACCTGCGGCTCGGTTTCCACGTCGCGCTCCACCACCAGCAGCTGGGGCACGGCGGCGGGGCCAGGAAGGTCGCGCCAGATGTACCGCCGCGCGCCGTCGTTCAGCCAGTTGCTTCCCACCGTCAGCTCGTCGAAGGCACCAAAGCCCTCCAGGAACGCAAGCGCCTCGTCCGTCTTCCAGTCCAGCGATACGGCGACGGCCCGGAACTGCGCACCCCGCGCCGCCGCCTGGTCCCGGACGCGGAGCTTGGCGTCTCCCAGCGCCTGCGGAAAGCCGGGCTCGCGCTGGGCGCCGCAGAACGCCGCGCCCACCAGCACCAGCACGATCTCCCTGCCCTTCCTGAACTCGAAGTCCGGCACGTACGTGCGCACCGCTGTCTCTGCCGCGGGCCTCGCGGCGTCCGGTCGAGTGCGTTCGGCGGGATGCGCGCGCACCGCGGCGGCGAGCAGCACCACGCCCAGCGCCACCCACACCGCGGTGCCCGCGGGCACCAGCAGCCACCGCTGGGCGCGCTGGATGAAGCCGGTTCCGGTCATGATGGGGCGGCCGATGAAAGCGAAAGGCGAAGTCTGCGTACGGCGGGCTGCGGATCGGTGTCCAGGGCCAGCGCCCATCCGTCGCGGAGCGCGGCGATGCGGGGCAGCGCGCCGCCGAGCACGCGGGCGCTCCCCTGTCGCCAGTCCACCACGTAGCTGCGGATGCTGGTGAACTCGTGCGCGGTCGCCGCCCCCGGCCGCACCGCACCGACCTGTACCAGCATCCGTCCGTCGCCCAGCGGGATCACCGAGGCCCCTGAATCGTGCGTGCCGCCCTCCGCCCGGAACTCCACCGCGTCGGCGGTCCTGCGGACGACCACCGCGTTGTAGCCGGGGAGGGCGGCGGTATGCAGAAGCGCGCCCGTCGCGGCGGAGAAAAGCCGCACTTCGGGGCGAAGCAGGGGCAGAAACGCGAGCTGGTCCCCGCCTCCGCACGCCAGGTAGCCCCCGGCCCGGAAGGTGGCGAGCAGGTCGTCCGCCAGCTGCGCGTCCGGGGGCGAACGAGCGGAGCACCCGTCCGTCGCGGGGGGACACTTCGTGGATCGCCTGTCCCCGGTGGGCGCCCAGCACGAAGAGCCTGCCCTCCGAGACGCACAGGTCCTCGGGGCCAAACTCCAGCGGCAGGCTGCCGGACCGCTGCAGCCGTCCGCCCGCGGTCCGGTAGCGCTCGATGCGCCGGTTGCCGCGGTCCAGCACGTAGAGCAGGTCCCCGTCCGCCGCCAGGGCCACGGGGACGAAGAACTCCCCCGGCCCGCGCCCCGCCCGCCCCGTCCACGCGACGGCGCCGTCCGCGCCGGCGATGCCGATCCTCCGCTCCATCACGTCCAGCACGAACGACTGCCCGCCGCTTCCCATCACCGCGTCACCGATCAGGCCGAACGGTGCCGAACCTGGCTGCAGCGTCGCCACGCTCCGCCACTGAGCGGAATCCGCGCTCCGGGACACCGGCGGGGGAGCCGTCGAATGCCGCCGTGCCGGGGCTGCACCCCTGTCGCGGGTCGCCGCGAATCCCGCGAATCCACCCAGCGCGGCAATGCCCAGCACGGCCGGAAGCCAGCGCTTCATCGAATTTCCATCGGCCTGGCTCCTCGAAGGAATGGGGGGCGCATCGATTCAGGTAACGATTGCGCCAAGAGGAGCGGTTCGTCAACCGCTTTGTCCGCATCGTAACGCGGCGGGTGCGCCTGCGTGTCGCGTGATCGATCCCGCGCGCGAATCTTGCCACGGGAGCGCGGCGCAAACAGATTCCCGCGCCGCGGCCGGCAGGCCGGCGTGGACGTTGACGCATCCCCAAATCCGATCTGATCCAGAGGACATCATGGTGAACACCGTCGCGACTGCGGCGGACGGGCTGGACATGCTCTCCCGCCCGTCCGTCCGCGCGCTGCTGGACGAGGTCCGCGATTCCGTCCGCGCCGACGACGGCGCCTTTGCGCTGGTGAGCGCCGACGCGCTGCGCGCCGGCGGCGTGGACCGGCTGATCCGCGCCGCCGTGTTCGGCGAGGACGAGGACGTGCGCGACACGGCGCGCTGGCTGCTGCTGCACGCCGGCCGCGCCGTGGGCATTGCCCCCGCCTCCATACACGAGCTGTACCTGGCCCGCGGCCGCGGCGAGGTGTCGGGCTTTACCGTCCCCGCGATGAACGTCCGCGCGGCGGCGTACGACACCGGCCGCGCCCTGTTCGCCGCCGCGCGCGACCTCGAGGTGGGCGCGCTGATCTGCGAGATCGCGCGGTCCGAGATCGGCTACACCGACCAGCGCCCGGCCGAGTACGTCAGCGTGATGATCGCCGCGGCCATCAAGGAGGGGTGGACGGGGCCGCTGTTCATCCAGGGCGACCACTTCCAGGTGAACGCCAAGAAGTACAAGGCCGATCCCGAGCCGGAGCTGCGCGCGGTCAAGGACATCATCCGCGAGGGGCTGCACGCGGGCTTCTACAACATCGACATCGACACCAGCACCCTGGTGGACCTGGGGCAGGAGGGGCTGGACGCGCAGCAGGCCCTGAACTCGCGCCTTTCGGCCGAGCTGACGGCGTACGTGCGCCACTACGAGCCGGCGGGCGTCACCGTCAGCATCGGCGGCGAGATCGGCGAGGTGGGGACGGAGAACAGCACCCCCGAAGAGCTGCGCGCGTACATGGACGGCTACAACCGCGCGCTGCAGGCCCTTTCGCAAAAGGAAGGGCGGCCGGTGGCGGGGCTCAGCAAGATCAGCGTGCAGAGCGGGACCACGCACGGCGGCACCGTGCTGCCGGACGGCTCCATCGCCGACGTGGCCATCGATTTCGACACGCTGCGCAACCTGTCCGAGATCGCCCGCAGGGAGTACGGGATGTCGGGCGCGGTGCAGCACGGCGCCAGCACCCTGCCGCAGAGCGCGTTCGGCAAGTTCCCGGAAGTGGAGACGGCCGAGATCCACCTGGCCACCAACTTCCAGAACATCGCGTACGACCACCTGCCGGCGGAGCTGCGCGACCGCATGTACGACCACTGCCGGCAGAACTTCCCGGACGAGCGCAAGGCGGGCGACACCGAGGAGCAGTTCATCTACAAGGCGCGCAAAAAGGCGCTGGGGGCCTTCAAGCGCGAGCTGTGGGACCTGCCCGAGGGCGACCGCGAGCGCATTCGCGGGGTGCTGAACGAGACGTTCACCTTCCTGTTCCGGCAGCTGCGCGTGGAGAACACCATGGAGATCGCGCAGAAGTACGTGCCGCTCCCCGACATCCCCCACGCCTCCCCCGCCGACATGCGGATGAAGGCCGCCGCGGACGACTGGGACCTTTCGGACTGAGAACAGTGCGGAAGTGCGGAAGTGCGTGAGTGCGGAAGTACGAGAGAGCCGGGATCGCGGATGCGGTCCCGGCTTTTTCGTGGGATGACGGAGGGGATTCCGTAGATTCACGACGATTCCAAAGAGCATCGAACTGGCGCCCGCGGGGTGCCCCTCCCCCCGGCCCCCTCTCCGCTCGTTCCTCGCGGAGAGGGGGAGAATTCGATCGCGCTTCGACCGGGCGGTGGCGTGGCCGCATGCGCAGGGTGCAGGGGGGGGCGGCTCGACGAAGGACGTCGGACTGGCGCCCGACAGGCTCCCTCTCCCCCGGCCCCTCTCCCCCGCTGCGCGGAGAAAGGGGAGAATTCGATCCCGCTTCGACAGGGAACCGGGTCGGCTACCTTCTCTCGACCCGCCACGTGGCAGGCACCTGCCCCTGCTCCAGGGCCGCCAGCCCGCGAAGGCGGACTTCGTGTGGTTGTTGCAGCGAATTCATTCGCCCGTGCTCGTCCGAAGCCGCCCCCGCCTTGACCGCGCGCCTTTGCCGGTCCACAATCCCAGCATCGAGCAAGATCCCTGCATCCTCCCGGCGGCGCCCACGGGCCGCCGCGAAAGCTTCCATGCGAGTGACGATCATCGGCGGGCGGGGCGGGGCATGAGGGAGCGGTTCGCCGCGGGGCGGCTGCCGCAGCCGCGGCGCGTGCTGGCGTGGGTGTACCTGGGGCGGCTGTGCCTGGCCGGCGCCATCTTCGTGGCCGCGGCGCTGGTGTGGAAGCAGGCCGAGGCGCACGTCACGCTGGCCGCGTCGCTGCTGCTGGTGCTGGCGGCCGCGTTCACGGCGGGCTCCTTCTGGTACACGCACCTTACCCACCATGCGCCGGGGCGCGCCTACCTGTACGCGCAGGTGCTGTTCGACGTGGCGCTGGTGGCCACCGTGGTGCACCTGACGGGGGGGCCGGAAAGCGACTTCGTGCCGCTGTTCGTGCTGGTGATCGTGGCCGCCGCCATCCTGCTCCCCTTTCTGGGCGGCGTGCTCATCGGCGTGCTGGTGAGCCTGCTGTTCTTCGCCGACATCGTGCTGAGCACCGGCACCATCGCGGCCGGCAGCATCCTGCAGATCGTGCTGTTCGCCGCCGTGGCGCTGGCCACCGGCTACCTGGGCGACCGGCTGCGCCACACCGGCGCCGTGCTGGGCGAGGTAGAGACGGAGCTGCGCCTGCTGCGGCTGGACACCGACGACGTGCTGGCCAGCATCGCCACGGGGCTCATCACGGTAGACGGGGCGGGGCGGCTGGCGTTCATCAACCCCGCCGCGGCCGACCTGCTGCACATCCGCGCCTCGGACTGGCTGGGGCGGCCGTTCCTGGCCAAGCTCGACGCCGTCGCGCCCGGCCTGGGGCGGGTGATCGCGCAGTCGTCCGCCACGCGCACGCCGGTGCGGCGCTACGAGACGGACGAGACGGACGCGGGGATGGTGTTCGGCGTCAGCACGACGCTGATCCAGCGCGACGAGGGCGGGCCGCCGTCGGTGACGGCCATCTTCCAGGACATCACCGAGCGCAAGCGGATGGACCAGCTGCGCGGCCGCGCCGAGCGGCTCGAGGCGGTGGCCGAGCTGTCCGCGTCGCTGGCGCACGAGATCAAGAACCCGCTGGCCTCCATCCGCAGCGCCACCGAGCAGCTGGCGGGTGAGGGGATCGACGCGGACGACCGGGTGGTGCTGGGCGGGCTGGTGGTGCGCGAGTCCGACCGGCTGAGCCGCCTGCTGACGGAGTTCATCGACTTTGCCCGCGCCAAGCTGCGCGCGGCGGAGCGGCTGGACCTGGCCCGGCTGGTGCGGCACGTGGTGGACGTGGTCAAGGCGCACCCGCAGGCCCGCGGCATCGACGTCTCGTTTTCGGTGGATGCGGACGCGGAGCACGTCGCGGTGCACGGCGACGAGGACCTGCTGCACCGCGCGGTGCTGAACCTGGCGCTGAACGCGGTGCAGTGGGCGGGGCAGGGCGGGCGCGTGGAAGTGTGCGTGGACGCGGTGGATACCGACCTGATGGCGCCGCGGCTGGGCGCCGCGCACGCCGTGCGCATCCGCGTGTCGGACACGGGCCCCGGCGTGCCCGAGGAGAACGCCGAGCACATCTTCGACCCGTTCTTCACCCGCCGCCCGGGTGGCACGGGGCTGGGGCTGGCGCTGGTCCAGCGCGCCGCGGACGCGCACGGCGGCGCCGTGTTCGTCGACCAGTCCCGCGGCGACGGCTGGGGCGCCACCTTCGCGTTCTACCTTCCCGCGCTGCCGGACGTGGCGGCGGGGGTGGAGACCGCGGTGGCGGAGGAGGGCGAGCAGGGATAAGCTGGCTGCCGGGCAGGCAGGGGTGGGCAAGGGGGGCAAGGGGGGCAAGGGCGAATGAATTCGCTGCAACAACCACACGAAGGACGCCTTCGCGGACTGGCGGCCCTGCGGTTTGGCTGAGTGCCTGCCACGTGGCGGGTGGGGGGGCGGCCAGGATTGTGACTGTCCGAAGCGGGGTCGAATTCTCCCTCTCCGCGAGGATAAGCGGAGAGGCCGGGGGAGAGGGGGCTCCGTCCGGCGCAGCGTAATTCCCTTCGCCGAGCCACCACCCCCAGCCCCACCCCAACCTCCCCCAGCAGTTTTGGGGGAGGTGGCGAGCCTAAGCGAGCCGGAGGGGGCGCCCGCGGACGCAGCTCGAACCTGCCGGAGCGCGCTCGAATCCTCCCCTCTCCACGAGGAACGAGCGAAGAGGGGCCGGGGGAGGGGCCCCCGTCCGGCGCAGCGTAATCCCCTTCGCCGAGCCACCGCCTCCAGCCCCACCCCAACCTCCCCCAGCAGTTTTGGGGGAGGTGGGCGAGTAATGCGAGCCCGGAGGGGGCGCCTTGCGGACACCAGTTCGATGCCCGTCGTCGAGCCTGTGTGGGCCGGGGGTGGGGGCCCAGGTGGGGGCCCCTGCCGCCCGCGGGCGGGGCTCTTGCAGCGAAGCGAGCCGAGTTTGCGCCCTCGCGTCCACGCGGTGGCCCCGCAGTCGCGGTAGAGGTCCATCCACCGCGGTCCAGCACAACCGACGAAAGAAGCGGCCGTGAGCGAGCCGAAGATCCTGATCATCGACGACGAGACCGCCATCCTCGACACGCTGCGCATCCTGCTGAAGCGCGAGGGCTTCGTCGTGGAGACGGCGGTGGGGGGGCAGGCGGGGGTGGACCGGCTGTCGGAGGTGCGCCCCGACGTGGTGCTGAGCGACGTGCGCATGCCCGGCGTGGGCGGCCTCGAGGTGCTGCTGGCGGCCAAGGAGCTGGACCGCGCCCTCCCCGTCATCCTGATGACCGCGCAGGCCTCGCTGCAGACCGCCATGCGCGCGGTGAACGAGGGCGCCTTCTACTACATCCAGAAGCCGTTCAGCAACGACGAGCTGGTGGCCATCTGCCGCCGCGCGGCCGAGTCGCGGCAGCTCAAGAAGGAAAACCAGGCGCTCAAGACCGAGATCCGCCGCCGCGACCGCAGCGACGTGTCGCGCCCCATCGGGCGCAGCCGCGGCTTCATCGAGGTGCTCAGGACGGCCGAGACGGTGGCGCCCAGCGACAGCACCGTGCTCATCACGGGCGAGTCGGGGACGGGCAAGGAGGTGCTGGCCAAGTTCATCCACACCATCAGCGACCGCGGCGAGGGGCCGTTCGTCTCCATCAACTGCGGCGCGCTCCCCGAGAACCTGCTGGAAAGCGAACTCTTCGGCCACGTGCGCGGCTCGTTCACCGGGGCCGTGCGCGACAAGCAGGGATTGTTCGTGGCGGCCAAGGGCGGCAGCTTCTTCCTGGACGAGGTGGGCGAGATGTCGGCCGCCACGCAGGTAAAGCTGCTGCGCGCGCTGCAGGAGCGGGAGGTGATTCCCGTGGGCGCCACGGAGGCGGTGCCCATCGACGTGCGCATCATGGCCGCCACCAACCGCGACCTGGACGAGGAGATCCGCCGCGGCGGCTTTCGCAGCGACCTGTTCTACCGCCTCAACGTCATCACGCTGCAGCTGCCGCCCCTGCGCGACCGTCCGGACGACGTGCCCATCCTGTGCGAGTACTTCCTGGACCGCTTCGCCGAGCAGCGCGGCCGGGCGGCGCCGCGCCTGTCGCCCGAGGCGGTGGAGGTGCTGCAGTCGTACGACTGGCCCGGCAACGTGCGCGAGCTCGAGAACGCGCTGGAACGCGCCGCCGTGCTCACCGCCGACGGCGGGGAGATCGCCGTGTCCACACTGCCGCCTCGCATCACCGAGCGGCAGGCGCAGCCGCTGGTCTCGGCCACCCTGCCGCCCAACCCCACGCTCGAGATCGTGGAGCGGGCGTACATCCACTGGGTGCTGTTCTCCGAGGGCGGCAACAAGACCCGCGCGGCGGAGGTGCTGGGCATCGACCCCTCCACCCTTTACCGCAAGCTGCAGCGGTACGGGATGGAGCAGTAGGGCGCGGGCTGGATTCACGTCGCTCCGGCCGCGCCCCCTCCGCTCGCCTAGGCTCGCACCTCCCCCAAAACTGCTGGGTGAGGTTGGGGTTTGCTAACGTATGGAGGCTCGGCGACGCTCATCGAAGTGCGCCCGACGCGGTCCCCCTCCTCCCTCGTTCCTCGGGGAGAGGGGAGAATTCGATTTCGCTCCGGATGGCCTGTCGAGCGCGTCACCCTCCCCCGCGCGGTTTACGGGGAGGGCCGGGGAGGGGGCGCCGTCTGGCGCAGATCGAACCCAAATCCGTGCCCCGATCCCTGCCACACCAACCTCCCCCGGCAGTTTCGGGGGAGGTGCGAGCCTGAGAGGGTGTTGCTAAACCTCACATCCATAACGAAGCGGTGACTTCCTGAGGGAGCGCACCACGTGTAACCCGATTCCACACAACCGCCTGCGCGCGACCGAAGGACCTCGTCTCGGTGGCGCAGGGGCCAGATTAGGGCACGGGACCAGCCCCGTCGTTCTGCTGGCGAGGTCCTTCAGTCGGCGCCAAGGTGCAGTGTGCAAGCGAGTTAGGGGGTGGCGCCTCCCTCAGGAAGTCAATCACGCTGGGAGGTTTGGCAACACCCTCTGAGCGAGCGGAGGGGGCGCCGCGGGTCGCGCGAGACCGTCTCCCCGATCCGGAGCCTTTCATCTTCGTGACCATCCGCGCCGAATACGACCACGCCGCCGCCAGCTACGACCGCCGCTGGGCGGGCTACAACCGCCCCCGACTCCGTGTTCGATCCCTGCCTCACATCAACCTCCCCCGGCAGTTTCGGGGGAGGTGCGAGCCTGAGCGAGCGGAGGGGGCGCCGCGGGTCGCGCGAGACCGTCTCCTGATTGGGAGCCTTTCATCTTCGTGACCCTCCGCGCCGAATACGACCACGCCGCCGCCGGCTACGACCGCCGCTGGGCGCGCTACAACCGCGCGAGCCTGGCGCCGCTCCGGCCGTGGATCGCGGGCCGCGACCTGGGGCGGGTGGTGGATGTGGGATGCGGGACGGGCAATCTGCTGCCGTTCCTCTCCGCCTCCGGCGCGCGGATGCAGGGCTACGCCGGCCTGGATCTGTCGCCGGGGATGCTTCGTGTGGCGATGGAAAAGGCGCGGGAGGTGGATGTGCGCGCGCGCTTCTTCGTGGGGGATGCGGAGAAGCTGCCGCTGCGCGACGCGTCGTTCGATACGGCGATCTCCGCGTCGGTGCTGCACTACTGGGGTGATGCGGGTGCGGGGCTCGCGGAGGTCCGCCGCGTGCTGCGGCCCGGCGGCCGGCTGCTGCTGGTCGACTGGCTGCGCGACCCCCTGCCGATGCGCCTGCTGAACGGGTGGATGCGCATCACCCGCGTGCGGTACCGGCGGATGTACTCGCGCGCGGAGCTTGGGGATGCGCTCGCGGCGGCCGGCTTCCGCGTGCAGGCGGAGGCGCGCGTGAACGCTGGAGGCGTGTGGCGGCTGATCGCGTTCGATGCAAACGTGGATTGAAGCGGACCTGCGGTTCTCGCCCTCCACCCACCCCTCCCCCGCGGTTTGGGGGAGGGGTCGACCGCCGTTGCGAGGAACGAGCAAAAGGCGGGTCGGGGGAGAGGGCCCTTCGTCGCACTGGACGTAAGTGACGCTTTCGCCTAGATTTGCTGCTTGCCCCTGAATCCCGCGGGCCCTTCCCTCCGTACGTCCTGGCCGGCTCTTTCGTCTCCCCCGTTCAGCTCGACCGATGCGCAGCAACTCGACCTTCGTCATCACGCCGGACTCGTTCCAGATCAGCCCCGCCATCATGGGCCTGCCGCTGGCGCGCCCGTCGCGGCGGCTCGTGGCCATGCTGCTGGACCTGCTGATCGTGACGGTCCTGGTGAAGACCGCGGGCGCCATGCTGCTGGGGCTGGCCGCCGCGCTGTTCGCGTTCCGCATCGCCGGCAAGGTGACCGGCACCGCCACGCGGCCGTTCGGGCGGATGGTGCGCTTCAGCATTCGCGCGGCCGGGGCGTTCATCCTGTTCCTGGTGGCCACCAGCATCTGGGGCAAGGGCGCCCAGACCGTGCGCGGCTTCATGGGCTCGCAGGGCGTGCAGATGACGCTGGCCACCGGCGGCGGCGACAGCGTTCGCGTCTCGGCCATCCAGGCGCTGGGGCTCAGCAAGGACGTGGCGGCCTTCCAGGGCGCCGACAGCGAGGCGGAGGCGCGGCGGCTGGCGGGCGCGCTGGTATCCGGGTTCCGCGCGGCGGGAATGCCGGAGGACGAGGTCCGTGAAACCCTCCAGGGAATCGCGGAGAACTCGGATCGTGACTGGATGGAGGACGCGGTCGAGAGCGCGCTGGCCGCGCCGCTGGCCGCCGCGCCCGCCGCCGGAGCCGTGCAGCCCGTGCGCGCCGACTCGCTGGCCCGCGCCTATGCCGCCTACACCGCGGCGGGCGACACCGCCGCCGCGCGCCGCATCCAGCCGCAGCTGGCCTCGCTGCTGGCGCGCGACAGCCTGAACGAGCTGCGCGGCGAGCTCCGGGAAGCGGAGGGGAACAACCAGGTGCTCACCCAGCGGCTGGAGCGTGCGGAGAACCGCGGCCTGCTGCACGCCATCACGGGGCTGCTGGACGAGCTGGGCCTGGGGTTCGGGTGGACGGGCCTGTACTTTACCGCGTTCCTGGCGCTCTGGCGCGGGCAGACGCCGGGAAAGAAGCTGGCCGGCGTGCGCGTGGTGCGGCTGAACGGCCAGCCGATGACGCTGTGGACCTCGTTCGAGCGCTTCGGTGGATACGCGGCCGGCCTGGTGACGGGCCTCCTCGGCTTTGCGCAGGTGTTCTGGGACCGCAACCGCCAGATGATCCACGACAAGATCGTGGAGACGGTGGTGGTGCGGGACCGCGGGGCCCGCGCTCCCGCGCCGGCCGGCACCGCCGCGGGGTCGGCGTTCGCGCCCTATCCGTCCCCCCGCCGCGCGGCCCCGCCGGCGACCTGACGCGCGTAATCCGGCGCGGAGAGAGAAAAAGGATTGACCTCCTCTCTCCGCGCCTCTGCGCGATACCCAGATCCTGAAAAAGAATAATCGTACAGAGGAACAGAGTCAGACAGAGAAAGCGAGCTGAAATATCATCTTGGCTCCTCTGTCTGACCCTGTTCCTCTGTACCCATAAAGGTGTTGTTTTCCCGATTTGAGGCTTGTTTGTTTCTGGAGTGCGGATACTGCGATCGTCATCGGAAACGAGAAAGGACCCAGAGGAAAGAATCCTCCGGGTCCTTTCTTCTTTTCTCCGCGTCCTCAGCCCAGCGGCGGAGTCAGCAGGCCGCCCTCGGAGCGGTTTTCGTCTTCTTCGTCGAACGTCTCCAGCAGGCCGAACAGCTGCAGGTGGCGGCGGCGCAGGCGGTTGGCGGAGGCGAGCGCCTCTTCCTCCGTCTCGCCGAAGCCCTCCCAGGCGAACGGGCTTTCGCCCCAGCGCGCGGCCGGGCTCCACGGCGACTCCGCCCCGTGGATGCGCGCCACGCGGCGCGGGTGCGCGAAGGGGTCCAGGTAGGTGCCCAGCACCTTTCCGCGGCTGTCGATCACGGCGCCCACCGCGCCGCCGCGGCTGTGCCGGCGCCGCTTCAGGCGCCGGTAAAGGGACGTGCTTCCTTCCACCACCAGCCCCGCAAGGCACAGCAGCGCCAGCACCAGCACAAAATCGAACGAGATCAGCTTCATGGCGACTTCCTGGTACTTCTACTCACCAGCCCCCCCGGACGGACGGGGAGCAAGCATCGATATACCCCCGGCGCGGCAGCCGTTCCTTTGAACGTCCGAGGAGCGTCTGGATTGACCTGCATCTTTCCGGCCCCGGCGCCGGCCCGCCCTGCACCCTCCGCAAACCTCTGGGGTGGAAAGACTTTGCGCTCCATCCCCGCTTCAGGCCCTGATCCCGGGTGTGGAGACGGCCCATACTACATACAGGTCACGAATCGTAAACATGTGACGCTCCGACACCGCACATTGTACCTGAGCGAAAAAACGCGCCCGGCGAGCCAATGCTCGCCGGGCGCGTCATCATTCACGTACTCGGGGGCCTTCCGGACCGATCAACCTCCCCCAGCAGTTTTGGGGGAGGTGGGCGAGTAATGCGAGCCCGGAGGGGGCGCCCGCCCTCGCCCTGAACTCTACGAAAGCGCATCCAGCACCCGCCCCACGTCCTTCGGCTCGCGAAGCCGAATCGCCATCAGCACCGGCCGCAGCCACAGGTGCGGCTTGTGGATGGCGCGGGCCAGCACGGCCACCGTGCGGTCCAGCATGTCGATCTCCTGCGGCAGCCGGCCCCGGTCGATCGCGGCGAACCGCTGCGCCCAGCGCCACGCCAGGTCGCGCGATCCGCCCAGGCAAAAGCTGATCACCTCCTCGTCGTCGCGCATGCCGAAGCGGTCCAGAAAGCCCATCCACGGCGACACACGGGCAATGCGGTCCTGCACGTCGTTCAGCATCTCGCCCAGCAGGCGGCTGATCTCGTCGAAGTCGTGCTTCAGCGCGTGGATCTGCGCCCCCGGCGCCGTCTCGGCCGCGGCGATGCCCAGGTCCAGGTTGATGTGCGCGTTGATCCCCAGGAGCAGGTGCTGCAGGATGAGCAGGTCCGCGCCCCGGGCGGCGTCGAACGCCGCCTGCCAGCTGCGCGTGGTGCGCCGGCCGCCCTGGTACGCCTCGAGCGCGGCCAGGTAGCGGTTGGCGAAGATCACGTCCAGCCGCTCCATCCGCGGCCCGTCCTGGAACCGCCCCGCCGCGATCCCCTCGCCCACGCGCACGGTGACCTGGCGGTACAGGCAGGCGAACATCCCCAGCCGGTTGTTCTCCGCGCGGCTGCGGTCGATGACGGCGTCCAGCCGCGCGACCACCTCGGCGATGCTGGCGGCGGGCGTGAACGCGCGGGTGGCGATGGATGCGGTGGCGGGCATGATGGCGGTGCGGAGGGAGTGGTCCGGGGCGGGCGATGAGCCGGAATCGTACCGGGTATCCCTCAAGGATAGGCGGAGACCGGCAGTCCGGCAACGGTGATGCGCCTACGCCGCCGGCCGGGTGCGTGGGGAAAAGCCGGACGCAGCGTCCGCATCCTCTCCTATGTGCGCCGGGTGAATCTCGACGCATCGTGTAGGCGCAGGACCTGGGTGCCGTTCCGTCTTCATCCACCGAGCGCGTAGGCCTGGACCACCATGGATGCCCATTCCGTAAACCGCCCCGCCGCCTGGCTGGTGCTCGCCGGCCACCCCGACGCCCCTGCCCATGTGGGCGTGGTGGGCTACTCGCGGCTGGCCCGGCTGTACCGAACCACGGGGTACGCCTTTCTGTGGATCTTCTCGACGGTGGCCACGTTCTTCGTCACCATCTTCGACCCGTTCATGACGTCCATGCCGCTGTTCGTGGGCGCGGTGATGACGTACCGCAGCTGGCGCGGCCGATTCCGGGTGATCGACTTTCAGGGCGCCTGCCCGCGCTGCGGCCAGACCATCGAGCTCAAGCCCGGCAGCAAGATCGGCATGCCGCACCACCTGGTGTGCTACAACTGCCACCACGAGCCCGACCTCTACCTCGCCGCCTGAACAAAGAATGCCTCACACAGAGTCAGCAGAGTCAACAGAGGGCTTGAACTCTGCTAACTCTGCTGACTCTGCTGACTCTGTGTGAGACAAAATCAGAGGCCGCCCCGGTGAGAGGGCGGCCTCGTCGCACATGCACCTGCCGTGCGCTTACTGGTCGAAGACCTGGACGCCTTCGGGGGGCGTGAAGGTGAAGACCGCGTCGGCGAGCGACGGGTTCACGCGGATGTTGCGCATCTCCACGGTGCGGACGGAGTTGTTCTCTTCCGTCATCTCGAAGCGGCGCACCAGGTTGTCGTCCTTGTCCACCCACACCTTGAGGATGCGGTACGGCGACGCGCCGCGGGGCACCAGGGTGAGCACGTACGTCGCCTGCCCGCCCACGTTCTCTTCGCCGGCCACGGTGGCCACGAAGCGCTGGTTGGCGTTGGAAAGGAACTGCTGCTGCAGGTCCACGCTCTCGCCGCCGGCCGCGATGCTGGTGCGGATGGCCTGCGTGCGGTCGGTGCTGGGATAGTACAGCCAGAAGTGCCGCCCGTCGGCCACGATCAGGTCGCCCTGCGGATCGCTGAAGCGCATGGCGAAGCGGTCCGGCTTGCGCTGGTACAGCTTGCCCGCGCTGCGCTGCGTGGTGTTGAGCAGCGGCACGGTGAGCGACTGCGTGAAGTCGGCCTCCAGCGAGCGGATGCCGTTCGCCGTGCGCTCGGCCCGCGACAGGATCTCGGCCGCGCGGTCCTGGTTGGCCTTTTCCGCGGGCGTCGAGGGGGCGGCCGGCGCCGGTGCGGCGCCGCCCTTCGCGGGCGCGGCGGGCTGGGCGGCGGGCGTGGTGCCGGCCGCGGGCGCGCCGGGCTGGGCCGCCGCGGCCGGACCCGCGGGAGCCGCCGCCACGGGAGCGGGCGCCTGCTGCTGTGCCGCGGAAGGCGCGCGGTCCGTCGCGCGCTCGGGCGCGTCGCCGGGCGCCGCGGCGGACGACTCGCGCCCGCCACACGCGGCGGCCAGCGGCAGCAGGATCCATCCCAGGCAGGTGCTCGTCTTCGTCATCTATCTTCAGCGGCGTTCGGGTTCGTACGCACGGGAGCGGTTGAGTACCCTCCCTGCGCAACCCGCGTTCCTGTCCGTCGTCATCGCTGTCCAGTTCATGGCACCCAGCCAAGGCGGGACTGTCATTCCGAGGCCCGGCCACGCCATCACCGGAAGAATGCGACGCAGGTTGCAGGGCCGAGGAATCTACCGTCGGACTACGCGAGGCCGGACGCGGCAGCCGCGCCACACGTGCGGCGGCGAAAGAGCTAGACAGGGCCGGTCCGGGGCGTTGCGACGGACCACGAGGAGACGGAAAGTAGATTCCTCGGTATCGCTGTCCACCGTCATCGCCCCGCCAGGACGATCTGTCATTCCGAGTGCAGTTTCACTCGACCTTCTTTGCAATCGAGTCCAGCAGGTCGCATTTGTAGTAGCTACAGACCCGCTGCTTCAGTTCTGCGCCACTCAGCTTCCGCGCGGGTTCAACCACCTGCTTCTTGCGATGCACCCACTTGGGCTCGATAGGATTGAGCCACGGACTCTTGGTCGGAAGCCGGCAGACCAGGATGCGCACCCCCGTACCGGATCGCTTGACCGCGCGGTTGTGCTCCTTGATCCAGGTGCGCACCTCCCGGCTCACGTG
>NZ_DASWNM010000149.1:0-53047 GCF_036399255.1 Longimicrobium sp.
GGTTTCGGCTGGGTGCCTGCCGCTTCGGGTGTGCCTGCGCGAAGGCAGGCGAGGTCCTTCGGTCGCGCGCCGGCTGCAGCGTAAAGGCTGAATCGGTCGTGAGCGCTCCCTCAGGAAGTCATTGCGGGTCTGTGCGCGTAACTCCAATGATTGAGGGGAGTCACCGCGAGCTTGTGCGCACAACTTTGAGGATTGAGGAAGTCACCGCGGGTTTCTGCGCACAACTCCGATGATTGAGGAAGTCACCACGGGTCCATGTGCGCAACCCCAGTGACTTCCTGAGGGAGGCGCCGCGCGGACTTTTCCGATGCACAACCCTCTGGCGCCGACCGAAGGACCTCGTTTGCCCTCGGGCCGACAGATCGGTTTCGGCTGGGTGCCTGCCGCTTCGGGTGTGCCTGCGCGAAGGCAGGCGAGGTCCTTCGGTCGCGCGCCGGCTGCAGCGTAAAGGCTGAATCGGTCGTGAGCGCTCCCTCAGGAAGTCATTGCGGATCTGTGCGCGTAACTCCAATGATTGAGGGGAGTCACCGCGAGCTTGTGCGCACAACTCCGATGATTGAGGAAGTCACCGCGGGTTTATGCGCGCAACCCAGTGACTTCCTGAGGGAGGCGCCGCGCGGACTTTTCCGATGCACAACCCTCTGGCGCCGACCGAAGGACCTCGTTCGCCCTCGGGCCGACAGATCGGTTTCGGCTGGGTGCCTGCCGCTTCGGGTGTGCCTGCGCGAAGGCAGACGAGGTCCTTCGGTCGCGCGCCAGCTGCAACGTGGCGAAGTGAGGTGTGAGCGCTCCCTCAGGAAGTCAAACGCCGCATACCAGCGGCGGGTGAGGCCGAGGCCGCGGGGCCCGTGTGACGGAACGTCGTGAACACTCCGGATTCAGGGCGTCGGCGCCCGATGGGGTTCGATCGAACGCGGCCGCGGCTCACCGCGCCGCGGCGCGGATGCGGGCCAGGGCGGGGCCGGTGCCGCTGCCCACGCCGTCCTGCCGGTGCACCATCCGCCCGGCAGTATCCAGCACCAGGTAGGTGTTGGAGTGCGAGATCTGCGCGTCCGTCTCGGCGCGGTAGCGGATGCCCAGCACGGCGGCCAGCTCGCGCACGGCGTCCTCGCCGCCGGTGAGCAGCGTCCACGCGGCGGGATCCAGCCGCATGGAGGTGGCGAACGCCTTCAGCTGCGCCGGCGTGTCGCGCGCGGGATCCAGCGAAACCAGGACGAATCCCACCTTCGCCCGTTCCCCCGCCGGGAGCGCCGCTTCCAGCCGCTTGAGCTCCGCCACGATGGCGGGGCAGGTGTGGGTGCAAGTGGTGTAGACCATCGCCACCACCTGCGTTTTCCCCCGCAACGACGCGAGTCCCCGGTCCCGTCCCTCCTGATCGCGCCAGCGCGCCTCCAGGTCGTAGACGGAAAAGTCGGCGGGGGAGAGGTCCGCGGCGGCGGACGGCGCGTCGGCCGACGGGGGCGCGATGGGGGCGGAGGTGCGCCCGCAGGCGGCGAGCGCGACGAGGACGATGGCCAGCAGGGGCCGGAGCGGGGTGCGCATGGTCACAGGTCCTGTGCGCAGCGAAAGCCCAGGCTTCCGACGGTGGTGCGCCCCTGCAGCGCGGCCCGGAAGCCGTAGCGCAGGAACGCGGGGTAGTTTCCGGGATCGGTGGCGCCCACCACGCCCGCCGCGCAGAAGAGCGGATGGTCGCGGCCGCCCGTGGCGCGCGAGTCGTCCGACACCAGCAGCGAGTTGAAGTCCTCCACCCACTCCCACACCACGCCGTGCAGGTCGCGTACGCCGTAGGCGTTGCGAAAGCCCGAGCCCACGACGGGGGGAACCGGGCGCGGCGTGTGGTACAGCTGCAGCAGCCGGGTGATGAAGGCCGCGTCGCGCGAGGCGTTGCGCGAGGTTTCGCTGGCCAGCGCGGCGTACTCCCACTCGTCCGTGGTGGGGAGCCGGGCTCCGCGCGCCGCGCAGTAGGCGCGGGCGGCGAACCACGACACCTCCGTCACCGGGCGCCGCGCGTCCGTGGCCGTCCCCACCGCCAGCGGCGCGGCCCACGACGCCAGGTAGTTCCGCTCGGCGAAGGCGGCCGACACGCGCCCCCGCCGCCACCGCGGGTGGGCCCGCACGAACGCCAGGTACTCGGCGCGGGTGACGGGGCGGCGGTCCAGCGCGAACGCCTCGACGGCAACCGACGGGCGTCCGTTGATGAACAGGGGCACGTAGCGCCCGGCGGGAATGCGCGCCATCGCCGGCGGAACCGGCGCCTCCGCCGCGGCGGGCGCCGCCGTGGCGAGGGCGAGAAGCAGGCTGAAGGTCAGGGCGCGCATCAGATCACCATCATCTGAGAGAGACGGCGGGGCGGGCACCGGGAATCGGCGCCCGCCCTCCATCGTCTTACCGGCTGGCGGGAGCCGGGGTGTAGGGGCCGGTGGAAAGCTGCCCGCCAAAGGCGCCGGCCCGCGGCTCGCCTTCCACCTGCATCAGCCCCACCGTTCCCTTGTGAAAGGCGCGGAAGAGGGCGTGGTCCACCAGCACCAGCTTGCCGGGCGTCTCGGCCATGAACTCCACGATGGCGCTGCCGCCCGCGGGAATGCCGGTGGTCTGCACGTTGTGCTGCGCCAGCGTGCCGCCCTCGGTGTACACGTTGTCGAACACTTCGCCGATCACGTGGAACGAGGAGGTGAGGTTGGGGCCGCCGTTGCCCACGAACAGCCGCACCGTCTCGCCCGTGCGCACCCGGAGCGCGTTGTCGCCGGTCAGCGCGCCCACCGAGCCGTTGAACACCACGTACTCCGGCTGCTCGGCGACGGCCTTCTGCATGTCGAAGGGCTGCAGGCCGGGCTCGCCGTGCGCGCCCCGCGTGTAGAAGTCGCCCTGCATCACGTAGAACTCGCGGTCCACCGGCTTCATCCCCTCCTTGGGCTCAACCAGGATCAGCCCGTACATGCCGTTGGCCACGTGCAGCGACGCGGGGGCAAAGGCGCAGTGGTAGACGTACAGCCCCGGGTTCAGCGCGGTAAAGGTGAACGCGGTCTGGTGCCCCGGCAGCGCCAGCGTGGCCTCGGCGCCGCCGCCGGGGCCGGTGACGGCGTGCAGGTCGATGTTGTGCGGCACCGTGCTGGAGGGATGGTTCTTCAGGTTGAACACCACCTGGTCGCCCTCGCGCACGCGGATGAAGCTGCCCGGCACCGTGCCGCCGAAGGTCCAGAAGGTGTAGTCCACCCCGTCCGCCATCCGCATGGTCTTTTCCACCACCTCCAGGTCCACCATCACCTTCGTGGCGTAGTCGCGGCTGATGGGCTGCGGCACCATGGGCGGCGCGGTGAGCTGGGCCCGCTCCTCCCCGCGAACGGCCGGTGCGGCGCGCGTGGGGATGGCGGCGCCGAACGCGGGCGCGGTCTGGAAGGCGGCGGAGGCGGGGCGCAGCAGGACGGCCGCGGCCGCCACGAGCGCCGCGAGCGAAAGGACGACCGCCAGCCAGGTGGGCCACGGCCAGGCGTTTCCGCGGCCGGCCGGGGGCGCGGGCGGCGCCGGCGGGGTGCGGCGCGGGCGGTGGACGGTGGTGGCGGGCTCCTGCTCCAGTAGCGTGCTCATGGTGTGCTCCTTTGCGAGCGAACTCAGGCCGCGGCTGCGGTCTGGTGGTTGACGGCGGAGACGGGCTCCCCGTCGAACTTCGTGGAAGCCGGCTCCAGCAGGCCGGCGATGGTGGTGCGGTGCAGCGGCGCCCACAGGTCGTGCTGCACCGTGCTCCACCGCGCGTGCGCGGCGCAGGGCGACGCGGCCCGGCACGGCCGGTTGCCCAGCAGGCAGACGGCGGACGGGCGGGGCGCGTCGTCCACCGCGGCCACCACGTCGGCCAGCGCGATCCGGTCCGGCGCTTCCAGCAGGCGAAAGCCGCCGGCCGGGCCCCGCGTGCTGGCCAGCAGCCCGCGCCGCGCCAGCAGCTGCAGCGTCTTGCCCAGGTAGTTGCCCGGCGCGCCCAGCGCCCGCGCAATGCGGTCGGCGGGCACCGCTTCGCCGGGAGCCTGCCGGGCGAGGTACAGCATCGCCCGGATCGCGTGTTCGGAAGTCTGGCTCAGCATCGTCGGCTCCTTTTCACATGTGAATATGCGAAATGGCGGCGGCCTTGCCTGTCGGCCGATTGTGGATCGTGGACGGGGCGGAATGCCGCCGGCTGTGCGGGGGATCTGCCTACGCCGGAGCGGCGCGTCGTGGGGAGGTGCGGGATGGTGCGTCTCGGGGGCGGACACAGAAAGAGAACGCCTGATAGGGAATAGGGAATAGGGAATAGGGAATAGCGGGCAACGGCGGGCCGGATGCCGCTACTGCTGGCCCAAGTTCCGTAAGTAAGGTATGCGCAGCAGGCGGGGGAACTCGCACGGAGTCAACGGAGCTCAAGCCCTCTGTTGACTCTGCTGACTCTGTGCGAGGCCCATCCTTTCAGGGATCAGCGTTGCGCGCTCAGCCCGGACGGGGCGAGATGACGGCGTGAAAGACGAGGGGCTCGTCCAGCGCGGTGATGGAGTGCGTCTCGCCGGGACGGTAGACGGCGGATTCGCCCGCGCGCAGGGTCGCTTCGCCGTCCCCGCCGCTGAAGCGGCCGCTGCCGGCGACCACCTGCACGAGCACGGTGGAGGCGTTGTGGTGCGGCGGGACGGCCTGCCCGGGACGCAGGTGAAAGGCGATCACGCGCAGGTTCGGCTCGTCGTGCAGCACGCGCGTGGCGGGCCGCTCGGGCTTCGGCGGCGGCGCGGCGGAGTCCAGCACGATCATCGCGCCGCCTCCGCCAGCGCCACCGCGCGCACCGCGTCCAGCAGCGCCACGGGGTCCGCGCCGTCGCGCACCGCGGCCTTGGCCAGCGGGGCCGCGCCGCCGCAGCACGCGTCGACGCCGAAGTCGTTGAAGACCGCCACGGTGGCGGGAAAGCGCCGGATGGCCTCGTTGACGGTGAGATCGGCGCCGATCAGGTCGGTGTTCGTCATCGAAAAGATCCTCGTGGTCTGGAGAGGTCAGCGGACCAGCGTCGGCAGCGCGGCCGGGCGTGGCGCGGGTGCATCCAGCGTTCGCCAGATGTTGTGGATGAACAGAAACGCCCCGGCCGCGCTCAGCACCGCGCCCACGGCCAGGACCGCCATCCCCAGCTCCCAGCGAACCACGCGCAGGATGAACCCGCAGACCATCCCGGCGAGGCCCAGGTTGGCCGCCCACAGGTGGACCTCCGCCAGCCGGGGGTTGTGCAGCGGCCGCCCCGTAAAGCGGGGGATGACGTGGTACGCCACGCCAAAGATCATCATGCTGACGAAGCCCAGCAGGTTGGCGTGCATGTGCGCCGTGCGGAACGCGGCGGCGGCCGGCTGAACGGCCATCGCCACGCCGATCAGCACGCCCACGCCCAGCCACACCAGGCTGCCGCGGATGAAGCGGCGAACGAACGGGTCCATCGGTTCTCCTCGTGCGGATGGAGGGAGGCGGGGCTAGAACCGCTCCCCGCGCGCCTCGCGCAGGTGGCTGCCCACGGGCCGGATGCGCGTCCACATGGTCCAGAAGTAGAGCCCGATCCCCGCGGCCTGCCCCAGCCCACCCAGCGCGATGGCCCAGGGCTGCCACGGCGGGTCCATCCAGGCCCGCGACGCCTCGGCGGTTACGCGCAGCACGGTGGCGGCGGTGAGGGTCCAGTACGCCGCCTCGATGCGGACCGGACGGTAGCGGGTGTCGTCGCGCCCGGCGCGGGGAAACAGCCAGAGCGCCACGCCCAGGATCAGGTACAGCACAAAGCCGGACAGGATGGCGTGCGCATGCGCCGACACCAGGTACGGGTGCGGCCACACGCCGTAGAACTCGCGCCGCACCAGCATGCAGGCGCCAAGGATGAGCCCCGCCGCCAGGAACAGGATGCCGGTCTTGATGAACCGCCGGACCAGGGTGTACATCGCGCCTCGGGGTGCCGCGGCACCGGACTCCGCGAATCGGAGCCGGACCGCCACGGTCGGCGTGAAGCATAAGCCTCGCGGCGGGGATGCCCTGTCCGGTTTTGCCCGCGGTCCGTGCGGGGCGGCGGCGGGACACCGCGTACGGAATCCGCCGACCGGGTCGCTGGACAGGGAATAGGGAATGGGGAATAGGGGACAGGGGACAGGGGACAGCCGGCACGGCGGGCCGGATGCCGCTACTGCTGGCCCGGGTTCCGTGCGCAAGGAGCTGCGCAGCAGGTGGGGAACTCGCACGGGCCGCGGGAAAAAATTGTCTCACGCGGAGGATGCAGGGGAAGCGGAGGAAACCACTCCGCTTCCCCTGCGTTTTTCCGCGTAAGTCGGATCTTGTGGTTTGCCGGGCCGCCTGGCCGGGATTCGGGGCCGCTCGCATGGGTGGAGGGACCGCTCGTCCAGAGTTCGTGGCGGGGGGCGGCAGGCGCGGGCTATCTATCCATCGCCCGCGCAGCGAGGCCTTTTCTGATCCACTCAGCAGGGAGAAGCACTGATGCAGTTCGATCCACAACCCAACTTTGACCCGTCGCAGCCCGGCGACGAAGAAGGCGATCCGCTCGGCTGGTGGGTGGTGATCGAAGGCGTGTGGACCTGGGTCACCACCCCCAACCCGGGCTGAAACACCGACGACGGCAAGCCTCACGCAGAGACGCGGAGGCGCGGAGAGAACAAGGCGTCCTTTTCTCTCCGCGTCTCCGCGCCTTTTGCGTGAGGCCGATCGTTTTCCGTGGAAGCCGGGGTCAGCCCGTGAAGTAGACGCGCTCCTGCAGGCGGGGGCGGTAGCGCCGGCTGCACACCAGCCGCGTGCCGTCCTTGAGCGCCACCGACAGCTCGCGATGGAACAGCGGCTCCACCGTGGCGATGCGCGACAGGTTGACGATGGTCGAGCGGTGGATGCGCACGAACCTGGCCGGGTCCAGCAGGTGCTCCTCCATCTCCTGCAGCGTCTTGTGCACCAGGCGCTCCTGGGTGCCCACGTGCAGGCGGATGTAGTTGCCGTCCGCCTCGATCCAGTCGATGTCGCCCACCTCCACGAAGCGGTACTGGTCCCCCGACTTCACCGCCAGCAGCTGGGGATACTCCGGCCGCGCCGGCGCCCGCAGAAGCTGCACCAGCGCGTCCAGCCGCGGATCGCCCGCGGGCTGCCGGGACCGGGCGGCGGCCCGCGCCCGGCCCAGCGTGCGGCCAAAGCGCTCCTCGTCGAACGGCTTGAGCAGGTAGTCCAGCGCGCACGCCTCGAAGGCGCGCAGCGCGAACTCCACGTACGCCGACGCGAACACCGTCACCGGCATGCGCTCGGCGCCGATGGCCTCCACCACCCCGAACCCGTCCACCCCGGGCATCTGCACGTCCAGGAACACCAGGTCCGGGCGCTCCGCGCGAATGCGGGGGATGGCCTCGGCCCCGTCGGCGCACTCGCCCACCACCTCCACGTCGTCTTCCCGCTCCAGGAAGCCGCGGATGCGCGCGCGGGAGAGCGGGTCGTCGTCCACCACCAGCGTCCGGATCACGTCGGTCATCGGGTCTCCTCTGCGGCCGTCGCCGGCCACGGCTCTTCGTGCCAGGGCAGGCGCAGCACGGCGCGGGTGCCGCCCCCCTCCATCCGCCCCACCTGCACCACGCAGCCGCCGCCGTACAGCCGCGCCAGCCACGCGCGCATCCCCGCCGCGCCCTCCTCCTCCGCCACGCCGTTTCCGGCCGGCGCGTTCCCGGCGGACGCGTCTGCGGCCGCCGCGCCGTTCCTGGCCGGCGCGTCCGCGGCCGCGGCGCCGTTCCCGGCCGCCGCGTTCCCGGCGGACGATCCGCATCCTCCGCCGCGCACCTCCATCTCCAGCCACCCATTCCGCCGCCGCGCCGCCACCGCCACGTAGCCGGCGTCCGCCGTCCCGCCCAGCGCATCGATCACCAGCGGCTGCAGCACCATGTGCGGCACGTAGCCGTCCAGCGCTTCGTCGTCCACGGCCCACTCCACCCGCAGCCGGCCGTCCAGCCGAAGGCGCTCCACCTCCAGGAACGGCTGCAGCGCGCGCACCTCCTCCTCCAGCGGCACCTCGGGCTCGCCGCCGCCGCGCATGGCCTGGCGCAGCAGGTCGGCCAGGCGCACCACCATCCGCTCCGCGTTGGCCGGGGCGGTGTGCACGCGCGACGCCGCGGCGCCCAGCGCGGCGAACAGAAAGCCGGGGTTCACCTGCATCCGCAGCCCCCGCAGCTCCGCCGAGGCATGCTCCAGCTCCGCGCGCGCCAGCGACGCCTGCAGCGCCAGCGCCGCCGCCTCGGACAACCGCCCCCGTCGCGCGTACTCCACCGCGTGCGCCGCCAGCGACGCCGCCGCGTACACCCCCATCCACAGCACCGCCTGCCCCGCCATCCGCCCCAGCGCCGCGGGGGCCGCCAGCGACGACGCGGGCGTGCCCCACGCGATCCCGCACCCGTTGCGCACCAGCGTCATCCCCGCGCCCAGCACGAGCGCCGCGCGCGCGTGCCGCCGCACCGCCGCGCCCGCGCCCGGGGCCACCGGCGCCCGCCGCGCCAGCACGAAGGCCGTGCACACCAGCAGCGTCAGCGCCGCCGCGTTCGCCGCGCCGCACACCGCCGCCTCCGCCGCGCCGACGATGCGGCCGGAGGCCACCCGCGCGCCGTGGACCGCCACGAACGCGCGCTGCCACAGGAAGAGAAAGACGATCGCCGCCGCCGTGCGTCCCCGCCATCCATGCCCCGCCGTCCCCGCGGGGGCGGGCGGGGGGTGCAGCGCGGGGACGGGCCAGGGCGCCTCGTGGTACGGCAGCCGCAGCGAGACCCGCGTGCCGCCGCCCCGGGCCGGGGCGATGGAGAGCGCGTGCGCCTCGCCGTACAGGTGGGCCAGCCGCGCGCGCGTGTTCGCCGTCCCGATCCCCCCGCCCGGGGCGGAGCGCCGCGCGGCCTCGTCCATTCCCACGCCGTCGTCGCGCACCGCCAGCTCCAGCCAGGGGCCGCCGCGCCGCGCGGAAAGCGCGACGCATCCGCCTCCCTCGCGCCCGGCCAGGCCGTGCTTGATGGCGTTCTCCACCAGCGGCTGCAGCACCATGTGGGGCACCCAGGCGCCACGCACGGCGGGGTCCACGTCCCACTCCACCCGCAGCCGCCCGCCCAGCCGGATCTCTTCCACCTCCAGGAACGGCTGCAGGGTGCGGATCTCCTCGTCCAGCGGCACCTCCTGCGTGGCCGCGCGGGTCACGGCGTGGCGCAGCAGGTCGCGCAGCCGCAGCACCATGCGCTCCGCGGCGCCGGGCGCGTGGTGCACCAGCGCCGACACCGCGTGCAGCGAGTTGAACAGAAAGTGGGGGTTCAGCTGCAGCTTCAGCACCCGCAGCTCCGCCTCGGCGCGGTCCAGCTCCGCGCGGGCGAGCGCCGCCCCCAGCCGCAGCGCCGACAGCTGCCGCTCGCGGTGGCGGCGCGCGTACTCCAGCGCGTGCGCCACCAGGGCGAGCACCGCGTACAGCACCAGCACGGCGGCGAACTCGTCGCCGTCGCGCGCGGCGGTAAAGGCGGGGCCCACGCCCTCCACCACCCGCCGCTCGGCGTTGCGCACCGCCGTGTTCAGCAGCGCCAGCCCCAGCGCGGCCGCCCCGTGCGCGGCCAGGCTGCGCGCCAGCTGCCTGCGCGTGAGCGTGTGCCGCCGGGTCACGCGGAACGCGGCCCACCCCACCGCCGTGAGCACCAGCGCCGAGGGAAGCGCCAGCAGCACCGCGAGCGGGAGCGACGCGGGGAGCCCGCCCGCCGGCACCGCGCCCCGGAACTCCGGCGCCAGCAGCCCCAGGTTTACCCCCAGCCACGCGGCCAGCGCCGCCGGCCCGGCCACGCCCTGGCGGCGTCCAGCCTGTTCTTTGGATGGCGAAATGGAATCGGGCGCGGGCATGAAGGGTGTGGCGTGCGGACGAAGCCGCGGGCGGGGTGGACGAGGGGATGCGCCCGGCCCGGACCCCGCTCCGTGGGGCCGCGTGCGGATGGGCTGCAGGAAACGGCCCGATCTGGCCCAGGTCATGGTGCTCCTCCTCCACGCCCGGGCCGCGTGCGGCGGTGCCGTGCCGCGGCGGGCAGAAGCTGGATACGGACGGCGTCTCCGCGCGGTTTCTTCGCGCGCGCGTCCGCCGCGTGGTGCTCTGGATCAGGGAAAGAACGTCCGGAGGGGGTGGATCGGGACTGCGGCCGATGGAAGCCGGTGCGGCGGCCGTGGCGGGGGAGGGACGCGGTGGATGAAAAGACGAAGGCGGCGGCGGACCGCCTGGTCCGCCGCCGCCTTTCACGCTCGGCAGGGTGCTAGTAGCGGCGCCAGGTCCGCTTTGCCCAGTTGTTGCTTTCGTTGGATTCGGCCACCACGCCGCCGATGTCGGCGGTGGCCTGGTAGTCGTGCGCGTAGCCCGCCGGCGACGGGTCGGCCACTGGGATGTTCTTGCACTCGCTGGCGTTCATGGCCGGCGTGCTCAGGTCGACGAGCGCCACCACCTGGCCGTTGCCCACGGGGGGCGCCTGCCAGTGGTAGTACCGCGTGTACGACGCGGGGGCCGGCGCGTCGCCCGCGTTGCACACGGTGATGACCACGCTGCTCCCCGAGAACGGGTTGATGTCGTAGATGTACAGGTCGGGCTTGGGCGTGACCACGTACTCCTCGAAGATCACGTCGATGAAGAAGTAGCTGGCGCTGGACGAGGTGGGAAAGGCGCCCGCCGGCTGCCCGTAGTACCCGCCGTCGGAGTACAGCGGCCCGTTGCTCAGCGCCCCGTTGAACGCGTACCCGCCGCCCGTCTTGGCCTGGCGGGTGTTGGTGTTCACCGACACGCGGTACGTGGTGTTGGCCGAGATCTCCACCGGGTTGTCCAGCATCACCGTGACCCACCCCGTGCCCGACGGAAACGGGTTCGAGGTCTTGAGCTTGGTTCCCGTGTTCGTCCACAGCCGGCCGTAGTTGGTGCCCGTCTCGCCGGCGGCGCGGTAGAAGCGAAAGCCCACCACGCGGCCCCGCGCGGTGCTGCTGAAGCGGGTGCCCACCTCCCAGCCGCCCGTGGCGTCCAGGTTTTCGGTGGGCGTCTGCGAGTCGTACAGCGACCACCGCGGGTTCGCGGTGGCGGTGACCCGGCTGGCTTCGGCGTCGGGGAGCGCCGGGTTCTTCGTCTCGTCGCCGCAGGCGGCCGCCGCGAGCAGCGAGGCGCAGACGGCAAGGTACCTGAGTCTCATGCGGAATCCTTCTCCAGAGGGTGATGCGGATGCGCTCGCCCGTGTGCAGCGTCGGGATGGTGGTCAGGCGAGCGGCGGGTTGCGTGGAGAAGGGTAGCGCGCCGCGGGGCGGGGGATAACGAAAGATTGACGAGCGGGCGGGGCGGTCGTGCGGACGGCTCCCCGGCCCGGGTGAGCGGCCCTCCGCGTACGGATCGACCGCGATCCCCTCTTGACGGCGGAACGTCGGGTAAACATCCTTTTAGGACACGGTGTGTCCCCTCACCATCCCTGCACTGGAGGCATCCCATGCATCGCAAGCTGTCGCTGAACCTGGACGATCTGAACGTGGAGTCGCTGGACGTCGTGTTCGAGCCGGACGTTGCCGCGTACGCCGGGTCCGTCATCATCCGCACGAACACGGAGCCGATCTCGGACGACTGCAGCAGGCCGACCATCTGCTGCGCGTAATTCCAGCTCCGGAAAACAACGCCGGGGAAGTACAGAGGGACAGAGAACAGCCAGAGGAACAGAGGACGACCGATCCTCCTCTGCTCCTCTGGCTGTTCTCTGTTCCTCTGTACCTAACCGCTTTTCCGGGGGCGGCTTTCGGCGCGCCCCGGTGTTTCCGGAAATCCGCGGAGGTCAGTCGCCTAACGAGACGCCCAGGCGGCGGGCCGTGCGGACGACCTCGCCGTCGACGGGAACGCGCTTGATGTCGTTGACCGCGTCGCCCAGGGGCACGCTGCGCACCGACTTGCCCTGAAGCGCCACCATGCTGCCAAAGTTGCCGCGCTCCACCGCGTGCACCGCCGCCGCGCCAAAGCGCAGCGCCAGGTTGCGGTCGTACGGCACCGGGCTGCCGCCGCGCTGGATGTGGCCCAGCGTAAGCGTGCGCGTCTCCTTGCCCGTGGCCGCCGCGATCTCGTCCGCCAGCCGCTCGGCGATGCCGCCGTAGCGCCCCGTCTCGCCCAGGTAGCTGGGCGACCCGCCGGCCGGCACGGCGCCCTCGGCCACCACGATGATGCTGAAGCGGCGCCGCGCGGCGTCGCGCTCCTGGATCTTGGCCACGATGCGGTCCAGGCTGTACGGGATCTCGGGGATCAGGATGACGTCCGCGCCGCCCGCCAGCCCGCTTTCCAGCGCGATCCACCCCGTGTGCCGCCCCATCACCTGCGCCACCATCACCCGCTGGTGCGCCTCGGCCGTGCTGTGCAGCCGGCCGATGGCCTCGGTGGCGACGTCCACCGCGGTCTGGAAGCCGAACGTCATGTCGGTGGCGCCCAGGTCGTTGTCGATGGTCTTGGGCACCCCCACCACGCGCAGCCCCTTCAAGAACAGCCGGTGGGCGATCTTCAGCGAGCCGTCGCCGCCGATGGCGATCAGCGCGTCGATCCCCAGCTCGCGAAAGCGCCCCATGATGTCTTCGGAGGGGTCGGTGGGCCCCCAGGTGCCGTCCGGCTGGCGCGGCTCCAGCCCGAACAGGTTGCCGCGCGAGGTGGTGCCCAGGATGGTGCCGCCCAGGTGGGTGATGCCGCGCACCTGCTCGGCCCCCAGCCGCAGCATCCCCGGCTCGCCGTCCACCTCGTCGTTCAGCAGCCCCATGTAGCCGCGGCGAATGCCGAACACCTCCCAGCCGTTGGTGAGCGCGGCCAGCGTGGCGGCGCGCAGCACGGCGTTCAGCCCCGGCGCGTCGCCGCCGCCCGTGTTGATGGCGATGCGGCGGATGTTGGGCGAATACTCCATCGGCAGGCAACCCATTTGTTAGGGAATCTTCCTATAGGGGGAAGATACAGCGGTCCACGGAAGGGCTCAAGGTAGGGCCAGAAGATGGCCTCACACGGAGTCAACGGAGTCAACGGAGTCAACGGAGTCAACGGAGTCAACGGAGTTTTCTCGTGCCGCTTCCCCGGCCGTCACGTCTTGGGCGAAGATTCATGTAAAGCGGAGACCTACGCCGGAGGGGGGGATGGTGCTGGCACCATACGTATACTGCACTCGCGTTTCTGCCCCTTAACGGGTACGTACTTCGTCCCTGCCCAGCGTTCTGCCTCCGCGCGCTCCTCGCCCGCCGCGCGCTACGGGATCGGTGCTCATCGTTGATTCGTCTCCTAGCGCGTGACGTCACGCTTCAGATACCGGGGAGAAATTACCCGGCTTCTTCGTCGGCTTCTGTGCTGGCGATCTCAACTCCCCGCTCGTATCCTGTCGCTTAATATTGCCCGCGTTCACTTGAGCCATGTCTGCCATGAGCGAGTTGCGTCACGCGGTAGGCAGCGGGGAGGCCAGCATACTTGATGAGGTGCCGAGCGTGACGGGAGTGGTGCTCTGGCAGAAATGGCGTCACCTCCGCGATTGGATCACGGCGTTACCGGATGCACAAACGGGTCTTTTCCACGAGGCCGTGGCCCCGTGGGTACTCAATAAGTGGGCTGAGGCCCGGCTGGCTGACCCCACCATTGCTCCGGCCTTGATTGTCTTGGATGACTGGGTACGCTCGCCCGAAACAAGCCCGAGGGCTCCTCTTGCCGAAGCCTGTCAGCACATCGCGCAGTGGGCCCAGGAGCGCGGCTACGGTGAAACGGCGGCCCTGTTTGCGGAAACCGCCGCCCAACTGCTTCCACAGGATCCAACACGCGCGATCCTCGCCGGAAAGCTCGCCCGCAGCGCGGGCCAGATGGCGCGGGCGGAGCGATGGTTTTACACCTCGATCGAAGTCGCGAGAAAGCATGGCCGATGGGAAGAGTACATACGCGGGCATCTAGGTCTCGGCATTCTCTTCATGCTCACCAAGAAAGATGTTCGGGCTCGTGAACACTTCAGCGCTGCCGCTACGAAGGCGATCTGGACCGGCTACGAGTGGCTTGCTGCTGAGGCACAGCATGACCTTTTTCAGTTCATGACCGTGCGCGGCCACTACGCCGTCGCCGAAGCACACGCACGGAGGGCCTTGAGCAGCTATCCGAAGCACCACCCCCGGGTACCCTTTCTAGCGGCTGACGTAGCTTATCTCCTGATCTGCAGGCAACGGTACACACAAGCGATCGAGCTACTCCGAAGATTTCTACGAATTGTTCATTCGCCGCCCGACAACGTTCTAGGTCTCAGCATGTTGGTGCGTGCGCTAGGGGCGGCAGGTCACGAACGGAAGTTCCTGAGAATGCGGCGCAGACTGCTGAGTGTGGAACTCGCTGCAACGCCGTTTGAGGCCGCTGCCCTTTGGCACTTGGCGGAAGCGGAGCGCGCAATGCAGGATTGGCAGCCAGCAGCGGAGCATGCTCGCGTCGCCCTGGAGTTGGCTTTGGCTGAGCACGATTTGGAAACGGCGCAGTTGGCCGGTGAAACCCTGTCGAGGGTCGAAGTGCATTCTCCGGTAGAGCCCGAGCCGGCGCGCGACGACCCTCAAGTCAGCGAACTCGTGGCTCAGCTCGTAACCCGTCTGACAGAGTGGGCACCGACCAAGAGGGGGCGACCCCGCCGTCGGTCGCACGAAGACTGGTCGCGTTAGTTGCCAGAGCCGTACATGACTCCCCCCCGTTCTGCGGTCGTCGCTCCTGATGAGTCGGCGGCCGTTTGTGTTTGAGTCGCCGCCGCCGCTTCGTTGCCTGAACCATGCATAACCCCACCATCGGCGAATGGGCCCCCCGGCTGTGCTTGCGATCCTGTGGGGCTGCTGCTGCTGCATGCTGCTGCTCCGCTGGTGGCGAGGATCACAAACGCGGGAAGGGCATAGCGCTTTCTCATCGTATTTTCCCCTGTCTTGCTCCGTTCAAAAGCGCCAAGAGGGCGCACCGAACGATAATCACACCCACACTCCACCCGCCAGAATGAACGGGTAATTCCGCCATCCGTGCGAATCCGGGCAATTACCCTCTCTCGTCGTCGGCTCACGGTTTGTTCTCTTATGAGCGCGCGGCATAACGTAGCTCCCACCTGATTGGAGGTGCTCTCAGACAGACACCACGCCAGAGCAACCCATGCGACGAGACCAACAGCACCAGAAAAAAGGAGAATCGCCCGCGGCCCGGCGGGGGGCACAACCGGTGTCGGCCGCACGCCCGCCGCTGGAGGATGCTGATAGGGCGCCGAGCGGGGACGCGGCGGCCGGCTCCCGCGGTGGCCGGCCGTGCGGTGGGGGCTACATGATCGGCGGCGGAACGTGCAGCGGGTTCATGCTGGGGAGCGGGAACTGATGGGATCGCATCCAACCGCGCTCGAGACGCACCCACATGAGCAGCGCCGATGAGGCCGGCAGTTCGGGGATGACGAACTGCTCATGCGGTGGCTGGATAAACGCAATGAGCACGGAGCCCGCATCGGGCCGGACGCCTGCTGTTGGAGCGGATGACGGCGGATCGGGTGGCGTTCGCCCATGATGCGCTCGGGATCGATCCGTTTGAAGCGGTGCGGGCGCGCGCTGACGCAGAGGGCTCAGGACACGGGCCCTGCGGCACGCCGTCCACTACGCACGCCGCGACGTTCTACCACGCCACCATTCGTGACCTTGGGGAGCCAGAGATAAATCGGGGCGTCCAGCTGACGTTTGGCCCTGCTTCCGGCGAAAGCCGCGGAGCTACGCCAGTCCAGTACACACACGGGGGCTGGACGCCCCAAACCCCGAGCCCGCCGTCCCGATTTTTTGCGGGGGCGGTTTCTCAGTGTTCCTGGGGCTATCCGGAGCGATGAATCAACTTCAACCTCTCAGACTCCCGAGCCTGCGCACGGACCTCAGCGGCGGTCACAACTCCGCGCCAGCAACGATTATTCTGTTGGACAACCGCAGGCACCGGGCTACCTTGAAGCTCGCGGCCGGACTGCTTGGTCCCGCTCGCCAAACCGTTTCTTCGCGGAGGCCTTCATGCGAACATCGTGGATCGTCGCTGTGGCGCTGCTGACTATGAGCGCACCCGCCCATAGCGAAGCACAATCAGCGGACAGGACGTCGTCCGGCCGCAGTCCTGGCGTGGCGACCGTACTTGGGATTGTATTCCCCGGCGGCGGTCACTACTACGCCGGGGAGCCCGGCCGTGGAGCGCTGATTACCAGTACGACGCTGGTCCTGACGCTGCTTTCGATCAGAGGTTCCGGCGGCGGCTGTGGCTTCGCCGAGCCGTTCTGCGAGCCGGAGCCCACGCCGGTTGCTGACGCGATGGCGTACGCTGCGCTGGGCGTCTGGGCGTTGGGGGCATGGGATGCCCACCGAGCCGTAGCGCGCCGGAACGAACGTGTTTCCGTGCAGGCTCTGGTACTTCCTCGGGGTGTCGGATTGCAGGTGTCGATACGGCGGTAAGCCCCGCGCGGTACATACCGGCTTCGCCGGGTGAGTGGGGGCTTGTCCCTTCGAGCCGCCGTTCCGATTTTTGCGGCGGAACTTTCGGTTTTTGGAGTGCGCAAAAGCCGCCCCGAACACCAGGGTGCGGGGCGTGCTGGGACGCGTGGTGACAGCCCCCCGCCGGGCGAGGTTGGGCCCGCTGGGGCTGTCGTCCTAAACTGTTTGTTGTCCTTTAGCCCGCCAGCGGTAAGCCTGCGTTCCCCTCGTCGGCGAATGGATAGGTTATGGGATGGGTTCGGCGGCAAAGTAGGGCATCTGGCCTGTGGAATCCGGCTGGCTCTTCCGGAACATCCAGGTTTTACAAGGGTCCCCGGCTCCTTCCGGATTCCTCCGTTGACTCCGTGTGAGGCCAATCCGTTCAGCCGCGGTCTAGAAGTCCTGCCGGCACGCCACGGGCGAATCTCCCGCCGCCGGAAGGCGCGTCAGGCGCAGGTGGTCCAGCAGGGCGGTGTTCACGCGGCCATCCATGTTCTCGTCCCGCCGGTCCATCACCAGCCGCAGCGTGTACTCCGAGGCCGGCAGCTCCAGCCGCAGCCCCGTTCCGTATCCCCAGTCCGTCCAGCGGCCGGTGCCCCGCTGCGGCATCACCAGCACGCCGATGTCGTCGCCGCCCACCGACAGCGTGCGGATGGCGGCCCTGGCGTCGGTGTTGATGGGCCCGCTGCCGTTGGCGTAGCGCGGCTCCACCAGGTACACGCCGCCGCAGGTGATCCGCACCGGGAACTCGACCACCGTGTTGGATTCGCGCGTCAGGCGGGCGTATCCATCCCCCGTAAAGCCCGCGTGCTCACGCTCCAGCTCCACGAACTGCGGTTTCGCAATGACCACGGCGTCCTCCGGCGCCACGCGCACCGGCTGGCTGAGGAACGACTCCACGCCCGTCGAATCCACCGACAGCACCTGGTACTCCGCCACCCCTTCCGTGCCGGCGATCGACACGCGCGTTTCCGTCATGGTGGAGGCCGGCTGGCCGTTGCGGTAGACGGCGTAGCGCACCGCGCCCGGCACCGCATCCCACCGCAGCGTCTCCCCGTCCAGCGTCACCGCCGGCGTCTCGGGCGCGAAGCGGTTGTCGACCACGTTGATCCGCCCCGCGGGCCAGCGGCCGTTCATCTCCACCTCGATCGTGTGCGCGCCCGTGAGCGTCGCGGGAATCTCCGCCTGCTCCACGGGACGGCCATCGAGCCGCACCGACGCCACGCCGTCGCCGTGGCCGCGCACCGTGACCGTCAGCGTGGCGCCGCGGTAGCGCAGGTTGCTCAGCGTGCGCTCGCCGGCGTACGCGGGCGGCACCATCGGCGTGAAGACGAGGCGGTCCGGCCGAAAGCGCATCCCGAAGAGCACGCGGTAGCTGGCGGCCAGGTTGCCGGCCACGCTCCACAGCTGCCGGTCGCTGTTCAGCTCCGTGCCGTCGAAGTGGCCGGTGCTGGCCACCATGTTCTCCTTGTTGGTCAGGAACAGCGCCGCCGGGCGGTAGATGGAGGCCAGCCCGTGCTCCACCCCCGCCGTGTTCCCCGCCTCCGCCGACGCCCACAGCCAGTACGCGCTGACGAACGGCCACAGCGCGCCGTTGTGGTAGTGCGGGATGTTGGGGATGTAGGGCCAGAACGTCGGCGCGCCGAAGTCCACCACCGGCGTGCGCGCGGCGAGCTGTGCCTGCTTCGCCTCATCCGCCACGCCATAGATGATGGCCAGCGCCTCGGCCAGCGCGTCGGAGCGCGGCGCCAGGGAAGGAAAGATTCGCCCGTAGCGGAAGACGGCGTAGCGCCCCACCTCCGGCTGCCACAGGTGCGTGTTGATGGCCGTCCGCAGCCCCTCGGCCGCCTCCTCCCAATCCTGCGGAGAGTGGCCCAGCGCCATCGCCATCTCCGCCAGGATGCGGTAGGTGGCGTAGTGCACCACGTTGGTGCTGGTCGCGGCGGAGCGGGCGATGTCGCTGGGGTCCATCCAGCGCGGATAGCTTTGCTCCCGCCAGTCCATGAACGACGTCTCCCCCAGCGCCAGCCCCGTCTCCAGGTCCCTGATGGCGTGCAGGTCGGCGCCGGCGCTGCGGGAGATGACGTCGAATGCCGTCCGCAGCCACGCCTGGTCGCCGGTGACGGCGTACAGCTCCCACGCCGCCAGCGCCCACGTCATCCGGTCGGTGCTGATGGGCCACGATCCGCCCGTCCCCGTGTCCTGGATGATGCGCCCGGCGCTGTCCACCTTGGCCATCAGGCTCTTTCGCACCGCGTCGGGCGCCACGATGGACAGCGCCAGCACGGAGGCGTACGACACGTCGCGCGTCCACACGCCGGGCCACTTGGCCCCCGCCGAGAGCGCGCCGTCCTCGCGCACCAGCTGCGTCAGCTCTTCCAGCGACATCTGGTACAGCGCGTCGATCAGCCGCTCCGGCGACCGCAGCTGGGGGAACGCGCTGACGTCCGCCCGCCGCGCCCATACCGCGCGCCCGGCGCCGGCCAGGGGGCGCGTGTACTGGGCCTCGATGGGAAGCGTGAGGGTGTAGATGCCGTCTCCGTCCGGGTCGGTGAGCTGCGCGGGCGATCCGGGGCGCAGCACGCGCGCGTCCCAGCTGAGCGGCTCCACGTCGCCGATGGCGTAGACGGCGTCCAGGCGGCGGATCGGCTCCCCGTACGGCGGACGGTACGAGCCGCGCTGCTGAAGCTCCCGCAGCACGTGGCGCAGGTCCAGGCGAATGTGCACCTGCGCCACGCCCTCTTCGCTGGTGGCGTACGCTTCGGGCGTGGGGATGAATGGCGGCTGCTCCTGCCCGAACACGTAGACGGGCGATTCGATGCGCCCGTTCGCCGGCCGGATGTAGAGCGTGTGCTCCGTGCCGGACGGGAACTCATTGTCGTGGCCGTTCAGGCTGAAGCGGTAGTGCATCTCGCGCCCGGAGCGCGGATACGTGCTGACGATGCTGTCGCGCGACACCGCCGCCGCCTCGAACCGTCCCTGCCGCACCGACGTATCGGTGACGGTGAACGCGTCGGACTGGTACAGCGGCGTCTGGGCCTGCGTGTCCACGGCACCCGCCCCCACGGTGAGCGCGACGATTCCGGAAGCCAACGTGCGAAGAGAAAGATTCATGCGCTGGTGCTGGATCGAGATCGATGGATGGCGGGGTGGGGCAGTTCGCTCTTCGACGGGCTCCGGCGAGGGCGCCCCCTCCGGGCTCGCATTACTCGCCCACCTCCCCCAAAACTGCTGGGGGAGGTTGGGTGGGGCAGGGGGCGGAGGTTCGGCGAACGGGGTCGAGCTGGCGTCCGCCGGGGTGCCCCTCCCCCGGCCCCTCCCCGTTCGTTCCTCACGGAGAGGGGAGAATTCGATCGCGCTTCGGCATGGATCGAACTGCGCCGGCGGGCGCCCCCTCCGGCTCGCTTAGGCTCGCCACCTCCCCCAAAACTGCTGGGGGAGGTTGAGTGGCTGAAAGGCCGCGGCTCGGCGAACGGACTCGCACTGGCGCCCGCCGGGGTGCCCCTCCCCCGGCCCCTCCCCGTTCGTTCCTCACGGAGAGGGGAGAATTCGATTGCGCCTCCGGACGGTTTGTCGAGCGCGTCCCCCTCCCCCGCAACTGCGCGGGGGAGGGGGACGCCGTCGGACGCAGTCTGATCCTGTTCGCCGAGCAGTGAACTCTCGGCTCCCCCAACCTCCCCCAGCAGTTTTGGGGGAGGTGGGCGAGTAATGCGAGCCCGGAGGGGGCGCCCTCTCCGGCGCAGTTCGATCCCGTTCGAACCGCCCCGGATCCTTCCGCTCAGTGCCCGTGCGGACGCGTCCTGCCCTCGTGCTCCAGCCCCAGCGCGTGCTCGCGGGCCTCGGTGGCGCGGCCTTCGGGCTCGTCTTCGGCGGGGCGGGCGGCGCTGGTGCCCTTACGGCCCAGCCACAGGAACAGAACGCCGAACACCAGCACCGGCACTCCCCATCCCACGTTCACGTTCTCGCCCAGCGACCGCTGGTACACGGACGCGTCGCTCATCAGCCCGTACCCCACCAGCAGCAGCCCCAGCAGGGTGAACAGCCCGCCGATCGGCAGGCGGATGTCGAGGTTCATCGCTCGTCAGCCCCTTAGAAGAAGATCAGGTTCAGCACCAGCGTCATCCCCAGCACCGCCACGGCCAGCGGCCCGGTGCGCTTGTACCAGGGCTCGCCCGTGTCCCGCGGCCGCTCCGTCAGCGAGTACACCAGCCCGCGCAGTTCCTCGTCCGGCCGCGGCTTGGTCACCAGGCTCACGGCGATGGTCACCACGAAGCACACCGTCCACGCCCAGATGGCGGTCCAGAAGTTCTGCGCCATCTCGCTGGGATAGGTGTTCACCAGCCCCAGCCAGCCGCCCTTGATCCCCGCGCCGGCGGCGTTGGCCGGCAGCGTGAGCCCGTGGTGGATGGCCGCGGCGCTGGTCCCCGCCACCAGGCCGCTGAAGGCGCCGTGCCCCGTGGTGCGCCGCCAGAACATGCCGAGGAGGAAGGTGGCGAACAGCGGGGCGTTCACGAAGGCGAACACCAGCTGCAGCATGTCCATGATGTTGTTGAACGCCGTGGTGGCGTACGCCGTCAGCACCGACAGGGCAATGCCGCCCACGGTGGCCATGCGCCCCATCCACAGGTAGTGCCCGTCGCTCGCGCCCTTCTTGATGTACGCCTGGTAGATGTCGTACGTCCACACGGTGTTGAACGCCGTCACGTTGCCCGCCATCCCGCTCATGAACGACGCCATCAGCGCCGTCAGCCCCAGTCCGAGGAGGCCGGGCGGAAAGTAGTGGCCCAGCATCAGCGGGATGGTCAGGTCGTAGTTCAGCGTCCCGTCCGCCTTGGCGGGAAGCGCGAACCCGCTGCCGCCCGCCTGCGTGGTCAGGGCGATGGCGATCATCCCCGGCAGGATCACCAGGAAGGGGAACAGCATCTTGGGAAAGGCGGCGATCAGCGGCGTGCGCCGCGCGGCGGACATGCTGTCCGCCGCCATCGCCCGCTGCACCACCAGGAAGTCCGTCGTCCAGTATCCAAAGCTCAGCACGAAGCCCAGCCCCATCGCCAGCCCGAACCACTCCACGCCCATGGGGTTGGCCGCCGGGCTGCCCATGTGCTGCCACGACTGCGTGTACGCGCCGGGCGCAAAGCCCGCGCTCTGCGCCGTGACCGCCAGGCGCTCCGTGAGGCCACCCCATCCGCCCACGTCCTTGAGCCCCAGGTACACCAGGGGAACGAAGCCGGCGACGATGAGGAAGAACTGCAGCACCTCGTTGTAGATGGCCGAGGTAAGGCCGCCCAGGAAGATGTAGGCGAGCACGATGAAGGCGCTCACCAGCACGCTGAAGTTGAAGTCCCACCCCAGCAGCACGCCCAGCAGCAGCCCCATGGCGTACATGCTGATCCCCGACGAGAACACCGTCATCGCCGCGAAGGTGATGGCGTTGAAGCCGCGCGTCTTTTCGTCGAAGCGCAGCTTGAGGTACTCGGGGACGGACCGGGCGCGCGAGCCGTAGTAGAACGGCATCATGAACACGCCCACGAACACCATCGCGGGGATGGCGCCGATCCAGTAGAAGTGGCTGGTGCTGATGCCGTACTTGGCTCCCGACGCCGCCATGCCGATCACCTCCTGCGCGCCCAGGTTGGCGCTCAGGAACGCCAGCCCCGCCACCCACGCCGGGATGGAGCGGCCGGAGAGAAAGAAGTCGGTGGACGAGCGCATCTGGCGCCGGAGCGCCACCCCGATCCCCAGCACGAAGACGAAGTACAGGGCCAGGATGACGTAGTCGATGGTCTGCAGCTGGATCTGCGTCACGGGATCCGGGTGGGTTGTGAGGATCGGCGTCCCGGCCCGCGCCGGGGGGTGGATTTGGAGGTGTGGAGATGCGTCGCCGTGAAAGAGGGACGGCAACGAAACGACGCTTGGCGACAGGCCTCCGTCTGCGCCGGCGGGCCGCCCCCTCTCCCGGCCTCTCCCCCAACTGCGGGGGAGAGGTGACGCGCTTCGACATGCGACGAACTGCGTCCGCAGGGGGCCCCTCTCCGCTCGTTCCTCGCGGAGAGGGGAGAATTCGATTGCGCTCCGGAGAGTCGCGTGCCCCCCGCCACCCCTCCCCCGCGGTTTGGGGGAGGGGTCGCCAGCCGTCGCGAGGAACGAGCGAAAGGCCTGGCGGGGGAGAGGGCCCGCGGCGCGAGACGCTGGCATCGAACTGCGCCGGCGGGCCGCCCCCTCTCCCGGCCTCTCCCCCAACTTCGGGGGAGAGGTGACGTGCTTCGACGTGCGACGAACTGCGTCCGCCGGGGTGCCCCTCCCCCGGCCCTCCCCGCTCGTTCCTCGCGGAGAGGGGAGAATTCGATTGCGCTCCGCAGGATTCGGCTCTCGTCACCTCTCCCCTGCAGTTCAGGGTGAAGAGGCCGGGAGAGGAGGCGCCGGCGGGCGCCAGTGCGATCCCTGTCGTCGCGCTTAGTTCCGCCCGCTGTCCCCTGTTCCCTATTCCCTATTCCCTACTCCCTGCCATCGCCACCCCGTACCGCGCCGCGCCCAGCAGCGCCGCCCGCGGCTCCAGAATCACGTACACGGGAATCCGTGCCATCAGCCGCGACATCGGCCCCTTCCGCAGGAACCCTTCGCGGAACGCACGGCCGCGGAGGATGGACAGGATGCGCGGGGGAATGCCGCCGCCCAGGTACACGCCGCCGGTGGCCAGGCTGTGCAACGCCGCGTTCCCCGCCTCCGCGCCCAGGATGGAGGCCAGCAGCCGCAGCGTCCGCCGGCAGACCGGGCAAGCCCGGTCGGGGTTCGTCCCCCCGTCCACGATGGCGGGCGTGATGTCGCCGCCGGCCGCCAGGCGCGCGGCCAGCCAGGGCGGCGGCGGCTCCGTGGCGCGCTCGGCGAGAAAGCGGTAGAGGGTGGCGATCCCCATCCCCGAGCACACCCGCTCGTAACTCACGTGGTCGTGCTCGCGCTGCAGCCGGGCCAGCAGCCGCCGCTGCAGCGCGCTGCGGGGCGCGAAGTCCGCGTGCCCGCCTTCGCTGGGCAGGGCGAGGAAGCCGGCGGGGTCGGGGACCAGCAGCGCCTCGCCCAGCCCGGTGCCGACCGCGATGACCGCGCGCACGCCGTCCGGATCCGCCTCGCCGTGCAGCAGCTCCGTCACCTGCTCGGGGCCCAGGTGGGGGATGGCGTACGCGGTGGCCTGCAGGTCGTTCACCAGCAGCACCTGCTCCACGCCGATGGCGTTCGCCAGGCACCCCTCGTCCAGCCGCCAGGGGAGGTTGGTGATGTGCGCGTGCCCGCCGATCACCGGCCCCGCCACGCTGAACGCCGCGCGGCGCACGGGCGCGGGGTGCGCGGCGCGAAAGGCGGCCACCACCGTCTCCAGCGTGGCGTACTCGCGGCTGGGAAAGACGGCCTCGGCCACCACCCGCGCGCCGGCCCCGGTCTCCGCCACCAGCGCCAGCACCGTCTTGGTGCCGCCGATGTCGCCCGCCAGCAGCAGCTCCTCGCTCCCGTACGCGTCGAACGCAGGGGCGGAGCCTCCACGTCTGCCGGGCTCGGGATGGAACAGGGGGGCCGGGCCGGGAGGGGACAAGCGCGCGGAAGAGGCAGGGGGAACGGCGGGAGCCCGGCCGCACGCGGGGCCGCGGCGAAGGCGTGGAACGCTTTTGTCAGCTTTGTTGACAAACGATAGGCGCAGAATAAGCTTGTCAAAGCGGCTCCGCAACCCCTTTCACGGCTCCTTCGGGACCGGTGCGGCGGGACGGCGCCGGACTCGCCCGCCTTGCGTGCGGACGGCGCCGTGGGCCATCTTTTCAGGGCCGCCGCCGCCGCGGGCATTTAGGACGGCGTACGGACAATTCCATCCTTTGCGCACGGGATTCGTCACTCCCGCTCGCGCCGTGGCACCGGCCCTTTCCGGTGCGGTTTTCCCCCCGCCGGCATCGCATTGCGAAAGATCGACCCGCGCAACTTTCAGCGCGCCACCCGCACCACCACCAAGGACATCAACCGGCAGATCGTCCTGAACCTGGTGCGCGAGTACCAGCCCATCTCGCGGGCGGACCTGGCGCGCCGGATGGAGGTGGCGCGCGGCATCGTCACGCCGCTGGTGAACGAGCTGATCGAGCAGGGGCTGCTGGTCGAGGGCGCCACCGGGGCCTCGCCGCGCGGCCGCAAGCCCACGCTGCTGCACGTGCGGGCGCACGACCGGCTGGCTGTGGCGGTGGACGTGCGCCTCAGCGAGACGCAGCTGATGCTGGCCGACTTCAGTGGCCGCCCGCTGGCCACCGAGCTGCTCGCCACGCCCTCGACCCCGGAAGAGCTGGTGCGGGCGCTGGCGCCGCGCATCCGCCGGCTGGTGGACGGCCACGCGGCGTCCGGCGAGTGCCAGGGGGTGGGGCTGGTGGTGCCGGGGATGGTGGACCGCGCCACCGGCCGGCTGATCAACGCCCCCACGCTGGGGTGGCGCGACGTGGACCTGCGCGGCGCACTGGAAGAGGCGGTGGGGCTGCCGGTGCACGTGGAGCGCGACGCGGTGGCCTGCGCGCTGGCGCAGATGTGGATGGGGCAGGGGGCGGCGGGGCTGCCGGACAGCTTCGTCTACGTCACCTTTTCCGACGGCGTGGGGGCGGGGCTGGTGATGGGCGGCCACGTGGTGCGCGGCCACCGCGACGCGGCCGGCGAGTTCGGCCACATCCCGCTTACGCTGGACGGGCCGGCGTGCCTGTGCGGGTCGCACGGGTGCTGGGAGGCATACACGTCCACCATGGCCGTCGTGGCCCGCTACCTGGGCCGCGAGCTGGCCACGCGCGAGAGCTACGCACAGGTGCGCGAGACGGGGCTCACGGTGGCCGACGTGATCGCCCGCGCCCGCGCTGGCGACGCGGGGGCGCGCACCGCGCTCGAGGTCACCGGGCGCTACATGGGCCTGGGGCTGGCGGCCATCGTCAACGCGCTGAACCCCGCGCGCATCATCGTGGGCGGCGAGATCGCCGTGGGGTGGGAGATCATCCGCCCCGCCGTGCTGGAGGCGCTGGCGCAGCGCACGCTTACGCAGGGCAGCGCCGCCACCCCCGTGGTCCCCGAGCCGCACGACCCCCAGACCCGCCTTCGCGGCGCCGCCGCCCTCGTCGTCGCCCCCGTCTTCGCCGCGCCCACCATCGGGTGACATCGACCTGAATTTCCGCAACTCATCCCACTCCGGCACCCTACCGCGGTGGGATGGAGGTGGGCGTCCCATACCTGACTGGCGGCCTGATCAAACGACCGCTAAAATGCGCTGACCATCCCGCTCTTTTAGGTCAGAAACGTTCTTTGTCTCCCCCCAGTGAAGGATGACAACACGCCCGTCCGGCTGGTTCTGCGCTGCACCCAACGTTACCATTCGGAAACAAGGAACCTCACATGCGAAACTTGGTGTTACGCCTCGCTGCCATCGCGGGGGTGGTGCTGACGCTCGGCGCGTGCGCCGACAGTCCCACACAAGCGGATCAACAGCGCGCGCCCGACCTCGCCGCCCCCGCCCAGGACGAACAGGTGACTCCGCAGGGGTGCGTGATCGACGGATTGTGCACTCTCCCGCCGATCAGCGGCGGCTGGTGCGACCCGTACGAAGAGCTGGACTGGTCGTGTGACGACGACCCGTGCATGACTTCGGTCGGCGATCCCACCGACCCGGAGGAGGCCGTAAGTGTCCATGGATGCCCGGGCGGCGGTGGCGGCGGAGCTCTTCCCGGCGGTGGCACGCAGCCTCCGCCGGGGAGCGGTCCGGGCACAACGCCGGTCGATTCTACAGCACTTCCCTGCGAGTTGGACTGCCCCGCTGAAGAGGAGACAGCGGATACGGATATCTGTCCTCAGCCGGTGAGCGGGAGAACACTTACCTACCTTGCCACCATCGCGGGGCGGAATCACGAGTTCAAATTCAGGGGGGTAATGCGGCGGGTGAACCCGGCAATCGGGCGATCCCCTGCGTGGTATGAGATCTCCGGCCCACACGTTAGCAGAGATTCGTGGTGGATCGCGCAGAGCGGGAACATCCAACTCGTCTGCTGGGGCAGGTGGAGTTTCCGCAACTCCTTTTGGATTGGCACGATTATCGTGCAGTCCGACGACCTCCACTTCGTGATGGGGCCGGGTCACCCCGATTTCGAAAACCAGCCGCCGTATCCCCCCACGTCCCCAGCCGCAGCGCTGTAAGCGAGGAGAGAGAGCCGTGCGGACGGAGTACATCGACAAAGAGTTGCCCTTCTCCGAGGAAGAATTCTACCGTGCTTTCCGGCTGGTGGAGCTGGAGGGTAAAGCGCGGGAGGAGGCGGCGTTCATCGGCCTGGTGGTGCGGGAGGCGAACGAACAGGGCGAACGTGCACGGCTCGCTCTCGCCGCTGGGAGCCAGGACCGCAGCGAAACGGCAGTGCCCACATGGATCATCCCGGACGCCATCTTTGCGCTGCTGGCGCTTGTTTCCGATGACCTGCGGGTGCGAGTCGATGCGTACATGCGTGCGCAGAGGGAAGGAGAGCGCGAGCATTTGCTGCGGAACCGGCTGTACCGACCGGGGGGCGTGATTCTTCGCGCACCCACTCCAGAGGTGTACGCGGAAGTCGAAGCGCACCTTACGGAGACGGAGGCGGAATGGAACGCGCTGCTTGAGAAAACAGCGGAGTGGGTGAGACGGCAGCAGGCAGGCGAGGCCGCAGGGGATGAGCCGCCGCCGTGGCCGGGGCAGGTGGAGGGCGCGGAATAGCTCCGGAACATCCAGGATTTACAAGGTTTCCGGCTTCCCTGCGGATTCCTCCGCTGGCGTCGTGTGAGGCCATTCTTTTGTCGGATGCGCTATTGTGCCGTCCGCAACGGGACAACCGTCTCTTCCGCCGCCGACCGGCGGGCGGCGTGGATGATCTCCAGCCCCGCGACGGAATCCATTGGATCGACGGGGGGCGGGCCGCCGGTGCGCAGCGCGTCGGCGACGGCGGCGTAGAAGGCGGGGTAGGCGCCGGGCTCGGTGCGCACCGGCGCCCACGCGTCCGCGGCGCCCAGGCGGCCCCAGTCCGCTTCGGGCTCCTCGCCCCAGCCGGGGCCGGGGACGGCGCCGTCGCGCAGCGCGGCTTCCTGCACGTCCATCCCGGACTTTACGTACGCGGCGCGGCTGCCCAGCACGCGCATGCGCAGCGCGTGGTCGCCCGCCACGGCGCTCATCCACAGGTGCGAGCGCGCGCCGGACGCGTGCGTCAGCGCCACGAAGGCGTCGTCATCCACCCGCGCGCCCGGGCGGCGGCGGTCCACCTCGGCGTACACGTGCGTCACGGGGCCAAAGAGGACCAGCGCTTGGTCGATCAGGTGGCTGCCCAGGTCGTACAGAATGCCCCCCGCCTCCGCCGGATCGCCCTGCTCGCGCCACCCCTCCTTGGGAACCGGCCGCCAGCGCTCGAAGCGCGACTCGAAGCGGTGCACGTCGCCCAGCGCGCCCTCGGCCATCAGGCGGCGCAGGGTAAGAAAGTCGCCGTCCCAGCGGCGGTTCTGAAAGACGGTGAGCAGCAGGCCCAGGCGGCGTGCCTCCTCCACCAGCGCGCGCCCCTCGTCCGCCGCGGGCGCGAACGGCTTGTCGACCACCACCGGCAGCCCCGCCCGCAGCGCCGCCCCCGCCAGCGGCACGTGCGTGCGGTTCGGCGACGCGACCACCACCAGGTCCAGCTCGCCGGCACGCTCCCACAGCCGCTCGGCGGATTCGACGATGGTGGCGCCAGGGTGGCCGGCGCGCGCCTGCCGCACGCGCTCCGCATTGGAGGTGACGATGGCCGCCAGCCGCATCCCCGGCGTGGCCGCGATCAGCGGCGCGTGAAAGGCCTCCCCCGCCAGCCCGTAGCCGATCAGCCCCACCCGGATCTCCGCTCCCCCCGCCGCCGCGTTCTCCGTCACGAGTCCCATCCCCCGATCCGAGTCTCCAGGTGACCGTTTCGGCGCGTGCCGCCGCACGTTCCGCACCGCCATCAAGGCCCGTCGATGAGGATGCGCGCTTCCGATTCTGCGCGGGGAATTCGGAAAGTCTGAAACTTCCGATGTCCGGAACCCGTTGTTCACTCCGCGCAGGCCGCGCATGTCCGGCGAATGAAAGCCGGAGGCGGACCGGCGCACAAAGTCATACCACACAAGGCGATGCACACCGCGCAGGCGACACGCTGGCAGTACAGAATGCTCACCGTCGACGTCTACAGCTTTGCCCGGGGACCGTACGTCGACGTCGAGCAGATCAGCGGCAACCTCAACCAGTTCGGCGGCGACGGGTGGGAGCTGGTTTCGATGATCGACGTCAACGCCGGCCAGGGTGGCACCTGTGACCTGGTGGCCGTGTTCAAGCGCCCCGCCTGCCACGCGGCCGGCGTGGTGGATCGATAAAGAACCGGACGGGCGCCCCACGCGGGGCGCCCGTCCGCTTTTGTTGCCTCGCGCCTCGCGTTCAAATTGACTTCCTGAGGGAGCGCACCACGTGCACTCAGAAGTCACACAAGACATTGCGCGCGACCGAAGGACCTCGTCTCGGTGGCGCAGGGGCCTGATCAGGGCACGGGACCAGCCCCGTCGTTCTGCTGGCGAGGTCCTTCGGTCGGCGCCAGGGTGCCGTGTACACGCGAGTTACGGGGCGGCGCCTCCCTCAGAGGGTGTTGCTAAACCTCAAATCCATAACGAAGCGGTGACTTCCTGAGGGAGCGCACCACGTGTAACCAGAAGTCACACTACAGGTTGCGCGCGACCGAAGGACCTCGTCTCGGTGGCGCAGGGGCCAGATCAGGACACGGCACCAGCCCTGTCGTTCTGCTGGCGAGGTCCTTCGGTCGGCGCCAAGGTGCAGTGTACAAGCGAGTTACGGGGCGGCGCCTCCCTCAGGAAGTCAATCACGCTGGGAGGTTTGGCAACACCCTCTCAGGAAGTCAATTACGCCGGGAGGTGTGGCAACACCCCCGCAGGTAGTCACGTCTGTGATGAGGTTGATGAATCAGCCCCCCCCATCCACGGTTGTGCTGTTCGTCCATTCCTCATAATCTTCTGCGCGGGGTTGTGAGTCCGTCATCGACTGGGGAGGCGTGGAATGACGACTGCGGCTGATGTGTCCGCACAGCATGTCGAGGTGACGGATCAGCATCTCACGGTCGATCTGGCCGATGGCCGGTCCGTGACCGTGCCGCTTGCGTGGTTCCCCCGGTTGCTGCACGGATCGGCGGCGGAGTGGGCCAGTTGGCGGTTGCTCGGTGAGGGGTACGCCATCGAGTGGCCTGACCTGGACGAGCACATCGGGATCGAGGGGTTGCTGGGCGGCCGCGGCAGCGGTGAAAGTCCTGAAAGCCTCTCGCGATGGCTCAAGGCCACGGCAGGCGATCGCGTAGGACGATGCAGGCAATGACAAAAGGCTCCCACGCGGGAGCCTTTTCGTTTGTATCCGCATCCGGTTCACGAATCCTTGCCGACTCTGCACGCCTGAACGCATGTTGCGTCGCGTCGGTCATCTCCCGCGCGTCATCCCTCCCAGTCCCGTTCCCGATGTCCTTTCCCTCTGCGGCGGCCCCGGCGGGCACGTCGCGCCAGAGCATCCCATCCGAAGCGGTGCCGGCGGTGCACGGCGGCGTGGAGCGCGAGCTGTGGTGGATCAGGGTGATCCTGGGATTCTGCTTTCTGGCGACGCTGGCGCTGTCGTGGCGGCTGTGGCTCTCGTCCGGGCGCGACTATCCGCTGGTGCCGGTGATCGACGGGCTGCCGCAGCCGCCGTTTCCGCTGGACTGGGTGCTGCTGGCCGGCATGGCGGGGGCGCTGGTGGGGATGTCGTTCGCGCGGCGGCCCCGCCCGTACGCCATCGCCGTGCTGGCGATCATGGCCGTGTGGCTGGCGCTGGACCAGACGCGCTGGCAGCCGTACGTGCTTACCTACCTGGCCGGCACCGTGTGCGTGCTGCTGGGCGACTCGTCCGCCGTCCGCGCCCCCGGCCATCCGCCGTCGCGGTGGCACATGGCGCCGTTCCAGCTTTCGCTGTGCGCCATCTACTTCTACTCGGGAACGCACAAGCTCAACGTGCGCTTTCTGCAGAACGGCTTTCCCTCGTGGATGAACCCGTTCACCGACCGCCTGGGGCTGGACCCGGAATCCATCCCGCGGCTGCTGTTCTGGCCCGGCGTGGCGGCGGCGGCGGGCGAGGCGGCGATGGGGCTGGCGCTGCTGTGGCCGCGCACGCGCCGTCCGGCGGTGGTGGGGCTTACGCTGATGCACGCGTACATCATGCTGGTGCTGGGACGGATGGGGCTGGCGGGGAACAGCGTGGTGTGGCCGTGGAACGTGATGGTGGTCGCCACGCTCTGGCTGCTGTTCTGGCCGCGCGGCGCCGGCGCGCGCCTGGACGGCTTCATCCGCGCCTGGTGGCGGGGGATGCGGGGCCGCGCGGCCGGCGCCGCGGCGGTGCCCCGGCCGCTGAAGCTGGCGTGGGGCGGGGTGATCGTGCTCTTTGGGCTGCTGCCGGCGCTGAGCTTCGCGGAGCTGTGGGATGCGTCGCTGTCGTTTCAGCTGTATGCGGGAAAGCACCGCAACGTCCGCATCTACTACCCGCCCGGTCAGCGCGCCGCCCTGCCGCCCGCGATGCTGCGGTTCGAGCACAAGCCCGGCGAGGTGAGCCTGACCCGGTGGGCGATGCGGGAGCTGAACGTGGTGCCGGTGATGGAGACGCGCGTGGTCACCCGCATCGGCCGCGAGCTGGCGCGCCGGGCGCCGGATGCGGACGTGCGCGTGGTGATCGCCGGGCCACCCGCGCTGGTTAGCGGTCAGCGCGGCTACCGGAGCTTCGCCTTCCACGGCCCCGCAAAACACCCGCGTGAAATCGCCAACGAACGCGAGATCCCCGGCATCGGCCCCACCCGGCGTCCCGCTGTGGACGGCAGCAAAACGCCTCAGGCGGAGACACAGAGGCGCTGAGAGGGTGTTGCTAAACCTCGCCCTGCGATTGACTTCCTGAGGGAGGCGCCGCCCCGTAACTCGCTCGTACACTGCACCCTGGCGCCGACCGAAGGACCTCGCCAGCAGAACGACGGGGCTGGTCCCGTGCCCTGATCTGACCCCTGCGCCACCGAGAGGAGGTCCTTCGGTCGCGCGCAGGCGGTTGTGTGGAATCGGGTTACACGTGGTGCGCTCCCTCAGGAAGTCATCGCTTCTTCGTGGAGATTAGGGGTTTAGCAACACCCGCTGAGGAGAACGAATCCTCTTTTTTCTACCTGCTTTCTTCGGAGAGCCGAGGAAACGGCACGAGCAAACTCCGTTACCTCCGTTGACTCCGTGTGAGGCCAATCGTTTAGCGGTCCGGCGTCAGACGCGCGGCCGCGCGAGGGAGGGGGTTTCGCCGATGGTGGCGTAGAGGTCGCCCCACAGGCGCGCCACGGGGCGCAGCGCGGCGGTGTCGGCGAACAGGGTGCCGGGGGCCAGCGGAACGTCGTCGGAGAGGCGCACGCGCAGCACCTCGCCCAGCACCAGCGTGTTGGGGCTTCCCTCCAGCTCCACCACCTGGAACAGCCGGCACTCCAGCACCGCCGGGCAGTCCGCCACGTACGGCGCATCCACCCGCTCCGCCTCCGCCGAGGCGATCCCCGCGTGCTCGAACTCGTCCACCTCGGGCCCGTACTCGCCCGCGGTGTCGTTCATCAGCGCCAACTGCGGCTCCGTGGCCAGGTTCACGCAGAAGGCGCCCGTCCGGCGGATGTTGCGCAGCGTGTCCTTGTCCACCCCGCTCCGGCTGCCGATGGAGACGGAAACCAAGAACGGCGTGGCCGATACGGCGGCGAAGTAGCTGAACGGCGCCAGGTTGCGCCGCCCCTCGGGCGAGCGCGTCGACACCCAGGCGATGGGGCGGGGAACCACCAGCGAGGTGAGCAGCTGGTACCGCTCGCGCCCGCCCAGCGCCGCCGAGTCCAGGATCACGCCGCGGGCCCGCCGTGCGCCGCCACGCCGCGCTCGATCCACTCGCGGACGTCGCGCGCCTCGTCGGGGCTGATGCCGTGGCCGATGGGGTAGTCGCCCGTCTGCAGCTCCGCCCCCGCCGCCCGCAGCGCCGCGCGCCCCTCCTCTCCCAGCGCGAACGGGATGGACGGATCCATCGTCCCGTGCCCCCAGAAGAAGCGCGTCCCCCGCACGGACTCCGGCGTGGCGCGCACGGTGGGATGCTGCGCCAGGAACCCGCTCATGCACAGCGCCATCGGAACCGCGCCGGGGTTCCGCAGCGCGTAGGCTACCGACATGGTGCCCCCCTGCGAAAAGCCGCCCAGCACCACGGGCCCGGTGCGCACCGGCAGCGTGGCCGGGATCTGGGCCAGGAACTCCGCCAGCGCCTGCTGCGCCGCCTCGAAGCTTTCCGGCTCGGGGACGTTGCCGCCCATGAAGCGGTACCACGCCCAGCCGGGTCCGTAGCCCCACGGCGCCCCGGGGTGCGGTGCCTCGGGCGTGACCACCACGGCGCCCGGCGCCAGGTGCGGGGCCAGGTTCAGCAGGTCGTGCCGGTCCGATCCACGCCCATGGAGCAGCACCACCAGCGGCGCCCCGTCCTTTGCGTCCTCCGGCACCCGCTGTTCGTATCGCAGCATACGGTTGTTCAGCCCGTTGAAAGTGATATGACAGGCCCGAGCGGCAGCATTCGTACCGCAAATGGCCGTCTCAGTCTCGCGAGTTTCCCGCTCGCCGGGGCAAGGGACCAGGGGTGTTGATCCGAACCTTGATCCTGTATGTTGATCGGACCTGCTTGCCCGTACCGCCGACGATCAACTTCCGGCCCCAATGCTCACGCGAATCGAGATCGATGGCTTCAAGACGTTCGAGAACTTCGGCCTCGACCTGAATCCGTTGCTCGTCGTGGTAGGGCCGAATGCGACCGGCAAGTCCAACCTTTTCGACGCGATCCAGCTTCTCGGCCACCTTGCCGTGGACGACCTTCGGACTGCGTTCAACAGCCTCAGAGGCGAACCGCACGAACAGTTCAGGCTGCAGGGAGACGGCGAACACGGCAGGCAGATGAGACTTGCTGTCGAGGTGCTGCTGGATCGGACGGTGCGGGATCCCTGGGGTGGAACCGCGACGGTCCGTTATACCCGCATCCGCTACGAGGTATTCATCGAGCGACGGCTGGATGCACGCGGAATCGAAAGGCTGATCGTGGTCCGCGAGACGGCGGAGCCCATCAAAGGGAACGCAGATGCCTGGCGCCCCCACGGATCCACCCCGTCTCAGGCGTTCAAGCGCCGCTTCATGAAGTATGGGCGCAGCACCCCGTTCCTGTCCACGACCGAAGCCGGCGGCACGCCCACCTTCCACATCCACCAGGATCCCACCGGCGGCCGCACCCGCTCGGCGACGGCGGCGGAGACGACCATCCTGTCGAGCATGACCAGCGCGGAGTTTCCCCACCTGTTCGCCCTTCGGGAGGAATTGCGGTCGTGGCGCTTCCTTCAGCTCGATCCGGGGTCGCTTCGAAAGCCAAGCCCCAAGAACGCCCCCGAACTGCTGGAATACGACGGGTCCAATCTGCCGACCGTTCTTGCGCGGATCGAAGCGGAAACCCGGACCGACATCCGGCCTGAAGGAGCATTGGCCGACATCGGTGCCGATCTTTCGGAGCTGATCTCGGGCGTCGTGAAGGTCGACGTAGAGGATGATGAGGCGAATCGAAAATACCGGATCAGGATTACCGTGGGCGAGGAGCACCCGTTCAGCGCCGAAGTCGTTTCGGACGGCACGCTCAGGGTTCTCGCTCTGCTGACGATGCTCCACGATCCGCGGCATCGTGGCCTGGTGTGCTTCGAGGAGCCGGAGAACGGAATTCATCCGGCGAGGCTTGGCGCACTGATCGATGTGCTTAGACGGATGGTGACTCGCGCTGACCTTGGTGAGTACGACGCATCCATGTCGCTGAACCAGATGCTCCTGAACAGCCATTCCCCCGTGGTGCTGTCCCACCTTGCCGAGAGCGAGTACGTCTTTGCCGATACCGTGACCTTGCTGGATACGGAGCGGCGTTCACGGCAGCGAAAGACGCGGATGCGGCCCGTGCTGCCCAGCGACCAGGGTGATTTCGAATTGTTGCCGGCCGCGCGTGGAGAGTACGTGACTCGCTTCGACGTCACGCGATATCTCAGCACCGTCGTGCAGCAGGCTGGGTAAGATGCCGTATCTGGGTGTGGCGCTCTTCGCGGAAGGTGTGACCGATCACCGCTTCTTCGCTCCGCTCCTTGTACGGCTGATCGAAGAGATCTACTACGAAGCCGGACGAGGTACACTGGAGCTTGGGGACGTGATCGTCCTCGAAGCAGGGGAGGATGAGCGGCATTTGCCGCGCGACGAACAGATCGTCGCGGCAGCACGCCGTAATTCAGGTGCTTTCCACATCCTCTGCGTGCACGCCGATGGTGGAGGAAATCCGCGCCGTGTGCACGACCAGCAGGTATCCCCCGGGCTGACGCTTGCTCTGGAAGTGCTGGGGAATGGGTATGCCGGAGTCTCGCTCGTTCCTGTCCGGGAGATGGAAGCGTGGACCATCGTGGATGGTGACGCGCTGCGGCGTGCGTTCCGTACCACGCTGCAGGACGACGTGCTGGGCGTTGTGCCGCGTCCACGAGATTGCGAGAAGGTTGCCGACCCGAAAGCAGTGCTGGATCGTGCGTATGCCCAAACGCTTCCCGGTTCCAAGCGGGGGACCAACACAACGGCCGCGGGTGTGCTGCAGCTCATCGCAGAATCGGTTCGGCTCGATCTGCTTCGGCAGGTCCCTGCGTTCAGCGCGTTCCGGACCGACTTGAAAGCCGCTCTGCGGCGACTCGGCTACCTTGCCTGAGAGGGTGTTGCCAAACCTCACTCGATCTTGGGGGCACAGTGTCATCCTGAGGGAGCGCACGCCCGTAACCATCATGAACACAAGAGCTTGCGCGCGACCGAAGGATCTTTGTCGGGTCGCGCGAGGCCCAGCCACCGGGAGCCGTTCAAGTCCCTTCGTCAGGCAGACGAGGTCCTTCGGTCGGCGCCAACCCTTTGCGTGAAAGCAGTCTGCGGAGCGGCGCCTCCCTCAGGAAGTCAACGCTTGTGGACGATTCAGCAACACCCTCTGAGGGCTTCACCCCCGGCTTTCCGTTTCAGGCGCCGCGGACCGGCTCGTTCGTCGTGCCCAGCTCGCCCGTCTCGCGGTCGTAGACCACGATGTTCTCCCACTCGCCCGCGTCGGAGCGGGCGACGACGGCCACCACGGGCTCGGTGTCGCTCAGGTTGAACACCTCGTGCGGCACGCCGGGCTCGATGAAGATGAAGTCGCCCGGCCCGTTCTCCACGCTCTGGCGCAGGTGCGGGCCGTACTCGTGGCGCACGCGGCCCTCCAGGATGTACAGCATCACCTCGAAGTCCACGTGCACGTGCGCGTGGGCCACGCCGCCGGGCGGAATGGTGGCCACGTTCATCGACAGCTTCTTTGCCCCCACGTTGCCGGCCGACATCCCCGTCTTGTAGCGGATGCCGTTCCACGCCCGGTGCGTGCCGCTGCCCCGGATCACCAGGATCCCGCCGTCCCCCTCCACCGCGCCGGGCGCGTCGGCGCCTGCATGCTCGCTCATCGATTCACCTGCCGGTGTTCCGTGGTCCCGGGCACTTGATCCTCGACCCTGCCGTTCATCACTCCGTGGACATGACGCCGGAGCCCACGTTCATCTGGAACGGGTTGTCGCGGATGGCCATAATGCCGCCCACGATCAGCAGCAGCGCCAGCGCCACGCCGATCAGCGAGATCATGTGCGCCTTGCGCGGGTCCGCCTGCTTGCGCCCGTAGACGCTAAGGCCGTGCGCGGCAAAGGCGGCGGCGATCATCATCATCAGGTGCCCCATCAGCTGGCCGTACCAGGGGCGCACCAGCACCAGAATGACGCCCAGCGTAACCTGCAGGTCCAGCACGCCCCCGAACACCGCCACGATCGCGCGCGACTGCCGGTCGAACGGCCGGCGCGAGCTCCACCCCCACAGCAGCACCCCGATGGCGAGCACCGCCGTCAGCAGCACCAGAAAGCGCAGCCCGGAGTGGGCGTAGAAGAGCATGTTGGCCATGCGGAGTTCGCCTGATTGCAGGTTCGATGGATAGGGACCCTGTCGCGTGCGGACAATGTAGTGCGGGGAGGGGCGCTGCCAAGTGGGGAGTGCCGAGTAGGAAGTGTCGAGTACCGAGTGCCGAGTGCCGAGTGCCGAGTGCCGAGTGCCGAGTGCCGAGTGCCGAGTGCCGAGTGCCGAGTGCCGAGTGCCGAGTGCCGAGTGCCGAGTGCCGAGTGCCGAGTACCGAGTGCCGAGTGCCCAAGCACCATTGCAAGTCTACTAGTAAGTGATTACTCTCTCACCTGAGTGCCGATGGAGATTCGAATCCGCTGACCTGGAGACGTGGTCATGAAGGTTTTTGTGACGGGGGCGACGGGGGTGGTGGGGCGGCGGCTGGTGCCGCTGCTGGTACAGGCCGGCCACGAGGTGACGGCTGTGGCGCGGACGACGGAGAAGGCGGCGGGGCTGCAGAGGGCGGGGGCGCGGCCGGTTTCCGTCGAGCTGTTCGATGCGGACGGGGTGCGGCGCGCGGTGTCGGGGCACGACGCGGTGGTGAACATGGCCACGCACATCCCACGCTCCTTCGGGATGATGATGATGCCGGGTGCCTGGCGCGAGAACGACCGCATCCGCCGCGAAGCCTCCGCCATCCTGGTGGAGGCGGCGATGGCGGGCGGCGCATCGCGCTTCGTCCAGGAGTCGTTCGCGCCCATGTACCCGGACTGCGGCGACGAGTGGATCGACGAGGCGGTGCCGCCGCGGCCCGTGAGCTACAACCGCTCCACGCTGGACGCGGAGCTTGCCACCGCGCGCTTCACGCACGGCGGAGGGACCGGCGTGGTGCTGCGCTTCGCGGGGTTCTACGGGGCGGACGCCTCCCACGTCCCCGCCCTCATCGGCTTCACGAAGCGCGGGATGGCGCCGCTGCCGGGGGCGGGGGAGGCGTTCTTCTCGTCCCTGGCGCTGGACGACGCGGCGACGGCGGTGGTGGCGGCGCTGGGCGTGCCCGCCGGCATCTACAACGTCGTGGAGGACGAGCCCGTGCGCCGCCGCGAGTTCGCCGACGTGGTGGCGGAGGGGCTGGGCGTGCCGCGGCCCCGCATGCAGCCGGCGTGGATGACGAAGATGATGGGATCCAAGGGCGAGCTGTTCTCGCGCTCCCTGCGCATCAGCAACCGCAAGCTGCGCGAAGCGAGCGGATGGTCGCCCCGCTACCCCAGCGTCGGCGAAGGCTGGCCCGCGCTCATGGCCGAGATGCGCGGCTCCTGAACCGGACCTCCCGGCTTAGAAAGGGGCGCTGGTTTGCCCGGGAGGGTGTGGCTAAACCTCTCGCCATGATTGACTTCCTGAGGGAGGCGCCGCGCTGAACCCTGCCGAACCACGAGGTCAGGGCGCCGACCGAAGGACCTCGCCAGCAGAACCGTGGGGCTGGCTTCCATGCCCGGAAGCCAGCCCGCGCGAGGAGCGGACGAGGTCCTTCGGTCGCGCGCAGGCGGTTGTGTGGGTTCGAGTTCCGCGTGGGCGCTCCCTCAGGAAGTCACCGCTTCGTTGTGAGCTTGAGGGGTGCGCAACACCCTCTCATGGGCCAACCGCCTGTGGTTGGGCGACACATAGCTCACTTCCGCGCCAATCCTCACCCTCACCCGTCGCCAACTCCTCCGGCGGCATCGCCGATGCCCAGGGCACGCGTCATCATGCGCAGCCAGGCGCGCAGGTAGCGCTCGTCCTCCAGCCGCGCGGGGGGCTCGCCCAGGAGCGTCTGGAACACCCTGAACGAGGTGATGCTCCCCAGCAGCACCGCCGCCGTCGCCTCGGGATCTTCCACCCGGACCTCGCCACGCGCATTGCGCTCACGCAGCCACTCCGCCACCGCCGCGTACGACGACTGCATCCGCTCCTCCCGCACCTGGTCGCGCAACTCGGGAAAGTGCTCCAGCTCGCGCCACACGATGCGCAGCACGTCGCGGTCGTCCGCCAGCATCTGCATGGCGGCGCGGCCCAGCACGGCCAGCGCCTCGTCCGCCGGGCCGGGGACGGAGCGGATCAGGGCGCGCGCACGCTCGGCGCCCTCCATGAAGCGCGCCATCCCCGCCGCCAGCACCGCCTCCTTGCTGGGAAAGTGCTTGTACAGCGCGCCCGAGCCCGGCGCGAGCCCCGCCGCCGCCTGGATGTCGGCGATGCTGGTGCGCTCGTAGCCGCGCTCCGCGAACAGCTGCATGGCCTCGCGAAGAATGCGGTCCGCCGCGCGCGAGCGCCGGGGACGCTCCGCCGGTTCCGGGGTGTCGGCCATCGCGTGCGTCAGCGGGTGCTGGGCGAGAGGATCGCGCCGGTGCGTGGGAGCGGCATGCCGGGCGGTTCTGGGGGATCGGGACGAGGCGGCTGTGTGCCGGAGGGACAATGTAGCGCGGGGGAGGTGCGGGGCCAGAGGATGAAGGCCGGCGATCCGGCTCACGGTGCCAAGCGCTGGGCCCGGCACCGTGAGCCGCCGAATCCGTTACTTGCTGGATGCCTGCCGCACGAACATCTCGGCGACCAGCGCGTTGAACTCGCGCTGCATCTCGTCGTGCTCCTGCTGGCCCTGGCGCCCCAGCTCCGCCAGCTTCGGCTCGCCGATGCGGTCGCCCGCGGCGGCAAAGGTGCCAAAGGTGTCCTGCGCCTGGCGGATCATCACGATGTCCTCCACGATGCGCAGGAAGTCGTCGGTGCGCAGGGCGTCGGCGGCGTCCTTGGCCTTGCCCAGCACGAATCCCAGCGCGGCCTTGAATCCCTCGCCCGAGACCTCGCCCAGCGTGGCGCGGTACTCGTCCAGCTTGCTCTGGTGCTCGCGCACCCGCGGCAGGTACCTGGTGCAGAGCGCGCGGAACTGCGCGTCCTCCGCCTGCTTCTCGTGGTCTTCCAGGCTCTCCAGCAGCGTCTTGTGCTGCATCACGCAATTGCTCACCTGCGCCCGCAGAAAATCTCGTCCTTCGTGCATGATCTGCTTTCCCTTCGTTGAACAGACACGCCGGACCGACCGCCCGGCGGAGGCGCAGGGCAGTTGCACAAGGTGTGCCCAAGGTTGGGGCAAGGAAAGAAAAAGATGCGTACCCAGAGGCCGCAGAGGCCACAGAGTTGTCGTTCCTCTGCGGCCTCTGCGTGAGAAAATCTTTTTGCCCTTGGACGAGGATCAGGCCTGAGGACCCTCGCCGGGAGCGGCCTCGGTGCTCAACTCGCGGTTGGTGGCGCCGGTGCCGCTGGGCGTGCGGCGGTGCTCCTCCACGGCGTCGGCGGCCACCTCGGCCAGCGCGGCTTCGGTAATCCATCCCCTGGAGGCGGCGTGGCGCGCGGCGGCCAGCGTGTCGTCGGTCAGCAGCAGGGTGCTGCCGGCTTTCTCCACCTCTTCCGCCAGCTTGCGGATGGCGCCGATGCGGTCCGGCCGCGGCGTCACGTTGCGGATGTACACGGCGACGATGCGGTCCGGGTAGTCGTGCACCACCCGGTTGTAGATCTCGGGATCCTCCTGCCCGCTGTCGCCGATCAGGATGAAGGGGAGGGCGGGGAACAGGTCCATGATGCGGCGGATGCCGGCCAGCTTGTGCCCCGCGTGACGGCTGGCCAGCGACTCGTCCTCGTTCATCCCCCAGTCCCGCAGCAGCAGCGGGCCGATGGGAATCTTCTGCAGCGTCAGGAACTCGGTCAGCAGGTCGTGCAGGTTCCACGGGCTGCTGCTGACGTAGAAGATGGGGTTGAACGGCGACTCGCCCGCGCCCCGCTGCAGCGCGCGGTAGAACGCCGCCACGCCGGGAAAGGGGACGCGGGTGCGCGCGTTGGTGAAGAAGGTGGTGCGCGCCATCCGCAGCAGCGAGGTGGCGCCCGTCTTGACCACCGTGTCGTCCAGGTCGCTGATCACGCCGAACGCGCTCGCCGGCGGCGGCACCAGGACCTGCGCCTGGGACCGGTGCGGCGGATCGCTGGCGGGGTGCTCAAGCTCCAGCTCCAGCGTGTGCCACAGCGCCCCCGTGCCGAACTCCGGGCGCGGGTGCACCCACGCCTCGAAGAACCCCTCCTCGTTGGTGGTCACCACCAGGTCGCCGCCGGGAAGGCGGATGCGGACGCGCGCGCCGGCCACCTCGTCGCTCTCGAAGCGCTGGATCATGGCCGCCACGTTCATCAGCACGCCCGCGCCCTCTTCCGACTGGGGAACGGGGTTGCCGCGCAGCACCCGGCCGCGCAGGTAGGCGCGGTCGGCGCAGCCGTAGCCGCGATAGGCGTCGATGCGCGCCGCGCCGCTGCCGGGCGCGTACTTCTGCCGCTGCGCGTCCACCTTCTGCTCCACCTTGTGGACGAACTTCTCCAGGCCCCGCTTCCAGTCCGCCATGATCGCAAGTGCGTGAGTGCGTGAGTGCGTGAGTGCGTGAGTGCGTGAGTGCGTGAGTGGGAAGTACCGAGTACTGAGTACCGAGTACCGAGTACCGAGTACCGAGAGCGCGTAGCCGTGTCTCCTGGTTCGCTGAGTACTCGGCACTTGGCACTCGGTACTTCTCCTCTCTCCGCACTGGCCGGATGCCGCCCCGTGGAGCATATTGGCGGCCAGCAACGCCGCAGTCCATCCCGCGCCTCTTCTCTGCCCCCAGCCGAACCCGTCCAATGGCAATCGACGCACCCGCCGCAGCCCGCGAGCGCCGCGGCCTGCTGAACGCGCTGGGCCTGCACCGGCGGGAGCTGCGGGCCTGGGCCATGTACGACTGGGCCAACTCCGCGTTCATCTGCACCATCATGACCGCGGTGTTCCCCATCTACTACGTGCGCGTGGCCGGCGCCGGCCTGGCCCCGGCCGAGGCCACGGAGCGCTTTGCCACCGCCACCACCGTCGGGCTGCTGATCGCCGCGGTGCTGGGGCCCATCCTGGGGACGCTGGCGGACTACGTGGCCATCAAGAAGCGCCTGCTGGCCACCTTCATGGGCGTGGGCGTGGCCGCCACGGCGATGATGTGGTTCATCTCGCAAGGCGACCTGCTGCTGGCGTCGATCCTCTTCATCCTGGCCAACGTGGGCGCCAACGGCAGCTTCGTGTTCTACGAGGCGCTGCTTCCCCACGTGGCGCGGCCGGACGAGATGGACCGGGTGAGCACGGCGGCGTACGCCATGGGCTACATCGGCGGCGGAATCCTGCTGGTGGTGAACCTGGCCGCCATCCAGAAGCCTGAGCTGTTCGGCCTGCCGTCGGTAGAGATCGCCTCGCGGCTCTCCTTCGTTTCCGTGGCCGTGTGGTGGCTGCTGTTCTCCATCCCCCTCTTTCGCCGCATCCCCGAGCCGCCGGTGGCGCGCGAGGCGGACGAGGGGCCAAAGATGAACCCCGTGCGCGTGGCCTTCGACCGGCTGGGCGAGACGTTCCGGGCGCTGCGCGGCTACAAGCAGGCGTTTTTGATGCTGCTGGCGTTCCTGATCTACAACGACGGCATCGGCACCATCATCCGCATGGCGACGGCGTTCGGGACGGAGCTGAACATTCCCCAGAGCACGCTGATCACGGCTATCGTGGTGGTGCAGTTCGTGGGCGTGCCCTTCGCCTTCCTGTTCGGCTCGGTCGCGGGGTGGATCGGGGCCAAGCGCGCGGTGTTCATCGGCTTGGCGGCGTACGTGGGAATCAGCATCCTGGGCTACCACGTGCAGGACGGCGGCGACTTCATGCGGCTGGCGGTGCTCGTCGGCGTGGTGCAGGGAGGGACGCAGGCGCTCAGCCGCTCGCTGTTCGCCAGCATGATCCCGCGCCACCGCTCGGGCGAGTTCTTCGGCTTCTTCAGCGTCTTCGAGAAGTTCGCCGGCATCATGGGCCCGCTGATCTTCGCCCTGGTGCTGAACGCCACCGGCACCAGCCGCAGCGCCATCCTGGCCATCATCGCCTTCTTCGTCGTCGGCGGCATCCTGCTGGCCTTCGTCGACGTGGAGGAGGGCCAGCGGGTCGCGCGCGCGGAGGAAGCCGCGGCCGCCGGCGGTGTGGCGCCGGAGCCGGGGACGGTGGGCATGACTGGAGGCCACCCGTGAACGTGCCGGGACAGCAGGTACGGTTCAGGTGGCTGCACCATGCGTTCAGAGAACTCCGGTTCACGATTCCGAACCTCACGGTTTCGGCGATCGACTATCTTGATCCGCCCCTGTTCTCCGTAGTGCTACGATGCTGGTCGGGAACGCCGATCATAGAGTCGACGGTGACACCCATGTCCGTGTGGAGTGAATCGTACGATGACGAAGCCGCTCTGAAGGTGGGATTGGGGCGCACGCTTCGCCCAGCGAACATGCGCATGGACCCGGATTTCGCGATTGACGACGAGATGGGCGGATGGCGCCGTTTCGCGGACGAAGTCGAGTTGGCTGAAGCCATCGTGAAAATGCTGCAGAAGCTGCTGAAGTATGAGGGCTGTCGGCCGGATCCTGAAGACGAGGAATAGCCGTCCCGCAACTTCCCTCATCCACGAACGTCCAAACTTCTGACCCATCCGTGAACCTCGTTCTGATCGGCGTGCTGGGGTACGTCGTCTTTCAGTTCGCCGTGGGCATGTACGTCTCGCGGCGCATCCGCACGGAATCGGACTACCTGGTGGCGGGGCGCAGTCTGGGATACGGGCTGGCCATCTTCACCATCTTCGCCACCTGGTTCGGCGCCGAGACCACCATCGGCGCGGCGGGCGCCATCTACAGCGACGGGCTGGCCGGCGGCACGGCGGACCCGTTCGGCTACGCGGCGTGCCTGCTGGTGATGGGGCTGGTGTTCGCCATCCCTCTCTGGCGGCAGAAGCTCACCACGCTGGCGGACCTGTTCCGCATCCGCTTTTCGTCCCGCGTGGAAAAGCTGGCCGTGGTGCTGATGGTGCCCACCTCGCTGCTCTGGGCCGCGGCGCAGATCCGCGCGTTCGGGCAGGTGCTGAGCGCCGCGTCGGGGCTGGAGGTGACGCTGACCATCACGGCGGCGGCGCTCATCGTGATCGCCTACACGGCGTTTGGCGGCATGCTGGCGGACGCCTGGACGGACCTGGTGCAGGGGATCGCGCTGATGATCGGCCTGTTCATCCTCTTCGTGGTGGTGCTGCGCGACACGGGGATGGATGCGCTGCGCCAGATCCCGGCGGAGCGGCTGCAATTGTTCGGCGGGCCGGACACGCCGCTGCTGGCCACCGTGGAGGCGTGGGCGGTGCCGGTGTGCGGCTCGGTGCTGGCGGCGGAGCTGGTGCAGCGCATCATCGCCACGCGTTCCCCGCAGATCGCCCGCAACTCGTCGCTCGTCGCCACGGGGATGTACCTGCTGTTCGGGATGATCCCCGTCACACTGGGGCTGATGGGGCCCACGCTGGTGCCCGGCCTGGAGCACCCCGAGCAGATCCTGCCGCGCATCGCCGCGCAGTACCTGCCCGGCGTGCTGTACGTGATCTTCGCGGGGGCGCTGGTCTCCGCCATCCTGTCGACGGTGGACAGCGCCCTGCTGGTGGCGTCGGGGCTGATGTCGCACAACCTGATCATCCCGCTGCGGCCGGGGATGACGGAAGCGCAGAAGGTGCGCGTGGCGCGCTGGGGGGTGGCGGTGTTCGGCGCCCTGGCGTACGTGATGGCGCTGCACGCGGAGGGCGTGTACGCGCTGGTGGAGGAGGCGTCGGCGTTCGGCAGCGCGGGGATCTTCGTGGCGCTGGTGATCGGCCTGTTCTCGCGCTGGGGCGGGGCACGGAGCGCGGCGGCGTCGCTGCTGGTGGGCGTGGTGGCGTGGATCCTGGGGGCGTACGTGATGGACCTGGCGTATCCCTACCTGGTCTCGCTTGCCGCCTCCCTGCTCGCCTACGCCGGCGTCGCGCTGGTGGACCGTGCGTCGGCACCCCTGCCGTCCGCGCTGGAACGGGGATAGGATTCACGCGGAGGACGCGCGAGGGAAACGAGAGAGGACGCGGAGCACCCCTCATCCGCGTCCTCTCTCTTTTCACCCCTTCACCCCTTCACCTCACTCCACCCCGGCCCCCGCCGTCTGGGCCGAGAGCGCATCCAGGTCCAGATCGGTGGATAGCGTAACGTCGGCGTTCAGCACGCGCTGCATGTAGCGCAGCGCCTGCTTGGTGTCGATGGACTCCAGCGAAGCCACGCAGTCAGGCGGCACGTGCACGCGGTAGTCGCGCATGTACGCGTCGCTGGCCGTCATCAGCACGCAGATGTCGGCGGTAATGCCGGTAAGGATCAGGTGCTGCGTGCCCAGGTGCTCCAGCAGCGTGGCCAGCGTGCTCTCGAAGAACGCCGAGTGCTTGGGCTTGAGCACGAAGTAGTCGTCGCGGTCGGGCGCCAGCAGCTCCACGATGCGCTGGCCGCGCACGCCGTCTTCCAGGCAGTGCTTTACCACCTCGCGAAAGTCCGAGCGCCACTTGCCAAAGTTGTCGTTGGCGTAGATGACGGGGATCTCGCGCGCCCGCGCCTCGCGCTTGAGCGCCGCGATCCGCTCCGCCGCCGCCAGCGCGGGAGCCGCGACCTGCTCGCCGCCCTCGAACTCCAGGTCGTTGATCATGTCGATGATCATTAGCGCCACCGGATGGGTGTCGGGCGCGCTTCCGTGCAGGTCCGGGTTGTGTTCCGGCATCGTCGCTTTCGGGCGGTGAGTGGATCGGGATCGATGAAGCCCATCGGGCGCACAGTGTGTGCCGCACTGCGACGCACAAATCTCTTGCAGCGAAGCGCCGCCGCTTTACTCTATCTGCATCACCTCTCTCTACAATGAAAGGAGAATCTATGGAAGCTGCGGCGTATGGCCTAATTGGCACGGCAATTGGTGCGATCATCACGGTTCTGACCGGGTTGCTGAACAACAGGCACCAGATCACGGTGCGCAGGCTTGAACTCACGGAACAGGCTCGTCAAGGCCGGTGGGAAGCAGAAAGAAAGGAGCGCGCGGACCGGCTGACTCAGTACGCCGGATTCCTGGCGTCGTATTGGCAGGCGGAGCGTATGATTTGCGAGATCCTCGATCTCATCGAGCAGCAGCGGGGGCCATGGCTCGATGAGGTGAACAAGATCATTGCGTCCGAGCCGTACAGGGCCGCCATTTCCAGTCTGAACGAGGGCGCTGCCTGGATCACCATTCTGAGCGCCGATGCAGGCGCCGAGCAAGCAGCCAGGAGCGCGAGTCGCACCTTTGATTCGCTGATAGACCTCATTGCGGGTGCGTTGAAACTCGCGATTGACAACAAACAATTCGACCTGGAGCCCAGCCGAACCGCGCTGAAGGAGATGCAAGGGGAGATCGGCATCCTATCCGCGCTGCTTCGCAAGGACCTTCACACGGCGGAGGGCGTTCGCCTGCTCACGTAAACGGGATGACTCGTGCTCAGCTCCGCACCGTCTCCCACGTCTCCGCCAGCCGAAGCGCGAGCGCGCGCTGCCGCTCCCGCAGCTCCAGCAGCGCCTCGCCGCGGCGGGCACGGACGAAGAAGCGCCGCGCCTCGCCGCGCGCGCGCCGCCACATGTCGACCACGATCACGGTAAGAAAGGCGACCACCGGCAGCACGACCAGCGCGGCGAGGCCCATCTTCCATCCCCACCTCCACCCGATGGCGGCGGCCAGCAGCACCGTCCACAGCAGGTGCAGCGCGATGCCCGCGAGCGCCTTGTAGGTGGCGCGGATGTCCTGCGGCGGCTTTGCGCGATCCACCAGAAAGCCGGTCAGGCGGTAGGGGACGTAGAACAGCGCCATCCCCACCGCCGCCACGGGAAGCAGCGAGCGCAGCACCGTCAGCTGGCGAAAGGTCCACTTTGCGGCCTCGGCCGCGCTGGCGGAGGCCTTTACCTCCACCGGCGTCATCCGCAGCACCCGCAGCGTGCGCACGTGGGCATGGACCGCGCGCGCCAGCGACTCGAACTCCGCCGGGCGCTCGCGGCGCAGGCGGGCCATCGCGGCGGTGGTCTGGCGCGTGCGAAAGACGCGCGACGCGGGGGAGGGGTCGGTGGGGAGCTCGGCGGCGTAGACGGCCTCCGCCATCTCCACCAGCGGCGCGTCTTCCCAGCGCTCCAGGTTCACCGTCACCGCCTGCAGCGCCGCGTCGATGCGCGCCGTCAGCTGGCGGACGGCCTCGTGGTCATCCACCCCGCGCCCCTCCAGCCCGGTCCAGTCCACCGGCTCGCCCACCACGGCCAGCGCGTCGGACCGGAACGTATCCTTGCGGCGAAAGGTCAGCCCCACGGGGACGATGGGAAGCGGGCGGCCCAGCAGCGCCGCGCCGCCCAGCGCGATGCGCGCCGCGCCCGTCTTGAGCGGCGCCAGCGCGGGCTGGCTGTGGCTGATTCCCTCGGGAAAGATGGCGACCGCGGCGCCCTCGGCCAGCGCGGCGTAGACGGCGCGGAAGCTGTCCTCGTTCTTTGCCACCTCGCCCGCGTCGTCCGCGCGGCGGTAGACGGGAATGGAGCCCGCCCCGCGCACCAGCCACCCCACCATGGGATCGGTGAACAGCGGCGCCTTGGCCATGAACCGCACCGGCCGCCCCGCCACCGCCGCCACCAGCGCGGGGTCCATCAGCGAGTTGGGGTGGTTGGCCACCAGCAGCACCGGCCCCTCCTCCGGCACCGTTCCGCCCGCCATGGCGAGCCGGTAAAAGGTGCTGGCGACGAGCTTGGAGACGCGCGGGAACAGCGGAAGGAGCCACACGGCAGGGAAGGGGATTCGGGAGGATGTGTGAGGTCGGGATGATTCGGGGCGGTGACGAAGGGATCGAACTGCGGCCGCGGGGGGGCCCCTCCCCCGGCCCCTCCCCCTCGTTCCTCGGGGAGAGGGGAGAATTCGATGGCGCTTCGGCTGGTTTCGGAGCACGTCCGACGGCGCCCCCTCCGCTCGCTTAGGCTCGCACCTCCCCCAAAACTGCTGGGGGAGGTTGAACTTCGGTCCCGCTCTGGATACCTGTGGGTCGCGTCACCCTCCCCCGCGCTGTTTGCGGGGAGGGCCGGGGTGGGGGGCGCCCGCGGACGCAGTGCGAACCCGTTCGGAGCGCTCCAGACTCAGCCCCGCAATCGCCACCGTTGCCCGATCGCGACCGGGCCGACGCGGAATAATCGCCGGGGCGGGTGGAAGGGGAAAGGGGCAGGGCGATAGATTGCCGTCATGACGGAACCAGACACCTTCACCCCGCGCCCCTTTCGGCCCGCCTGGTGGCTGCCGGGCGCGCACGCGCAGACCATCGCCGGCCGCTACCTGCGGCCGCCGCACGGCGTGCGCTACCGCCGCGAGCGCCTGGAGACGCCGGACGGCGACTTCCTGGACCTGGACTTCGCCACCGTCGGCGGCGCGCCCGCCGCGGGCGACGACGCGCCGCTGTGCGTGGTCGTCCACGGGCTGGAGGGGAGCGCGCAGTCGTCGTACGTGCTGGAAACCTGCCGCGCGCTGGCCGAGCACGGCGTCCGCACCGTGGCGATGAACTTTCGCTCGTGCAGCGGCGAGCCCAACCGCACCGCGCGCTTCTACCACGCCGGCGAGACGGGCGACCTGGGCTTTCTGCTGGACCTGCTCGCCAGCCGGTATCCCCGCGCGACGCTGCTGGGGGTCGGCTTTTCGCTGGGCGCAAACGTGCTGCTCAAGTCCCTGGGCGAGCAGGGCGACGCGTCGCGCATCCGCGCCGCCGCCGCCGTCTCGGTGCCCTTCGACCTGGGGCGCGGGGCCGACAAGCTGGCGGCATCGTTCATGGGGCGGGTGTACACGCGCCACTTCGTCCGGCGGCTGGTGGACAAGTACCGCGGCAAGCGCGCCGCCGGCATCGGCCTGTACGCCGCGGAACTGGACGAGCGGCGGCTGCTGCGCTCCCGCTCGTTCCGCGACTTCGACGACGTGGTGACGGCGCGGCTGCACGGCTTCGACGGCGCGGACGACTACTACACGCGCTCCAGCAGCGCGCGGTTCCTGCCCGCCATCCGCGTCCCCACGCTGCTGGTGCACGCGCTGGACGACCCGTTCGTGGACGAGCGCGCCATCCCCCACGACGCCATCGACGCCAATCCCGCGCTGCACACCGCCTTCGTGCCGCACGGCGGGCACGTGGGCTTCATCGCCGGTTCGCCGGGCCGGCCGCGGTTCTGGGCGGAGCGAGAGGCGGCGCGCTTCCTGGCCATGCACGCGTTCGCGCCGCGGGGGAGGTGATCCGTGGACGAGGCGCTGAAGCAGTCCATCCTCCGGAACCCCTTCGTCGACCGGCTGCGGCTGGAGAGGGTGGCGGACGAAGCGGCGTATCGCGCGCTGTGCGACGCGCTGGCACGGCTGGCGCAGGCGTGGAAAGGCGAGCGGCTGGTGGACCGGGAAGTGGTGCAGGACCTGTACGTGCTGGCACCCATCACGCGCAACATGGCCGATCCGCTGCGGAAGCGGAGCCCGGAGGTGGCGGACCGGGTGGAGGAGATGGCGATGGAGATCGATGCCCTGGTGCTGGAGTGCCTGGCCGGATGAAGGATGGCACGGCGGGCTGCCTCGCGGGTAGGAACCAAACCTGCACAAATGTTTGAAAAAGCGGGTTTTCACACGCAAATCGAGACTGACGGAGCAGATGACGGATATCGTGGATGCGGCGGCGGTAAAGTCGACGTTCGGACGGACGGTGGAAGAGCGGTTCGCGCACAGGCTGCCGCTGAACGTGCCCACCCGGGGCAATCCCAAGGTGGACCGGCTCATCGAGCGCATCAACGCCGACGACGAGCTGTACGCGCTGTGGCTGGCCGCCAACGTGAACGCCGTGGAGCGGCTGGGGATGACGGACCACGGCCCGGTGCACGTAAAGATCGTGATGAACATCGCCATCAAGGTGCTGCGCGTGCTGGTGGAGCACGGCGTGCAGCCCGGCGTGGTGGTGAACTACGGCATGGGCGTGGACGACGCCGAGGTGGTGGTGGCCCTTGCCGCCCTGCTGCACGACGTGGGGATGTCCATCCACCGCAAGGACCACGAGGAGTTCTCCCTGTTCGTGGCGCAGCCCATCGTGCGGCGGCTGCTGGAGGGCATCTACCCGCCGGGGCAGGCCACCATCATCCGCAGCGAGGTGCTGCACGCCATCATCGGCCACCGCGCCGGCGGCAAGCCCATGACGGTGGAGGCGGGGATCGTGCGCGTGGCCGACGCGCTGGACATGGCCAAGGGCCGCTCGCGCATCGCCATGGGCATCGAGGGCACCATGAGCATCCACTCCATCAGCGCCGCGGCCATCGAGGCCGTGCACGTGGAGGCGGGCGTGGAGAAGCCCGTGCGAATCCGGGTGGAGATGACCAACAGCGCCGGCATCTTTCAGCTGGACCAGCTGTTCCGCGAAAAGCTCCTCGGCAGCGGCCTGGAAAGCTACGTGGAAGTCGAAGCGCTCATCGAAGGCGAAGCCGAGAAGCGCCTGGTGCAGACCGCGTATCGGCTGTGATCCGCTGAATCCGTATAAGAATGAGCCTCACACGGAGTCAGCGAAGGAATCGATGCGGGTGCCGGAAGACCTTGTAAATCCTTGATCCGGAGCCCCCTGTTTGATCTCCGACAGCCGCTCCAGATCTCCGCTCTCATAGCGGAGGAGCCAGTCGCGGATCGTGTTGCGATGGACTGCCAGATGCGCGGCTGCGGCCGTCCGGCTCTCCACCTGGCCGGAACGGATCAGGAGGAGCAGGTGCAGGCGACGCCGAACCTGCGCATTGCGCTCTGCCGTGACCAGCCGATCCAGCTCCTCCGGTGATTCGGTAATCACGGGAAGCGTTAGCGGATCGGCCAACTCCGGGTGGGGGTTGGCTAATAAGTGAACGACGTGAACAGCCTGTCAAGAGATTTGGTATGAGAAGGGACATGTCGCTCGCGCCCTACCCGCTCTGAACCGCTGGAGGGGGGCCGATGATGGACAATAAGCTGCGCGGCAGAACTGGCGTTCCTGCTGACGTCAGCCTCCACGACTGGAGCCTAACGGCGGCCCCGTCACCGAAATCGGCACCCCTGCGCCGCGCTCGTTACAGGGCGCGGCGTCTTCGTCCTGCAGGAGATTGCTTTGAGGCCGCCCATCTCCCCCGTTGACCCCACCCCCTCCCCACGGTTACCTTCCCCAATCGTTTTCCGTCAATTTCGCACAATGGAGAAGATCATGAAGAAGCTGAAGCTCGACCTCGACCAGATCCAAGTGGTCTCCTTCGCGGCGGAGACGACGGAGGGCAGCGCTGGAACCATCAACGGCTTCTCCCCCGACACTGCGGTCGGGTGCGGCGGCGGCACCGACGATGCCGCTGGTTCCTGCCGTTTTTGTAACCCCGAGACGAACTGGGAAATCTGCTGACGCACGGCCACGGTTGGGCCGAATGAACGCGCGCCTGATCCGGTCCCGAATCAGGCGCGCGGCTTTAGGTTGGACCGCCTCGCTTTGGATCAGCCGTCCGCACCTCATGGACACGATAGAACGGCCGGCAAAACTGCCAAGTACGGTCCGAGAGAGGGGTCCGACGGATTGTTGACCTGCATCCCGGGCTACGCGCGCTGGTAAACGAGGTGCTTGGTGCGGGCGGCGGAGGCGCGCCGCAGCATGCGGGCCAATCTCAGCGAGGCGGAGCGGAACGAGAAGAAGGCCGCATAAACCTATCCCATACCTATCCCACCCCGGCCGGATGCCGGATTCGGCCGGGTGGCGCAAGTTGCAGAAAAAATGCGACTTTAGGGTCGTATGGAGCGGCTGTCGGGAGCCGTGGCAGTGGTGCCACGGAGTCAACGGAGTTAACGGAGGAACAACCCAAACATCCCCGCGTGAATGACTTCCTGAGGGAGGCGCCACCCCGTAACTCGCTTGCACACTGCACCTTGGCGCCGACCGAAGGACCTCGCCAGCAGAACGACGGGGCTGGTCCCGCCGCATGGAGTCGGCCCCGCCTCGTCGGAGAGTAGGTCCTTCGGTCGCGCGCAGGCGGTTGTGTGGAATCGGGTTACACGGGGTGCGCTCCCTCAGGAAGTCATCGCTTCTTTGTGAGGTTTGGGGTTTAGCAACACCCTCTGAGGCCATGCTGTTTCTGCTCATGCGCAACATCGATGATGGCTGATGCGGGGCACCTCACGATCCTCTCCGGCGGGCAGACGGGGGTGGACCGGGCGGCGCTGGACGCGGCGATGGAGCGCGGGATGCCGTGCGGCGGATGGTGCCCGGCGGGACGGTGGGCGGAGGACGGGCCCATCGATGTGCGCTATCCGCTGCGCGAGACGCCTTTGGCCGGTCCCGCCCAGCGCACGGAGTGGAACGTCCGCGACTCCGACGGCACGCTGCTGCTCACCACGTCCGCCGCGAGCCCGGGGACGGAGCTGACGGTGGAGGTGGCGAAGCGGCTGGGGCGGCCGGTGTATCGGTGGGAACTGGACGCGCCGGCGGACGCGGAGGCCTTTCGCGGCTGGCTGCGGGCGCACAAGATTGGCACGCTGAACGTCGCCGGGCCCCGCGAGAGCGAGTCGCCCGGCGTTCATGCGTCGGCGTGCGCGTACCTGCGCGCCGTGCTCCCCTGATCCACCGCGGCTGAATCCATCGTGCGCGTTCTGATCACCGGCGGCGGCGGGCTGCTGGGCGGCGAGCTCATCCGCCAGGCGCCTCCGCACCTGGACCTCCACGCCACCCGCCGTTCATCCCCCGTGGAAGGCGCGGAATCCCACGCGGTGGAGCTTTCGGACGCGGCGGCGGTGGAGGCGCTGTGGATGCGGGTGCGCCCGGACCTCGTCATCCACGCCGCCTATTCCGCCGCGGAGGGCGAGCGCGACGTGTGGCGCGCCACGGAGAGCGTGGTGCGCGCCTGCCGGGCGTGCGGCGCGGGGCTGATCGCCATGAGCACCGACGCGCTGCTGGACGGCGAAGCGTCGCCGTACGACGAATCCGCCGAGCCCGCGCCGGTGCACGACTACGGGCGGTGGAAGGCGAAGGCGGAGCTGCACGTGCGGGCGGAGATGCCGGACGCCGCGGTCATCCGCACGTCGCTCATCGTCCGCGCGGAGCCGCCGGACCGCAACAGCGCGTGGGTGGTGGATGCGCTGCGCCGCGGCGAGCCGGTGCGCCTGTTCACCGACGAGCTGCGCTGCCCGATCGCCGTGGAGGACCTCGCCGCGCAGCTGTGGGAAGTCGCGCTTCTACCGCCGGAGCGGCGCGCGGGCGTCTGGCACCTGGCCGGCCCCGAGGCGGTGAGCCGCTACGCGCTGGGCGTGCTGCTGGCGGTGCGCCACGGCGTGGACCCGGGCGCCATCACCCCCGCGCCCAGCGCGTCCTCTCCCGCGCCCCGCCCGCGCGACCTGCGCCTGCTCACCCCCCGCGCCGACCGCCAGCTGCGCACGCGCCCCCGGCCCGTGAGCGCGGTCCTCTTCCCCCCCGTCTGAGAGCGTGTTTAAGAATCCGACGCTGCGCATCCAGGCAGATCCACCAGCGCTGTCATTCCGAGGCCCGGCCACGCCGTAGCCTGCTTTCACACCAGAGGTTGCAGGGCCGAGGAATCTACTGTCGGATTTGCTGGAGGGCAGACGCGGTAGCCCGTGCTTACCTTGCGGCTACGACACGGGCGG
>NZ_DASWNM010000150.1:0-37703 GCF_036399255.1 Longimicrobium sp.
CCCCGAGACCGGGCTTATGGCCTTTCTAGCCGCGGGCTTTAGCCCGTGGCGCCTTCGCAAAGCTCGCCCGGCGGGGCTTCACCTGCTCGCGTGGGCGGGGTCCGAGCCACGTGGAGAGGCCGGTGCGTGCGAGGGGTTGAAGCCCGGTTCGGCGAGTGCAACGAGCCGAGACCGGGCTTATGGCCTTTTTAGCCGCGGGCTTTAGCCCGCGGCGCCTTCGCGGAGCTCGCCCGGCGGGGCTTCACCTGCTCGTCGGGGCGGGGTCCGAGCCTCATGGAGAGCCGGTGCGTCGGAGGGGTTGAAGCCCGGTTCGGCGAGTGCAACGAGCCGAGACCGGGCTTGTGGCCCTTTTAGCCGCGGGCTTTAGCCCGTGGCGCTCGGCCGTGGCGGTTCGCCCGCGGCAATCCGCTCCCATTTGACTCCGCCCGCGCACCCGCCTACCTTGGGCCGCTCCTGAAAACCCGCGCCGCAGTTCATCACGTACCGCACCGGGCGGAATGTGGAGGGACGTGCGGCGCGACGCGTCAGAAAAGCGGCCGGCGGGCCGTTGGCCTGTATCCACCGAGGAACGCACGTTGCGCGGACTGATCTTCGATCCCTTCGCGGGGATCAGCGGCGACATGACCATCGCCGCGCTGCTGGACCTGGGGCTGCCGCTGGAGTGGCTGCGGTCGTTCGTGGCGGGGCTGAACCTGGGCGACATCCGCGTGGACGCCGAGCGCGTGAACCGCAAGGGAATCGCCAGCACGCGCCTGCTGCTGGAGCTGCCCCACGAGCACGCGCACCGGCACCTGCACCACGTCGTAAAGATCATCGAGGGCACCGGCGTGGCCCCCGAGGTGCGCGACCGGGCGGTGCACGCGTTCACGCTACTTGCGGAATCCGAGGCCGCGGTGCACGGTACGACGGTGGAGCGCGTGCACTTTCACGAGGTGGGCGCGCTGGACGCCATCGTCGACGTGCTGAGCGCCGTCGCCGGCTGTCACGAGCTGGGCGCCACGTCGTTCTACACCCGCCCGGTGGCGCTGGGGCGCGGGTGGGTCGACATGGCGCACGGGCACTTTCCCGTGCCGCCGCCCGCCGTGCTCAAGCTGCTGCAGGGCGTGCAGGTGGCGGACCCCGAGTTCGAAGGCGAGTGCACCACGCCCACGGGCGCGGCGCTCATCCAGGCGCTCACCGGGGGCGCGCCGCCGCCGGCCACGTACACCCCCGTGGCCAGCGGCTTCGGCGCGGGGACGCGCGACCCGCAGGACCGGCCCAACGTGCTGCGGCTCATCCTGATCGAGCCGCAGGGCGGGGCGGACGAGGGGATCGTCGTCATCCAGTGCGACGTGGACGACCTTACCCCCGAGTACGTGCCCACGGTGCTGCAGGCCGTGCTGGACGCCGGCGCGGCCGACTGCAGCGCGCAGCCGCTGGTGATGAAGAAGGGGCGCCCCGGCGTGCGTATCGAGGCGCTGGCCAGCCCCGAGAAGCTGGAGGCCGTGAGCGCGGCGCTGTTCGGCGGCGGATCCACCATCGGCCTGCGCTTCTGGCCGGCGGGGCGGCGGGTGCTGCCGCGGCGGATGGAGACGGTGCAGTGGCGCGGCGAGGAGATCCGCGTAAAGCGCAGCGCTCTTCCCGGCGGCGGCGAGCGCGCCAAGCCCGAGTTCGACGACGTGGCGCGCGCCGCCGCGCGCCTGGGAATGACCCCGCTGCAGGCGTACCGCGCGCTGCTGGCGGACGGGGTCGCCCGCGAAGACCCGGCCGGGACGCCCTGAGCGCCGGCCCGTGTGGCCGCTTTCCCCGGACGGAAAGCGTGATCCCTTTTCAACCTGACGGAGGATGCTGATGAAGATCGATCGTGGCCTGCTCGGCACGCTGGCCGTTGCGGCCCTCACGGCCGCCTGCGCCAGCGCGGGTGGCACCGGCGGGGGCGGCGGAGGCGGCGGGCCGCGCATCAACGTGGCGGTTCCCACCGTCGCCTGCACCACCGGCCCCCTGACCTCGACCCCCGCCGCCGACTCGGCCGCGGGCGCCATGGCGCTCATCCAGGCCGCGTCCGACAGTTCCGACGCCATGCGGTACAGCCTGGCGCGCCAGCAGGCCGGCCGCGCCATCGCCGCGTCGCCGGGGAACGCGTACGCCTACTACCTGGCCGGCCTGGCCGCGGCCAGCGTGCGCGACTACGCGGACGCCGACAGCCTGCTGCGGCGCTCGGTGGAGCTGTGCCCCGGGCTGGGCGAGTACGACGTGGACCGCGTGCGCCGCATCTCGGCCTCGGGCGCGGTGGAGCGGGGAAGCTCACTGGTGCAGTCGGCCGACACGGCGGGCGGCGTGGCGGCGTACCAGACGGCGCTGAGCCTTGACCCCACCAGCTACCCGGCCGAGTTCTACCTGGGCCTGGTGTCGTTCCAGCGCCAGAACACCGACGAGGCGGTGCGCCGCTGGCGCCGCGTGGTCGAGATCATCGACGCGCTGCCGGCCGACACCTCGGCCGAGGTGATGGCCAACCGGACCGAGACGCGCAGCAACACGCTGAACGCGCTGGTGCTGGCCAGCGCCCAGTACCTGAACCGGCAGCAGTCGCCCCAGGCGGCCGAGCTGCTGGCCGACCTTACGCAGCGGCTCCCCAACAATCCCGAGGCGTGGTACAACTACGCGCTGGCGCTGAACAACCTGCAGCGCTGGCAGCAGCTGGTGCCGGCGGCGCAGCGGGCCACCGAGGTGGCGCCGCTCAGCTACGGGGCGTGGATCCTGTACTACAACGCCTACGCCGGCCAGTCGCAGGCGGCCACGCAGGCGGGGAACACGGCGCAGGCGGGCGAGCTGGGGCGGCAGGCGCGCCAGATCAGCCAGCGCGGCGAGCAGCTGCCGGTGCAGCTGGAGGGGATCACCATCGACGTGGAAGCCGACAACACGCAGGTGCGCGGCACCGCCGTGGGCACCGGCCCCACCGCCCCGGTGCAGGTGGAGTTCACGCTGCACGGTGCCAGCGGCGAGCTGGGCACCGGCCGGGTGACCATCACCCCGCCCGCCAAGGACCAGAACTCGCGCTTCGAGCTCACCATCCCCAGCTCGGCGCCCGTGCTGGGCGTGACCTACCGCGTCGTCGGCGGCTGAGCCTTTCGGGATTCCGGTGGATGCAGGGCGGGGCGGGGGATTTCGATCCCTCGCCCCGCCTTCTTTCGTTCCGTCCGGTTTCGGAAAAAAGGTGCCCTATACCAGATCCTGAAAAAGAATGAGCGTACAGAGGAACAGAGTCAGACAGAGAAAGCGAGTTGAAATATCATCTTGGTTGGACGAAACCTGTCATTCTGAGGGAGGCGCCGCGAGGTGGCTTCCTTTCACCGGGGAGCTTGGCGCCGACCGAAGAATCTTTCTCGGAAACGGCAGGATCTATCCGTCACGCGGGGTTCCCGGGCGATGCCCGGGAGAGGGTTCCGCGCAAGGGGATGGAGATTCTTCGGTCGCGCCAACGGGCTTCGCGGCTTTCCCGGAAGTCCGGGGTGGGCGCTGCCTCAGAATGACAGGTGTTTCCTCGGATTTGGTTGTACCCGATCCGACAAAACTGTCATTCTGAGGGAGGCGCCGCGCAGTGCTTTCTTCTCACTCGGGAGCATGGCGCCGACCGAAGAATCTTTGTCGGAAACGGCAGGATCTGTCCGTCACGGTGTGTTTCCCGGGCGATGCCCGGGAGAGGGGTCCGCGCGAGGGGAGGGAGATTCTTCGGTCGCGCCAACGGACTTCGCGGCTTTCCCGGAAGTCCGGGGTGGGCGCTTCCTCAGAATGACAGGTGGTTCTTCGGATCCAGTAGAAACGGCGCCGCCGACTCCGTCGCGAGTCCACGCCCGCTATTCCCTATTCCCTGTTCCCTATTCCCTCGTCCCCGGCACCCTGCACGCTTCTTGCGCTTCCCCGCCCGCAGCCGAAGCGTTACCCGTGCGTTTTCAGTCCACTCCGGAGACCCGATCCTTGTCCGTCGAAGCCCCCGAAGCCACGTTCGCGTGTCCCCGCTGCGGCGCCGAGTACACCGGCGGCGACGCATGCCCCTCGTGCGGATTTCTGCGCGGGCCCATTCCCTGTGACGACGACCCGTCGCGCAACGCGGTGTTCCGCTGCGTGCTCTGCGGCCGCACCGCCTGCGGCGCGGACCCCGGCGGCACCCAGCCCGCGCGGTGCGACCTGCACGCGCACGTCCCCATCATCGAGGGGTGGGCGCAGGTGTACACCACCAGCGACGAGATCGAGGGCGGGCTCATCGTCGAGAACCTGAAGGCCGAGGGCACCGACGCGCAGCTGTACTCGCAGCGCGACGACCACGTCTTTCCCATGGACCTGGGCGAGATGGCCATCGTGCGGGTGCTGGTGCCGGTGTGGCAGTTCTCGGAGGCGATGGAGCTGGTGCAGTCGTACAGCAGCGACGAGGGCGAGGTCAGCTTCGCCTGCTCCAACTGCGGCGAGGCGTACGACGCAGGCGCCACGCTGTGCGCCTCGTGCGGCGCGCGGCTGGACGACGGGACCGGCGGCACCGAGCCCCTGGACGACCGCGGCGGCGCCGCGCCGCTGGACGACCGCGGCCATGCCCCGCTGAGCGGCGTCGACGACGACGTGACGCTGGGCGGCGGCGACGTGACGATCATCAAGGAAGTGCGGCCGCAGTAGGCCCCGGCGGCGCTCGTTGTTGACGCGTCCGGGCGCGGCGGGCATATTCGCCGGTCCGGCGTGAGATGATAGACCGTGTGCGCGTCCGCCTGCCGCGAGCGGCCGCCGGCGCTGCCGGGGCCGCTCGTCTCGTTGTGCGGGGCCCCTCCCGCTCGCTCCCTCGCGGAGAGAAGAAGCGCGCGGAGCGCGTTTGCGTGAGGGATGCGCGCCCGCAGGGCCGAGAACCCGGCGCGCATGCACGGGCGCGGCGGGAACGGGCGAGAGCCGGTGCGCGCCGGGGGCTCGGCGCCGTTGGCAACAGTCGTATCGTTGCCTACGGCGCGCGCAGCCCGGCCCGGAGCGCAGCGGAGGGACACGCCCGGAGAATGCAGTTCACGCAGTTTCCGATGATGATCGTCGTCATCGTTCCATCCATTCAGCGAAGCCAGGGCACGTGAAGCTCCCAGTGGTGGCCGTCGTGGGGCGGCCGAACGTCGGCAAGTCCACCTTCTTCAACCGCGTCCTGGGCGAGCGCGTCGCCATCGTCGAGGACCGGCCGGGCGTGACCCGCGACCGCAACTACGCCCGCACCGAGTGGAACGGCCGCGAGTTCTACCTGGTCGACACCGGCGGCATGATCGAGGGCAGCGACGAGCCCATGGACCGCCTGATCCGCGACCAGGTGATGGCCGCCATCGGCGAGGCCGACGTGCTGGTGCAGCTGGTGGACGGCAAGGCCGGGCCGCACCCGCTGGACTACGCCATCGCCGAGCACCTGCGCAAGACGCAGAAGCCGGCGCTGCTGCTGGTCAACAAGATGGACAACCTGGGCGCGCCCACGGCCACGGGGCACCACGAGTTCTGGGACCTGGGCATCGGCGAGCCGTTTCCCGTCAGCTCCACCAGCGGCAAGGGGAGCGGCGACGTGCTGGACCAGATCGTCTGGCAGCTCCCCGAGGGGACGGAAGAGGAGGAAGAGGCGCTGCGCGTGGCCGTCATCGGCCGCCCCAACGTGGGCAAGTCGTCGTTCGTCAACCGGCTGCTGGGCGAGGAGCGCCTGGTGGTGAGCGACGTGGCGGGGACCACGCGCGACGCCATCGACACGCCCATGAAGTACAAGGGGCGCGGCTTCATCTTCGTCGACACGGCGGGGCTGCGGCGGCAGAGCAAGATCGACGAGGGCGTGGAGTTCTACAGCGCCATCCGCACGGAGCGCGCGATCGACCGCGCGGACGTGTGCGTGCTGCTGGTGGACGCGCAGGAGCCGATCGCGGTGCAGGACCTGAAGATCGCCGAAAAGGCGTGGGACAGCGGCAAGGGCCTCATCATCATCGCCAACAAGTGGGACCTGGTCGAAAAGGAGACCATGACCTCGCGGCGGTACGAGGAAGAGATCCAGAAGCGCGCGCCCTACCTGCACTGGGTCCCCATCCTCTTCACCAGCGCCAAGACCGGCCTGCGGGTGAACGGGGTGATGGAGCTGATCCTGAAGGTGCAGGAGCAGCGGCAGCGGCGCATTCCCACCCACCAGGTCAACGAGGTGCTGCGGGCGATGGTGGTGCGCACCAAGCCGCCCACCTACCAGGGCCGCGCCATCCGCTTTCAGTACGGGACGCAGGTGGCGGTCGAGCCGCCCACCTTCATCCTGTGGTGCACGGACCCTGAGGGGGTGCCCGAGAGCTACGAGCGCTACCTGATGAACGGCTTTCGCGCGGCGTGGAGCTTCGAGGGCGCGCCGGTGGTCATTCGCCTGCGCCGCCGCGACGACGAGGGCCGCCCGCGCCGCAAGCAGGGCACGCCCCAGCCGGTGGACGAGGCGGCGGACGACGGCGTGGAGGTGGTGTACGTGGGCGGCGGAGGCGGCCGCGGCGAGGACGACTTCGACGAGGAGTTCGAGGACGACGACGCGCTCGACGGGGACGACGGCTGGGACGACGAGGAGGAGGACGAGTGACCCCCTGGCTGCTGGTCGCCGCCTCGTACCTGCTGGGCGCCATTCCCGCCAGCTACGTGGCGGGGCGGATGGCGAAGGGGATCGACCTGCGCGAGCACGGCAGCGGCAACCTGGGCGCCACCAACACCTTTCGCGTGCTGGGCGCCAAGGTGGCCGCGCCGGTGATGGTGTTCGACATCCTCAAGGGCACCTTTCCGGTGGTGGCCTTCAGCCAGTGGGACGATGCGTCGGCGGACCCGCGGTGGGCGCTGGCGTACGGCGCGGCGGCCATCGTGGGGCACGTGTACTCGGTGTACATGGGCTTCAAGGGCGGCAAGGGCGTCGCCACCAGCGCGGGCGTGTTCCTGGGGCTGGCGCCGGTCGCGCTGGGCGCGGGGGTGGCCGTGTGGCTGATCGTCCTCAAGACGATGCGGATGGTCTCGGCGGCGTCGATCCTGGCGGCGCTCACGGTGGGCATCATGCTGCTGCTGACGCCGGTGCACCTGGAAGAGGCGCGGATGCTGGGGTTCGCGGTGGTGGCGTTCGTCATCTTCGCGCACCGCGGCAACATCGGGCGCATCCTGCGGGGCGAGGAGCCGCGCTTTGGGGCAAAGAAGGAGCCGCAGGCCACGGTGGCCGCCGCGGCGGTGACGGCGGACGCGGAGACGGCGGAATGACGGCGCGCGCGGCGGTGATCGGGGCGGGGAGCTGGGGGACGGCGCTGGCCAACCTGCTGGCGGCCAAGGGGACGCAGACGACGGTGTGGAGCTACGAGCACGACGTGGCCGACGACATCAACCGCCTGCACGAGAACCGCAAGTACCTGGACGGCATCGCCCTGGACCCCGGGCTGCGCGCCACGCCCGACATGGCCGAGGCGCTGCGCGGCGCGGACCTGGTGCTTTCCGTCTCTCCATCCCACGTGGTCCGCCAGGTGATGGCGCAGGCGGCGGAGCACATGCCGCCGGACGCGCTGGTGGTGAGTGCCAGCAAGGGGATCGAGAACGAGTCGCTCAAGACGATGGACGCGGTGCTGGCCGACGTGCTGCCGCCCTCCATCAGCCGCACCGCGTGCTTTTTGAGCGGCCCCAGCTTCGCGCGCGAGGTGGGGCTGCGGTTTCCGACCGCGGTGACGATGGCGTCGGAGGACCAGGACGCGGCGGTGCGCGCGCAGGCGGCGTTCCAGACGCCGTACTTTCGCGTCTACACCAGCCACGACGTGCGCGGGGTGGAGCTGGGCGGGTCGGTGAAGAACGTGATCGCCATCGCGGCGGGGGTGGTGGAAGGCCTCGGCTTTGGCTACAACACCCAGGCGGCGCTCATCACCCGCGGGCTTGCCGAGATCATGCGGCTGGGCGCGGCGCTGGGGGCGGACCCGCGGACGCTGGCGGGGCTGGCGGGGATCGGCGACCTGATTCTGACCTGCACCGGCGGGCTGAGCCGCAACCGCACCGTGGGCGTGGAGCTGGGGAAGGGGCGGCCGCTGGACGAGGTGCTGGGGGGGATGGTGATGGTGGCCGAGGGGGTGCGCACGGCCCGCTCCGCCCGCGACCTGGCGCACCGGACGGGCGTGGAGATGCCGATCGTGGAAGCCGTGTACGCGCTGCTGTACGACGGCCTGAACGCCCGCGACGCGATCGAGCAGCTGATGCTGCGCGAGCCGAAGCCGGAGCAGTGGGGGTGAGGGTGGCGGGTGAAGGGGTGAAGGGGTGAAGGGGTGAAGGGGCGAAGGGGCGAACGGGGTGGGAGAGTGGGGCTGGGTCTGAATTGGGTCCGCATGCTGATTGGAAGATGAGCACCTCCGCGTCCGGCATCCTCGAAGGGCGAATGAATTCGCTGCAACAAGCACACGACGTCCGCCTTCGCGGACAGGCTGACGATGGAGTTGGGGCGGGTGCGGTGGGCGTGGCGGGGTTGGGGGGGAGGGGCGGATGAAGCGGCCGCAGCGGGAGTTCTACTCTATCGGCGAGGTGTGCGCGCTGTTCGACGTAAAGCCGCACGTGCTGCGCTATTGGGAGACGCAGTTCCCGGCGCTGTCGCCGCCCAAGAACCGCTCGGGGAACCGCGTGTACCGCGCCCGCGACCTGGAGCTGATCGCGCTGATCCGCCACCTGGTGCACGACGAGCGCTACACGCTGGAAGGCGCCCGCAAGCGCATCGACGAGCTGCGCCAGGAAGGCGCCGCCGCCGAGCTCGCCTCCCGGGCCCTGGAGCGCTCGTTCGTCCGCTCCCTCCGCACCGAGCTGGAAGAGATCCTGGAGCTTCTGGCGCCGGCACGGTAAGGGCGGCGATCGCGTTGGGCGGGTGGCGGATGAGCGGGTAAACCCGCTGCTGGGAAAGCGACAAGCCCCGTCTCGGCTCGCTGGCGCTCGCGAACGGGGCTTCAACTGCCTAAACGCGCGGAGGGCATTCGCGACACCTATACCCTCTCCCGCTTTCGGGAGAGGGTGCGAGCCCGAGCGAGCGGGTGAGGGCGCCCGCCAACGCAGACGACGCCTAGCCCCTTCTCTTTCGCACTTTCGCACTTTCGCACTTTCGCACTTTCGCACTCCCGCACTCCCGCACTCATGAAGCTCGGCGTCGTCGGCACGTTCGTCTGGGACACCATCTGGACGCTGGAGGACGTGCAGGCGGGGCAGCCGTTCCAGACGTGGGGCGGGGTGGCGTACTCGCTGGCCGCCGCGGCCGCCGTGCGCCCGGACGGCTGGGAGATCGTGCCGATCGTCAAGGTGGGCGCGGACCTGGCGGACGAGGCGCGGCGGTTCATGGCCGGGTTGCCGGGAATCGATCCGCAATCCGGCATCCTCGTGGTCCCGGAGCCGAACAACCGGGTGGAACTGCGCTACACGGATGATTCGCGGCGCGGCGAGCGGCTGACCGGCGGCGTGAACGCGTGGACGTGGGACGAGCTGGCGCCGCGGCTGCAGGGGATTGACGCGCTGTACGTCAACTTTCTCTCCGGCTTCGAGATGGAGCTGGAGACGGCGGAGCGTCTGCGCGCGTCCTTTGACGGACCCATCTACGCGGACCTGCACTCCCTCTTCCTGGGCTGCCCCGGCGCGGGCATCCGCCAGATGCGCAGCTTGCCCCAGTGGGAGCGCTGGGCCGCCTGCTTTCACGCCATCCAGCTGAACGAAGACGAGCTGGCGATGCTTGGTGCCTCCCCGGACGCATCCGCCGCGTCGCCGGTCGACCAGCTGCTGGATCGCGGGCCGGGGCTGGTGCTGCTGACGCGCGGCGGCGAGGGCGCCACGGCCGCGGTGCGCGCGGGCTTTCCGGGGGATCCGCTCCGCTGGCCGGGGTGGAGGATGCAGGAGGGCACACCGGTCCGCACCACCACCATCCCCCCCGCCGCGGGCCGCCTTCCCGGCGACCCCACCGGCGCCGGCGACGTGTGGGGCACCACCTTCTTCGCCTCCCTCCTGTCCGGCATGGACGTGGTGGATGCCGTCCGCCGCGCCCACCGATTCGCCGGCCGCAAGATGGAGGTGCGCGGCGCGACGGACCTGTACGCGCACCTGGCGTCCGCGCCGGGCGACGCGGCCGCGGGCGAGGCCACCGACGCCGCCACGGGCTAAAGCCCGCGGCTAGAAGGGCCATAAGCCCCGCCCTGGGCTCGCAAAGCTCGCCCGGCGGGGCTTCACCTGCTCGTGTGGGCAGGGGCCGAGGATGGTGGAGGGGCCGGTGCGTTCGAGGGGTTGAAGCCCGGTTCGGCGAGTGCAACGAGCCGAGACCGGGCTTATGGCATTTCCAGCCCCGGGTTTCAACCCGGGGCGACTTCGCGGAGCTCGCCTGGAGTCGTCCACGCCCACCGAACCCGCCGAAACACCGCCGCCCGCCTGTCCGCGAAGGCGGACTTCGTGTGGTTGTTGCAGCGAATTCATTCGCCCTTGCCGCCGGGCTCGCCCCTCTCCTCCGCGCCCCCTCCCTCCGCACTTTCTCCCCCGCGCGCGGGGTGCTAAGTTGCCCGCCATGAAAACGCCCCGAGCCCACGCCCGATGACCCGCGTAGTCGCCGTACCCCCCACGCTCGATTCCGAGGCGTTCGACACCCTGATCGCCGAGGCGTCGCAGGCCGGCGACCAGCGCGTGCTGTTCGATGCGCGGCACGTGCGCTTCGCGGATCCGTACGGAATGACGGGGCTGCTGGCCCTGGGACAGCACTTTACGCGCGACGGGGTGCCGCCCATCCTGCAGTTTCCGCAGTCGCCGGACGTGGCGGGGTACTTTACGCGGATGGGCTTCGTCGCCGCGGCCGACAGCATCTTCGAGATGCACGACGCGCCCCGGCCGCGCGCGGGCGAAAGCAGCGTGCTCCTTCCCATCACCGTCGTGGGCTCGTCCGACGACGTGCACGGGGTGATCGAGCAGCTGAACGAGCACCGCATCGGGCAGCTGCTCTCGGAGCAGCTGGGGTACTCGCAGGCCGACGCCATGGCGTTCAGCATGCTGCTGAGCGAGGTGTCGCAGAACATCGTGGAGCACGCCGACGCGCCCGGCTGGGTGGGGATCCAGACGTACCGGCGCTGGCGGCGGGTGGACAAGCGGGTGGTGGTGATCGCCGTGGTGGACCTGGGGGTGGGATTCCGGGGATCGCTGGAGCGCGAGCACGCCGGCCGCTTTGGCGACCGCTGGGGCGACGCCACGGCGCTGGAGGCCGCGTTCATCCACGGCGTCACCCGCTTCCGCGATCCGGGCCGCGGGCAGGGGCTCAAGCAGATCCGCCGCCGCGTGGGGCGCTGGGGGGGCAAGATCGCCATCCGCAGCGGCAGCGCGCGCATCAGCGACGTGCCCGACTGGGACGACGGCGAGCCCATGACCACGGAGCTGGCGTCCTTTCCCGGCGCGCAGATCCTGATCGTGCTTCCCGCGCGCGACCCGGCCCCGCCGCCCGAGCCGCCCGCCGCCCGCCCCGGCGGGCGTCCCGGCTACGTGCGACGCTGACCACCGGTACGAGGTACGCGAACCGCGTACTTTCTTTGACTTCCGCACTCACGCACTCACGCACTCACGCACTGGATTACGACCATGCCGACCGTAAACTTTACGACCAACAAGGGCTCCTTCTCCGCCGAGCTCTACCCCAACGAGGCGCCCGAGACGGTGGCCAACTTCACCCGGCTGGTAAAGGACGGCTACTACGACGGCATCATCTTTCACCGGGTGATCCCGGACTTCGTGGTGCAGGGCGGCGACCCCATCACCAAGGGGCCCAGGGGGCTGGACGAGCGCGGCGTGGGCAGCGGCGGGCCGGGGTGGCAGATCAAGTGCGAGACCAGGGGGAACCCGCACCGGCACGAGGTGGGCTCGCTGTCGATGGCGCACGCCGGCAAGGACACGGGCGGCAGCCAGTTCTTCATCGTGCTGAGCGAGCAGAACACCACGCACCTGAACGGCGTGCACACCGTGTTCGGCAAGGTGACGCAGGGGCTGGACGTGGTGAACCAGCTGGCGCGCGGGGACCGGATGGAGAAGGTGACGGTGGACGAGGCCGCCGCGGCCTGAACGACATGCTGCACGGCCGCAGGGTCGCTCCGCTGCCCATCGACCTGAGCCACGTCGGCCGCCGCTCGGTGACCTCGCTGTTCAGCAACCTGGTGACGCGCCCCACCGGGCGCGCCATCCGCAACGGCGTCGAAAGCCAGATCGCCGAGATGGAGGGCGCGCCGCAGGTCACGCTCAGCATCCTGGACTTTGGCCAGGTGCGGGTGCTGGACTACTCGTGCGCGGACGAGATCGTGGCCAAGCTGCTGCTGCGCTACCTGGGCGACGAGCGGCCGGCCGAGGCGTTCTTCATCGTCCGCAACCTGCAGGAGCACCACGGCGAGGCCATCGAGGCGGTGCTGGAGCGGCACGAGCTGCTGCTGGTGGCGGTGACCGACGGGCACGAGCCGCAGCTGCTGGGCGTGGCCGACCCGGACCAGCGCAGCGTGTGGGACGCGCTGGTGCGGCGCGGCCGCGCCAGCCGCGCGGAGCTGGCCGAAGACACGGGGCTGGCCCGCGAGGCGGTGACGGCGGTGCTGGCCCACTTCTATCTCAAGCGGGTGGCGGCGGTGCACGTGGACGGAACCGTGTCGCCGCTTTCCGCGTTTCTCCAGGAGTAGACGGCGGATGGAGCATTCCTCGGACGGGCTGGGCACGCGCGCCATCCACGCGGGCGAGGCGGCGCCGCGCACCGGCGGGCCGGTGGTGTCGCCCATCTACCCCACCACCACCTTCTACAGCGACCCGTCGGGCCAGGGTGAGGTGCTGTACACGCGCTACGGCAACGGCCCCAACGGCCGCCTGCTGGAGGGGCGCATCGCCTCGCTGGAAGGGGCCGAGGACGCGCTGCTGGTCTCCAGCGGGATGGCGGCGATGGCGATGGCGCTGCTTTCCGTTCTCAAGGCCGGCGACCACGTGCTGGCCACGGACGCCATCTACGGCGGCACCCGCGCGCTGCTGGGCGACGAGCTGTCGCGGCTGGGGATCGCGACCACGTTCGTGGACCTGTTCTCGGACGACTGGAAGCACGGGCTGCGGCCCAACACGAAGGTCGTGCTGGGCGAGACGCCGTCCAACCCGCTGCTGCGCATCCTCGACCTGCGGCCCATCGCCGAGGCGGCGCACGCGCACGGCGCGGCGGTCATCGTCGACGCCACCTTCGCCTCGCCGGTGCACTACCGCGCGCTGGAGCACGGGGCCGACATCGTGATGCACAGCGCCACCAAGTACCTGGGCGGGCACAGCGACGTGACGGCGGGGGTGCTGGCCGGCAGCGCCGCGCGCATCGGCGAGGCGCGCAAGCGGGCGCGCATCTGGGGGCCGGCGCTGGACCCGCACGCGGCGTGGCTGCTGGAGCGGGGGATCAAGACGCTCTCGGTGCGGATGGAGCGCCACAACCGTAACGGGATGGAGATCGCGCGCTGGGCCGAGACGCGGCCCGAGGTGGCGCGGGTGTTCTATCCCGGCCTGCCCTCGCACCCGGACCACGAGACGGCGCGGCGGGTGCTGGACGGGTTCGGCGGGATGGTGGGGATCGAGCTGCGGGGCGGGGCGGCGGCTGCGGACCGCTTCGTCCGCGCGCTGCGGCTGGCCAAGCTGGCGCCCAGCCTGGGCGGCGTGGAGACGCTGGTCAGCGAGCCGCGCTTCACCAGCCACGCGGCGATGACGCCGGACCAGCGCGCGGCGGGGGGCATTCGCGACGGCTTCATGCGCGTGTCGCTGGGCATCGAAGACGCCGCCGACCTCATCGCCGACTTCGACCAGGCCCTCCGCGCCGCCGCCGGGGACGAGCAGCGCGAAGCGGCGGACTGAGCACGACGGCGGTTCGGTTTGATGGATGACGAAGGCCCTCCTCCGCGACGCGGGGAGGGCCTTTGTCGTACCGGACCTGGACAAAGGTGTCATTCTGAGGGAGGCGCCGCGCAGTGCTCTCCCTTCGCCCGGGAGCATGGCGCCGACCGAAGAATCTTTGTCGGGAACGGCAGGATCTGTCGGTCACGGTGTGTTCCCGGGCGATGCCCGGGGAAGGGTTCCGCGCGAGGGGCGGGAGATTCTTCGGTCGCGCCGACGGGCTCCGCGGTTTTTTCGGAAATCCCGGGGTGGGCGCTCTCTCAGAATGACACGCGTTCCCGCGGATTAGTGTTTCCGCGGATCGGTTACGCGGCGTGCTTCGGGCGATTCAGGGCTGCGGAACCAGGAAGCGGCTGCTCATCCACCCCAGCCGCTCGGCGGGCACGGGGTGTCCGTCGTGCTCGGGAGGCTGCGACTGCGCGTCGCGCGGGGGCGTGGCGGGGTCCATCCGCACGAACCACCACACGCGGCCCGTGGAATCCGTCTGCTCGGCGAGGGCGGTGCCGCGCGCGCCGCGGGCGTACTCCGCCAGCGCGTTGCCGCGGCCTTCCCACGCGTACCACTCCTCGCCCTCCGCCGCGTTCGCATCCTGCACCCGCGGCGACGCGCGCAGCAGGTATCCATCGTTCCCCACGGTGAACCGGCGCGGCTCCGCGAGAAAGCGGGGGGGGATCTGGAGCTCCTGCCGGCCCATCACCCAGTGGTGCGGCTCGTAGCGGACGGTGTCGCCGCGCTGGACCGGGCGATGGTACGCGATGGACCACACGGGATCGGAGCAGCAGCCGTAGTGCACCACGCGGAACGAAACCGGCCCGCCCGCGCGGCCCCTCCACACGCGCTGCAGGTCGCCGTGGTGGTCCATCACCCGCACCGCGCGTCCCTCGATCACCTGCCACAGCTTGAGCCTGGTTCCCTCTCCCGCGCCGAACTCCCCCGCGTCGTTCCGCGTGAACCAGGGGCCGTTGTAGATCACGTCCGCCACGCCGTCGCCGCTGAAGTCGACGAAGCGGAAGTCCCGCGCCCGCTCGCCGTTGGGATCGTACCCGTCCGCCGGGTCGAACTCCACGACGCTGTCCGCGCGGATCGGCTGGACGCCGAGCGCCCGCAGCCGCGCGTCGCGATCCGTGGGCGGATGCGTTTCCCACTCCGCCCAGCGCAGGCTGTCCAGGCCCAGGAAGAGCCGCGGATCGTCCGCGTCCGGAAGGTCCGGCCCGGGTGCAGGCGTGGATGCGCCCGCCTGCGTGAGCGCGGAGGCGGCGGGCGGCGCGGCGTCGTTCGCGGCGGAGAACTCGTCGCGGGCATCGGCCGAGCAGGCGGCGAGCAGCAGGAAGGGGGCGTGATGAAGGCGCATGGGAGTCGGCGGGAGAGGGGGGCGGGATGAAGCTGGACGTATGATCGGTGCGGAGCGCCCGCGGAACAAGCTTCGCGAAGTGGCGTACGGCGCGGCGGAGGAGCACATTCCGGTCGTGGCGGTGGGATGAACCGAAGCGGGCAAGGCAGATGACGGATACAGCGGACGCGGTGGCGGACATCGCGGTGATCGGGGCGGGGCCGTGCGGAATCGCGGTGGGGGTGGCGGCGGCGCAGGCGGGGCTGCGGTGCGTGCTCTTCGACCGCGGCGCCATCACGCAGGCCATGATGGACCATCCCACCTACGTCACCTACTTCAGCGGGCCCGAAAAGCTGGAGATCGCCGACATTCCCTTTACCACCGCCGGCGACAAGCCCACGCGGCGCGAGGCGCTGCGCTACTACCGCAAGGTGGCCGCGTACTTTGGCCTGGACGTGCGGCAGTACCAGGAGGTGGCGGCGGTGGAGGGCGGCGCGGGCGAGTTCGTCCTGCGCACCCGCAGCCGGATGGGCGAAGAAGGCGTGCACCGCGCCCGCAACGTGGTGGTGGCCACCGGCTACTACGACACGCCGCGCCGGCTGGACGTGCCCGGCGCGGAGCTGCCCAAGGTGCGGTACTACTTCAACGAGCCGTACCCGTACTGGGACCAGGACGTGGTCGTGGTGGGCGGCGGCAACTCGGCGGCGGACGCGGCGCTGCTCTGCTGGCGCGAGGGGGCGCGCGTGACGGTGGTGCACCTGTTCGACCAGCTGGACCGCGGCGTAAAGCCGTGGGTGCGCCCCGACATCGACAACCGCATCGCCGAGGGGGCCATCCCCGCGCTCTGGCGGCACCGCGTGGTGGAGATTCGCCCGCGCGAGGTGGTGGTGGAAAGCCTGGAGACGGGCGAGCGGCGCACGCTGGCCAACGACTGGGTGCTGGCGATGACCGGCTTCGAGCCCGATCCCTCGCCCCTGGCGCGCCTGGGGATTACGGTGGATGCCCGGACCGCCATCCCCCGCCACGATCCCGCCACGATGGAAACCAACGTTCCCGGCATCTACGTGGCCGGCGTGGTGGTGAGCGGGCACGACGCCAACAAGATCTTCATCGAGAACGGCAAGCTGCACGGCCCCCTCATCGCCGCCAGCGTCGCGCTGAAGAAGGTCTGATATGATGCAAGGTCCTGAAAAAGAATAATCGTACAGAGGGTCAGAGTCAGACAGAGAAAGCGAGCCGAACTATCGTCTTGGTTCCTCTGTCTGACTCTGTTCCTCTGTACCCATGAAGGTGTTGTTTCCCGGATTCGGTCTATCCCAAGTCCGGGAAACACCCGTCATCCCGCCGCTCAGCATAAAGATTCTTCGGTCGGCGCCACGATCCCCGGCATTCAGAGAGCACTGCGCGGCGCCTCCCTCAGAACGACACTTCGTCAGACGGATTCTCTCTTCTTCCGCCGGAGCCGCGGGGCGTTCCAACATCGCACCGTGACATTGCCGAAACACGGCCGTGCCCCCGTCTACACGCCGCCCCGCGATCCTGTGGTGCGGCGTGTGTTGCGCACGCCGCCAACGTCACCACAAACCAGGACCGGGATCGAGATGAGAAACGCACTCCGGCGGTGGATCGCCGCGTCCGTGCTGCTGGCCACTTCGCTGGCGGCATGCGACGGCGATGGGGGAACGGACCCGCGGCCGCTCACCGCGCCCTCCGGGCTGAACGGAGCGGTGGGAAGCCAGCAGGTCACGCTCACCTGGCAGGCCGTGGACGACGCGGACGGCTACACCGTGCAGCGCGCGCCCGGCGCCGGCGGCGAGTTCGCCCAGGTCGCCACCACGCAGCAGGCCACCTGGACCGACACGGGGCTCACCGCCAACACCAGCTACCGCTACCGGGTGTTCGCCACGCGCGGCACCGAGACGGGGCCCACCAGCGAGCTGGCCATCACGACCTCCAACCTGCCGGTGGTGCTGGTGGGCGCGGACATCACCGCGAACCGCACCTTCTTCCGCGACTCGGTCTACCGGCTCACCAACTTCATCCACGTGGGCAACGGCGCAAAGCTCACCATCCAGTCCGGCACGCGCGTCGAGGGCGACCAGGGCTCGGCGCTGTTCATCCTGCGCGGCGCCACCATCGAGGCCATCGGCACGGCGGCCCAGCCCATCGTCTTTACCTCCGCCCGTGAAGTGGGCGCCCGGCAGCCGGGCGACTGGGGCGGCGTGATCATCGTGGGCAACGGGCAGATCAACCGCACGGGCAACATCATCCTCGAGGGCACGGGGACCAACAACACCACCAACGACACCATCTTCTACTCGGGCGGCAGCGCGGCCGGCGACGACGGCACCAGCGGCCGGCTGAGCTACGTGCGCATCGAGTTCGCCGGCTTTGGCCCGGCGCCCAACCAGGAGCTGAACAGCCTTACCCTGGCGGCGGTGGGCAGCGGCACCACGGTCGACCACGTGCAGACGCTGGCCGGCCTGGACGACAGCTTCGAGTGGTTCGGCGGCAAGGTGGACGCCAGGTACCTGGTGTCGTACGAATCGGGCGACGACCACTTCGACGCGTCGGAGGGCTTCCGCGGCCGGGTGCAGTTCATGATCGCCTACCAGGACACGGTGCTGCCGCCGCGCGCGTTCGCCGGCAACCTGTCCAGCGATCCGCAGGGGATCGAGAACGACGGCTGCGACGCCGGCACCGGCACCTGCACCTTCACCAGCACGCCGGCCACCACGCCGATGTTCGCCAACTTCACCGTCGTGGGCACCGGCCCCGGCGTGGTGCCCTCGGGCGGCGGCATCGGCATGCTGCTGCGGCGCGGGGTGGGCGGCTACTACGTCAACGGCATCATCGCCCGCTGGCCCAACGCGGCCATGAGCATCCGCGACCAGGCCACCTGGGACCGCGTCGCCGCGGGGAACCTGGTGATCCGCAACCTGCTGCTGGCCGAGAACGCCAAGTCGTTCACCACCGCCAGCGGCCAGTTCCCGGCCGAGGCCGACAGCGCGGCCACCAAGACCGCCTGGAGCGTGCAGACGGTCGCGGGCACCACGGGCTCGCTGTTCACCACCTTCCCCACCCGTCCCGCGGCGCCCACGCTGGCGACCATGGACTGGACCCCCGGCTCGGGCAGCGCGGCGGCCACCGGCGGCACCGGCGCCTTCACCGGCGCGCTGTCCACCATCGGCGGCACGTTCGTAACCGGCACCGACTACCGCGGCGCCGCGGCGCCCGGTGGTGACAAGTGGTGGCAGGGCTGGACCAGCTACGCCCGCCGGTAAGGGAAGAAGAGTTTCTCACGCAGAGGGAGCAGAGGACGCAGAGGTTTGCGTTCTCTGCTTCCTCGGTTTCCTCCGCGTGATGCCAATCCGTTCTGAGAGTTCGGGATGACGATGATTCGTGTTCGATGGATGGCGGTGGCGGTGCTGGGAGTGCTGGCCGCGGGGTGCCGGGGCGCCGCGCCCGAGGCGGAGGCCGCGGTGGCGGTGGACACCGTCCACGCGCCCGCCGAGGCGCTTTCGCGCTTTCGCGAGGGGCTGCCGGTCACCGAGTCGCTTTCGGGCGGGGCGGGGTCGCGCGACAGCCTGGTGGCGCGCTTCGTGGACGCGGTGGCGCGGCAGGACACGGCGGCGGTGCGGGCGATGGTGCTGGACCGCGCCGAGTACGGCTGGATCTACTTTCCCTCCCTGCAGCGGATGAACCCCGCCACCCGCATGCAGCCCGAGGTGATGTGGATGCTGCACCAGCAGGAGAGCGAAAAGGGGATCACCCGCGTGCTGCGGCGCCTGGGGGGCGGGCAGGCGCGCTTTGGCGCATACACCTGCGAGGCGGCGCCGCAGGTGGAGGGGGGCAGCCGCTACTGGCACGCCTGCACCATCCGGACGATCGCGAAGGACGGCGAAGCGGCGCCGCTCAAGCTCTTCGGCTCGCTGGTCGAGCACGGCGGCCGCTGGAAGATCGTCTCGTACTCGAACGACTTCTAAGCGTTTCCGAAGCCCGGGTGATGAGCGGGTAAACCCGCTGCTGGGAAAGCGAAAAGCCCCGTCTGGCTCGCGTGCGCTCGCCAGACGGGGCTTCTCCCGCAGATCCTTTCCACCCTCCAATCTGTCATTCCGAGGGAGCGCCGCGCGGAACGTTCCCTGTCGAAAGAGTACGGGCGCGACCGAGGAATCTACCGTCGGAATTCTCGTGATCCGACGCGCGCCTGGACACTGGCGGCCGCAGTCCGCGCAGGCGGACTTTGCGATTTTCCAGCGGCGAATTCATTCGCTCCCGCAGCCTCGCGCGCCGGGACGACCATCATCCTGCCGCCGGCACCGCCTTCACTCGGCCGCGGGGAGGGTGAGGGTGAAGGTGGCGCCCGCGCCGGGCTCGCTGGACACGGTGAGGTCGCCACCCATGGCGCGCGCCAGGTCGCGGCTGATCGCCAGCCCCAGCCCGGTGCCCTCGTGCTGCGTGGTGAGTCCGCGGCCCAGCTGCACGAACGGCTCGAAGATGCGGTCCGCCTGGTCGGGCGGAATGCCCACGCCGGTGTCGCTCACCATCACCGCCACCCGGTCGCCGCGCGTCTCGCAGCTCACCTCGACGCGCCCGCCCTCCGGCGTGAACTTTACGGCGTTGCTGCACAGGTTCAGGATGATCTGCTCCATCTTCACCGCGTCCGCCAGCGCGCACAGCCCCGCGGGGCACGGCCCCAGCACCAGGCCGATCCGCTTTTCGCCCGCCTGCGGAAGCAGCATGGCTCTCACGCTGTGGATGCTGGCCTGCAGCGGCACGGGCGCCACCTCGTACTCGATCTGCCCCGCCTCGATGCGGCTGAAGTTGAGCAGGTCGCTGATGATCTGCAGCAGGTGGCGCTGGCTGCGCTGGATCTTTTCAAGGTAGCCCTGCTGCTCGCCGGTCACCGTGCCGCCCAGCCCCATCGCCATCAGCTCCGCGTATCCCCCGATGGCGTTCAGCGGGGTGCGCAGCTCGTGGCTCATGGCCGCCAGGAACTCGCTCTTGGTGCGGTTGGCCGCCTCGGCCTCGGCGATGCGGCGCGCCGACTCCATCGCCAGGGCCTCGGCCTCGCGCCGCTCAGTAAGGTCGCGGGTCACCTTGGCGAAGCCCATCAGCTCGCCCCGCCCGTTGCGCACCGCGGTGATGACCACGTTGGCCCAGAACCGCGTGCCGTCCTTGCGAATGCGCCACCCCTCGTCCTCCACGCGGCCGTCGCGGATGGCGGTCTCCAGCTCCCACGCCGGCTTTCCCGCGGCCAGGTCTTCGGCCGTGTAGAAGGTGGAGAAGTGGCGGCCGATGATCTCGCCGGGCGTGTACTGCTTGATGCGCTGCGCCCCCTCGTTCCAGCTGCTCACCCGGCCGTCGGGGTCCAGCATGAAGATGGCGTAGTCCTTTACGCTGTGCACCAGCAGCCGGAAGCGCTCCTCGCTGACGCGCAGCGACTCTTCGGTGCGGCGCCGCTGCGTAAGGTCGCGGGTGACCTTGGCGAACCCCACCAGCGTGTCCGACTCGTCGAACAGGGCGGTGATGACCACGTTGGCCCAGAACAGCGTTCCGTCGTTGCGAACGCGCCATCCCTCGTCCTCCACGCGGCCGTCGCGCTCGGCGACCTCCAGCTCCCACGCGGGCTTGCCGGTGGCCAGGTCTTCGGGCGTGTAGAAGGTGGAAAAGTGCCGGCCCACGATCTCGTCGCGCGTGTAGCCCTTGAGCCGCTGCGCCCCGGCGTTCCAGCTCAGCACGTACCCGGCGGCGTCCAGCGCGAAGATGGCGTAGTCCTGGACGCTGTCCACCAGCAGCTGGTACAGCCCCGTGCTCTCGGCCACGGCGCCGCCCGCCGTGTCCGCGCCCGCGAAGGTCGCGGCATTGCGCCGGCCGCGTTCCCCCTGACCTTCGCCGTGCGCCGCCCCACTCCGTGTTGGACGACTCATTGCTCAATATTGAACAAACATTGCACGCCGGTCCCCCCGTCTGAGCCGCTGGATTTGTCTGGACATCCCTCACGAAACATCACCGCACCAACGTTGCCGGATGGTGCTCCGGCCGCTGTATGGCCCTTCACATCAATGATACTGATCAATGACGCGAAACGCCATTTTCATGTAATTCGCGTAATTACGCTGTGCCCGGCCCGCGGATGCCGCGCAATCCGGAAGATCGGCGTCCCACGGCGGACCATTGCTCGCGCAAAGAAGCAGAGGAAGCAGAGTCGGTTCTCTGCTTCCTCTGTTTCTTCTGTTTCCTCTGCGTGAGAAATCTTTTTTTCTTTGCGGATCGTTCGACGCCGCCTCGGTACGCCCGAAAATCGTGAAAAGATGGCCTCACACGGAGTCAACGGAGGTAACGGAGTTCGGGCTCTCCGTTGACTCCGGATGATGCGCAATCCGCGGAAACACCTGTCATTCTGAGGGAGCGCCCACCCCGGGCACTCGGAAAAAATCGCGAAGCCGGTAGCGCGACCGAAGAATCTCCCTCCCCTCGCGCTGCACCCCGTCCCGGGCATCGCCCGGGAACACACCGTAGCGGAAAGATCCTGCCGTTCCCGACAAAGATTCTTCGGTCGGCGCCATGCTCCCGAGTATTCGGAGGGCACCGAGCGGCGCCTCCCTCAGAATGACAGGTTTGTCCGACTTCAGCCAGTAAACGATGCCACCGCCCCGGCGTCAGCGGAGGGGCGACAGGCCGCGGCGGCGGCCGGGGCGGCGCGTGCGGGTGGAGCCGGGCGCGACGGGCGCCGCGATGGAACGGCGCGCCGCGGCGGCGACGACGGAGCCGGGGGCCAGCGGCGCCTCCGCCGGCATCCCCAGCAGAAAGCCCTGGCCCAGCGGCACGCCCACCGCGCGGACCGCGTGCAGTTCGGCCTCCGTCTCGATCCCCTCCGCCACCAGCACGATGCCCAGCTCGCGCGCCAGCCGCGCCAGCGCCGCCACGGCCGCCCGGCGCCCCCGGTGCGCGTCCATTCCGCCTACCAGCGCACGGTCGATCTTCACCACGTCGGGCACCACCTCCACAATGGCCTGCAGCCCGCAGTGTCCAGCGCCGGCGTCGTCCAGCGCGATCCAGAAGCCGGCGGCGCGGCAGGCGGCCAGGCGCGCGTGCAGCACCGGGTCGCCGCCCACGCGCTCCGCCTCGCTCACCTCCAGCACCACGTCACCCGCGCGGATCCCCGCGTCCGCCACCGTGCGCTCCAGGTCCGGCAGAAAGCCCGGGTCCGCCAGGGCGCCGGTGTGCACGTTCAGGAACATCGGGCCGCCCGCGCTTCCGCCCCACCCGGCCTCCACCGCGCGGCGCAGGGCGGCCGCGCGGCAGGCGGAGTCCAGCATGGAACCGCACCCTTCCCGGTCCGCCGCGTCGAACAGGCGCCGCGGGCACTCCAGCGCCGTTCCGCCGGGTCCGCGGCTCAAGGCCTCGTGGGCCACCACGTGCCCATCGGACAGCTGCACGATGGGCTGAAAGCGGCTGGCGATCCCGCCCGCCGCGATGATCTCTCGCACGTCCACGCCCCGCCTCCTCCGTTGAGGGTCACTGCCCGGTCCATCCGGCAGCGATCATCCTAGCCGCCCCGTGCGACCCGCAAACCACGCGCGTGTCACGGCTGGCGAACGATCGGCGGGATGCGCGGCGGACTGCGCGAGGCGTGGTGGAGCTGATACGCGCCGCTCCCCGGAATGCCGCGCGCATCGTGACACGGAGCGGCCACCCTTCATCACCGGGCCGCCCCGTGCCCCGGTCCACGCCTCGCCGTCCAGGAGCCGCCGTGATGAGAATCCAGCCCACCGAGCAGGCCATGCAGAGTGCGCGGGCAGAAGAGGCCGCGCTCGCGCTCTGGTCCATCCTGAGCCATCCGCTGGCCAGCGAGGCGGACTGGCGCCGGCTTCCCGAGGAGGTGCGGCAGCACTACCGCCGGCAGGCGCGCCAGGCGCTCGGCTTCGATCCCCGCGGCTTCGACGCGCACGGCACCGAGGCGTACGCCGGCGCCTGAGAGGGTGTTGCCAAACCGCTCAGCGTGATTGACTTCCTGAGGGAGGCGCCGCCCCGTAACTCGCTTGTACACTGCACCCTGGCGCCGACCGAAGGACCTTGCCAGCAGAACGACGGGGCGGGTCCCGTGCCCTGATCGGGCCCCTGCGCCACCAGGACGAGGTCCTTCGGTCGCGCGCAGGCGGTTGTGTGGAATCGGGTTACACGTGGTGCGCTCCCTCAGGAAGTCATCGCTTCGTCGTGAGGTTGGGGGTTATCAACACCCTCTGAAGCACGACATCTGCATCCCCCAACGCCGACGCCCCGCCTTCCAAGACCGGAAGGCGGGGCGTCGTGTGCAGGGAGCGTGGATCCGGCGAGGTTACGCCGCGCGCAGCCCGTCGCCCACGAGTCCCAGCGCGCGCGCCATCACCCGGGCGCGCATCCGCGGCGGAACGCGGTAGGCGATGGCGAAGCGGCGAAAGTCGTTCTCCACCTGCGCCGTGCCGCGGTACCATCGCCCGGCGAACTGCCGCGCCCAGAACTCCGTGTTCTCTTCCTGGACTCCCAACACCGTGCTCATCTGCCATCTCCCGTCGTCGTCTCCGATCGTCATCCTGGGGAAGGATGGCGGGCGTGCGACACGGCCGCGTAACGCGCGCGTCGGAATCGTGCACCGTCCTGGTTGCGTTCGGCGGAGATGAAGGAAGAGTGACGTGGATCGATCATCCCGATCCGCCCAAAGATCCTGATCACGCAGAGGGAGCAGAGGACGCGGGGTTGTTCCTCTGCGGCCTTTGCTCCCTCTGCGTGAGACAAATCTTTTATGGGACCGGAATCCGGGCGATGGACTGCGCGGAAACCGGATCGGCGGCGGCGCGTGCGTCGGCCATGCGGGCGCGCACCTCGGGCGAGAGCAGCGGAACGCCGGGGGCGGGGCCGGCGCCGTGGACCAGGAAGCGGCGCCGCGCGGGATCGCGCCAGAGCGATCCGCCGGCGTGCCGCGAAAACACCTTTACGGACCAGCCGTGGGCCAGCGCCCAGAGCATCAGCTCCGCGTCGTCGGGTGACATGGCCGGGGGGTGCGGGGATCGATGGGGAAGATCGTCCTCATCGTGCACAGCGTGCCCCTCCGGCGCAAGCGGATGCGCGTAACGATGCATGTCACGGACGGCGCGGGAGCGGCGGGGACGCAACCGTTACCGGCGCGAGACGGCCGGCGGCACTCCCCGTCACGGACAGGGCCCAGCTTGGGGGTGTTCTCCGTTCACTTGCGGAGCGCGCCCCGCCGCATGCGGGGCGCAAGCACCAGGCGGCGGGCCCGGCACACGGGCGCGCCGCCGTCGCCGTCCGGGATCCACATGACCGATGCACACCCCCGCGCCCGCCGCCTTCCGCCCTGGCTGGCGCGCCTGGGAATCCGCGGCCGCCTGACCGCGCTCGTCGTCGTGGCCACGCTGGCCACCGTGGCCGTGGGCGTGACCGGCCTGCTGGCCGTGCGCGCCGCGCTGGACCAGGTGCACCTTGCCGTGCGGGAGGGCGACGCCGTCACGCGCGCCAACGACGCCGCCCGCAGCGCGCAGGTGCACTTCAAGAAGCAGGTGCAGGAGTGGAAGAACGTGCTGCTGCGCGGGTTCGACCCCGCCATGTTCGCGCGCTACCTCAAGGGCTTCAACGACGAAGAGGCCGCGGTGCGCGCCGACCTGCAGCGCCTGCGCGGGATGGGCGGCGTGGCGGACGGCGAGGTGCGCGTGCACATCGACTCGCTGCTGGCCGTGCACGGCGCGCTGGGCGTGCGCTACCGCCAGGCGCTGGAAAGCTACGACGGGGCCGATCCACAGGCGCACCGGCGGGTGGACGCCGCCGTCCGGGGGATCGACCGCGCGCCCACGGACGCCATGGACTCGCTGGTGGCGCGCATTCAGCGCGCGGGCGAGGCCCGGCTGGCGGAGGTGGACCGCCGCTCGCGCGCCGTGATGTGGAGGATGCTGGCCGGCATCGGCGCGCTGCTGCTGGCGGGGTCGGTGCTGGCGCTGTGGCTGGCCAGCCGCATCGTGGACGGGATCGCCCGGCCGCTGCGCCGGCTTACCGTGATGGCCGAGCGCGTGGCCGCGGGCGACCTGCGCCACGCGCTGGCGGCGGAGGGCGACGACGAGGTGGCGCGGCTGGGGCGCGCCTTCGACCGCATGACCGCCGAGCTGCGGGGCGTCATCGGCCCGCTGGGCCAGACCAGCGCGCGGCTGGGCGCGGCCAGCGGCGACCTGGCCGGGATCGCGGGCCAGACCGGCGGCGCCGCGCGCGAGCTCAAGGAGGTGGTGGGGCAGATCGCCGCGGGGGCAAGCGACCAGGCGCAGGCCGCGCAGCGCACCGTGACGGTGATCGCCGGCCTGTCGCAGGGCGTCCGGCAGGTGGCTGCAGACGCCGAGGCCATCCAGCGCGACGCCGAGGCCATGCGCGACACCGCCCTGCGCGGCGGCTCCATCGTGCGCGGCGCCGTGGACGGCATGCTCGAGATTCGCCGGGCGGCGCTCAGCGGGGCGGGACAGGTGGAGGGCTTGTCGGTGCAGTCGCGGCAGATCGGCGACTTCGTGCGGGTGATCTCGGAGATCGCCGAACAGACCAACCTGCTGGCGCTCAACGCCGCCATCGAGGCCGCCCGCGCCGGCGACCAGGGCCGCGGCTTTGCCGTGGTGGCCGACGAGGTGCGCAAGCTGGCCGCGCGCTCGTCCGACTCCGCCGCGCGCACGGCGGAGCTGGTGGGGGGGATGCGCGCCTCCATCGACGAGGCCGTGGCGGCCATGCGGGCGCGCACCGAGGCCGTGCAGCAGCGCACGGAGATGGCGCGCGAGGCGGGCGACGCGCTGGGCTCCATCATGCAGGCGGTGGAGCGTGCGCACCAGCAGGTGCGCGGCGTGGCGGGGCAGGCGCGGCGGATGGCGGCCGAGATCCCCGCCGTCGCGGGGATGGTGGACGCCGTGGCCGTGACCGCCGAGCAGAACGCCGCCTCCGCCGGCCAGATGGCCGCGATGAGCGACCAGGTGCTGGGCGCCGTGCAGCGCATCTCCGCCATCGCCGGCGCCAACGGCCACGCCGGCGACGCCGCCTCGCTGGCCGGCTCCGCGCGCCACATGGAGGCGCTCGTCGGCCGCTTCCAGGTCTGATCGCGAATCCTGGAAAAGAATGATCGTACAGAGGAACAGGGTCAGACAGAGAAAGCGAGCTGAATCATCATCTGGGTGCTGATCCCGAATCCTGGAAAAGATCGGTTTCACGCAGAGACGCAGAGGCGCGGAGAGAGTGTTCCTGTCTCTCTCCGCGCCTCGGCGCATGCCGGTCTTCTGTCGGATAGGATGCGGATTCCGGGGAAGCGGGCTACTCCCCGGCTGGCACCTCGGCCACGCGATCCTTCTTGCGCTTCTTGCCGCCGGTGGCCACGCGCGTCGCGGCCGCGGCGACCAGCGCGGTCATCAGGTTGGCGGCGATCTCGGGACCGTAGGCCTTTACCAGCCTGCCCACCTGCTTCGCCAGCCGCTTCTTGATCTTCTTCTTAAGCTTCTTCTTCAGCTTCACGCGGGGCCTCCCCTCTGGGCTCGGATTCGTACGGACGGGTCGGACGGCCCGCACATCGAATGCCGTTACAAACCCTCACCCGCTCACCCGCTCACCCGCTCACCCGCTCACCCGCTCACCCGCTCACCCTCCCGACCCGATCATCCCCCGCGGCGCGGCCAGCAGCCGGTGAATCCGCTCCAGCAGCGCCTCGGGGCTGAAGGGCTTCTCAATGAAGTCCGTCCCCGCCTCCAGCGGCGTCTGCGTGCGCGCCGCGTCGCGGTCGTAGCCGGAGATGAACAGCACCCGGATCCCCGGCCGCTCCGCCATCAGCCGCCGCGCCAGGTCGCTGCCGTTCATCCGCGGCATCATCAGGTCCGTCACCAGCAGCTGGATGAGGCCCGGGTGCTGGCGCGACAGGGCCATGGCCTCGGCCCCCTCGGCCGCCGCCAGCACCGTGTACCCCCCGCGCGAAAGCACCCGCTCGGCGAACCGCCGCACCGACTCCTCGTCCTCCACCAGCAGCACCGTGCCGCGCCCCCGGGCCTGCGGCGCGGCGGCGGGCGCCTCGTCCTCCTCGTCGTCGCCCGCCTCGCTGCCGCGCGCCACCGGCAGGTACACGCGCACCCGCGTGCCGCGGCCGGGATCGCTGTCGATCCAGATGTAGCCGCCGCTCTGCTTGATGATGCCGTACACCATCGACAGCCCCAGCCCCGTGCCCTTGCCCGTGGCCTTGGTGGTGAAGAACGGCTCGAAGGCCGACGACACCGTGTGCGCGTCCATCCCCTGGCCGGTGTCGCCCACCTCCAGCAGCACGTACTCGCCCGGCACCACGTAGGGGTACTGTTCCCGGAGCTCCGTGGTGAGCTCCGTGTTCTCGGTGCACAGCATCAGCACGCCGCCGCCGGGCATGGCGTCGCGGGCGTTGACGGACAGGTTCAGGATCACCTGCTCCACCTGCGCCGGGTCGGCCCGCACCCGCCGCAGGCCCTCGCCCAGGCGGATGACCAGCTCCACGTCGTCGCCCAGCAGCCGGCCCAGCATGCGCTCCATCTCGCGCACCGACTGGTTCAGGTCCAGCAGGCGCGGCTGCAGCACCTGCCGGCGGCTGAAGGCCAGCAGCTGCCGGGTGAGCGCCGCCGCCCGGTCGCTGGCGCGGCGGATCTCCTCCACGTCCTCGCGCGACTGCGAGTCGGGCGGCAGGTCCGACAGCAGCAGCTCGGCGTTGCCGCGGATGGCCGTGAGCAGGTTGTTGAAGTCGTGCGCCACGCCCCCCGCCAGCCGCCCGATGGCCTCCATCTTCTGCACCTGCACCAGCTGCTGCTCGCTGCGGCGCAGCGCCTCCTCGGCCTCGCGCCGCTCGGTGACGTCGCGCGAGTTCACCACGATCCCCTTCACGGCGGGGTCGTCCAGCAGGCTGGTGCCCACCGTTTCCAGCACCCGCCACCCGCCGTCCCTGTGCCGCATGCGCACCTCGGCCTTGCGGGGGCGGCCGGGGGCCTGGATGGCGCGCTCGAACAGGTCCAGCATCCCCTGCACGTCGTCGGGGTGCGCCAGCTCGGCCAGGTAGGTGCCCACCAGCTCGCCGCGCCCGTACCCCAGCACCCGCTCCACCGCGGGGCTGGTGTAGCGCAGGTCGCCGTGCTCGTCCAGCACGCTGATCACGTCGCGCCCGTGCTCCAGCATCGAGCGGAACTCCTGCTCGCGCAGCCGCAGCGCCTCCACCGCCTCGCGGCGCTCGCTGACGTTCTCCACCATCTGGATGGCGTAGCGCGGCTCCCCCTCGGGCGAGCGGATGAGGGCCACCGACAGCCGCCCCCAGACCGTGCCGCCGTCGCGCCGCAGGTAGCGCTTGACGGTCTGGTAGTGGGCGATGTCGCCCGCCACCAGGTCGCCGAACAGTTCCCAGTCGGTCCCCACGTCGTCGCCGTGCGTCACCTGGCTGAAGATGGTGCCGCCCAGCTCCTGCGCGGTGTAGCCCAGCAGGGTCTGGAACGCCCGGTTGCTGCGGATGATGTACCCGTCCATGTTCATCAGCGCCATGCCGATGGGCGCCTCCTCGAACACGGCCCGGAACTGCGCCTCCCCGGTCCGCAGGGCCTGCTCCACCGCCTTGCGCTCCGTGGCGTCGAAGACGTAGCCCTCCAGCAGGGGGTCCTGGCCGTCGCGGTCGCGCACGGCACGCCCCTGTTCCGCCACCCACCGCACCGTGCCGTCCCGCGCGGTGATGCGGTACTCCAGCTCGAACGGCTGGCGCCGCTGCAGCGCGTCCTCCACCGCCGCGCGGATCGTCTCGCGGTCGCCGGGGTGCACCAGGTCGGCGAAGGCCACGCGGGCGTTCCCCACCAGTTCCTCGGGGGCGTAGCCGGTCAGCGCCAGCGCGCCGAGGCTGGCGTACTCCATGGTCCACTGCGCGTCGGCGCGGCAGCGGTACGCCATTCCCGGCAGGTTGGCCAGCAGCGCGTCCACGGTGCGGCGGCTTTCGCCCAGCGCCGTGTCGCTGCGGTGGCGCTCCACCGCGTAGCGCAGGGCCCGCCGCAGCAGCCCCGGCGCCAACTCGTCCGCCCCCAGCACGTCCGCGGCGCCGGTTTCGCCCGCGGCCGCCTCCGCCTCCGTCCCGCGCGCCTCCGCCAGCAGCAGCAGGGGGCCGGTCCATCCCGCCGCCCGCGCCGCCCGCAGCACCTGCACCTGCTCCGGCGTGCACTCCGCCACCACCGCGTCCCACCCGCCCTCGGCCAGCCGCAGCGCCGCGTCCGCCGCGCCGGCCGCCAGCCGGGCCGGCCCGCCGGCGTCCAGCATCTCCGCCGCGCGGGCGGCCAGTGGCGAAGCGCCGCAGACCAGGACGCGGAGCGGGTGGGGGGAGGCCGGGAAGGGTGGGGCCAGGAGGGACACGGGGATCCGGAGAGAGAGAAGGATGATCGGGTGGGGAGAATTGAAGACAGGACGGCGTATCCGGCGCGCTTCCTATCCGCTAACTTAACCTGGGCCGTGCCCGCCGCAACGTTCATCGCGCGGGACGCGCCATCCTTGCCGCCCGCGTCCGCCGGAACGGAGGCCGGACGCGGCGCCGTTCAGGCCGGCCGCTCCATCTCCGACGCCACCTCGCCGCCCAGCAGGATGACCAGCGACGTCACGTACATCCACAGCAGCAGCACGATCACCGTCCCCAGCAGCCCGTACGTTTTGCTGTACGATCCGAAGTTGGCCATGTACAGCCGGAACGCCACGGAGGCCGCCACGAACAGCACGCCGGCGATGGCGGACGCCTTGAGCAGCGTCATCCGGCAGCCGCGCTGGTCCTTGTTGGGGAGCACGTAGTAGATCAGCCAGAAGGTGGCGGTGATGAGGGCGAATCCCAGCGGCCACTGCAGCACCGCCCACACCGTCCGCCCCGCCGCACCCAGCCCCAGCGCGTCGCTGATCCCCCCGCCGCCCAGCAGCACCGCGCTGCCGCCCAGGAACAGCACCGCGCACCCGGCCAGCATCCCCACCGCCACCGCCTTCTTCTTCAGGAACGGCCGCTCCGCGTGGATGCCGAACGCCGTGTTCAGCGTGTCTTCGAGCGCCGTGAACACGTTGCTCCCCGCCCACAGCGCCAGCAGCAGGCCGATGGAAAGCGGCCCCGGCGCGCTGCCGTGCACCACGTCCCGCACGAATCCCGTCACCAGCGCGGACGCCTCGCTGGGGAGCGACGTCGTCAGCCGCTGCGTGAGCCAGTCCCCCGTCCGCGCCCCGCCAAAGAAGCCGGTCAGGCCGAACAGCGCCATCACCGCGGGGGGGAGCGAGAGAAAGAAGTAGTAGGCCACCTTGGCGGCCTGGTTGCTCACGTCGTCGGCCTTGAACTCATGCAGGACACGCTTCCACAGCGGAGCGCTGGCGGGAAGTGGCTGCACCTGCCTCCGCGCGCGCTCCCGGTCCTCCGCCGGCGTCCCCCGCGCGTCTTCCGCACCCTCCTCCACGTCCGGACGATCCCGGGGGAGCGGCGGAGGACGGGCGGCGATCCGGCCCGCGGCATCGTCCCGTATCCCCTGCGCCGGGCGTTTTCCCCCGGTGGCCGCCGCGCGCGCCTGCGCCACCTCCGCCCGCGCCCACTCGCCCGTGTCGCGCAGGGTGGCGATGGCCGCTTCCGGGGCCAGCCGCGCCCGCCGCGCCCTGCGGACGCCCAGGAGCGCGGTCCCCCCGCCGGTGGCGAGCAGGAGCAGGCCCACCAGCAGCGCCCCCAGCGCGTAGCGGCCGCCCAGCAGGTCGCCCGCCGCGATCACCAGCGCGGCGAGGAGGACCAGCCCGCCCAGCGCCGCCACCGTTCCGCCGAGGGCGATGAGCGCGGCGTCGCGGGCCACGGCGCGCGCGTTCCGCCGCACCTCCTCGCGGGCCAGGGCGATCTCCTGGCGCACCAGCCTGGCCGCGTCGCGCGAGAGCGAGCGCACCAGCGTGCCCAGCGGCCGCTCGCCGTCGGCGGACGCGTGCGAAGGAGTGCTGGCGGCGGGAACGCCGGGGCGGGGTGCGGTGTCCATTTCTGCGCGGCTCGCGGGGATTTCCATCCTGGGCGCGGCGGGCAACCATCATGCCGGTTGCCTGTAGCCTGTCTCCGTAGCAGATTGCGTACAAAGAGCGTCCACCTCTTACACGCCGGAGGGTTGGATGAGACGGGTTTCGCAGACGGCGGCGGGTGTCGTGCTCTTTCGCAACGGCGGAGAGGCGCGGCGCTACCTGCTGATGCGCTCGGCGCTGACGCGGCGTCCCATCTGGGAGTTTCCCAAGGGCGGAGTGGAGCTTGGGGAGACGGAGGCGCAGGCGGCCGTGCGCGAGCTGTGGGAAGAAGCGGGGATCGGCGAAAGCCAGATCTCGCTGTTCGATGGATACCGGGAGGAGGAGCGCTACGTCTTTACCCAGGGCAAGGGGGACGAGCGCACGCTGATCGTCAAGAAGGTGGTGTACTTTCTTGCCACCACGGACGAGGAGCGGGTCGTGATCAGCCGCGAGGCCGAGGAGTACCGCTGGGCCACGTACGACGAGGCCATGCGGCTCATTCGCTTTCCCGGCAAGCGCCATGTGCTGGAGGTGGCGGAGGCGATGCTTGGCGGTGAGCGGGTGAAGGGGTGAAGGGGTGAAGGGGTGAAGGGGTGAAGGGGTGAAGGGGGCGGGGGAGTGGTGACGGAGCCTCCGTACCAGATGCGAAAGGCCTCGGGCTCAGCGGAGTTCGAGGCCTTTTGCAATCCGGCGGATCCTGGGTGCCCGGCCTGCAATGGCGAATGAATTCGCTGCAACAACTACACGAAGCCCGCCTTCGCGGGCTGGCGGTTCTGGAGAAACAGAGCGTGCGGTGCGCGCCCGGACCCTCTGTGCGGGCCGGCCGCTCCGGCCGCGAGCAGGTGAAGCCCCGTTCGGCGAGCGCAGCGAACCGAGACGGGGCTTATGGCCTTTCCAGCCGCGGGCTTTAGCCCGTGGCGGGAGGCGCGACGGACCTTGGCGGTGAACGGGTGAACGGGTGAGCGGGTGAGCGGGTGAGCGGGTGAGCGGGTGAGCGGGGCGGGGGAGCGGTGACGGAGCCTCCGAACCAGATGCAAAAGGCCTCGGGCTCAGCGGAGTCCGAGGCTTTTTGCATCCGGCGGATTCTGGGTGCCCGGCCTGCAATGGCGAATGAATTCGCTGCAACAACCACACGAAGCCCGCCTTCGCGGGCTGGCGGCTCCGAAGAAACGGAGCCTGCGGTGCGCGCCCGGACCCTCTGTGCGGGCCGGCCGCTCGGGACGCGAGCAGGTGAAGCCCCGTTCGGCGAGCGCAGCGAGCCGAGACGGGGCTTATGGCATTTCCAGCCGTGGGCTTTAGCCCATGGCGTGGCGGCGTGCGGTACGTCATCCCGCGTGTCGCACCCCCGTCACCCCTTCACCCGCTCACCCCCGTCACCCGTTCACAAACCCCGGCAGCCGCACCGTGAACACGCTCCCCGCACCCGGCGTGCTCTCCACCGTGATCGTCCCGCGGTGCCGCTCGGCCACCATGCGGGCGATGGACAGGCCCAGCCCCGTGCCCCCCGTGGCCCGCGAGGCGTCCGCGCGGTAGAAGCGGTCGAAGACGCGCGGCAGGTCCTCAGCCGCAATGCCGATTCCCGTGTCCGCCACCTGCACCTCCACCCCCGGCCCGGCCTCCTCCACCCGCACGCCGTCCGCCGCGGCCACGGCCTGCGCCGCCGGCACCGCACGCGCGGTGATGGTGACGGCGCCCCGCTCCGTGAACTTGACGGCGTTGAACACCAGGTTCAGGAACAATCGCCGCAGCGCCCCCGCGTCCCCCGGAACCCGCAGCGACTCCGGGGCGTCCAGCCGCACCTCCACCGGCTTGCCCCCGGCCAGCGCCTCGCCCACGTCCTGCACGTCGCGCAGCACCGCCGCCAGGTCCGTCGTCTCTTCCAGCTCCGCGTGCGCCTGGTCGCCGCGGGCCAGGACGAGCAGGTCCTCCACCAGGTGCAGCATGGACCCCGTCTCGTCCAGCACCTCCTCCAGCGTGCCCCGCAGCTCGTCCGCCGTGCGGTCGCGGGCCAGCGCCACCTCGGCCGTGCCGCGGATGGCCGTCAGCGGGGTGCGCAGCTCGTGGCTGGCGTCGGCCGTAAAGCTGCGCAGGGCGATCACGGCGCGGTCCAGCCGCTCCAGCATCCCATTGTACGCCTGCGCCAGCTCGCGCAGCTCCTGGGGGCGCTCCGGCTCGTCCACCCGCCGCGACAGGCCGCCGATGCCGATCTCCCGCGACGCCGTCACCAGCCGGTTCAGCGGCATCAGGATGCGGTCCGCCACCGACCGCCCCGCGACCACCGCCAGCAGCGCCGTCACCGGGATCAGCACCAGCGCGATCAGGGCGAACGAGCGCAGCGCGTGCTGCTCCACGTCGCCCGTGCGGGCCACGATGATGTTCAGCTCGCCCGTGGGCAGCCGGGTGGTGCGGCGCAGCACCTCGACCGCGCCCTCGGTGGGCGGCAGCAGCTCTTCGGACACCCCCACCACCGGCAGGCCGGGGGGGATGACGATGCGCTCGGCGGCCGCGGCCGTCTGCCGCAGCGACTGCGTGCCGGCGTTGGCCAGCGTGCGGCGCAGGATGGCGTAGGTGGCGCCCGCGAACAGCAGCAGCGCCACCAGCAGGATCGCCGAATAGCCGAGGACGATCTCGCGCCGCAGGCTGGGCCGGCGAAAGCTCATCCCCCCGCCTCCGGCTCCGGCTCGGCCGCCGCCGGCTTCACGGCGTACCCCACGCCGCGCACGGTCTGGATCAGGCCGCGCTCGCGGTCGTCCAGCTTGGTGCGCAGGGAGTTGATGCACACGTCCACGATGTTGGTCCCCGGGTCGAAGCGAATGCCCCACACGTGCTCCATGATTGCGGCGCGGGAGAGCGGCCGCCCGGAATTGCGCAGCAGGTACTCCAGCAGGCTGTACTCGCGAGGCGTCAATTCCACCGACTGCCCGCCGCGCCGCACGTCGCGGGTGGCGGGGTCCATCTCCACGTCCCCCGCCTTGAGCGTGGCCGCCGCGCCGGGGCTCCCCAGGCGGCGGAGCAGCGCCCGCAGCCGCGCGGTGAGCTCCGAGAACTCGAAGGGCTTGGTGAGGTAGTCGTCCGCCCCCGCGTCCAGCCCCATCACCTTGTCCTCCGTGCGGTCGCGCGCGGTAAGGAGAAGGACGGGAAGGCGGATCTCGCGCTCGCGCAGGTCGCGGACGAGCTCCACCCCGCTGCGGCCGGGGATCATCACGTCCACCACCGCGGCGTCGAAGCCCTGCGTGGTGGCCTTTTCGAACGCGGCGTCGCCGTCGGCGGCCACTTCCACCACGTATCCCTCCTCGCGCAGTCCCTTCTGCAGGAATCCCGCGATCCTCGGATTGTCTTCTACGACCAGAATACGCATCGGTGCCCTGGATTAAGAGGGGTTAAGCGGCGCCTAATCGTCCGCTAATCCCTTGCCGGAACGGGGCTTGGCGCCACTGTGTACCGTTCACGCAAGAGCATGGGCTGCAACGTTGAGACAGGGATAACTGACGATGAACCGTACGCTTCGCAAGCTCACCCTTCCCGGCGTGCTGGTGGCGGGCACCGCCGCCGGGATGACGCTGGCCGACGTGGCGCGTGATCCGCTGCCGGACCTGGGGGCCCAGTCCGCCGCTCCGGCCGCCGCCGTGGCCAGCGCCAACAACCTTTCCGGGGCCTTCCGGGCGGCCAGCAGCGCCGCCATGCCCGGCGTGGTGCACGTCCGGGTGACGCAGGCCGCGCGCAGCGCGTCGTCGCAGGTGCCGCCCGAGCTGCGGGGCACCCCCTGGGAAGACATGTTCCGCGGCCAGCGGGGCGGCGCCACGCCCCGCGCGGGGAGCGGGTCGGGCTTCATCATCTCGCCCGACGGCTACATCCTCACCAACAACCACGTGGTCGAGGGCGCGGACCGGGTGAACGTCATCCTTTCCGACAAGCGCGAGTTCGAGGCCCGCGTGGTGGGCCGCGACCCCAACACCGACGTGGCGGTGGTCAAGATCGACGCGCGCAACCTGCCCACGGTGCGCCTGGGCGACGCGGACGTGCTGGAGGTGGGCGACTGGGTCCTGGCGCTGGGCTACCCGCTGGATCTGGGGCAGACGACGACGGCCGGGATCGTGAGCGCCAAGGGGCGCAGCATCGGCATCTTTCAGCGCTCCGGGGCCGATGCGCCGCTGGAGCACTTCATCCAGACCGACGCGGCCATCAACCCGGGGAACAGCGGCGGCCCGCTGGTCGACCTGCAGGGCCGGGTCATCGGCATCAACAGCGCCATCGCCTCACCCACGGGCTTCTACTCCGGCTACGGGTTCGCGGTGCCCATCAACCTGGCCCGCCGCGTGGCCGAGGACCTGATGCGCGACGGGCGCGTGCACCGTCCCATGATCGGCGTGGAGATCCGCGACGCCACGTCCGCCGACGCGGAGGTGTTCCGCCTGCCCTCGCCGGACGGCGCGGTGGTCTCGGCGGAGCCGCGCGGGCCGGGGGCGGCGGCGGGGCTCAAGCTGGGCGACGTGATCGTGGCCGTGGACGGCGGGGCGGTGCGCGGCAGCGGCGACCTGATGGAGCTGGTGATGCGCAAGCGGCCCGGCGACAAGGTGACGCTGGACGTGATCCGCTACGGCGACCGGCGCCGGGTGGAGCTGCGCCTGGAGGAGTTCCAGGCCGACGCCCGCCGCGCCGCAGCCGACGAGCGCGAGGACCCGCGGGTGGAGGAGGTCGCCGCGGCCGCGCCCGGCAAGCTGGGCTTCCGCGCCGAGACCGTGACGCCGGAGATCGCCGAGGCGCTGCGGCTGGACCGCGCGGAGGGCGTGGTGATCTCGGCGGTGGATGCGGGCGGGCCGGCGGCCGGCGCGCTGGGGCGGGGAATGGTGGTGCAGCGGGTGAACGGCCGCGAGGTCGGCTCGCTTGAGGACCTGCGCGCCGCGGCCGACGCGGTGCGCCCGGGACAGGCGGTGTCGGTGCAGGTGCGCCTGCCGGACGGGCGCCAGACGATCGTGAACTACCGCGCGCGGAGCTAAGGGGGGCTTCGAACGCGGCCGCGCGAGGAGCTGGGGGGCTCCGGACGCGGAGGCCGTCCGCGGAGTTGGGGAGCTCCGCGGCGGCCACCCGGGGGTGGGGAGGGGTTGAGGCATATTCATGGGGAGACACAAGGGGAGAAAAGGCCGTCCCGCGATTCCGCGGGCGGCCTTTCTTCATGGTGGGTACTCTCTCGGGGATGATGAAGAAAGGTTCATCGCGGATGTGATCGCAGGCAACGCCCGCGGGTACGTCACGCGGCACGGCCTGCCGTCGTGCCGTCGCAAGCTCCCGCAACGGTGAGTATCGCGGAATCTTCCACAGACACCTTTCCAGCCGTGTACGCGCCGCAGCCGGCGGGTGCCTCCACCTGCCGCGCGTCTTTTCCACGAGCCGGCCGCGCCGTTGAGCCGGAGGGGAGCCGCCGGTGCGTCCGCAGGACCGGGACGCCGCTCCACCTTTCGTGCGTCAGGGAGTCCAAGAGATCGCGCGGCGGGTATCGGTGACCGCTGGCTCCGGGGCGCTCCGGCGGCATGGATGCCTCCGTCGAAAAACGCGGATGGCCCCCTGCCACATCCCACTCGTCTGCCGACCCTCGGCCTCGCCTGGACCGAGCAGCGCGCCGCAGCGATGGACCGGGTGCTCACAACTTCCCGACAAATGATCTGCCGCCGCAACGAAATCGACGAAGAATCTGAACTGAAAGAACGGTTCATCGGCAGATGTGATCGCAGGCAACGCCCGCGGGTGCGTCACGCGGCAAGGCCTGCCGTCGTGCCGTCGCAAGCTCCCGCGACGGTGAGTATCGCGGGATCTTCCATAGACACCTTCCCGGAGAGAGAAAGGAGATGGAGGAGTGGGCGGCCATCCTCGAGGCCATGCCGCCCGCACGACTGCAGAAGTTCCTGGTGGACAGGGGCCAGCGCGCCACGCGCCTGCGCCAGTCGCTCCCCTTTCTGGGCGCGCTGACGCCCGCGGAGCGCACCACACTTTTGCAAGAGGCGTTCGATGACCAGATACCAGCTGGAGCACGCCATCCGCGCGGCGTGTGACGTTTCAGGCGATTCCGAGGTCTGGGTGTTCGGCTCGCAGAGGGTGTTGCCAAACCTGGCGGCGTGATTGACTTCCTGAGGGAGGCGCCGCCCCGTAATTCGCTTGTACACTGCACCTTGGCGCCGACCGAAGGACCTCGCCAGCAGAACGACGGGGCTGGTCCCGTGCCCTGATCTGGCCCCTGCGCCGCCGGGACGAGGTCCTTCGTTCGGCGCGCAGGTGGTTGTGTGGATATCGGGTTACACGTGGTGCGCTCCCTCAGAGGGTGTTGCCCAACCTCCCACGCGATTGACTTCCTGAGGGAGGCGCCACCCCATAACTTCCTTGTACACTGCATCTTGGCGCCGACCGAAGGACCTCGCCAGCAGAACGACGGGGCTGGTCCCGTGCCCTGATC
>NZ_DASWNM010000151.1:0-154672 GCF_036399255.1 Longimicrobium sp.
GCAGTGCAGGCGCGCGTGGCCCCGGCTGCTCCCGTTCTTCCGTACCGAGCGTCCGCTGCAGAACGGGCAGGGATCGCTGCTTTCGATTCGCGTTCGAGCCAACTCCACCTCCAGGCAGGAGAGCACCCAATTGCGCCTACCGAAAGATAATTCGCCAGCGTCACTGAGCAAGGGAGCTGCTACCGAGAGCACGTCCTCCGGCTCCGGAGCGCGGCGGGCTCCGTTGAGGGGGAGGGGGGTCGATCTACAGCAGTCATCCTCCTCGGCCGTCCACATCCATCCGCTCAGACAGTCCATGACGCGCCACCCAGAACGCGGCGCCGCCTGGCCGTCATCACCAGCAGCGACAGCACCACCACCAGCGCGGCAAAGGCCAGCCAGCCGTCCACCAGCTTCCCCGATCCCCAGAACCAGGGGTCCACGTCCGGCGCGCGGCGGGTGGCGAAGCCGTAGAACTTGAGCCAGAAGATCCACCCCGCGTGGATGCCGATGGAGGCGGACAGGTCGCCCGTCCACTGGTAGGCCAGCCCCAGGATCACCCCGGCCAGCGCCAGGCTGGGGAGCGCGGGAAACAGCGTCCGCAGCTCCGTCATCCCCGCCAGCATGGTGGGCAGCACGCGCAGGCCGGAAAGCCAGCCCACCTCCGCCGGGTTCTCGGGGCGCGCCATGAAGTGGGTGATGGCGTACACGGCGCTGCTGGCCGCCAGCGCGGCGGGCCAGCGCATGGCCCGCCGCAGCATGCCGAACATGGCGCCGCGAAAGAGCAGCTCCTCGATCACCGCCACGATCAGCGCCGTGGCCAGCACCCCCAGGAACTGGCCCGCCAGCTCCCCCGGCGTACGCGGCTTCAGCAGCCGCCCGCCGGCCATCAGCGTGATGGCGCACACCGCCGCCAGGGAGAGGAAGCCGAGCGCGAACGCGGCCCCGAACCGCCGCCAGCGGATGAAGCCCGGCGCAATCCCCACGTCCGCCCAGCGCCGCACGCCCGCGCCGCGCACGAAGAAGGGGAGCCCCAGCAGCGCCACGATCAGCAGCCCGCGGTTCACGTACCGCGCAAACGGCATCCGTGCCGCCGTCTCCAGCGCGGGAACGGACTGCGCCAGCGCCTGGATGCCGTGGTACAGCCACGGCGCCAGTAGCGGGCCGCCGATGAAGACGGCCATCAGGTACAGCGCCAGGGCCCGCAGCGGGCGCCGGTCCCGGGGCGCGGCGGAGAACGGTTCGTGAGAGATCAAGAGGCAGCGGACGGCAGGAGGATCAGATACCAGGCGATGAAGATACGATGCGCGGTTGATCGCGGCAGCACCTTGGAACGCGGAGATGCGAGTCGGAATTACCATCCTTTCACGCCTAACAAGGCGGATTTCTTGCATCTTCCGGCTTCTGAAGCATCCCTGCGGATGTGTCGGCGCGCCCTTGCCCGCCGGCCTCGCATCATTCCACGCGGAGACCTGCCATGCAAAACGTGCTGCGGACGGTTCGTACGCTGGTGTTCGGGGCGGCGGTGCTGGGATCACTGGGCTTCGGGGCGTCGCAGGCGGCCGCCTCGTCCACGTCCAGGCTGGACTGCGACGGCGAGGGACAGGTTTACCTCGGCACCTGCCCCGGTCCGACGCGTGACTGCGGCGCGTACTGCGCCGGCGGCGTGGGTGCGTGCCTGAACGGCTGCTGCAACTGCCGCTTTTAGGGAAAGCCGCTCCCCCGGCCCGGGGAACAGCGCACTGCATCAGGATTTCTTTTGTCTTGAAAGGCGTGCAGAGCTATCGTACTTTGATTTTGCCCGGCCGCTCCCCTGGGGGACGGCGGCCCCTTTCACTTTCCACGGAGGCTCCCATGCAGAACTGGAACTGGATTCGTCGCCTGATGCTCGCGCTGCCGATCGCGGCGGCACTCGGATTCGGCGCCACGCAGGTGTCTGCGGCACCGAGGTCCGCCTGCGACGGGCAGGACCAGGTGTACGTAGGCTACTGCCCCTCGAAGACGCAGTGTGGACAGTATTGCGCCAGCGGGATCGGCACCTGCGAGTCCATGAACCCCGGCTGCTGCCGCTGCCTCATCTGACGCGGCGCCGGAAAAGAAAGTCGTTCGCACGCGGAGGAAGCAGCGTACCGCGCTGGTGTACTCTGCTTCCTTCGCGTGAGGATCATCCAGGTTTCTGAACGGCGCGCGCACTTGCGGGTCGGCACAAACCGGCGCCATCCGCGAAGCATGGCACGATGCTCGCGGCGCCTTCCTGGCTTCGGATGTTCCCTTTCAACCCGGCCGGGAGGATCGTAATCCCATGCAGAAGCTCAAGCTGGACCTGGAGATGCTGAAGGTGGAGACGTTCGGCACGGCGGCAGAGGCGGACGAGCGGGGCACCGTGATGGCGCACAGCGGCTGGACGCACTGCGGCAACCTCACCTGCCTGCTCTCCCTCTGCGACTGCGCGGCGGCGTGATTTCGCCGGGGGCCCGGCCGCCACGGCCGGGCCTCGCACGTCCTCCATCGACCCGCCAAACGCTTCTTTCCGGCACGGCATTTCTGCCCCGCCAAACCGCCGCTCTACCCCAATCGCCTGTCCGCACCCTATCTTGCGGGACAACCGCTCCCTTCCGGACCCACACACCGACGCGAATCTCCCGGTGCACACCGCCGCTACGGAGGACGTTCATCGCATCTCCACCCCCATGCAGGGGCGCCCGCCGCAGGTGAACGCGTACCTGGCGGCCATCGGCGGGGGACGGTGGATGCTGGTGGACGGCGGGCTGAACACCGGCGAGGCGTGGGCCGCGCTGGACGCCGGCGTCCGCGCCGCCGCGGGCGGATGGGAGCGCGTCTCCATCCTGGTGGTGACCCACATGCACATGGACCACGTGGGACTGGCGGCGCGGGTGAAGCGCGAGTCCGGCGCGGCCGTGTGGATGGGGCGGCTGGACGCCGAGCGGATGGCGCACGCCGCCGCCCACCCGGACGACGAAGCGGACTACCGTGCCGGCCTGCTGCGCCGCTGCGGCGCGCCCGACGAGATGGTGCGCACGGTCGAGGAGATGCGCCGCCGGGCCGAGTCGCTGGCGCCCGCGGTGGAGATCGACGGGATGCTGGACGGCGAGGAGGGCGAGGTCCCCGGCGCCGACGGCTGGCGCTTCGCCTGGACGCCGGGGCACACGGCGGGGCACGTGTCGCTCTTTCGCCCGGCGGACCGCGTGCTGATCGCGGGCGACGCCGTGCTGCCGCGCATCACCCCCACGCTGGGCGTGAACCGCCAGCGCACCGACCCGGTGGGCGACTACGCGGCGGCGCTGGGGCGGCTGGAAGCGCTCCGTCCCTCGCTCGTCCTTCCCGGCCACGGCGAGCCGCCGGCGGACGGGGTGCAGCGCATTCGCGAGCTGCGTGCGGCGGCGGACGCGGAAACCGAGACGGTGCGCTCGCTGCTGCGGGCCGAGCCGCGCACCTGCTGGCAGGTGGTGGCCGCGCGCTACCCCGGGCGCGAGCAGCCGGCGCCCACGCGCATGCTGGCCCTGCGCGAAACGCTGGCGCACCTGGACCGGCTGGTGGCGGCGGGCCGCGCGTCCGTCGCGGAAGCGGACGGCGGCGCGGCGCGGTTCTTTCTAGGCGCGGACGGCGAGCGGCCCGCGCGGGGCAAAGCCTGGACGGGGGAGAGCTGAATGTCGCGGATCTTCTGGCTGCTGGCGCTGTCGCTGGTCGCGGTGCTCACCATTCGGCCGCTGCGGGAGCGCGCGCGCCCGCAGATCGAGTTCGTGCTGAACCCCATCTACCGGTGGGAGGCCAAGAACCGCGTCAACGAGATCTACCGCGTGCTGGAGCGCGAGCGGGCGCAGGGCACCCCCCTTCCCACCCCGCGCCACTTCAACGCGTTCCTGGCCCAGCGCGACGGCGCCGACGCGGCGGTGGACCCGTGGAACGAGCCGTTCTACCTGGCCGCCACCAAACGCTCGTACTACGTGGGCTCCGCGGGGCCCGACCGCCTGCGCGGCAACGAGGACGACCTGGTCTCCAAGACCAGCATGGTCGCGCCCGGAAAATAGCGGCGGCGCATACGCCCAACACACAGTTCTGGATCATCGATGCTCAAGGTGGGGCTGACGGGGAACATCGCCGCGGGCAAGTCCGCGGTGGCCGGCGTGTGGCGCTCCATGGGCGCCACCGTGGTGGATGCGGACGAGCTCTCGCGCCGGGCCGTGGAGCCCGGCACGCCCGCGCACGACGCCATCGCCCGCGAGTGGGGCCCGTGGGTGCTGGAGGAGGGCGGCGCGCTGGACCGGGCGGCGCTGCGGCAGATCGTCTTTGCCGACCCCGACGCGCGGGCGCGGCTGGAGGCGATCGTGCACCCCGCCGTGGCCGCGCTGCGCGACGAGCACTTTCGCCAGGCGCAGGCGCGCGGCGAGAAGATCGTGGTGGCCGACATCCCCCTGCTGTTCGAGGTGGGGATGGCCGACGAGTTCGACGTGGTGGTGCTGGTGGACGCGCCCGAAGAGGTGCGGCTGGCGCGCATCGTGGCCGACCGCGGGCTGGACGAGGACGAGGCGCGGCGGATGATCGCGACGCAGATGCCTTCGGAGCTCAAGAAAGCCCGCGCCGACGTGGTCATCCGCAACGCGGGAACGCTGGGCGACCTGCAGGACGCCGCCCGCGACGTGTGGCGGCAGCTGGAGCGCCGGGCCGGCGGCGGTGGCTGAGCCGCTGGTGCGCGTGGACATGCACGTCCACACCCGCGCCTCGTACGATTCGCTCAACACGCCCGACGCCATCCTGCGGGGGATGGACGCCATCGGCCTGCGGTGGATCGTGGTGGCGGACCACGACCAGCTGGACCTGGCGCTGCGGATGCGCGAGACGGCGCCGGACCGCGTGATCGCCGGCGAAGAGGTGCGCACGGCCGAGGGGCCGGACCTCATCGGCATCTTCCTCACGGAGCGCATTCCCCGCGGCACGCCCATCCGCCGGGCGGCGGAGATGATCCGGGCGCAGGGGGGCGTGGTGTACGTGCCGCACCCGTTCGACGTGCGGCGGCGCGGCGGCGGCGAGCAGCACCTGCGCGCCATCGAGGACCTGGTGGACGTGGTCGAGGCACACAACGCGCGTACCTGGGGCCCGGGCGTCAACGAGCGCGGCGAGGCGTGGGCGCGCGAGCGCGGCATTCCGCTGGGCGCGGGGAGCGACGCGCACACGGTGGGGGAGATCGGCACGGCGTACGTGGAGGTGCCGGCCTTCGCGCCCGACCGCGCGTCGTTCCTGGCGGCGCTGCGGGCGGGGCGCGTGGGGGCGCGGGGCACGTCGTCGCGGGTGGTGGCGGCGTACTCGGCCTACGCCAAAGTGCACCACACCGTTTTTGGCATGAAAGAGGGAGACTGAGGGATGACGAAGAAGATGCTGATGATCGTCGTGTTGCTGGCGGCCTCCGCGTGCGGCCGCGACGACGGCGGGGGCGGGCCGCCCTCCGCGGAGCCGGGCCAGGGCGCCGCCGCGGATTCCGCGCAGAAGGACAACACCGGCCCCACGGGCGCACGCACCGGCGGCTGATCCTGGCTCAGGCGAAGGACGTGGAGGAAAAGAAAGGGGACGCGGATGAGAGATCGTCCGCGTCCCCTTTAGGATTTGCCTCCGCCACTGTTCTCATCCTCATTCCAGATTCTGAAAAAGAATGATCGTACAGAGGAACAGAGTCAGACAGAGAAAGCGAGTTGAAATATGATCTTGTTCCTCTGTCTGACTCTGTTCCTCTGTACGATTATTTCTTTTTCAGGATCTGGTATGAGCATGAGGCAATCGGTTGCTGATTACTGAGTGTTTAGCCGGATTCGGTATAAGAGAGCCCGGCGCCGAGAAAGGACTCGGCGCCGGGCGGGGGAACCTGCGGAGTGGGGCGAACTGCGGGATTCAGGAGGGTGGCCGTGAGCCTTCAGGCGTCGGCGGTGGGAAGCGTAAAGGTGAACGTGGTGCCCTGGCCGCGGCGGCTGTCGACGGAAAGGGTGCCGCCGTGGGCCTCGACGATGGCGCGGCTGATGGCCAGCCCCAGCCCCGCGCAGCCCCGGCAGCGGTCGCCGCGCCAGAAGCGCTCGAACACGCGGGGCAGGTTCTCCGGCGCGATGCCGGGGCCCGTGTCCGTCACCGAGAAGCGCACTTCGCCGTCCGCCGCTTCGGCCGAGAGGGTGATGGCGCCGCCCGCGGGCGTGTAGCGCACCGCGTTGCCGATCAGGTTGGCGAACACCTGCTGCACCCGCTGCTCGTCCGCCAGCGTGGCGAGCGGCGTAAAAGAAGAGACGGACAGCGTCACCCCTTTTTCCCCGGCGATGGCGGCGTTGGCCTCCGCCGCGCCCTTCAGCAGCACCCCCGTGCACACCGGCTCCGGCGCCACGGCGAAGCGGCCGGCGTCCATCTGCGCCACGTCCAGCAGGTCCGCCGCCAGCCGCCGCATGCGGTCCGCCGACTGGGCGATCAGGGCGATCTGCCGCCGCTCGGGAAGGAGCGCCGCGTCCGCCGGCCAAGCGCGCAGCAGGGCGCCGCTGGAGATGGAGATGACCTGCAGCGGGCTGCGCATCTCGTGCGACACCGCCGCCAGCGCCTGCACCCCGCGGCGCGCCTCGGCCTGCACCTCCACGAACCGCCGCGCGTTGTCCAGCGCCACCGCGGTGCCGCGGGCCACGTCCGCCGCCAGCTGCACGTCGTCCTCGCTCAGCCCGCGGGCGCCGGCGGCCAGCGTCAGCACGCCCAGCGTCCGCCCGCGGGCCCGCAGCGGCAGGCAGGCGGCGCGGCGCACGTCCTGCGGCAGCCCGGCCGCATCGTCCCCGTCCACGCGGTCCCACACCATCAACGCGCCACCGCGGGCGACGCGGACAGCCAGCGCGGGGGCGCCGTCCGGCACCCATCCGTCGCGCCGGGCCGGGCCGGTGTGCACCACGGCGCCCAGCTCCAGCGCGCCGTCCTCGCGCAGCAGGTCGATGCGCGCAAAGTCGGCCAGGGCGGGCACCAGCAGGCAGACCAGGCGCGAAAGGACGGCCGAGGTGCTTTCCGCCAGCTCCTCCGGCGCCACCTCCAGCAGCGCGCCGACGGACGCCGAGAGCCGGGCGCGCCGCTCCAGCGCCTCCACCCGCAGCCGCGCCTCCCGCTCCGCCAGCCGAAGCCGCTCGGACTCGGTCCCGAACTCCTCCAGCGCCGTGTGGCGGTCCTCGCCGCGGCGCCACGCCACGGCGGCCGCGGCCGGCGCGGTGGGCTGGGGGTGGCGGGCGTCCAGCACGCGGCGCAGCACCGGGTCGGCGGCGAGCCGAGTCCAGCGCGGGGCGGCCTCCACCGGTGCGGCGTTCGGCGCCTGGTGCGCCAGGAGGAACAGTTCCCGGCGGGCGTGCAGGGCGTCGCGGATGGCGAGGGGGAGCAGGCTGCCGGTGACGGGGGCGGCGGCGACGCGGCGGAGGTGGCGGGGACGGCGGGTCGTGCGCATTTCGGTTTGCCTCGGTCCAGCGGGTCTCGGGGGACTCGTCTCGACCGCTTCCGGGTGTCCCCTCCCCGGTCGGGGTGGGCAGGGTGGGTCCCGGTTGCGATCCTGGGCCAAAGCTACGCGTGGGCGCTCAACGCAATCCTCTTATTCCATCAATCTCCCTCTCAACCAATCAACCCGTTGCAAAACTACAACTTGCAAAATAGATGAACATGTTCGACTCACCCTCCACAGGGGCATCGGACAGGTTGATCGCCTGAGGTGATCGGTGACCGCGGGCAAGTGTCCCCAGATCCGGACACCGGCCCGTAGCGGTTCGCTTCTCATCCTCCCCTGCCCCCGACCGCTGGGCCCTCACCCGGAGCCGGCGGAGCCAGCGGGGAGCCGGTCCTCCGTTACTCCAGGTCGGAGGAAACACCTGTCATTCTGAGGGAGCGCCCGCCCCGGTTTTTCGGGAACACCGCTGAGCCGGCCGGCGCGACCGAAGAATCTCCCGCCCCTCGCGCGGGGCCCTGTCCCGGGCACCGCCCGGGAACCCCACGTGACGGACAGATCCCGCCGCCCAGATGGAGATTCTTCGGTCGGCGCCACGCTCCCGGGCGAACGGAAAGTACTGCGCGGCGCCTCCCTCAGAATGGCAGGTTTTGTCAGGGACGAGGTCCATCCATCCATGATGGCGGAAACGCAAAGAGGCCCGCCGGAGAGTCTCCGGCGGGCCCTTCGATCGAGCAAGCGAAAGCCGGCGAGGCGTCAGCGCAGGGTGCGGCGCAGGCGCGCGTCGCCGCCGGACCAGAGGGTGGCGAGCGCGCCCCGCCAGCGCGCGGCCGTGCGGGCGTCGCCGCGGGCGGCGGCCAGCTCGGCGCGCAGGTGCATGGCGCGCAGCAGCCCCGCGGTCTCCTCCACCCGGTCCAGCACGCTGATGGGGAGCGCCTCGAGCGCCATCAACGACCGGTCCAGCTCCTGGAGCGCCCGGGCCGTGTCGCCCAGCGCCAGGTACAATTCCGCCTCGGGAAAGGCGAAGTCCAGCGTAAGGTCGCCCGGCCGGCGCGCGCCGCGGCCCTCGGAAAGCGCCGCCAGCCGCGCGCGGGCCCCCGCCGCGTCGCCGGCGGCCAGCATCTGCTGCATCTCGACCACGAAGTCCGGCTCCCGCAGCGGAAGCCGCCGCACCCGCGCCACGTTCTGGGGAAACGACATCCGCCGCGGCCCGTTCAGCAGCGCCGTGTGCACCGGGTCGCGCGACGCCGGCTCGATCCACGCCTCGGCCAGCCGCAGCAGCGCCGTCTCGGCCTCCGCCGCCTCGGCGTGCAGCCCAAGCGCGGCAAAGAGCACCGCGTCCGCGTGCGCCTGCGCAAGGGGGACGGGGACCTGCACCAGCTGCCCGCGCGGCGAAAAGAACTGTGCCTCGGGCGCGGCCGCGCGGGCCAGCGCCCGCGCCTGCTCCACGCGCCCCGTCAGCATGGCCAGCGGCGCCAGCGCCCGTGCCTCGCGCCGTCCGGGCGTGCGCCACAGCCGCAGCGTGCTGTCGGCCAGCGCCCGCGCCCTGGGAAACTCGCCCACGCGCACGTACAGGCGGATCTGGCCGATGTTCAGCCGCAGCCGCTGCTCCGGGTCGCGCGCCAGCGCGCGGGCCCGGGCCAGCTCGGAGAACGCGGAGGGCTGCCCCTGCGCCACGTCGCGCACCTCGCCCAGCCCCTCCAGCCCCCACGTCAGCGCCTCGTGCGCGTCGGCGCTCTGGGGAAAGGCCCGCGCCCAGTCCACCAGGATGGTGCGCAGCACCTGGCGGTTGCGCCCCGTGGCCGCGCGGCGGGTGGCCGGCACCGTTTCCTTGCGCACGCTGGCCACGTCTTCCATGGTCCAGGGGACGAACGCCAGCGTGTCGCCCGCCAGCGACGGATACGAGGCGAAGCGCACCGCGGTGGCCCCGCTGCCGGCGACCCCCGGGCGCAGCACCGCCTCGTTGGTGCGCAGCAGCTCCGTCAGCCGGGCGAACCCCGCGCCCCGGAACGCCAGGTGCGAGCTGGGAACGGCCCGCAGGGCGCGGCTGTACGCCTGCACCCCGCGGTGGTAGCTGCTGCGGAACCGCCACCCCGACGGGCTGGACGGGTCCGGCAGCACCACCTGGTCCCGCCGGTGGCACTCGCCCAGGCCGAACCACGCCGCGAAGTCGCTGCTGTCGCGGGCGATGAGCCCCTCGTACAGCTGGCAGGCGTCGGGGTAGCGCTGCTCCCCCAGCGCCACCAGCGCGCCGGCCAGCGCCCGCTCGCGCGCGGAGAGCCGGGCGCTGTCGGCCAGGGCGCGGGCCGCGTTCTCGCCCCACTCCGACTCGCTCCACGCGCCGTCCCAGGCAATGGCCTGCGCCAGCCACAGGTGCGCCGCCGCGTAGCCGGGATCCAGCGCCACCGCGCGCGCCAGCTCCGTACGCGCCAGCCCCAGCGCCCACTGCGACATCGCCAGGCGCCCGCGGCCGTACGCCTGCCACGCGGCGAGCGACGTGGTGCCCGTGGCGCCGCCCACGTCGCCCCCGCTGCGCCCCAGCAGCGCCGAGGCCAGCGCGCCGAAGCTCGCGGACACGCCCCGCAGGTCGCGCCCCACGCGAATGGTGCGCGTCTGCGGGTCGCCGCTGCGGGTGAGGTCGTACAGCGCGCCGCGCACCAGGATGCTGTCGCCCAGCGGCGTGATCTCGCCCCATATCAGCTTTCCGGCGCCCGCCTCGCGGGCAATGCCGCGCGCCTCGCGCAGGTTCTCGGGGGGGCCGTTGCGGGCCAGCAGGTCGCGGGCGCGCTGGGCGTCCACCAGCCGCAGGTCCGTCCACCGCGACAGCGCGTCGTGCAGCAGCAGCTCCGCCTGGTCGGGCGTCACGGCGGCCGGCCCGCGCTGGGCAAAGGGGAGCACGATGTACACGGACGCGTCCAGCCCCGCCGCGCTCACCCGCTCCCGCCCGCCCAGCATCGCCACGGCGAACGCCGCCAGCGCCGCCGCCAGGGCCAGCCCCGGCGCCAGCCACCGCCGGACGGGCGCGGCGAACGGCCGCGCCTCCGGCTCCGTCCGCGACTCCGTCCGCGGGGCCGCAACCGCCTGCGCCTGTGCCTCCGGCTCCAACGCGCGGACGGCGGGGGCCGGCGCGGGGGCTGGCGGAGCCTCCACCGCCGTCACCGCCTCCACCGCTGTCGCGGACGCGGCGGGCGCGGCGGACGCGGGCGCGGAGGCCGCAGGGACGACGGCGGGGGGCGGATCCGCCGGGCGGGGCGACTCGCGGAGGCGGCGCGCCAGCTCCTCCACCGCGGCGTCGGGCTCCGCCTCCATCTCCGCGCGCATGAGCCCCGCGTGGCTGGCCGCGTGGCGGATGGCCGCCGCGCGCTCGCCCCCGGCCTCCAGCGCCTGCATGGTGCGCAGGGCGATGCGCGAGCTGAACGGGTCGTGCCGGGCCAGCCGCTTCCACCACTCCGCCGCGCCGCGCGGGTCGCCCTCGGCCTCGCGCGCCTCGGCCAGCTGCTCCAGCGCCCGCGCGTACGCCCGGGCCAGCCGGTCGCGCTCTTCCTCCGTCCAGCGCTCGAACTCGGGCGCGTCGGCCACGTAGAAGCCGTCCAGGAACGGGCCGGCGTACAGCGCCACGGCCGCCTCGGGATCGTCCGCGTCCAGCGCCGCCCAGAAGTCCGCCAGGTCGCTGCGCACCACCGCCGGGTCCAGCGCCAGCTCGTCGCCGGCGGAGACGAAGGTGTCTTCGCCCACCGTCTTGCGCAGGATGTACAGCGACTCGGAGAGGAGGTGGCGGGCGGCGTCGCCCGGGTGGTCGGGCCACAGGTAGCCGATCAGCCGCTCGCGCCGCACCATGCGCCCCCGCGCCGCCGCCAGCAGGGCCAGCAGCGCCAGCCGGCGGCGGTGCACGGCGCGGCCCGACACCGGCACCCCGCCGCGCTCCAGCGCGGCACCCCCCAGCACTTTCAGCACGAACATCGGCACGCGGCGGGCGGGTTGACGAGAAGGGGAAACAAGGTTGAGCGGGCAGCCCCATACTGTACGCGACACGGCGGGGACGCAAGCGCCCCCCGTGCCAGGAAATCGGAAAACGTCGTCAAGTGTCTTAGGCGGTCAGGTCCACGCACCCCGGCTTCGCACGCGGCAATCCGTGGCGTTGCACCCGGCTGCGTAGCAGATTGAAACAGTTTGTTTTGTTCGGCACCCGGTGTAGGTTGCGCGGCGTTCCCGCGCACTCCCCGGTGCGCCGGCCCGCGGCCCGCGCGCTTCCTGGCGGAGCCCCATTCCACCACCCCCGAAAGGGAGGGAACCACGATGCGAGACCCACTGCGTACGCGATGCTGGATGCCGGGCCGCCTGCCCGCGATGCTGCTGGCCCTGGCGCTGTCCGCCTGCGGCGGAGGCGAGAACGGCGGCGGCGATGAGGCAGCCGGGGCCGATTCGGCGCGGGCGGCGCCGCCGAGCGCCCGGGTGGCGGCCGCGGACAGCACCTGCACGCCGCCGCCGGTTCCGCCGCCGGCGCTGCTCACCGGCTCGTGGCAGGACCTGGTCACCTGGATCAACACCAACGACGTCACCTTTCCCACCACCCCGCAGAACGTGGCGGTAGACACCGTGCCGCTGTGCCCCGGCTGCAAGGGGGTGGGCGTGCGGCTGCAGTCCGCCAACAGCACGTACTGCATCACCCCGCAGAACGTCCCCGAGCAGCGCATCGCCGGGATGATGGTGCTGCTGGACACGTTCCCCGAGCAGGGCGGGTTCAAAACCATTCCCGCGGGCGACACCATCTTCATGTTCTCGCGCGGCACCCCCGGCGCCTCGCACCACGCCACCCTGGTGTACCGCCACGGGACGGCCACCCGGCACGCGCCGGCCAGGAGCTGGAAGTTCTTCTACTGCCAGGACGGCCACGTCAACACCGCGCCGGCCGCGCAGTGGCGCCCGGAAGAGCCGGCCGGCCCGGGCGCGGAAAAGGGCAAGGGCAAGGGCAAGGGCCGGGACGACGACGGAGAGGGTCCTGGCGGCACCTACGGGTGGATGGCCTGCGCCAACGGCTGCTGCCAGTTCTACACGCCCCCGCCCAACCAGGAGGAGACGGGCGGGTCCGGCGGGCCGCCGCCGCCCTGGTGCAAGACCAACTGACCCGCCGCCGCGCGAGCCGTCCCACCCCCGGGGCGGCTCCGCGGTCCCTGCACCCGGCCGGCGCGCCGGAGACGGACGGCGAAATCGAGAGAGGGCGCCGGGGCGGAGCGGCGCTCCGGCTGAAGAACGGAATCCGTCTCTGAACGGAACGGACGGCGCCGCGCGGGTCCCCGGCGGGATGCATCCTGACCTTCCCTCTTCCGCCAGCGGGAGGAAGGTGCAACAATTCGTTGCAGAGTGCAACGCCGCGTTGCGCCGGTGCCGCCGTCCGCACGTGCGGCGGAGGCGAAAAACTCCGCCCGGTGTCTGGAAAAAGCTTCCGCCGGCACCGCCGGATCGGGCCTTGCGCCGCACGGAGTGGCCGGACGGCGCCCGCGATCCCCTTCGAACATCCCTGAGCCCCCTCCGCGCCCGTGAGCCGAAAGCTTCTTCTGGTGGACGACGACCCGGCCATCCTGGTGGCCCTGGAGTTCCACTTTCTGCGCTCCGGCTTCGAGGTGCGCACCGCCGCCAGCGCCGAGGAGGCGCTGGGGATGCTGCACGAGTACCGCCCCGACGTGGTGCTGACCGACGTGCAGATGGGGGGGATGAGCGGCCTGGAGCTGCTGGACGCGGTGAACCGGGGGATGCCGGAGGTGGACGTGATCGTCATCACCGGCTACGAGGATATGCGCACCACCATCGGCGCCATCCGCAGCGGCGCCTACGACTACCTGGTCAAGCCGGTGGACGTGGAGCAGCTGGAGCTGGTGGTGAACCGCTGCCTGCGCGACCGCGCCGCCCGCCGCCGCGTGGGCGCCGCCCCGCCCGGCGCCCCCGCACCGCCCGACCGGCTGGACGCCGGGGTGGGGCGCTCGCCGCAGATGATCGAGATCTACAAGCTCATCGGCATGCTGGCGTCGTCGCGCACGCCGGTGCTCATCCGCGGCGAGACGGGAACGGGCAAGGAGCTGGTGGCGTCCGCCATCCACAACTACTCCCCGTGGAGCGGCGAGCCGTTCGTGGCCATCAACTGCACCGCCCTGGCCGAGTCGCTGCTGGAGTCGGAATTGTTCGGCCACGTGAAGGGCGCGTTCACCGGCGCCATGGGCGACCGCAAGGGCAAGTTCGAGCTGGCGGGAACGGGCACCATCTTCCTGGACGAGATCGGCGACACCACGCTCTCGTTCCAGGCCAAGCTGCTGCGGGTGCTGCAGGCCCGCGAGTTCTATCCCGTAGGCAGCGAGCGGCCGCGCAAGACGCAGGCGCGGGTCATCGCGGCCACGCACCGCCCCATCGAGGAGCTCATCCGCCAGGGGCAGTTCCGCGAAGACCTGTACTTTCGCCTGCGGGTGGTGGAGGTCAACCTGCCGCCCCTGCGCGAGCGCAGGGAAGACATCCCCATCCTCGCCGAGCACCTGCTGGCCCGCAGCGCGCGCGAGCTGGGCAAGGACGTGCACATCATCCCCCCGCGGGTGATGCAGCTGCTGCAGGAGCAGCCGTGGCCGGGCAACGTGCGCGAACTCGAGAACGCCATCACCCGCGCCGCCGTGCTGGCCCACGGCCCCGCGCTGAGCCCGGAACACTTCGTTTTCCAGGAATCGCACGCCGCCGAGCGCGCCTCCGAGCCCGCGACCGACGAGATCGGCACGCTGGCGCAGGCGCAGCGGCGGCACGTGGAGCGGGTGCTTGCCCACACCGGCGGCAACAAGAGCCGGGCGGCGCGCATCCTGGGCGTCTCGCGCCCGCGCCTGGACCGCCTGCTGGCCCAGTACCAGGCCGGCGTCACCGAAGTAGGCGTATGATGCCGCTTCGGACGCAATCGTTTATCCGCTGATCTTCCAAAAGGTTGGGGTACAGAGGAACAGACAAAAACCAGAGGAGCAGAGGACGCCCGTTGTCCTCTGCTCCTCTGTTCTTTTCTCTGTTCCTCTGTACCCCCGCGCAGTAAAGCTATGCGGTCTCCGCAGGCGCATCGGGAACGGAAACGGGAGCACGCCTGCGATCGGGGCCGCGCTCGAAGAGCAGGTACAGCGCGGGGGTCACGGTAAGGACCAGGACGGTCGAGCTCGCCAGCCCGCCCAGCAGCGCGTAGCCCAGCGCGTTCCAGATGTTGGCGTCCGCGGCCTCGCTGGCGATCACCAGCGGCAGCAAGCCCAGGATAGTGACCGCGCTGGTCATCAGGATGGGCCGCACCCGCTCCAATGTGCCCCGCAGCACCGCGTCGTGCAGGGTGAGCCCCGCCTCGCGCCGCATGTGGTTGATGTGGTCCACCAGCAGCGTGGCGTTGTTGGTGACCACCCCGCCCATCATGATCACCCCGATGAACGCCTCGCGCGTAAAGCTGGCCCCGGTAAAGAAAAACGTGAGGAACACGCCGATGAGCGCCATGGGCACCGTCAGCAGCACGCACAGCGGCTGGCGCAGCGACTCGAAGAGCGCCGCCGTCACCATGAACACCAGCACCAGCGAAACGGCCAGCACGCCGTAGATCTGCGCCCGCTCGTCGTCGGACCACTTCCACTCCTCCTGCCCCACCAGCGTGTAGCCGGGGGGGAGGCGCGTGCTGCGCATCACCGCCTCGTGCACCTTGTCGCCCAGCTTGTTGGGGCCGCGAAACTCGTAGCTCACCGTGCGCTGGTACTGCTGGTCCTCGCGCACGATCTGGTTCAGCACCTCGCGCTCGCCCACGCGCGCCACGTCCGCCAGCCGCACCGAGCCGCCCGCGGGGCCGGGGATCAGCAGGTTCTGCAGCTCCTGCACGTCCAGCCGCTGGTGCCCGTCCAGCGCCACCGCGAAGCGCACCTCCTCGTCGGCCACGCGCAGCCGGCCGCGCGCCCCGTTGCGCCCCACCGCCGCGCTCACCCGCTCCACCACCTCGCGCGCCGACAGGCCGTGCGCCGCCAGCGCCGCGCGGTCCACGTTCAGCACCACCTCGGTGGCCTTGTCGCGCTGGTACCAGGCGCCCGACGAGTTGGTGTCCACGTCCTGGATGCGGGAGAAGTTCTGCAGCCGCCGCCCCAGGTCCTCGGCGATCTCGCGCACCCGCTCGTAGTTGTAGCCCAGCACCTGGATGCTGTAGTTGGGCGGCGACGATCCGCCGCCGTAGAACGACGGCCCGTAGCCGAACACCCGCACCTCCGCGCCGCCGTACTGGTGGCTGTACGCCTCCAGCTGCTCCTTTACCGACAGCGGCACCGCCGTGTCCTGCAGCGAGTCGGGGAACTCCACCTTCATCTGCGCGGCCTGCGGATACACGTCCGTCGTGAACCGCGCCACCTCCGGCATCCGCGACAGCCGCTGCTCGAAGTACCGCACCAGCTCGTCCGTGCGCTGCAGCTCCTCGCCGCGCGGCAGGCTGAAGCTGATGCGGATGTACGAGTCCTCCTCGTACCAGGGCCGCCACACCGTGCCGCGGGTGACGTACTTCTCGAACAGGTACCCCGACCCCGCCAGCGCCAGCACCGACACTGCCACCGCCAGCCAGGGGCGGCGCAGCGTGGCACCCACCATCCCCGCGTACAGGCGCTGGTAGACGGGGATTCTCTCGCTGTGCGCCCGCTCGCGGATCCGCTTTACCCGGCTTCCCAGCAGCCGCCCGGCCAGCGCGGGGGTGAACGAAAAGGTGACGAGGAGCGACGCCAGGTTGGTGAAGCCGACGACGATGGCCAGCGGCACGTAGAACAGCCGCAGCTCGCCCTGCAGGTAGACGAAGGGGATGAAGACGATGATGGTGGTCAGCGTGGCGGCGAGCACCGGGAGCACCATCTCGCGCGCGCCCCGCTCCGCCGCGGCCTCGGCGTCCGGGGCGGTCCTGGCGTGCCGGAACACGTTTTCCAGCACCACCACCGCGTTGTCGATGATGAGGCCGAAGCCCATCGCCAGCCCCATCAGCGTCAGCACGTTCAGCGTAAGGCCGCCGAAGTAGATGAGGTTCAGCGTGATGAGCGCCGCGAAGGCGATGCTGCCGAAGACGATGGCGGCGGAGCGGAAGGAGCGGAGAAAGAAGAACAGCACCACGAACACGATGAGCGCCGACGACAGCGCGCGGCCGCGCAGGTCCGTCAGCTGGGTGCGCACCGCCTCGCTCTCGTCGTCGTCCAGGATCACCCGCGCGCCGCCGGGAAGCCCGCGCCCCACCTGCCGCACGCGCGCCTTTACCGCGTCGGCCACCTGCACCACGTTGGTGCCGATCTCCTTGACCACCACGAAGCTGACGGCGGGCTGGCCGTCGATGCGGTAGAAGGTGCGCGGCTCCTCGTAGGTATCGCGCACCACGGCCACGTCCTCCAGCCGCACCACGCGCCCCTTGTCGGTCAGCAGGGGCAGCCGGCGGATGCGCGCCGCCGAGCCGGCGGTCTCGCGCACGGCCAGTGTGTACAGCATCCCCGCGCGCCGCACCACCCCGGCCTCGCGCACGTCCTCCAGGTCCGACACCCGCTGCCGCACCACGTCGGGGGTAAGCCCCAGCGCCAGGATGCGCCGCTCGTCCAGCGCCACCTCGAGCACCCGGTCGCGCCCGCCCCACCCCTGCACGTCGGCCACGCCGTCCACCTGCCGAAGCTCGGGCGCCACGGTCTCGTTCAGCACCTGGCGCAGCGCCTCGGTGGTCAGCGGGCCGGTCAGCGTGTAGCGCAGGAAGGGGCGGCTCTGGCTCTCGAACTCCTCCGGGACGTACGGCTCCACCGTGGGGCGCATGGCGCCCTCGGGAAGGCTTTCGTCCAGCGCCGCCAGCTTTTCGCTCAGCTCCAGCCGCGCGAAGTCCATGTCCACCTCGCGCCCGAACTCCACCTCCACCTGCCCCTGCCCCTCCTGCGAGGTGCTGGTCACCTTTTCCACCCCGCGCACCTGCTGCACCGCCGCCTCGATGGGCGAGGTAAGGAACGCCTCGGTCACCTCGGGCGAGGCGCCGGGCCAGGTGGCGGTAATGCGCAGCCGCGGCAGCTCCGTCTCCGGCAGCAGCTCGACGGGCACGTTGAGCCACGACGCCACGCCCAGCAGGCCGAGCGCCGCGTACAGCATCGCGACGGCGACGGGACGGCGGATGGAGAAGCGGATCATCGCGCGGAGTTCACGATCTGCGTCCTGCGTTCAGTGTGCATCGGCCGACGCGGCCACGGGTGGATGAGACGTGCGGATGGGGAGAATTCGATCGCGCTTCGGAGGGGCCTGCGCGAGAAGCACGCCCCCTCCGGGCTCGCATTACTCGCCCACCTCCCCCAGAACCCCTGGGGGAGGTTGAACTGCGATGCTGCTTCGATCCCGCCACGCGGCAGGCACCTGCCCCACGCCGAAGAGCCGCCTGTCCGCGAAGGGCGGACCTTGTGTGGTCGTTGCAGCGAATTCATTCGCCCTTGCAGGCCACTGCCGGCCCGACGGATCGGAGCCGCTGGTCTGGAGGATCGGCGAAAGGCATCGAACTGGCGCCCGAGAGGCCCCCTCTCCCCCGGCCCCTCTCCCCCGCGGAGCGGGAGAAAGGGGAGAATTCGATCCCGCTTCGGAGGGTCCTGCGCGAGAGGCACGCCCCCTCCGGGCTCGCATGACTCGCCCACCTCCCCCAGAACCCCTGGGGGAGGTTGAACTTCGATGCTGCTTCGATCCCGCCACGCGGCAGGCACCTGGCTCACGCCGAAGAGCCGCCTGTCCGCGAAGGCGGACCTCGTGTGGTCGTTGCAGCGAATTCATTCGCCCTTGCCGGCGTCTCCCAGCCTCCGAGCCGGCGGAGGGTTCGCGGGATCGCGCATCAGGGGGTCCGATCGACGAAATCCATCGCGCTCCGGAGATGATCCGGAGACCCGCATCCTCCCCCAAAAAAATTCTCATGGCCCCCTGCCGCGCTTCCACCCCTCTCCCGTTCCCGACCGCCCACGCCGGCTCGTGCCTCGTCGGCCGGAGCGCCATGCCTCCGCTCACTTGAACAAGGCCCGGCCCGAAAGTCCGAGGAAACGGCACGAGAAAACTCCGTTGACTCCGTTGACTCCGTGTGAGGCCATTCCTTTTTGCGGATTCCGGCTCAGTCCCCCGCCGCCAGCCCGGCGGGCACCTGCACCTCGGGCGCGGGACGTGTGGCAGGGCGGCCGAAGAAGGCGGCGATGCGCTCGCCCGCCTCGTCCAGCAGGTCGTAGGCAACGGGAATCACCACCAGCGTCAGCGCCGTCGCCGACAGCAGGCCGCCGAAGACCGCGATGGCCAGCGGCGCCTGCAGCTCCGCCCCGGGGCCGATCGCCAGCGCCATCGGCAGCAGGCCCAGCATGGCGGTGATGGTGTTCATCACGATCGGCCGCATGCGCGCGTGCCCCGCCGCGAAGATGGCCTCGCGGCGTCCCATCCCCTGTTTTCGCATCTGGTTGATGAAGTCAACCTTCACCACCGCGTCGTTGTCCACGATCCCCACCAATATCACCATCCCGATCAGCGACATGGTGTTGATCCCCGCCCCCGTCACCCATAGCGCCAGCGTGGCGCCCACCGCGGCCAGGGGGACGGCCAGCAGGACGATGAAGGGCAGCAGCAGCGACTCGAACTCCGCCGCCAGCAGCATGTAGACCAGGAGCACGGCGAGGAGGAAGGCGAAGGCCAGGTCGCGGAATCCCTTGCGCATCTCCTCGTTCTCGCCGCCGATCTCCACCCGCAGCCCGTGCGGCGCGGGGGTGGCGGAGAGCGCCGCCTGCACCGTCGACACCGCGCCCTCCACGCCGCCGCTGCCCACGTCCGCGTGCACCGTCACCACCCGCGACTGGTCCACCCGGCGGATCTCCGACGGGCCGGCCGCGTCGTACACGCGCACCAGCTCGCGCAGGGGCACGCCGTCCACCGTCAGCTGCTCCAGCGTCTGCGCGCTGCGGCGGGCCTCCTCGGGGAGGCGAACCACGATCGGCACCTTGCGGTCGAACTCCACCAGCTCCGTGGCCGGGTTCCCCTGCATGTAGTCCTGCACCGTCGACGCGATCTTCGCCGGGTCCACCCCGAAGGCCGCCGCACGCTCGCGGTCGATCTCCACCCGCATCTCCGGCTGCCCCATCTCCGTCCCCACCCGCACGTTGCGCAGCGAAGGCTCGCGCGCCAGCCGGCGCTGCGCCGCCGTGGCGTAGGCCATGGCCTGCTCCAGGTTCTCGCCGCGCACCCGCACCGCCAGGTCCGCCTCGCCGCCGCCCAGCAGCTTGCCCAGCGCCGTCGCCTGCCCCGCCTCCACCGTCACCGCGCCGGCGGGAAAGGTCCGCAGCCCCGCCGCCAGCCGGTCCAGCGCCGCCGCCGTCGCCTCGCCGTCCTTCAGCCGCACGTCCACCACCGCGGTGTTCAGCCCGCTCTCGCGGTCGTCCATCCCCGCCACGGCGATCTGCCGCCCCACGCGGGTAAAGGTCGCCGCCACGGCGGGGTCCGCGGCCAGCAGCTTCTCCAGCCGGGCCGTCTCGTCCGCCGTACGCTCCAGCGGCGTTCCCTGCGGCAGCTCCATCCGCAGCCGGAACTGCCCCTGGTCCACCTCGGGCAGCACCCCGCGGTCCAGCGAGAAGCCGACCAGGAGGCCGATGGCCAGCAGCCCGAACGCCACCGCCATGGTCCGCCCCCGCCGCGCCATCGACGCGTGCAGCGTGCGCTCGTACAGCCGAGTGAAGCGCGCGAAGCCGCGGTCGAACCCGTCCAGCACCGGCGCAAAGACGCGGGTGATCCCCGTCTCCCCCGTCCGCCTGGTCTCTCCCTCCCACCGCGCGGCCAGGGCGGGGAGCAGGGTGATGGCGACCAGGATGGAGGCGAGGAGCGAAAAGGCCACGGTGAGCGCCAGCGCGCCCAGCAGCTCGCCCGCCACGCCCTCCACGTAGACGATGGGGCCGAAGACGGCGATGGTGGTCAGCGTGGAGGCGGTGATGGCGCGCTGCACCTCTTCCGCGCCCACGGCGGCCGCCATGCGGGCGCGCAGGCCCAGCTCGCGGTGGCGGAAGACGTTTTCAAGCACCACGATGGAGTTGTCCATCAGCAGCCCCACACCCAGCGCCATGCCGCCCAGGGAAAGGATGTTGAGCGACACGCCCGCCGCGTGCATCATCGCGAAGGTGGCGATGAGCGAGATGGGGATGGCCAGGGCGATGGCGACCGGGTAGCGCGCCTCGCGCAGGAACAGGAAGAGCACCAGGAACGCCAGAACGCCGCCCAGGATCACTTCCTGGACGACGTTGCTCAGCGCGTCGGCGATGAAGCCGGCCTGGCTCATCGCCACCTCCACCTTCACGTCCGGGTACTCGCGCCGCAGCTGGGCCAGCGTCTCCTCCACCTGCCGGGCCACGCGAACGGTGTTGGCGTCGGCGTTCTTGAACACCATCAGCCCCACCGACTCCTGCCCGTTGTAGCGGGCGATGGACTCGCGCTCGCGAAAGCCGTCCTCCACCCGCGCCACGTCGCGCATCAGCACCTGCGCGCCGCTGCTGTCGGGCTTCGACCCCACCTTGCGCAGCGGCACCGCGCCGATCTCGTCCGTCCCCTGCAGCTCGCCCAGGGTGCGCAGCGAATAGCGGTAGCGCCCGCGGCGAATGGTGCCGCCCGGCGCCGAGGCGTTGGCCTCCTTGAGCGCCGTCGACACGTCCTGCACCGTCAGCCCGAAGCTTTCCAGCAGGCGGGGATCGACCTCGACGTGGATCTCGCGCTCCACCCCGCCGGCCACCTGCGCCAGCGCCACCCCGTCGATCTGCTCCAGCCGGCGCTTGAACACCAGCTCCGACAGCTCCTTGAGCCCCGGCAGGTCGCGCCCGCCGGCCACGCTCAGCGCCATGATGGGCTCGCTGCGCGGGTCGGTGCGCAGCACCACGGGGCGGCCGGCCAGGTCGGGAAGCTGGTCGCGGATGTTGTCGAGCTTTTCGCGGACGTTGAGCGCCGCGAACTCCATGTCGGTGCCCCACGCAAAGCGCGCCGTGACCAGCGACGCGCCCTCGCGGGTCACGCTTTCCACCCCCTGCACCCCGGGGACGGTGCTGATGGCCTGCTCCACCGGCTCGGTGATGAAGCGCTCCACCTCGGCGGGGGCGGCGCCCTGGTCGGTGGTGTAGACCACCAGCCGCGGGTAGGCGACGTCGGGAAGCAGGTCGATGGGCAGCCGCACGAACGACAGCACGCCCAGGAACACCACGCCCAGGAAGAACATGGCCACGGCCACCGGCCGGGCGATGGCGATGCGCGGGAGCGACATGGCGGGCTACCGGACGGGAGGGGTGGTGCGGGGAGCCGGCGGCACGGCGGCGGCCGGGGCCGCCGCCGTGCCGATGCAAGGCACGCCCAGGGTCACGGGCGGACCGGGGCGCCGGCGCGCTCCTCGAGCGTGGCCAGCGCGGCGGCAAACTCGAAGCGGGTGCGCAGCGCGTCGCGCTCGGCGCGGGAGGCGCGCTCCACGGCGTCGGTCAGGTCGTTCAGGGTCAGCGCGCCCACACGGTACTGCTCCTGCGCCAGCTCCAGCCGCTGGCGGTTCAGCCCCAGGGTGCGCTCGGCGTTGCGGGCCGCGCGGAAGGCGTTGTCCAGGTCCACCAGCGCCCCGCGCACCTCGCGCTCCAGCGCCAGCCGCTCGCCCCGGGCGTCCTCGCGCGCGGCCACGGTGGCCGCGCGGGCCGACTGGATCTGGTAGGTGGTGCGGTAGCCGGTGAACAGCGGCACCGACAGGCTGAAGTTGAGGCCGGCGCTCTGGTCCAGCGGGTTGATGCCCACCAGCCCCGCGTAGTCGGTGTAGCGCTGGTTGCGCCCCACGCTGGCACCCATGGAAAGCCGCGGCAGGCGCCCCGCGCGCGAGGCGCCGTAGCGCTCGTCCGACTGCGTCACCACCAGGTCCACCCGCTGGATGCGGGGGTGCGTGGAGAGCGACGAGGCCACCAGCGCCTCGGTGTTCAGTGTGGAGGGGTCGAACATGGCCGGCGGCTCGTCCGTGAGCCGCAGCCAGCCGCCCTGGATGACGCCCATGGCCTGGCGCAGGTCCAGCTGCGCCTTGCGGGCCTCGCCGCGGGCGCGCTCCAGCGCCTGCTCCTGCTCGGCCACGGCCACCTCCGCGCCCAGCACGTCCAGCGGGCCGCGCACGCCCACGCGCACCAGCGCCTGCGTCAGCACCAGGCGGTCGCGCGCGGAGGCCATCAGCTCCTCTTCCAGCCGGATCACCCGGTCGGTGCGCACCGATTCCCAGTAGCGGCGGGCCACGTCGGCGCGCATGCGGATCTCTTCGCTGCCCACGCGGGCGGCCACGGAGCCCTGCCCGGCGCGGGCGGCGCGCAGGTCGCGGCGCCGCTGCCCCCCGTCGAACAGGGTCAGCCCGCTCAGCGAGATGGACTGCGTGGAGTTGCTGCCGTTGCTTTCCAGCGCCTCTTCGCGGCGCACCACCTCGCCGAACTGGCCGGTGCCGGTGAGCGCGCGGCTGTAGCTGCCGCCCACCCCCATGCTAAGGCTGAGCTCGGGAAGAAACGCCCCGCGCGCGCGCCGCACGTCGGCCTGGGCCGTGCCGATCTCGGTGAGCGCGCGGCGGTACGCCGGGTTGTTCTCTTCGGCGGTGCGCAGCGCCTGCTGCAGCGTAAGCGGCTCGCCCTGCCGCGGCTGCGCGTCCTGCGCGCCCAGGTGCGCGGGGGCGGCGGCCAGGGCCAGCGCCAGCAGCGCGAAAACTCGGTTCGGCGTCATTGGGACCATGACTGATAGGATTCGATGGGCGGACACGTCCCCGGATCGCCGCACCCGGCCGCGGCGGCCGATACGGATCGGCGGATCAGGCGGCGGATCCAGGTGGATCGGTGGATCAGACGACAGATCCAGGCGGATCGGCGGATCGTGGAATCCGACGCACGCAGCCGGAGCGAATGAATTCGCCGCGGGAAAGGCGCAAAATCCGCCTGCGCGGATTCGTTGCGGCGGGTCCGGTGCACCGGTCAGGTCACGAGAATTCCGAAAGCAGATTCCTCGTCCGCTCGCCGGTTCGTCGCGAGAGGCGGGTTGCGGCGCGGCGCTCCCTCGGAATGACGATCCGGGTGTCTCCCCATCCTGCGGGGACAATCCCGGCGTGGTCGCCACACCGTCCGTGACCCTCCGCGGTGCCGGTCGCGCAGCCCCGCGCGGTTTGCGGGGCTTCCCGCTTTTCCAGCCGCGGGTTCACCCGCCCGGGACGAAACCCGCCGGCGGCGCCCCCTTCACCCCTTCACCCCTTCACCCCTTCACCCCTTCACCCCTTCACCCCTTCACCCCTTCACCCCTTCACCCGTTCACCCGTTCACCCGTTCACCCGTTCACCCCTTCACCCCTTCACCTACTGCGGCCGCCCGCCTTCCTTCTTCGCGTCGTCCACCAGCCGCACGCGCGCGTCGTGGATCAGCGTGTAGTGCCCCTCGGTGAGCACCACCTCGCCGGGCTTCACGCTGTCGGTCTCCACGCCCTGCGACACGATCTCGACCATGCTGCCGTTCTGCAGGCCGGTGGTCACGTAGCGCCACTTGGCCAGGCCGTCGGCGCTGCCGGGCTCGTACACGAAGAGCATGGCGCGGCGGTCGCGCTCCAGGATGGCGCTGCGGGGCACCAGCACGCGGTCGGCGTAGCGGCGCGCCTCCAGGCTGACGCGGGCGTACATGCCGGGAAGGATGCGGCCGCCGGGGTTGTCGACCAGCACGGTGACGCGCGCGGTGCGCGTGCCGCTTTCCACGATGGGGTTGATGGTCTGGATGCGGCCCGTGAACGGCTCGCCGGGGAACGCCGCGAAGCTCACGTTGGCCGTGCGGCCGGGCGCAAGGTGGGCGATCTCGCTCTCCAGCACCTGCACCTCCACGCGGATCGGGTCCAGGTCCACGATGGTCATCAGCTCGTCGCCGGTGCGCACCCACTGCCCGGGGACCGCCTTGAGCGAGGCCACGCGCCCGGTGATGGGCGAGCCCATGCGCGTGCGCGAGAGGTCCAGCCGGGCCCGGCGCAGGCGCACGTCGGCGGCCTCGACGCCGCTGCGGATGCTGGCGGCGGCCGCGCGCTCCCGGCGCACCGCCGCGTCCTCGATGCGGTCGTCGAACAGGGTGGCCTCGCGCAGCTTGTTCTGCGCGTCGGCCAGCGCCGCCTGCGCCTCTTCCACCGCCAGCGAGTACTCGGCGCCGTCCAGCCCCGCCACCGTCTGCCCGTTGCGCACCCCGTCGCCCTCGCGCACCGGCAGGCTGACGACGCGGCCGTTGACCTGCGCCACCAGCACCGTCTTCTGCCACGCCTCGGCTTGGCCGGCGGCGCTCACCGACATCACCAGCTCGCCCCGCGTGGCGGCCACCCCCTGCACCGGGATGGCCACGTCGGTGGCGAAGCCGGTGGCCGCGGAGGTCTGCACCAGCGGCGCCGCGGCGCCCTTGCCGGTGTCTTCACCGGAGGCGGCGTCGGCGCTCTGGATGCGGCCGTACACGGCGGCGCCGGTGGCGACGGCCACGACGGCGGCAAGGGCGCTGGTGGTGAGAGTGCGTCGGGTAGGCATCGGCACACGCGGGAAAAAGCGAAGAACGCTCGGCCGGGACGTCGACAGGCCAGGACCGTAAACCTATCTACAACAGCGAGTAAGCACAATTGGACGGCAAAAATCCGCCACCGTGCGTACAAGCCCGGATTCCGTTCATTATAGTAGACGCCACGCCGGCGGGAACAGTTGCCCTCCCCGGCGGACGTCCGGAAAGATCAGCCGTAGCGCTGCAGCTTGGCCCACAGGGTGGAGCGCGACATTCCTAGGGCGCGCGCCGCCACCGTCTTGTTTCCGCCGGCGCCGTTCAGCGCCTGGCGAATCATCTCCAGCTCGCGGTCCGGCTCGGTGGGCGCGGAATACCGCTCCGCCGGGCGCGCGAACGTGGACGACAACGCGAACGCGTCTGAGGGCGACACCACCTCCGCCGGCAGGTGCTCCGGCCCGATCTCGCCACCGACGGCGAACGCGGCGGCGGCGCGCAGCACGTTCTCCAACTCGCGGATGTTGCCCGGCCACGTGTGCCGCCGCAGCACCGCCAGCGCTTCGCGCGAGACGTGTGGGCGGGAGGTGCCGGGGCGGCGGTTCTTTTCCAGCAGTTGCTCGACGAGCGCAGGGATCTCGCCGCGGCGCTCGCGCAACGGCACCACGGTGTAGCGCAGTACAGAGATGCGGTAGAACAGGTCCTGCCGGAACTGCTTGAGCCCCACCATCTCTGGAAGGTCGCGGTTGGCGGCGGTGATCACCTGCACGTCCGCGCGGGTCTCCACCGGCGAGCCCAGCTTGCGAAAGCACCCGTCCTCTAGCACAGCCAGCAACTTGGGCTGGTTCTGCGGCGCCAGTTCCGCCACCTCGTCCAGGAACAGCGTTCCCCTGTTGGCCGCCTCCAGGAACCCCGCAGCCGCGTCGCGCGCGTCGGTGTAGGCGCCCTTCACGTGGCCGAACATCTCACGCTCGAACAGCGCATCGGGGATGGCCGCGCAGTTCACCCGCACGAAGGGCTGCTTTGACCGCGGTCCGGACTCGTGAATCAGCCGGGCCAGGTGCGTCTTGCCGCACCCGGTTTCGCCGGTGATGAGCACGGAGTGCCCGCTCTCGGCCGCCACGCGGGCAAAGCCGGCCATGTCAGGGAGCAGCAGGCTGCCAGCAGGGGCAAGGCGGATCTCTTCCAGAGACTCTGCGATGGACATCCGTACCTGGACTGCAAGGGGGATACGGCGGACGGACGCAGGATCCGGCCGGTCGCGGGACGAGGGGGGCCGTCGCGGAGCTTCCGCGACGGTCCCGGCTTGTCTGATGGGCCCGGGAAACGAATATGGATAGTCCGAAAACAGGCGCTCCACACTTGGGGCGCAGGTGCACGGGTGCGCAGTTCGGTGCTGCAACGAGTACTTGACCGGTGCGGCCCAAAGCTTCGAACACCATCCCCTTCAATCGCTTACGAAGATCTATAGCAAACATATGCATGTCAACCCCTGGCGGAAACAGCGTGTCCTGCAGATCAGCATGTGATCCCGCCGCCCGGGTCCGGAAGCGTCAGCGCACGCCTTCCACCCCGTATGCCACCAGCCGCGGCACGTCCAACGCGTCGGTCTGCACCGCGTACAGGCGGCGGCCGGTACGCATCACGTTGCTGCCAGTGGGGGGACGGCGGAGGCGGAGAAGCGGCTGCCTGGGTGGTACACCAGCCACTCCGACGGCTGCCCTCCAGCGCGGCCGACCGCGAAACCAGGCGCAACCCTGGTCGTCCACCACCATTCCGCTGCACCAGCGTCAGCGGAACCGACTCGCCGGTGCGGAACAGCTCGGTCAGTGTCAAGCGGGCCCACTGCACTGCTCCGGCGCGGGAAACTCCGCGCCCGCTGCCTAACCCTCCGGTGCAGCATCGGGACGGCAGGCGGAGGCAAGGGCAACTTCGGCAAAGGCGGCAAGGTGGATGGGGACGGCACGGTGACATCGGGACGGGATGCGGGACAGTGGCATCGATACCTCCAGAACACTACGGATGAAAGGGGGAGGAGGCCAAGCGCCGACCATCAGCATAGTCCGATAGGGAGCGCTCCCCAAAGCACATGCAGTCGCAGAGAGTGGGCCGCGCGCGTACTATCTCCGGCCTATCTTCTTACAAACACAGGCGACCCAACCAGATACCTCTGCCCCACGTGTTTCCGCGCGATCACCGCGCCACCGCCCGACCCGGAAGCCGTCGGCGCCGGAACGGTACGTCCCGCTTGGTCATCCCTCCCGCCGCGGGGGATAGCGCCGTATACTGTTGCCCGGTCTTCCAACGATCCTACCGATCCACTCCCCGCGTTCTCCCGATGCGCACGCACCTTCCCAAGCTGTTCTGGGCCGCCGTCGCCGTGCTGGGCACCGTGGCGCTGGGGCTCATCGCCCTGCACCGCGGCGAAACCATCAACGCCGCCTGGCTGGTGATCGCCGCGGTGTGCACCTACGTGGTGGCCTACCGCTTCTACGCAAAGTTCCTGGCCCGCCGCGTCTTCGAGCTGGACGACGGCCGCGCCACGCCGTCGGAGCGGCTGGACAACCATGTGGACTTCGTCCCCACGCACCGCTGGGTGCTCTTTGGCCACCACTTCGCGGCCATCGCCGGCGCGGGGCCGCTGGTGGGGCCGGTGCTGGCGGCGCAGTTCGGCTACCTGCCGGGGACGCTGTGGCTCATCATCGGCGTGGTGCTGGCGGGGGCGGTGCAGGACTTCGTCATCCTCTTCGCGTCCATGCGGCGGGACGGCAAGTCGCTGGGGCAGATGGCGCGCGAGGAGATCAACCCCACGGCGGGGTTCATCGCCATGGTGGCGGTGCTCTCCATCATGTGCATCCTCCTCGCCGTGCTGGCGCTGATCGTGGTGAACGCGCTGGCCCACTCGCCCTGGGGGCTGTTCACCATCGCCTGCACCGTCCCCATCGCCCTGCTGATGGGGTGGTGGCTGCACCGCTTTCGCCCCGGCCGCGTGCTGGAGGTGTCGCTGATCGGCGTGGTGCTTACGCTGGCGGCCGTGGTGGCCGGCGGATGGGTGGCGGAGAACCCGACGCTGGCCGCCCTCTTCACGGTGGAGAAGACGACGCTGGTGTGGCTGATGGCGGGGTACGGCTTCGTCGCCAGCGTGCTCCCCGTGTGGGTGCTGCTGTGCCCGCGCGACTACCTGTCGACGTTCCTGAAGATCGGGACCATCCTGGGGCTGGCCGCCGGCATTTTGCTGACGCTGCCGGAGGTCAAAATGCCGGCGATGACGCAGTTCGTGGACGGCACCGGCCCCGTCTTCAGCGGCAAGCTGTTTCCGTTCGCCTTCATCACCGTGGCGTGCGGGGCCATCAGCGGCTTTCACGCGCTGGTGGCCAGCGGGACCACGCCCAAGATGCTGACGCGGGAGGGTGACGCGCGGCTGGTGGGCTACGGCGCCATGCTGATGGAGTCGTTCGTGGGGGTGATGGCGATGGTGGCCGCGGGAATCCTGGACCCCGGCGTCTACTTTGCCATCAACGCGCCGGCCGGCGTGGTGGGCGCCACGCTGGAAGAGGCTACGCGCACCATCGCGGCGTGGGGCTTCGTGGTGACGCCGGAGCAGATGACGACGCTGGCCGCGCAGGTGGGCGAGGGGTCGCTGCTGGCGCGCACGGGCGGCGCGCCGTCGCTGGCGGTGGGGATGGCGCAGATCTTCAGCGGGGTGGCCGGCGGGCCCGGGATGGCGGCGCTGTGGTACCACTTCGCCATCATGTTCGAGGCGCTGTTCATCCTGACGACCATCGACACCGGGACGCGGGTGGGGCGCTTCATGCTGCAGGAGATCCTGGGGCACGTCTACCCGCCGATGGGGCGCACCTCGTGGTATCCGTCCATCGTGGTGTCGAGCGCGCTGGTGGTGGCGGGGTGGGCGTACTTCCTGTACCAGGGGGTCACCGATCCGCTGGGGGGGATCAATGCGCTGTGGCCGCTGTTCGGCATCAGCAACCAGCTGCTGGCGGCGGTGGCGCTGTGCGTGGGGACCACGGTGCTCATCAAGATGGGCAAGGCGCGCTTTGCCTGGGTCACGCTGGTGCCGCTGGCGTGGCTGGCGGTGGTGACCTTTACCGCGGGCTGGCAGAAGGTGTTCTCGCCCGATCCCAAGCTGGGCTTCCTCTCGCAGGCGAGCTCCATCCAGGCGGGGCTGGACGCCGGCCGCCTTCCCGCCGCCGCCAAGACAGTGGAGACGGCGCAGCGGATGATCTTCAACGCGCGGCTGGACGCGGTGGTCGCCCTGGTCTTCATGGCCGTCGCGGCGATGGTGATCCTGGTCTCCCTGCGCGAGTGGCTGCTGATCGTCCGCAAGCGCAAGCCGGCGGTGATGCACGAGGCGCCGTTCGTGCCGACGCAACTCGCCGCGGGGACCGCCGCCACGGGGTGAGGTCCGCGGGGCCAAAGCGCCACGGGCTGAAGCCCGCGGCTGGAAAAGCCATAAGCCCCGCCCTGGGCTCGCGGAGCTCGCCCGGCGGGGCTTCACCCCCATGGGCGCTCCGCGCAAACGAGGGTTACGCAGGGCGCGGCTCACGCGAGCAGGTGAAGCCCCGTTTTGCGAGGAACGAGCAAAGACGGGGCTTATGGCCGTTCTAGCGGCGGGCTTTAACCCGTGGCGTGGCGGGCGGGCGTGTCCGATCACGATGGAGATGCGATGCGGGGTGCGGCGGCGGGAGGTGCGTTGAATCAGGCGGCGGACGTAGCGGCGGGCGAAGACCTCGGCGCCGCGTGGATGCGGCACATGCGCGCGGGCGAGTGGGACGCGGCGTGGCGCGTGAGCGACCGCGTGCTCGCGTCGCACGCGGGCGTGGCGTGCTGGGATCGGCCGCGGCACGAGCAGTGGGTGTGGGATGGCACGCCGCTGGACGGCAAGCGGGTCCTCATCCGCTGCTACCACGGCCTGGGCGACACCATCCAGTTCATCCGCTTCGCGCCGCGGGTCAAGCAGGTCGCGGCGGAGGTGACGGTCTGGGCGCAGCCGGCGCTCATCCCGCTCCTCCGGACGGTGGGCGGCATCGACCGGCTGCTGCCGCTGCACGACGGCGACGTCGGCGTGGAGTACGACGTGGACGTGGAGGTGATGGAGCTTTCGCACGTCTTCCGCAGCACGCCCGACACGCTCCCCGCCATCGTCCCCTACCTGCACGCCGAGCCCGCGCGCATCCAGACCAGCGGCCGGCTCGCGGTCGGCATCGCATGGAAGGCGGGGGATTGGGACGGGCGGCGCAACATCCCCTACCCCCTGCTGGCGCCGCTGGCGCAGGTGCCGGGGATCGAGCTGCACGTGCTGCAGCGCGGCTCCGGGCTGGCGGAGCGGGAAGAGGGCTTCGGCATCCTCTCCGGCTCGGACGATCCCACGGAGGCGGCGGGGGTGATGCGGGCGCTGGACCTGGTGGTCTCCATCGACAGCATGCCGGCGCACCTTGCCGGCGCGCTGGGCGTTCCCGTCTGGACGCTGCTGCAGAAGGAGGCGGACTGGCGGTGGATGGAAGGCCGCGACGATTCGCCCTGGTACCCCACCATGCGCCTGTTCCGGCAGCAGACGGCGGGCGAGTGGGAGCCGGTGATCGCGCGGGTGGCGGCGGAGCTCCGTCGCCTGGGCGGCGGATGAGCGATCCGCGGTACCGCGTCGCGCGGCACGTCCCCGCGCCGCCGGACGAAGTGCTCGCGGCCATTCAGGGCTCCATCGCCGACGCGCGCCGAAGCGACATCCCGGCGCAGGTCCGCAAGGGCGTACGCGGCTTGGTGGGGAAGGTGCGCGGGGAGCGGTTCAGCATCTGGCTCGATCGCATCTGGGAGGGCGACCAGACGGAGCTGGTCGGCATGGTCGTCGCGGCCGAGGGCGGCGGCAGCGACGTACAGGCCTCGGCGGTGCAGGACCACAATGCCGGACCCACCGCGCTGGTGGTGTTCGGCATCGCGGGCGTCCTGGCGTGGACGGGGAACGGGGGTGTCGCGTGGGTGGCGGCCGGCTTCGGGGTGTTGCTGGTGGTCACGGCGGCAATCCGGAGCACGACCGGCATCACCAGCCACGACGAAGCCGCGTTTCTGCTGCAGTGGCTGCAGACCGCGCTCGATCCGCTCGCTCCGCCGGCCACCGCTTCCGCGCCGGACGCCGCCGATCCGGAATCATCCACGGCTGCATCGTAGCAGCCGCCCGGCCCATCGGCGTTTCGCGGGGCGCGCCGGGCGCACTATACTGTCCCGCTGCACCATCCATCGTCGCGCTGGACCCACTCGCGCACCTCGCCGGCATCCATCCATGCACATCATCCAACCGATCCGGACCTGGACGCGCACCGCTGCCCTGGCGGCGCTGTGCCTCGCTTTCGCCGCGTGCGGCGGCGGCGCGGAGGAGATGAAGAGCGCCGCGGCGGCGGACACCGTGCCCCTGGACACGTCGGCGATGGCGGTGGCGCGGCGGGCGCTGGGGCCGGACGTGCGGATGGCCGTCCCGTTTCGCCTGCAGCACCGCACGGCGCAGTTCGTGGCCGCGGCGCTGCCGGTGATGGAGTGGGTGCCGGACGTGTCGCGCTCCGGCAACAGCGTGGGCCCCGGCGGGCACGAGCTGGTGATCGTGGAGGCCATCGGCGATTCGTACGCGGTGCACAAGCCCGGCCTGTACGCCACCCGCGAGCCCTTCCTTCCCCGCCTGGACGACACCGCCACCGCCGTCCCCGCCGACAGTGCGCAAATCGCGCGGATGATGGGCGTGGCCGACGCGGACGGCGACGGCGACGCGGAGGTGTGGGCCGCGCAGTACCGCGCCGCGCGGGGCGGCGGCCACACCTGGGACGTGCGCGCCTACGAACGCGACGACCGCACCCTCTACCAGCTGATCGCGACGGCGAAGCAGGCGGGTGGCGTGGATGCGTCGGCCCACTCGTTCTCGGGCAACGTGGCGCAGAACCCGGCCATGCGGCAGTGGCTGGCGGCCAGGGTGGACGAGCTCGAGGCGGCGCTGGCGGCGATGCCGGCGGGGGGCGCGCGTTGATCCTTTCGCCGCTGGACCTCGTCCTCGTCCCGGCGTACGCCGCGTTCGTCTCCGCGCCGGGGCGGCCGCGGAGGGCCTCCGGCGAATGCCGCTGACCCACCGCACCGGGCGCGCGACCGCACCCTCCATGCACATCGGCGAACCCACCCGTACCCGCGCGCGGCGCGCCGCACTGGCCGCCGTGCTCTGCGCATCCATTCTCTCCGCCGCGTGCGGGGGCAGCCAGGCGGACGCCGCCGCGCCCGCGGGCGGCACGGCGGCATCCGCCGACACCTCCGCCATGGCCATCGCCCGGCGAGCGCTGGGGCAGGACGTGGGGATGGCGATCCCCTTCCGCACCCCGCACGGCGACGCGGGGTTCGTCGCAGCGGCCATCCCGATCCCCGGGTGGGTGCCGGACCAGGCGGAGCCGGGGAAACACGTGGAACCGGGGGGATACGAGATCGTGGTCGTGGAATCCACGCCGGGGGCGGACGCGGTTCGCAGGCCGGGGCTGTACACCAGCCGTCTTCCGTGGCTGGAGCGCTGGCACGACACCACGGGCTACCCCAGGCTGGACTCGGCCGCCATCGGGCGCATGTCGGGCGTGGAAGACGCCAACGGCGACGGGACGCCCGAGGTGTGGGCCGTGCAGTTCTTCAGGGGCACCAAGGGGTACGCGTGGCGCGTGCGCGCCTACGACCTCGACGCGCGCGGCGTGTACGAAGGAATGCTGGGCAGCGTCTGGGCCGGCGAGGGGCTGGATTCGGCCAGCTTTGCGTTCAACCGCCAGGCGGAGCAGAACCCGCACATGCGCCAGTGGGTCCTTCGCAGGGGGCGGCAGCTGGATTCCGTCTACGTGGACGGGCGGCGCCGCGAGCGCGCCGCCGAAGGCATGCCCGATTCCGTCCTCCCCGGGGCGGCGGAGCCCCGCCCGTGACCCTTTCGCCGCTGGACCTGGCCGTCATCCTGGCGTACGTGGCGTTCGTCGCCGTCCTGGGCGGGGTGCTGGGCGGAAAGCAGAAGGACGCCGGCGACTACTTTCTCGCGGACCACGCCATCCCCTGGTGGGCCGCCTGCTTCAGCGTGGTGGCGACGGAAACCAGCGCGCTAACCGTCATCAGCGTTCCCGCCACCGCCTACACGGGCGACCTGTGGATGCTGCAGCTGGCGGCCGGCTACCTCGTCGGCCGCATCGCCATCTCCGTCTTCCTGCTCCCCCGCTACTTTCGCGGCGAGATCGCCACGGCGTACGTGCTGCTGGAGCGCCGCTTCGGCAACGGCACGCGGCGGCTGGCGTCGCTGGTGTTCCTGGTGACGCGCGTTCTGGCGGACGCCGTGCGCATCTTCGCCACCGCCATTCCGCTGGCGGTCATCGCGCGCATCCCGGTCTGGCAGTCCATCGTGGCCATCGGCCTGTTCACGCTGCTGTACAGCTACTACGGCGGCCTGCGCGCCGTGGTCTGGGTGGACGTGGCGCAGATGTTCATCTACATCGTGGGCGGGATCGCGGTGCTGTGGGTGCTGGTCGGCCTGGTGCCGGGAGGATGGGAGGGGATCACGGCGGCGGCGGGGGACGCGGACAAGCTGCGGATCGTTCACCTGGACGGCGGCTTCGCCAAGGGCAACTGGCTGCTGACGGGGCTGGTGGGCGGCGCGTTCCTGACGATGGCCTCGCACGGGGCCGATCACCTGATCGTGCAGCGGCTGCTGGCCTCGCCCTCGCTGCGCGACGCGCGGCGGGCGCTGATCGGGTCGGGGATCCTGGTCTTTCTGCAGTTCGCGCTGTTCCTGGTGATCGGCGCGGGGCTGTGGGTGTTCTACGGCGGCCGCGCGTTCGCCCAGCCGGACGCGGTGTTCCCCACCTTCGCGGTGGAGCACCTGCCGCCGGGAGTGGCGGGGCTGGTGGTGGCGGCGATCCTGGCGGCGGCGATGTCGTCGTCGCTCAACGCGCTGGCCGCCGTTTCGGTGCACGACCTGTACGTGCCGCGCACCGGCCGCCGGGACGATGCCCACCTGCTGAAGGTGGGCAAGCGGTTCACGCTCGGCTGGGGCGTGGTGATGATCGCCGTGTCGCTGACGTTCCAGCTGCTGGCGGCGGGAACGCCGCTGGTGGTGATCGCGCTGCAGATTGCGTCGTTCACCTACGGCGGGCTGCTGGGCGGCTTTCTGCTGGGGCTGGTCTCCAGGCGCGCGGACGGGCGCGACGCGCTGACGGGCATGGGCATTGCCATCGCCGCGATGGCCTCGCTGTGGGCCCTGCAGCAGTTCAGCGCGATCCCCAGGGTGGTCGACACGCTGTGGTTCGCGCTGCTGGGCTCCGCCATCACCGTGGGCGTGGGGATGCTGAGCGCGCGGCTGCGGGGCGGGCCCGCCGTCGGCGAGCCCTCCCCCGGCGGCGCCTGAGTGCGCGCCCCCCTCCCGCAAACCGCGCGGGAAGGGGGATACACGGCACGGGCGGCGGTGTGCTTCGGCGAGTGGGGAGCGAGGGGCGGGCGCCCCCCTCCGGGCTCGCATTACTCGCCCACCTCCCCCAAAACTGCTGGGGGAGGTTGGATTGGGCGGGTTGGGGCGGCGGGGCGGCAAGGGCGAATGAATTCGCTGCAACGACCACACGAAGGCCGCCTTCGCGGACTGGCGGACGCGGGGTGAGGGCGGGTGCCTGCCACGTTGCGGGTTGGGGAAAAGCGGTCACATTGTGGCCAGCCGAAGCGCGATCGAATTCTCCCCTCTCCGTGAGGAACGAACGGGGAGGGGTCGGGGGAGGGGCACCCCGTCCGGCGCAGTTCGGCGCCGTTCGAAGCGCGCCGATCCCGACGAGCCCGCGTGAGGGATGCGCGCCCGCAGGGCCGAGAACACGGCGCGCGTGCACGAGCGAGGCGGAAACGCGCGGAGGCGGGTGCGCGCCGGGGGCTCGGCGCCGTTGGCAACAGTTGTATCGTTGCCTACGGCGCGCGCAGCCCGGCCCGGAGCGCAGCGGAGGGACACGCCCAAACCCGCCGTCGCAGTCGTCGTAGCCAGAGATCACAATACAACCAGTCCAGCGGGCGGGGACGCAGCAAAACGAGGCGTGGATGGATCCGATTCTCTGGATCAAGGCGGCGGTGCTGGGGCTGGTGGAGGGGATCACGGAGTTCATCCCCGTCTCGTCCACCGGGCACCTGATCCTTGCGCAGGACTGGCTGAACTTTACGGGCAAAAAGGAAAACGCCTTCATCATCTTCATCCAGCTGGGCGCCATCCTGGCCGTGGTGTGGATGTACCGGGCCAAGATCTGGAACGTCCTGCGCACCTGGCGGCAGCCGGAAAGCAAGGGGCTCATCATCAACCTGATCGTCGCCACGATCCCCGCGGTGCTGGTGGGGCTGCCCACGGAAGAGTGGATCGAGGCGCGGCTGTTCAAGCCCTTTCCCGTGGCGCTGGCGCTGGTGGTGGGCGGCATCGCCATCCTGCTGATCGAAAAGTACTTCCGCACGCCCACGGTGGAGTCGGTGGACCGCATTCCGCTTTCCAAGGCCATCGGCGTGGGATTGTTCCAGGTGCTGGCCATCATCTGGCCGGGGATGTCGCGCTCGGGGGCGACGATCATGGGCGGGCTCACGCTGGGGCTTTCGCGCACGGCGGCCACGGAGTTCTCGTTCTTCCTGGCCATCCCGGCCATGCTGGGCGCGTCGGTGGTCAAGATGGGCGACATCGCCGAGGTGGCCACGCCCGCCGACATCCCGGTGTTCGCCATCGGCTTCGTGGTGGCGTTCGTCTCGGCGCTGGTGGTGATCCGCACGCTGATCGCGTACGTGTCGAAGAACACCTTTCGCCCGTTCGCCTGGTACCGCATTGTATTCGGGATCGTGCTGGTCGCGATCTACTGGAACAGCCGGGGCTTCTAGGCCCCGGCGGCCCTTCCCTCCCCCGTCCGGACCGTACCCATGGCATCCCCCGTTACGCAGTGGCTCTCGCGCATGCCGCCGGAGCTGGAACGCAAGCTGGAGCGCGCCGAGGCCCTGGCCCGCGAAGCGCTGATCGACGTGCACGCCAACCTGGCGCTGGACCTGGTGAGCATCCTGGCCCCGCGGATGCCCTTCGACGAGGCCATTGAGCGCTACCTGGAGTCGGTGGCGCTGGACGGCGAAGAAAAGGAGGCCATCGGCACGCGGGCGGTGGCGCTGATGAACGAGGGCGAGGTGCGCGAGGACCTGGCGCGCGAGGGGCACCGCGGCTGGGGATGGAACTGGCGCTACGCCACGCCGCTGGGGATGGTGCGCTACATTCGCCGCCAGCAGAAGCGCAGCGACGAGGAGGAGCTGTGGCTGGAGCTGTCGGCCGCGCGGGCCGAGGAGACGCTGGTGGACGCGCACATGCAGCACGCCAGCCGCTTCGTGGAGGTGATGGGCGACCACGCCGACCCCACGCGCGCGGTGGCGCTGTACGTGGAGCGGCTGGAGCTGCCGGAGCTGCGCGCGCGCATGGTGTACCAGCGGGTGATGGCGCGCCTGGCCGAGGACCTGCTTCCCCGCCTGCCGGAAGACGAGCAGCAGTAGCGCGCCCCTTCAAGCACGAACCTTGCGCCTGCCGGGCGGCGGTGATCCCCGCCGCCCGGCGGGCTTTCTGACGGAATCAAACGAAGACGGACTGGCGAGAATGCGCATGGAGATGGAACGGATTCGCGGCACCGCGGCGGCGGCCCTGCTGGCGCTGCTGGCGGCGTGCGGCGGCGGCGACGAAGCCGCCGGCGAAAAGGGCGGCGGGGCGACGGACTCGGCCACGGCGGCGCCGTTCGACTCGGCGGGCGGGGCGCAGTCGGCGGCGCCGGGGGGCCAGCCGGCCAACAACCTGCCGGCCGGGCCCACCACGCAGCTGCCGCCCAACGAGCTGGGCCGCATCATGGTGCTTGAGTACCACCGCACCGGCAGCCCCGAGGGCGAGTTCGTCCGCACGCTCGACAACTTCCGCAAGGACCTCAAGGCGCTGCACGACGCCGGCTACCGCCCGGTGACCATGCGCCAGGTGCTGGAGGGGAACATCGACATCCCCCGCGGCACCACGCCGGTGGTGTTCACCATGGACGACGCCACGCGCGGGCAGTTCTACTACCGCCCGGACGGCAGCATCGACCCCAACACCATGATGGGGTCGTGGGTGTCGTTCAAGGAGCAGAACCCCAGCTGGGGGCCGGGCGGCATGGTGTGGTGCATCCTTCCCGCGGCGGCGCACCCGTCCAACTTCTTTGGCGAGACCAAGGACCGCGACACGCCGCGCGAGCAGCGCGAGGCCACCATCCGCAAGAAGATGGAGTTCATCGTCCAGAACGGCCACGAGGTGTGCAACCACACGCTGTACCACGCCCGGCTCGACCGCGCCAGCAGCGCCCAGCAGGCGATGGACTGGATCGGCATCGGCGAGGACAGCATCAAGGCGTACCTGCCGGCGGACTACGACATCGTGACCTTTGCGCTGCCGCTGGGCATGTGGCCCGACCAGAAGTCGGCGGCGTGGGAGGGCACGTACCGCAACGGCAAGCGCTACGAGAACAAGGTGGTGCTGGAGGTTTCGGGCGGCCCCAGCGTGACGCCGTGGGACACGCGGTGGGACCCGCACTCGGTGGACCGCTTCATCGTGGCGCCGGGCGCGCTCGAGGCGCAGCTGCGCCGCTGGGAGGCGGACCCCACGCACCGCTACGTGTCGGACGGCGATCCGCGGACGATCAGCTACCCGGCCAGCCAGGCGCAGTACCTGAACCGCAGCGCCCTGGGCGGCCGCACGCCGCGCGAACTGCCCGCCACGGCGGCTCCCGCGGCCGGCGGCGCGGCCCCGGCGGCGGCTCCGGCCGGCGCGGCGCCCAAGTCGCGCTGATCCCGTCGGCTCGGCGGATCGGCGGATGTACTGAGCCGCAGATCGGCTGAAGGTCGGAATCCCACCCTGGCGCGGCCGCCGGGGTGGGATTTCGATTTCGGGAGGGAGGGGAGCGTAGGGCCGGGACGGAGGCTCGGCGAAGGGGATCACGCTGCGTCGGCGGGGCGCCCCCTCCGCTCGCTTAGGCTCGCACCTCCCCCAAGATTGGGGGAGGTTGGTGTTGCCGACGGGCTGCGGGCTCGGCGATGGGGATCGAGCTGGCGCCCGGCGGCCCCTCTCCCCCGCTGCGCGGGAGAAAAGCGAGAACTCGATCTCGCTTCTAAAATCTCGGCGCGGCGAACTGCCACCACCGGCGCGCGCACGTATCCGTTACCGGGCAGCCGCCCTCGCGCCGCCCGCGGGCTACGAGAAGCCGGTCTCGTCACTGCACGACGGATAGTCCCGCGGACGCTTCACCCGACCAGCCGCGATCATCTGACCATCCTCGAACGCGCAATCCTTCACGATCAGCAGGCATAAACCCCTCCATAGGTGCATCGGTAATCCTGCGTGCTGCAGCCGTAGTTGTTGTCGCAGGTATATCCACAAGAGTTGTCGGGGAAGCACGATCCGCAGGGATGGGTGGCGGCGCAGGTTTCCATGCAGTTCGTTATCGAGCCACCAGTCTCGCAGAACCCCGACCCTTCCGCGTGCACCGTGCCCCGCGCCTGGATCGGGAGCTCGGTGAGGAACGATTCCACGCGCAGGTCTTCCATCTTCAGCTTCTTCATGACTGTCCTCCATACATTCCAAGGGTGGGATACGACATCCGCATTCCGCTCCAAAATGCGCAATCGTTGCGGAAAAGCAACAAGCATGAGCACGGCCACGTTGATGTTCCACCAAATCAGCGCGTTTGCCCGGTTCCATCGCGCGTTCATCACGCGGCGCATGCGCTCGCTACGCTCCGCGCGAAACTTCGCCGCCGCACCCGCGTACTTGCCGGTGCGCATCATCATCCATCGTGCTCCACCCTTCTCGCCCCTCCGCGCCCGATCCGCATCATGCCGTCCGAAAAACCAGAACGCTCGCCGCGGACGCGTGTCGCGGACCTGGCCTCCGTGCGCGTGGGGCTGTCGGCCCTGCGCGTAAACCCGCTGCGGACGGTGCTCGCCACGCTGGGGGTGATCGTGGGCGTGGGCGCGCTGGTGGCGGTGCTGTCACTGGGGGACGGGATGGAGCGCTACGCCCGCGGCGAGCTTGCCGTCACCACCGGCGTGCAGAACGTCTACGTGAGCCCCGTCACCTACGACACGATGGACGGGATGCGCGTGCCGCGCGAAGACTTTCCCCGCTTCGGGGCGGCGGACGCGGCGCAGGCGGCGCGCGTCCCCGGCGTGGGCAGCGTCTCCATCACCTACTCGGGCACCACGCGGGTCCGCGGCGACTCCGCCGGCCGCGACCGGGCCGCCCGCGTGACCGCCGCGATGGCGAACACGGCGCAGTTCTACGGCGCGGACCTGGCCGCGGGGCGCTTCTTTACCCCCGCGGAGGTGGCGGCGGACGCGCCGGTGGCGGTGGTATCGCACAACCTGGCGCGCGAGTTCGCCCCCGGGCAGGACCCGCCGGCCATCCTGGGCCGCACCCTCCTGTTTCGCGGCGTTCCCCGCACCGTCGTGGGCGTGCTGAAGGGGCGGCCGGGGGAGGAAGGATTCGCCGCGTACGTGCCGCTGGGCGCCGGGCCCGCCGTGATGGCGCCGGGCGAAGCGGACCGCGCGCGCATGCTGGTGCTGCGGGCCGCCACGGTGGAGCAGGTGGACAGCGCCCGCGCGGCGGCGGAGCGGTGGCTGGCGGCGCGCTACGGCAGCCCGGCGCGGTTCGAGGTGTCCACGGACCAGGCGCGCTCGCGCGAGATGGCGCGCGGTTTTTTGCTCTTCAAGGTGTTCATGGGCGCCATCGCGGGGATTTCGCTGCTGGTGGGCGGCATCGGCATCATGAACGTGCTGCTGGCCTCCGTCACCGAGCGCACCCGCGAGATCGGCATCCGCAAGGCGGTGGGCGCCCGCCGCCGCGACATCATCCTGCAGTTCCTCGCCGAGTCCGTCGCCATCACCGGCTCCGGCAGCGCCATCGGGCTCGTCTTCGGCCTGCTGGTGGCGTTCGCCGTCACTGCGGTCATGCGGGCAACGCTGGACGTGCCGATGTACGCCGGCGTCTCGCTGAGCACGCTGGCGGTGGCCGCGCTCTCCGCCATCGTCATCGGCCTTACCTTCGGCACCTGGCCCGCCCTGCGCGCGGCACGGCTGAGCCCCATCGACGCCATCCGCCACGAATAGCCGCGCTGGCCGCTTTCACGCACCGCGCGGTCCGCGCGGTGGCGCGAGATGCGAGACGATCCAGGAAGAGCACAGAGACGCAGTCCAGCGGACTGGTGTCGTTCTGAGGGGGCGCGCGCGCAATCCTTTTCAGTTGCACCAGCGCCTGTGCGCCGACCGAAGAATCTGCCGGATGGGCGCACCGTCCCGTCGGCTACGGCCGGGTTCGGCGCGAGGGGCCGCGCGTTCCCGACGGAGATTCTTCGGTCGGCGCACAGGCCCTGGAGCGTGAGGATAGTTGTGGGCGAGCGCCTTCCTTAGAATGACAGTAATCGTCCAAGGGCGGAGCGGACCCGTATCCATCCCTCAAAGCCCCGCACGATGCGGGGCTTTGCTCGTTTCTATCGGCGTCTCCACCCGTCCACGGAGCGGCGGAAAGTGCCTTGCGGGCGGTGGCGCGTCCGTATCGTCCAACGTCCACGGTGCTGACGGCACCGTGGTTGCGACGTTATGTTGCGTCCGGGGAATCGTTTCGGCCCGCAAGCAAGGCACGGCAGTGGAGAAGATCTTTCGCAGGCTGTTCAAGCAGCACTTCGGCAAGCCGCCCGTCAGCATCCTCGAGATCGCCGGCGACGGCTCGGCGCGCCAGATGTTCAGGCTCGTGGGCGAGGAGATGGAGACGGCCGTGGGCGTGGTGGGGCCCGACGCGGACGAGAACCGCGCCTTCCTCTCGTTCACCAAGGCGTTCCGCTCCATCGACCTTCCCGTCCCGCAGATCTACGGCGTGGACGAAAAGGCCGGCATCTACCTGGAAGAGGACCTGGGCGAGACCACGCTGTTCGACGCGGTCACCCAGGCGCGCCGCGAGGACCCCGGCGCGGACTTTCCCGCGGCCGTGCTCCCCGTCTACCGGCGCATCCTGGAGCTGCTGCCGCGATTCCAGGTGGAGGGCGGCAAGGTCATCGACTACTCGCTGGCGTATCCGCGGGCCGCGTTCGACCGCCAGTCCATCCTGTGGGACCTGAACTACTTCAAGTACCACTTTCTCAAGCTGGCGCACATCCCCTTCAACGAGGCGCGGCTGGAGAAGGACTTCCGCCGCTTTGCCACCTTCCTTCTGGGGGCGGACACGCGCCACTTCCTGTACCGCGACTTCCAGAGCCGCAACATGATGCTGCGCGACGGCGAGCCGTGGTTCATCGACTACCAGGGCGGCCGGCGGGGCGCGCTGCAGTACGACGTGGCGTCGCTGCTGTACGACCCCAAGGTGGGGATGACGGAGCCCGTGCGCGAAGAGCTGCTGGACCACTACCTGGCCAACCTGGAAAAGCTGCTGCCGGTGGACCGCGACCGGTTTCGCCAGCACTTCCGGGGCTACGTGCTCGTGCGCATCATGCAGGCGATGGGCGCCTACGGCTACCGCGGCTTCTACGAGCGCAAGCCGCGCTTTCTGCAGAGCGTGCCGCAGGCGGTGCGCAACATCGAGCGCATCCTGGAGACCGGCTTCGTCAGCATCGAGCTCCCCGAGCTGCAGGCCGTGTTCGAACGCATCTGCAAGACCACGTCGCTGCGAAAGGCGGCGCCGCAGGCCTTGCCCGGGCTTACCGTGCACGTGGGCAGCTTCAGCTTCAAGGGCGGCTACCCCGAGGACGGCGGCGGGCACGGCGGCGGCTTCGTCTTCGACTGCCGCGCCATCCACAACCCCGGCCGCTACGCGGAATATGCTCCGCTCTGCGGCTGCGACGAGCCGGTCGTCTACTTTCTGGAGCAGCAGCCGGAGGTGGAGGAGTTCTGGGGTCACGTGCGCGGGCTGGTGGAAAGCCACGTGGGCGTGTGGCTTACCCGCGGCTTCGCCTCGCTCTCGGCCAACTTCGGCTGCACCGGCGGCCAGCACCGCTCCGTCTACTTTGCGGAGCGGCTGGCGGCGTTCCTGCGCGCGCACTACCCGTCGGTCAACGTGGTGCTGACGCACAGGGAGGAATCGAAGTGGCCCGCCAATCGCGAGCAGGCCGAGATCGCCGCCGCCGGCGCCGCGGCGGGCGCGGCGTCGAAGCCGGAGTAGCGTCGTGGACGCCATGATCCTGGCGGCGGGCCTCGGCACCCGCCTGCGCCCGCTGACGGACCACACCCCCAAGGCGCTCATCGACGTCAGCGGCATGCCGATCATCGAGCGCGTGGCGCGGCGGCTGATCGAGGCCGGCGCGGACCGGCTGATCGTCAACACGGCCCACCTGGCGCAGCAGATCGAGGACTACGTGCGGTCCAGGGACGGCTTTGGCGTGGAGGCCGTCTTTTCGCGCGAAGACCCCGGCCCGCTGGAGACCGGCGGCGCGCTGCTGGCCGCGGAGGGGCTGTTCCGAAAGGACGCGCCCTTCTTTCTGCACAACGCCGACATCCTTTCCGAGATCCCGCTGGGCGAGATGTACGCGGCGCACGGGGCCGCCGGCGACCCGCTGGCCACCGTCGCCGTCATGCGGCGCCAGACCACGCGCAAGATGCTGTTCGACGACGCCGGGCTGCTGGGGCGCACCGACGAGACGAAGGGCATCGACCTGCGCGTCCGCCCGGCGGCGGGCGAGGTGCGGGCGCTGCCGTTCGCCGGCATCCACGTCCTCTCGCCGCGCATCTTCGATCTGATGACGGAGCGCGGGGCGTTCTCCATCCTGGATCCGTACCTGCGCCTGGCCGCGGAGGGCGAGCGCATCCTTCCCTTTCACGTGGACGGCCACGCGTGGGTGGACATCGGCCGCCCGGAGCAGCTGGAGGAGGCCCGGCGGCGGTTCGGCGGGGGCTGATCTGGAACGCTCCTTGCCCGCCACCCCGGTCCTGATCGCGGATTTTTGACGACGAGGGAGGATGGGCGGATGAAGATGCTGACGACGGCGGCCGCGGTGCTGTGCCTGGCCATGGGCGCATGCGGGGAAGACGGCGGCGAGAACCCCGATCCGGGCGGCAACACCGAGGAGGTGGGCCAGACCGGCACCACCATGACCCCCAACGCCGACGCCGGCCAGCAGGCCGCGCCCGGCGTGGAGAACATCCCCCGCCCCGAGCAGACCATCGCCGCCGGGCAGCTGTCGCCGGTCAACAACTCCGGCGTCAACGGCTCCGTGAACTTTCGCGGGCTGGACCAGGGAACGGAGATCTCGCTGAACGTCACCGGGATCTCGCAGGGGAACCAGCAGCTGCAGGGCGCCATCGTCCAGGGCACCTGCGAGCAGAACGGCGGCGAGGTGGCTCCCGTGGGGCCCATCCCGGTGGGCGCCGGCAACATCGCCACGCTCACCGACACGCTGCAGGTGCCGGTGGGCACGGTGCTCAACGGCCAGCACGCGCTGATCATCAAGGGCCAGAACGCCGGCCCGGCCACGCCGCCGCTGGCCTGCGCGGCGCTGCCCAAGTGGGAGCGCCTGCCGCCCACCGGCTGACCCGGCGGACCGTTCCGACCGCAACAACGCCGCGCCGCCGATCCCCGGCGGCGCGGCGTCTTCCCTCCCTCTCCCCTCCGGAGGTGCCCCATGCCGCAGACCGTGGTCCTTCCCCGCACCGACGTCTGGCCCGCGCTTCCGTACGAGGCGTGGAAGGACACGCTGCAGACGCTGCACATGTGGACGCAGATCGTGGGCAAGATCCGCATGGAGCTCACCCCCGCGGTGAACCACTGGTGGCACGTGCCGCTGTACGTCTGCGCCCGCGGCCTCACCACCACCGCCATCCCGTATGGCGTCCGCACCTTCGAGATCGACTTCGACTTCATCGACCACCGCCTGGTGGTGCGCACCGGCGAGGGCGAGGTGCGCACGCTGGAGCTGCGCCCCCGCACCGTGGCGGACTTTCATGCCGAGCTGATGGCGGTGCTGGGGAAGCTGGGGATCACGGTGCGAATCAACACGCTGCCGCAGGAGGTGCCGGACCCCATTCCCTTCGAGCGCGACACCACGCACGCCTCGTACGACGCGGACGCGGCGAACCGCTTCTGGCGGGTGCTGGCGCAGGCGGACCGGGTGATGCGCGAGTTTCGCGCGGGGTGGCTGGGCAAGTGCAGCCCCGTGCACCTGTTCTGGGGAAGCCTGGACCTGGCGGTCACGCGCTTCAGCGGCGGGCCGGCGCCGGTGCACCCCGGCGCGCCCGGCATCGCCGACTCCGTCACGCGCGAGGCGTACTCGCACGCGGCCAGCAGCGCGGGCTTCTGGCCGGGGAACGCCATGTTCCCGCAGCCGGCGTTCTACGCCTACTTCTACCCGGAGCCGGAGGGATACAAATCGGCCTCCGTGGGCCCGGAGGCCGCGTACTACGGCGCCGAAATGGGCGAGTGGCTGCTTCCCTACGAAGCCGTCCGCACGGCCCCCGACCCCGACGCCGCCCTCCGCGAGTTCCTGGAGACCACCTACGCCGCCGGCGCCACCCTGGCCGGCTGGGACCGCGCCGCGCTGGAGCGGTAGGCGGAGCGGCTCAGGAGGGCGTGATGGCCTCCAGCCCTTCGCGTTGCGCCGCGCGGCACTGGCGCTGGTCGTGGCTCACGAACGCGAAAGGCGCGTCACCGGCGATCGTGGTCCGGGCGGTGAGCGCGGCGGCCAGGTGAACCGCATCCGCACCCCGGATCTCCCGCCGCTCCACGACCTCTGCGGCCAACGGCATGCACCGGCTCGCGGGGAGAACGGTGAGCAGGAAATCGTCCAGCAGATCTGCCCTCACGCGAGGCACCGTCTGCCGGAACGCCGCGCGACTCAGCCCCCGCCGGGCCGCGTCGGGCTTCTGCGCGATCTGCCGGAGGGCAGACACGGTTTCCGGGAGTGCCAGGTCACAGAAGCACACCAGGGCCGATGCGTGCTCACCTGTCGCGCTACGCATCAGGTCCCGGAGCCATCGCCAGCCCGTCTCCACTACGTAAAGCCGGATGATCGCCGAGGTGTCGAGGAAGAACACCTTCACAGCTTGCCCTCCCTGCGCAGTTGCACCACGAAGCGGCTCATCTCGTCCGCATCGATCGGAAGGGGATGCTCCGGCGGCTCCCAGGTTGCACCCGGAGGCGGAAGGCGGATGTGGATTCCCCGCTCGGCCAGGCGACGGCGGAATTCCTCGCGCCAAGCCTGCGGGTCCCGGGGCATCTCTTTGCGTTGCGTTTCAATCGCAGCGTTGCTCATGATCGCACACGGTTCAGGTTCGCACAGATATCGCCCGCTGTCCGGCGACGACTACGCGGAGGGGTGCGGAGGAGTCGAAGAAGTACGTGTTCAATCCTCCCTCCGCATTCGGATCACCATCGCGCTGGCCTCATCGGCCGAGACGGGGAACGGCACCGGCGGAAGCCACTCCCTGCCCGGTTCAGGCAAACGGATGAAGATCCCGCGCTGGGCCAGGCGCCGCTGGAACTCCGCACGAACCGCATGTGGATCCGACCAGCGGCCATCCTCGTCATGTTTCGGCAGTGGGTTGCTCACCAAACCGCTCCGTTCAGGGACACGTCCTCTTCTCACTCACAAGTATAGCCGCACCGCCTGCAACGTCCAATTATCGCGATCCGCCAACTCACGGACCCGTTTCCCGCCGACCGCGATCCGAACGCAAGACGCGCTTGGGCAAGCACTTGCACGGACGCGGCGTCGGTCTCCTCTCTCCTGGTCCACGCCCCCCATTCCGACGCAGCCCTCCGCAACTTTCTGGAGACCACCTGCGCCGCCCGCGCCACCCTCGCCGGCTGGACCGCGCCAGCTGGAGCGGTAGGCGCCGGCTGAACCGCGACGGCTACGCGGAGGGGCGCAGCACGTTCAACCCCTCCGCTTCGGCAACCCGGCACTGCGCCAGGTCATCGCTCACGAAGAAGAACCGCTCCGGTACAGGCGCAGCCTCTTTCGCGGTCAGGGCGGATGCAATGTGGACCGCGTCGGCCCCCTTGATGGGGTGCCGTCCGGCGATCTCCGCGGCTACCGTCATGCAAGGGGTCGCCGGCATGACGAAGAAGCTCTCCTGTTCGCTGAAGTCCTCGCGTACCCGTGGAAGCACCATGCGGAGCGCGGCACGGCTCAGCCCCCGGCGTGCGGCATCGGCTCCGGTCGCGATCTTCCTGAGCGCCGCAAAGGTCTCCGGCCGCGCGAGGTCGCACACGACGATCTCGGTGGTCGGCCGCGCGACGACCGCGCTGCGAACCAGATTCCGGACCAGGACGGCTCCGGTCTCCGTCGTGTACAGCCGGACCACCGCCGACGTGTCGAAGAAGTAGGTGGTCAATCCTCACCCCGGCGCATCCGGATCACCATCTGGCTGGCCTCGTCGGCGGAGACGGGGAGTGGAACCGGCGGCACCCACTCCTTGTCCGTCCTCGGGAAGCGGACGAAGATCCCCTTGGCGGCCAGCCGCCGGCGGAACTCCGCCCGGCGCACGAAAGGATCTGCCCAGGGTCCTTCGGCGTCATCAGCCGGCAGTGGAGTGCTCATCGATTGCTCCGTTCAGGGACACGTTCTCTTCTCGCCCACAAGTATAACCCGGCCGTCCGGAACGTCCAATACCGCGACCCGCCAACACGCGGACCCGTTTCCCGCCGGCCACGATCCATACGCAAAACGCGCCCGGACAAGCACTTGTCCGGGCGCGTCGGTTTGCGATCGCTGCGTGAATCAGCCCTGCGGAAACGGCGGCGGTACGATGAGGCCAGCGCGGTTCACCCGCGGCTGCTGCAGCGCCACCGCCTCGTCCTCCCGGCGCTCGCGGCCGGTCCAGCGAAAGTAGACCGCGGTGATGGCCAGCCACAGCGTGAGCCCGCCCGGCACCCACATGATCACCCCGCCCAGCCGCTGGTCCTCCAGCGCCGTCAGCCCGGGGACGATGCGCGGCGCCTCGACGTACCACGTGTACAGCTCCGTGGCCGAGAAGGTGATGAGCGCCGCCGAGACCATCATGGGAATGCCCACCAGGAACAGGTACACCATCTGGAGCGCCGGCGCGATGCGCGGCAGCTCCGGAAGCGGGCTCATCACCGGCCACCACATGATGGTGCCCGTCACCATGATCATCAGGTGCATGGTCACGTGCACCCCGTGGTCGCGCATCATCAGGTCGTACGGACCCGGAAAGTGCCAGGCCAGGAAGATGGCGTTGTTCAGCGCGAACGCCACCAGCGGCAGCGTCAGCAGGCGCGCGGCCTTCCCCAGCCACTTTCGCCGCACCACCGGGCGCAGCGCCCAGTCGGGGGTGGCGTACAGCAGAAAGGGCGGCATGATGAGGATGAGCACCAGGTGCTGCACCATGTGCGCGCTGAACAGGAAGTAGTCGCTCAGCTCGTGCAGCGGGCCCTGCAGCGCCGCGAACATCAGCCCCATGCCAAAGACGAACGACGCCACCTTCTTCGCCGGCACGGGACGCGAGCCGGAAAAGCGGTGGCGCAGGGGGCCGATCAGCAGAAAGTACGCGCCGAACAGCAGCAGCCACCCCGCCATGAAGCTGGGGTACACCCGCCATTCGGACCACGAGAAGGCCTCGCCGTGCAGCGCGAGGCCCAGAACCGCGATGGACATCCGGAAACCTGCCTTGTCCTGCCTGGGTGCGTCAGTGCCCCGGCGCCGGGGGCGTCGTGGGCGCGCCGGGGTTGCCCTGGGGCGCCGTGCTGGGCCCGTGCACCCCCTCGTCGCTGCTCATGCTGCCGTGGATGGCCGTGGACGTGCCGTGCAGCGGGCCAAAGAGCAGGATCATCGACCCGATCACCAGCGTGGCCAGCAGCGCGGGGAACACGAAGATCCCCGTGAACAACTTGTGGTCGAACTTCAGGTGCATGTACAGCGCGACCACCAGCAGGAACTTGAGCGCCGACAGGAACAGGATGATGGTCGTCGCCATCCCCGGGCCCAGGGTGCCGCTCTGCTCGCCCATGTACCCCAGCACCTCCAGCACCGTCAGCGCGATCAGGATCACGCCGACGATGATGTAGAACCGGTTCGTGGGATGGGCGTGCTGGTTGTGCGCCACTTCGCGCAGTTCGCTCGTCATGTCGCCGTTCACCGTACGAGGTAGACCAGGGGAAAGATGATGATCCAGATCACGTCCACGAAGTGCCAGTACAGGCCCGCGATCTCCACGTTCAGCGACTTCTCGGGACCGATCTTTCCCTTCCACGCCATCACCGACAGCGTGAGCAGGTACAGCACCCCCACCGTGACGTGCGCGCCGTGGAACCCCGTCAGCAGAAAGAAGCTGGACGAGAACAGGTTGCTGCTCAGCGTCATCCCGTCGTGCACCACGAAGTACGTGAACTCGTACACCTGGCACCCCAGGAAGATGGAGCCGCCGAACGCCGTCAGGAACAGCCACAGCGCGCTGTTCCTGCGGTCGCCGCGCTGCGTGTAGTTCAGCGCCAGCACCATCGCCACCGAGCTCATCAGCAGGATGAAGGTGCTGAAGGTGGTGAGCGGGATGTTGAACACCCCGTGCTCCATCACCTGGCCGGTCACCGAGTTGGTCCAGCCGCCCTCGTGGGGGCGCGGCCCGCCGATGCTGCGGCCCTTGTACGCCATGTACGTGGCGATCAGCGAGCCGAAGAGCAGGCACTCCGAGCCGATGAAGCCCCAGAACGCCATCTTGCGGCTGTCCAGCCCCGTGCTGGTGTCGATATGGGCCGCGTGGGCCGCGTGCGCCGCGTTCGGGTCCAGCGCGTGGGTGTGGTCCATTGCGAAGAAGTTCCTAGTGCCTAGTGCCGAAGTACAAAGTGCCTGGTACCTGGTGCCCAGTACCTAGTGCCCAGTACCTGGTGCCTGAGTTACTTGGCACTAGATACTGGGTACTAGGCACTCTTCCCTCAGTGGCTGTGCCCCGGCTCGAACGCCCAGGCGTAGACGCACAGCACAAGCCCCACCACGCCCAGGATGCTCATCAGCCACAGGTTGTGCGCCCAGCCTTCCACGTTGCGGAACAGCAGGCCGATGAAGATGATCGAGATGGCCGCGGCGGTGATGATGGGCCAGTACGACGGCGGCGGCAGGTGAATGCCCAGGTCGTGCGCCGACATGCGGTTCACGTCCTGCTCCGGGTCGCGCACCTCGCCCACCTTCGCGCCCATCAGCGTCACCTGCTCCGTCTCTTCCTCCACCCGCCCGTGCGGAATGCCGCTGGACTTGGTGGGGTCGCCCTCCCACAGGGGCATGCGCGAGTGCACCACCGGGATCTTGACGAAGTTGTACACCGGCGGGGGCGAGGCCATGGCCCACTCCAGCGTGGCCGCGCCCCAGGGGTTGGGCCCCGCGATCTTCCCGCGCTTCCACGCCCACACCAGGTTGATCGCGAAGACCAGCGTGCCCAGGGCGATGATGAACGAGCCGGCCGAGATGACCAGGTTCATCTCGTTGAAGCCCATGTTGTCGGCGTAGGTGAAGATGCGGCGCGGCATCCCCAGCATCCCCAGGAAGTGCATGGGGAAGAAGGTCAGGTTCATCCCGACCAGGGTGAGCCAGAAGTGGGCCTTGCCCAGCCGCTCGCTCATCAGCCGGCCGGTGATCTTGGGGTACCAGTAGTACATCCCCGACCACAGCCCCAGCACCGTGCCGCCGAAGAACACGTAGTGCAGGTGCGCCACCACGAAGTACGTGTCGGTCTGCTGCAGGTCGCTGGGCGCGGCCGCGTGCATGACGCCCGAGATGCCGCCGATGGTGAACATCGCGATGAACGCGATGCTGAACAGCATGGCCGTGGTGAAGCGCAGGCTGCCGCCCCACATGGTGCCCAGCCAGTTGAAGATCTTGATCCCCGTGGGAATGCCGATGAGCATCGTGGACAGCGCGAAGAAGCTGTCGGCGATGGGCCCCATGCCCGTGGCGAACATGTGGTGGCTCCACACGCCCCACCCCAGCCAGCCGATGAGCACCCCCGAGAACACCATCACGTTGTAGCCGAACAGCGGCTTGCGGCTGAACGTGGGGATCACCTCCGACACCATGCCCATGATGGGCAGGATGAGGATGTACACCTCGGGGTGGCCGAACATCCAGAACAGGTGCTGCCACAGCAGCGGGTCGGCGCCCTTGCGGATGTCGTAGAAGGTGGCCCCGAACAGCCGGTCCACCATCAGCTCCGTCACGGCGATGGTGAACACCGCCATGGCCGTCACGATGAGGATGGCCGTGATGAGCGTGAGCCAGGTAAAGATCGGCATGCGCATCAGCCGCATTCCCGGCGCGCGCATGTTGATGATGGTGACGATGAAGTTGAGCGACGCCAGGATCGACGAGAAGCCCAGGATCTGCAGGCCCAGGACGTAGAAGTCCATGTTGAGCCCGGGCGAGAACTCGCGGGTGGTGATGGGCGCGTACGCGAACCACCCCGAGTTGGGGCCCATCTGCAGGAAAACGCCGACGTTGAAGAACAGCACGCCGAACAGGTACACCCAGTACGACAGCGCGTTGAGCCGCGGGAACGCCACGTCGCGCGCGCCGATCTGCAGCGGCATGATGTAGTTGAAGAACGCCGCCGTCAGGGGCATCAGCGCCGCGAAGATCATCGTCAGCGCGTGCACCGTGAACAGCTGGTTGTAGAAGTCGGCGCTGACGAAGTTGTTGTTGGGCACGGCCAGCTGCACCCGGATCAGCAGCGCCTCGATGCCGCCGATCAGGAAGAAGGCAAAGGCCGTCACCCCGTACATGATGCCGATCCGCTTGTGGTCCACCGTGGTGATCCAGCTCCACAGGCCGGTGGGCTCGGCGGGTGCCGCGGTATGAGGGTGGTGCGGTGCGGCCACCGTTGCTGTCGATGCCATTCCTGCTCCATCGGGTTCGGGGCGCCCTTTTTACGGGGCGGGCGCCTGATCACGAAAGGCCGCGTCCGGGAATGGCTCCCGGGGCCGGCCGTCGCCGTCGGTCTTTATGTACAGCCCTGCGCGCCGCTACTGAAGCGACTGCAGGTACGCCACGATGTAGGTGATCTGCTCGTCCGTGAGCGCGTTGGGGATGTCGCCCCCCAGCTGCGGCATCAGCGAGCCCGGCTTGATGGACGGGGCGTTGCGGATCCACGCGTGCAGGTTGGCCGCGTTGTTCTCCATGATCCCCGCCGCCAGCGTGCGCCGCCGCCCGAAGTGCGTCAGGTTGGGCCCGGTGCGCCCCACCATGGGCGTGCCGCCGACGACGTGGCAGCCGGCGCACACGCCCTGCGTGACCAGCTTCTTCCCCAGCGCCACCGCCGACGTGGAGTCGGTGGGCTGCAGGGCGGGGCTGGCCTCGTTGTTCAGCCAGTCCTGGAAGCCCTGCGGGGTGTGCGCGATCATCCGCATCTTCATCAGCGCGTGGCTGTCGCCGCAGAACTCGGCGCACTGCCCCATGTACACGCCCGGCTCGCGCGGGGTGAAGATGAGGCGGTTGACGCGGTTGGTGATCAGGTCGCGCTTGCCGCCCATCTGCGGCACCCAGAACGAGTGCAGCACGTTGTCGGACTCCAGCAGCAGCTGCACCGGCTGGCCCACGGGCACGTGGATCTCGTTGGCGGTGACCACGGTGTCGCGGCCGCCGTTGACCGGGTACTGGAACTCCCACCACCACTGCTTGCCGATCACCCGCACGCTCAGCGCGTTGGCGGGCGGCTCGGGCTGCGTGGCGAAGATGGCCTGCACGGTGAACACGGCGATCACGGCCACGATCAGGGCCGGGATCAGCGTCCACGCCACCTCGAGCGTGGTGTTGCCGTGCACCTGCGTGGGCTCGGGCGCATCCGGGTGGTAGCGGAACTTCCACAGGATGTAGCCCAGCCCCGCGAACGTCAGCAGGCCGACCGCGACCCCCAGGTACAGGGTCAGGTTGAACAGCCCGATCTGGATCTCCCCCATCTCCGTGGTGGGGGCGAACGTGGTCTGCGGGTAGCGCGTGACGTGGTCCTCGCCGCAGGCGGCCAGCAGGGGCAGCAGGAGCCCGGCGGCCAGCAGGGGCCGCGCCCCGGGAGCGGCGCCCGGGCGGGCGAGGCGCCCGGCGGGTGCGGAGACTGACTTCATCGGCTGTGGGTGTTCGGCGTTCTTTCCAGGTCGTTCCGGCGGCCCGGGCCCGCGCTTCGGCGCGCATGCAGCGGGCGGGCGGCCCGGCGGCGGGCATAATACGCCCCCCCGCCAGCGTTCGCCAGCCCCGCCGCGCACCGCGCGTGCAGGGAAAAACCACGTGCTTCGGCCCGGGGAATCTATGCTCCGCCGGCCGCCGCGTCTGTGGGGAAATTTCGGACGCGCCCTGCGGAGAACGCCTACCCCCGCCGCGCGCCTCCCAACGCCCGGAATTCCGCGGAAATCCGTGCATTTTCCTGGACCGGCTCGCCGATCGGAGAGTTACAGCCGCGCATCGCAGACGCCCGGCTGTAACATCCTCCCCCTGTCCCCTGTCCCCTGTAACCTGTCCCCTCGTACTTTCCTGCAATGTCGCAGCCCCAGCACGTCCCCAGCCGCCGCCGCACGCCGCCGCCCGCGTCCCCCACGTGGGCGCAGCGCTGGCGGGCCATGCGCAACCTGCCGCCGTTCCTGCGCATGGTGTGGCAGACGCACCGCGGCTACGTGGCGGGGGTCGCCGCGCTGCGGCTGCTGCGGGCGTTCATCCCCATCGCCACGCTGTGGGTGGGCAAGCTGATCGTGGACGAGGTGGTGCAGGCCTCGCGCACGGGGGCGCCGGACTGGAACCGCATCGCCACGCTGGTGGGGGTGGAGTTCGGCATCGTGGCCGTGGGCGAGGTGGCGGCGCGCACGGGGACGCTGCTGGAAAGCCTGCTGGGCGACCTGTTCAGCAACCGGATGAGCGTGCGGCTGATGGAGCACGCGGCCGAGCTGGACCTGCAGCACTTCGAGGATCCCGCCTTCTACGACCGGCTGGAGCGCGCCCGCCGGCAGACGGTGGGGCGCATCGTCCTCCTGTCCCAGCTGTTCGGGCTGGCGCAGGACGCGCTGACGCTGCTCACGCTGACCGGCACCCTGCTGGCCTTTTCGCCCCTCCTCTTTGCGCTGCTGGTGATCACGGTGCTCCCCTCGTTCCTGGGAGAAACGCACTTCGCGGCGCTGGGCTATTCGCTGCTGTACCAGTGGACGCCGGAGCGGCGCAAGCTGGACTACTACCGGCTGATCGCCGCGTCCGAAAAGACGGCCAAGGAGGTAAAGCTCTTCGGCCTGTCCCCGTACCTCATCGACCAGTACCGCACGCTGGCGGACCGCTTCTACGCGGCCAACCGGCGGCTGGCCATCCGCCGCAACCTGGTGAGCACGGGGCTCTCCCTCCTCTCCACGCTGGGCTACTACGCCGCGTACGCCACCATCGTCCAACGCACCGTGCTGGGCCGGCTGACGCTGGGCGACCTGACGCTGCTGTCGGGAACGTTCTCCCGCTCGCGCGACCTGATCCAGCGGATGCTGCTGTCGACCACGGAGCTGTACGAGCAGGCGCTGTACCTGGACGACCTGTTCCTCTTCTTCTCCATGCGCCCGTCCATCGCCCGGCCGGAGCACGCGATTCCCTTTCCCCGCCCCATCCGCCAGGGCTTCGAGTTCCGCGACGTCTGGTTCCGCTATCCCGAGGCGGTCGAGGGGACACCGGTGACGGAGGACGTGCCGGACGACGACCCGTCGTGGGTGCTGCGCGGCATCAGCTTTCGCATCCACCCCGGCGAGCGGGTGGCGCTGGTGGGGGAGAACGGCGCGGGAAAGACGACCATCACCAAGCTGCTGGCGCGGCTGTACGAGCCCACCCGCGGCACGGTGCTGCTGGACGGCCGCCCGCTGGCGGAGTACGACCCCGCGGAGCTGCACGACCAGGTGGGCGTGATCTTTCAGGACTTCGTGCGCTACGACATGACGGCGGAGGAGAACATCGCCGTGGGGCGCATCGGCGAGCTGGCGTCGGGGGATGACGGGGCGCACGGCAAGGTGGTGGGCGCGGCCGAGCGGTCGCTGGCGTCGGAGGTGGTTGAAGCGCTTCCCGGGCGCTACCGGCAGATGCTGGGGCGGCGCTTCGACGGCGGGGTGGACCTGTCGGGCGGGCAGTGGCAGAAGGTGGCGCTGGGCCGCGCCTACATGCGCGACGCGCAGCTGCTGATTTTGGACGAGCCCACGGCGGCGCTGGACGCCCGCGCGGAGTACGGCGTGTTCAGCCGCTTCGCCGAGCTGACGGAGGGGAGGATGGCGGTGCTGATCTCGCACCGGTTCTCCACCGTGCGCATGGCGGACCGCATCCTGGTGCTGGAGCACGGCCGCGTGCTGGAGCAGGGCACGCACGACGCCCTGCTGGCCCTTTCCGGCCGCTACGCCGAGCTGTTCAACCTCCAGGCGGCGGGATATCGGTAGGCGATCCTTGGCACGGGAGCCAGGGTGGAGTATACTTGTGTGACTTAAAAGTAAGTCACGTGGCTTACAATGAAGTCAGGTGACTTACAAGTGAGTCACGGAACCGGGGCTCCGGAATGGGACTGTTCTTTACGCCGCTCGACCTGATCCTGTCTTCCAGCAGCAAGCTGCGGCTGCTGCGCGCGCTGCACGGAATGCGTTCTCCCGTGTCCGGGCGCGAGGTGGCGAGCACGGCCGGCGTCGCGGTGCAGCCCGCGCAGCGGTCGCTCGCGCAGCTGGTCGCGCTGGGGGTGGTGCATCGCGACGACACCCGCAGCCAGCACCTGTACACGCTGAACCGGCAGAACGTGCTGGTGCAGCGCGCCCTGGGGCCACTGTTCCAGGCCGAGGAGGCGCGGGTGGACGAGGTGTTCCGCGAACTGGCCCGCGCGGTGGGGGGCAAGCCCGGAAAGAGCCTGGAAGGCCTGTACCTGTTCGGGAGCGCGGCGCGCGGCAGGGACCGCGTGGGGAGCGACTTCGACGTGCTCGCCGTCGTCTCGGGCCCCGCGCAGGTGGACACCGTGCACGAAACTCTGGCGCAATCCGCCGAACAACTGTACACTCGCTACGGGCTGCGGCTCTCCGCCGTGGTCCTCGATCTGGCGAAGCTCAGGACGATGCACGCGGACGGAGACGCGCTCATCGCGGAGCTGCTGCGGGACAACCGGCGGATCACGGGCAAGCGACTGGAGGAGATCGTTCATGGTCACACGCGGAAGCAGAAAGGAAGTTGACCGCGGACAGGCGGAGCGGTACCGGCGCGTGGGCGCCGCGCTGCTCCAGAGCGCGGAGGTGATGGCGGAGCTGGCGACGGAGTCGGACAGCTTCGGCAACGCCATCGCGGTGGTGGCGGTCCACGCGTGCATCGCGTACAACGACGCGCTCTGCATCGCCTGGAAGGGCGTCAAGTCGACGGAGGGAGACCACACGCGCGCGCCGGACACGCTGGTGTTCGCGCTGAGCCACCAGGCGCCCCCGGAGCGGGTTCGCCAGCTGCGGACGGTGGTCGGCAAAAAGGACCACGTTTCGTACCAGGGCAGCTACTACCGGGTCGGCGAGGCGCGCCGGCTGCTGGACGACGCCGCGGTATTCTGCGGCTGGGCCGAGAAGATCTACGACCAGCGCCCTCCGAGAGGCTGACGTCGAACGGGAAGGGGCAGGCGCGGACGACCGCCCCTGCCCCTTTGCCGGTCATCCGCCGAGGACGATGAAACTCACGTGCACCGTGTGGCGTAGCAGGACGCGCGCAACCTACCCGACCCGGAGATCCCCCGATGCTGATTGCCGCCGCCCTGGCCGTTCTGTTCCAGGGCACCCCCGCCGCGCTTCCCGCGGCGACACCGCAGGACACCCTTTCGGCCTACATGGACCGAGGCGCCGCCGACCTGCTGCGCGGCGCCCGCGAGCGCCGCGCCCGCGTGGAGCGCGCCATCGACCTGTACCGCGTGACCGCCCGCCAGCGCACGCACGCCGGCGTGGAGGCGCTCAGCCGCGACCGCACGCTGTTCGGGGGCGAGATGGCGGTGCGCATCGAGTGGCGCCGCGGGCAGAGCGGCGTGGTGCAGGTGCTGGGCGCGCGCGAGGTGAGCCCCGCCACCAGCCGCGGCGCCGAGGTCCCCGGCGACCTGCCCGGCGAGGCGACCAACCTGGCCTTCGACCCCGACGAGCTGCAGCTGAGCCTGTTCCAGTTCGGCGCGGGAAGCCTGGGGGTGGACGACGACGAAGAGGACGAGCGCGAGAACGTGGTGGAGCGCCAGAACGACACCATCAGCGTGCAGGTCGACGTGGAGCCGGTCGACCCGCTGAGCCCGGGAAGCGAGGCGCACTACCGCTTCCGCACCGGCGAGACCACCGTCGTGCGCCTCCCCGACGGGTCGCAGCTGCGGCTGGTGCAGTTGGAGATCATCCCCCGGCGGCGCGAGTTCCGGCTGCTGCGCGGGTCGCTGTGGATCGACTCGCAGACGCACGGCGTCGCCCGCAGCGTGCTCACGACGGCGCGTCCGTTCGACCTGAGCCGCGACGTGGACGAGGACGTCCCCGGCATCATCAACATCATGGGCGGCGTGCGCGCCACGGTGCGGTACGTGACGGTGGAGTACGCGCTGGTGCAGGGACGGTGGTGGCTGCCGCGGCTGATGGCCATCGACATGGAGGCCAACCTGGGGATGGTGGCCGGCATGCCGGTGCGCTTCGAGCGCAGCTACAGCGACTACGAGGTACAGGCGTCGGCGGCGCCGCAGCAGGCGCCGGTGGCCACGCTGGCGCAGCGCGACACCTCGGCCGAGACCGTCTGCAAGCGCGACGCGGAAGCCGCGGGCGAGACGTGCCAGTGCCAGTGGAACCGCTGCCGCCGCTGGCGGGTGGACGTGCCGGCGGACACGGCCTCGCTGCTGACCAGCGCCGACCTGCCGCCGCCGCTGGCCAGCGAGGGCGCGCGGCTGATCACCGGCGAAGAGGTGGAGTCGCTGGCCCGCGTGCTCACCCCCTCGCTGGGAAGCATGGGCGACTTTCGTCCGGACCTGACGACGCAGATCGCCGGGCTGCGGATGCTGCGCTACAACCGCGTGGAGGGGCTGTCCATCGGGGCGCGGGCGGACGTGGCGTGGGGACCGCTGGCCATCGACGGCGAGGCGCGCATCGGGCTGGCGGACCGCGAGCCCAACGTGGAGATCGGGGTGGCGCGCGAGACGCTGGCGCGGCGCACCCGCGTCGCCGGCTACCGGCGGCTGACGGCGTTCGACCCGGCGGCGCGCGCGTTCGGCATCGGCGCGTCGCTGAACGCGCTGCTCTTTGGCCGCGACGAGGCGGAGTACTTCCGGGCCACCGGCGCGGAGCTCACCGGCCGCCCCGTGCGCGACGGGCGGTGGTCGTTGGCCTGGCGCGCGTTCGGCGAGCACCAGCACGCGGTCCAGCGCAACACGCAGTTCTCCCTGGCGCGCGCGTGGGACTCGGACCCGTTTCACGAGGTGCGCGCGGCGGACGACGCGGACCAGGCGGGGCTGGGCGTATCCCTTTCCCGCGACTTCGGCGGCGACCGCTCGCCTGCGCGCTTGACGCTGGGGACGGGGCTGGAGGGGCAGACGGGGACCTTCGGCTTTGGCCGGGGGCAGGCGTTCGCCCGCATGGCGGCGCCTTCGCTGGGGCGCTTTGCCCTTGCGCTGGAGGCGGCGGCGGGGACCACCACCGGCGACGTGCCGGTGCAGGGGCTGTGGTACCTGGGCGGCCCGTCGACGGTGCGCGGCTACCGCGGCGCGCTGCTGGGCGGCGAGTCGTTCTGGCGGGCGCGGGCGGAGCTGGCTACGCCGCTCCCCGCCGCGCGGCTGGTGTTGTTCAGCGACGCCGGCTGGGTGGGTGCGCGCGACGCGTGGGACTTCGATCCCCCGCTCCTCTCCGCCGGCGTGGGCGCCAGCTTCCTGGACGGGCTGATCCGGCTGGACCTGGCGCGCGCGCTGCGGAGCCCCACGGGCTGGCGGGTGGACCTGTACCTGGACGCGGCGCTCTGATCTCGGCTCGGGGGTAGGGAATAGGGAATAGGGAATAGGGAATAGGGAATAGCCAGCAACGGCGGGCCGTTTCCTTCTCACCGTCCGAGACTCTGATCCGTGGTGAGCGGAGGCATGGCGCGCCGGCCGACGAGGCATGAGCCGGCGTGGGATGTCGGGAACGGAGGAGGATGGAATGCGGCAGGGGGCCATCCGCGTTTTTTGAGGGAGATACGGATCGCCGGATGGCGTCGGCAGCGCACAGGAACAGGCAGTCACGACCACCTGATGCGCGATCTTGAGAACCATCCGCCATCACCGCGATCGGAGGTGAGCGGCACATCGCGGACGTTCGTCTCTTCCCGATCCGGCATCAGCCGCCCCACCACGCCGAAAGGGGAGCCCTCGCGGGCTCCCCTTTCGTGTTTCCGCCACCGGCGACCTCCTGATGGAATTCGCCCGGCCGGATGCGTCCTAGCCGACGACGGTGCCCGGGTCGGTGAAGATCGGGCAGTCGTACGTCTCGCCGGGGCACCAGTAGCAGAACGTCATGGGCGTGGGCTCGTAGGTGCCACCCGGCGCCTTGACGGCGTCCGCCCCGGTATCGAACGAGGCCACCACCAGCTCTTCGGGATTCAGCTTCATGGAAACGCTCCGGCTCGGGGTTCAGGGGGGACGGATCAGTAGCAGTAGTTGTACGTTTCCGCCGGGCAGATGAAGCAGCGGGTGGCCGCGGTCGGGTCCTTGATGATGATGGGCCCGTACACCGCCGCGGTGTCGGCGTCGAGCGCTTCGGCGCTCGTGTCGAACGACGACACGTTCAGCTCTTCGGGATTCAGCTTCATGGGACGTTCCTCAGGGTAGGGGGGTTGGTCAGGCTACCAGCACTTGGGCGTGTCTTCCGGGCACACGTAGCAGTGCGTGGCCGGCGTGGGCTCATCGGTGTCGATGGTGACCGGGTCGGTGGCCGGGTCCTTCACGCTGCGCTCCTCCGTCTGAAAGGAGGTCACGACCACGTCTTCGGTGTTCAGCTTCATGGGGATGCTCCCTCGGGTGTTGAATGTCGCGCGGCGGCCGACTTGCCACCGGACACCGCGCGCGTATCTACGGACGGCCGTACGCCGGCGGACGCACGCGAAGCGGCGTCCGCACGGCGGACAGCAACGGGCTCAGTAGCAGGCGTCCGTGCCCACGGGGCAGATGCGGCACCAGGTGCCCGGCGTGGGATCGTTGGTCTTGATGGTGCCGATGACCGCGTCCTCCTGCTCGGGGCCGGTGTCGAACGAGGTCACGTCCAGGTCTTCGGGGTGCAGCTTCACGGGTACTCCGGGCAGATGCGGCAGAACGTGGCCGGCGTGGGATCGTTGGGATCCCTGGTCGTGGTGGTGGCGACCACGTCGACGTTCTCGGTGCCGGTGTCGAACGAGGTCACGTCCAGGTCTTCGGGATGCAGCTTCATGGGAATCCTCGAGGTCTTGGGTTACCGCCAGTGGACGGGTGGGACGTGCGGAGCGGTACACCCCGCCCGTCCCTGGACGGCTGTCACCAGCCGCCTCATCTGCGTTCGTACGGTGCAACCAAAAGCGCGGGCCGCCTGAAGCCCAAGCGCGGACCGTGCGGGCTCAGTAGCAGTCCGACGTGGCCGGCGGGCAGACGAAGCAGCGCGTGGCGGCCGTGGGATCGTTGATCGTCCGGATGGTGACGGGCGAGAGGTAGTCGGCCTCGGCGCCGGTGTCGAACGACGTCACGTCCAGCTCTTCGGGATTCAGCTTCATCGGAGGCTCCCAGTCCGGGTGTGTGCGGATCAGCAGGGGAACGAGGCCGGCGGACAGTCGTAGCAGTGCGTGGCCGGCGTGGGTCCGTCGGTGCCGGGCAGCGACGGGTAGTACGGCTCGGGCGTCGGGTCGAACGACGTAACCGTCAGTGCTTCGGGGTTCAGCTTCACGAGATCCTCCAGAAACGGGCGAAGGGGGGGGAACCGTCGAGCGATGAATGTCTCACAAACCTGCGCCAAATACAAGTAGGCACGGCCGGAAAACACAACCGCCTGTCGCCTCACATGTCTGCTGCGCCAACCAGTCGCAGCCGAGCGATACGCACCCGGCTGGCGCTTCCGCTTCATCGTCAGGGCCGGCGAGTGGGTGATGTGGCGCGTGGATGAATATCGAGAAAGCTGCCCGAAACGGGAAGCGGCTCGCTGTACGCGTTGAGGGCGGCCGGGAACCGTGTCGCACACCCCGGCGGTGGGCGTGGCGGATGATCCGCAAGATCGCGCATCAGGTGGTGCGTACCTCTTATTCCCGTGCGCTACGGGAGATCATCGGCCGATACGCATCCCCTCGAAAAAACGCGGATGGCCCCCTGCCGCATTTCCATCCCTCTCCCGTTCCCGACATCCCACGCCGGCTCGTGCCTCGCCGACCGGCGCGCCATGCCTCCGCTCACCACGGACCAGCGTTTCCGACAGCGAGCGCAGAGGAAGCGGCACGAGAAAACTCCGTTGACTCCGTTGACTCCGTGTGAGGCCATTCTTTTGCGGATCTGGATCATACACGATGTCCGCGGACAAAAGAAAACGCAGAGGCTCGATCAGCCTCTGCGTCTTCGTTTTTCTCCGCGGACCAGGAACTACGCCGCGTCGGCGCGCTCGCTGAGGACGGTGACCTCGTTGTTGGCCACCTGCAGAAAGCCGCCCGACACCTGAAAGCGCAGCTCCTGCCCGCCGGTGCGGATGCGCAGGGCACCCTCGCCCAGCAGCGCCATCAGCGGCGCGTGCCCGCGCAGAATGCCCAGGCTGCCGTTGTGCGCGGGGGCCGTCACCGAATCCGCCACCCCCTCGTAGACCGTGCGCTCCGGCGAGAGCACCGTGACGTGCAGCGCCCCGCCGGTCTCCGCGCCCGCCGCCGGGGCCGCCATCAGCCGCCCGCCTCGAGCTTGCGGGCCTTCTCGATCACGCCCTCGATGCCGCCCACCATGTAGAACGCCTGCTCCGGCAGGTGGTCGAACTCGCCCGCCACCACGCGCTCGAAGCTCGCGATGGTGTCCTCGAGCTTCACGTACGCGCCCGGCGTGCCCGTGAACTGCTCGGCCACGTGGAACGGCTGCGACAGGAAGCGCTGGATGCGGCGGGCGCGGCCCACCGTGACCTTGTCCTCTTCCGACAGCTCGTCCATGCCCAGGATGGCGATGATCTCCTGCAGCTCCTTGTAGCGCTGCAGGATGCGCTGCACCGCCGTGGCCACGTTGTAGTGGCGCTCGCCGATGAACTGCGGGTCCACGATGCGCGACGTCGAGTCGAGCGGGTCCACCGCGGGGTAGATGCCGATCTCCGTCAGCGCGCGGCTGAGCACCGTCGTGGCGTCGAGGTGCGCGAAGGCCGTCGCGGGCGCCGGGTCCGTAAGGTCGTCGGCGGGCACGTAGATGGCCTGCACCGAGGTGATGGAGCCCTCGCGGGTCGACGTGATGCGCTCCTGCAGGCCGCCCATCTCGGTGGCCAGCGTGGGCTGGTACCCCACGGCGCTCGGCATGCGGCCCAGAAGGGCGGACACCTCGGAGCCGGCCTGGGTGAAGCGGAAGATGTTGTCCACGAAGAACAGCACGTCCTGCTTCTCGACGTCGCGGAAGTACTCCGCCACCGTCAGCCCCGCCAGCGCCACGCGCAGGCGCGCGCCGGGCGGCTCGTTCATCTGCCCGTAGACCAGCGCCACGCTGCTGTCGGCCAGGTTGTCGTCCTTGATGAGCCCCGCCTCGCGGAACTCCAGCCACAGGTCGGTGCCCTCGCGGGTGCGCTCGCCCACGCCGGCGAACACCGAGCGGCCGCCGTGCCCCATGGCGATGTTGTTGATGAGCTCCTGGATGACCACCGTCTTGCCCACGCCGGCGCCGCCGAACAGGCCGATCTTGCCGCCCTTCACGTACGGGGTCAGCAGGTCCACCACCTTGATCCCCGTCTCCAGCACCTCGGTGGTGCTCTCCAGGTCCACGAACGCCGGGGCGTTGCGGTGGATGGGCCAGCGCTCGGAGGTGGCGGGAATCTCGCCGCGCTCGTCCACCGGGTCGCCCAGCACGTTCAGAATGCGGCCCAGCGCCGCCGCGCCCACCGGCACCCTGATGAAGCTGCCGGTGTCGACGATCTCCATGCCGCGCACCACGCCGTCGGTGGGCTCCATCGACACCGCGCGCACCTGGTTGCGGCCGATGTGCTGCTGCACCTCGAGCGTCACCGCCAGCGCCGGACGGCCCTCGGCGGCGGGCTGGCGAATGACCAGCGCGTTGTAGATCTCAGGGAGCTGGCCTTCGAACTCGGCGTCGATGACCGGTCCGATGACCTGGACCACGCGGCCCACGTTGAGCGTGCCCGCGGGCACGGTGGCCCGCTCGGGGGCAATGGCTGCCATGTATGGTTCTCCTTTTCGTGGACCGTGTCTATTCCAGCGCCGCCGCGCCGCCGACGATCTCGGCGATCTCCTGCGTGATGGCCGCCTGGCGAACGCGGTTGTACGTACGCGACAGGCTTTCCAGCAGGTCGCTGGCGTTGTCGGTGGCGTTCTTCATGGCCGTGCGCCGCGCGCCGTGCTCCGCCGCGCTGGTTTCCACCAGCGCCCGGTACACGCTGTTGCGCACGTACAGCGGCAGGATCTTGCCCAGGATCTCGTCGGCCCCGGGCTCCAGGATGTAGTCCAGCTCGCCCGTCTCGGCACCCTCGGGCGCCACCACGGGAAGCAGGTTCATGGTGGTGGGCGGAGTCGAAAGCGCCGAGTTGAATTTGGCGTACACCACGTACACCGCGTCCAGCTCGCCGTCCACGAACCGCTGGGTAAGCCCGTCCACCAGCCGCTGCGCGTCCTCGGCCCCCGGCTTGTCGCCGATGTCGCTGACCGAGGTGTGCAGCGTTTCGCCCGCGAAGCGGAAGAACTGGATCCCCTTCTTCCCGGTCGCGTGCAGCTCCGCCTCGGCGCCCTCGGCGCGCAGGCGGGCCAGCAGGTTGCGGGCCTCGCGGATCAGGTTGGCGTTGAAGGCGCCCGCCAGGCCGCGGTTGCTGGTGATGAGCAGCACCGCCGCGCGCCGCACCTGCGCCGGCTGGCGCAGCAGCGGGTAGCGCGCCGCCAGCTCGGGCGTCAGCAGCCGGCTGATGACGCCGGCCAGCCGCTCCGCGTACGGCCGCGCCGCCGCCACCCGGTCCTGCGCGCGCTTCAGCTTGGACGTGGACACCATCTCCATCGTCCGGGTGATCTTGCGCGTGTTCTGGACCGAGCGGATGCGGCCCTTCAGTTCTCTGGCTTTGGCCATGTCAGGCTCTTATCGAAAGACGCACGCCGTGATCGATCAGTGCGTGAGTGCGTTCGTGCGTTGGTGCGGGAGTACGTGAGCGCATTGACTTCCGCACTCACGCACTTCCGCACTCCCGCACTTCAGTACGACTGCCGTGCGCCCGCGGCGTTGGTCTCGGGCTTCGACGCCATGCGCAGCTGCTCCTCCGACATCCGCCGGTCGGCGTCGGTCTCGTGCAGGATGGCGCTGTTCTGGTAGTCGTCGGTGCCCACCGGCGAGTGCGGATCGGAGAACAGCTCCGAGTACCGCTCGATGGCCGCCTTGAGCGCCTGCTCGTTGTCGGCCGTCAGGTCGCGGTTGGTGCGGATGGACTCCATGACCTGCGGGTGCTGCGTGCGCAGGTACACGTGGAAGTCGCGCTCCCACGCCTTGACCATCGGCAGGTCCACGCCGTCCAGGTAGCCGTTGGTGAGCGCGTAGATGATCGCCACCTGGTGCTCCACCGCCGCCGGCGCGTACTGGCCCTGCTTCAGGATCTCGACCGACCGCGCGCCGCGCGCCAGCTGGCGCTGCGTCACCGCGTCGAGCTCGCTGCCGAAGGCGGCGAACGCCTCGAGCTCGCGGTACTGCGCCAGCTCGCCCTTCAGCTTGCCGGCCACCTTCTTCATGGCCTTGATCTGCGCGCTGCCGCCCACGCGGCTCACGCTGATGCCCACGTTCACCGCCGGGCGCACGCCCGAGTAGAACAGGTTGCTCTCCAGGAAGATCTGCCCGTCCGTGATGGAGATCACGTTGGTCGGGATGTACGCCGACACGTCGCCGGCCTGCGTCTCGATGATCGGCAGCGCGGTCAGCGAGCCGCCGCCTTCGGCGTCGCTCAGCTTGGCCGCGCGCTCCAGCAGGCGGCTGTGCAGGTAGAACACGTCGCCCGGGTACGCCTCGCGACCCGGGGGGCGGCGCAGCACCAGCGACATCTGCCGGTACGCCACGGCCTGCTTGCTCAGGTCGTCGTACACGCAGAGGGTGGGCATGCCCTTCCCCTCTTCGTTCTTGGTGTACATGAAGTACTCGGCCAGCGCGGTGCCCGCGTACGGCGCGATGTACTGCATGGGGGCGGGGTCCGACGCCGTCGCCGCGACGACGATGGAGTACTCCATGGCGCCGGCGTCCGTCAGCCGCTGCACCACGCCCGCCACCGTCGACGCCTTCTGGCCGATGGCGACGTACACGCAGACGACGCCCTGGCCCTTCTGGTTGATGATGGTGTCGATGGCGATGGCCGTCTTCCCCGTGCCGCGGTCGCCGATGATGAGCTCGCGCTGGCCGCGGCCGATGGGGATCAGGGCGTCGATGGCCTTGAGGCCCGTCTGCATGGGCTCGCCCACGGGCTTCCGGAGCACGATGCCCGGCGCCACGATGTCCACCTGGCGGCGCGCCACGCTGGCGATGGGGCCCTTGCCGTCGATGGGCTCGCCCAGCGGGTTCACCACGCGGCCCAGGTAGCCGGGGCCCACGGGAATGTCGAGCACGCGGGCGGTGCGGCGCACCTGGTCGCCCTCGTGGAGGACCGTCCAGTCGCCCAGCACCACCGCGCCGATGTTGTCTTCTTCCAGGTTCAGCGCCAGCCCGGTGATCACCTGCCCCGTCTCGCCGGCGGTGAACTCGAGCATCTCGCTGGCCATGGTGCCCTGGAGGCCGTAGACGCGCGCGATGCCGTCCTTTACCTCGAGCACCGAGCCCACCTGCTCTGCCTGCAGAACGTCCTCGTACCGCTCGATCTCGCCGAGCAGCACGTTCTTGATCTCGCTTGCGCGAAGCTGGGTATCCGCCGTCGCCATCGTTGTCCTCGCTCTATCAGGGTCCAGCGCGCCGCTGGAGAGGAAGTGCCTAGTGCCCAGTGCCTAGTGCCCAGTGCCGTCCAGGGATACGGGAAGAGTCAGACGCCCGCACGTTCAGTTGCAGGCTGTTCCCTGTTCCCTATTCCCTATTCCCTATCCGTTCACGGCCGCCGGAAGCTGCGTGTCCATCAGGCGGCGGCGCAGCTGCGCGGCGCTGCTGCGCACCGAGCTGTCCAGGATCTCGTCGCCCAGCCGCAGCACCATGCCGCCCAGCAGCTCGGGGTCCACGCGGTAGGTGGGGATCACCGTGCGGCCCAGCTGCACCTCCAGCGCGCGCTGGATCTCGGCCTGCAGCGCCTCGTCGGGGGCGTGGCTGATGGCCACGTCCACCCGCGCGCGCCCCATCCGCTGGTCCACCAGCGTGCGGTACGCCTGCGCGATCTCCGGCAGCAGCGTCTGGCGGCGCTTGTCCACCAGCACCATCACGAAGCGCACGAACAGCTCGGGCGCGCGGCCGGCCAGCGCCTGCCGCAGCGCCTCCTTCTTCTGCTCCGGGCGCACCTGCGGCGTCTCCAGGAACTGGCGCGTGCGGGGGTCGCTGGCCAGCATCCCGGCCAGCTCGTCGATGGCCCGCCCGAACTCGTCCAGCGCCCCGGGGCCGCCGCTGCGCTCGGCCAGCGCCAGCAGCGTCTCGGCGTAGTTGCGGGAGATGATCTCGGCGCGCACGGCTCAGGCCCTCGCGGGGGTCTGCGCCATCTGGGCCAGCGACTCGCGCACCAGGCGGCGGTTGTCTTCCGTGTCCAGGTTGCGGCGCACCAGCTTTTCGGCCGCGGCCATGGCCAGCACCACCGCGTCGCGGCGCACCGAGTCCAGCGCCATCTCGCGCTCGCTGGCGATGTCGCGGCGGGCGCGCTCCAGCATCTCCTGGCGCTCGCGGTTGGCGGCGTCCATCACCTCGGCGCGCATCTTCTCGGCCTGGCCGCGGGCCTCCTCGACGGCGCCGTGCACCCGGGCGCGCGTGTCCTCGACCAGCTGCCGGTTCTCGGCGGCCAGCGCGGCGGCCTCGGCGCGGTCGCGCTCGGCGGCCTCGGTGAGCTCGGCGATGTGCCGTTCACGCGCTTCCACCGCGCCCAGGATCTTGGGATAGGCGGCCCTGCTGAGAATCGCCAGGACGATCAAAAAGATGACGATCGTCCAGATGGTGAGCCCCGGGTTCACCGAGAGCAGGCCGCCGCCGCCGCCACCCTCGCCGTGCTCCTGCGCAAGGAGCGGCGTGGCGGTGAAGAGCAGGGCCGTGATGGCAAAGAGCGAGCGGCGCATGGCTGATCTATCGGTAAAGAAAAATGTTCCGGGGGACCCCCGCGGTACGCCCGCGGGGGCCCGGTCGGTCCGGGTGGCTCAGACCTTACCCTGGATCAGGAACGTCACCACGATGGCGAACAGCGCCGCGCCTTCGACGAAGGCCGCAAGGATCAGCGCGCCCGTCTGGATGGTGCCGGCGATCTCGGGCTGGCGGGCCATGCCCTCGGTGGCGCCGCGGCCGATCATGCCGATGCCGATGCCGGCGCCGATCACGGCGAGGCCGGCGCCGATGCCGGCGCCCAGCAGGCCGTTGGTGAGGCCGTTCGCGACTTCCTGGAGGATCATCTCGGTATCTCCACAAAAAGGAGTTCAATTCGTCTCGGGCACTGCTCGCGCGGACCCGCGGCCCGCGGACGCCAAAGCCGGCCTTTCGCCGCGCGTCCTCCCCGGGCGCCCATCTCCCGGGTACTGTACGACGGGGGTGGAGCGATCCCCCGCCGGCGGAGAGATTCGGGCTTCTCCGCGAGCCCTCCAGCCTATCGATCAGTGCGTGAGTGCGTTAGTGGAGCCGCACAGTACGCTGCCTCACTCCGAAACCACTTCCGCACTTCCGCACTTTCCTCAGTGTGCGTGCCGCACCAGGCCGATGAACACGCTGGCCAGCATGGCGAAGATGAACGCCTGCAGGAACGCCACGAACAGCTCCAGGAACGTGATCGCCACCGCCATCAGCACCGGCGCGGGAAGGACGGCCCAGCTGCCGAAGACGAAGATGAGCGAGATGATGGCCAGGAGCACGATGTGCCCCGCGGTCATGTTCGCCATCAGGCGGATGGCCAGCGCGATGGGGCGCACGAACTTGCCCGACAGCTCGATGGGCATGAGCGCCGCCGCCATCAGGTTCCCCGCGATGGGGTTCATCCCCTTGGGGACGAACCAGATGGTGTGCCAGTACTGCCTGGGCCCCACCGCCATCATCCCGCCGACCTCCACCACCAGGAAGACCAGGAACGCCAGGCCGATGGTGACCGAGATCCCCGCGGTGGGCGTGCTGCCGTAGGGGATGAGCCCCAGCAGGTTGTTGAACAGGATGAAGAAGAACAGGGTGACGATGAACGGCGCGTACTTTTCGCCACCGTGCCCCACGTTGGGCATCACCACCTCGTTGCGGACGTACAGCACCATGGCCTCGATGAGGTTGTGGCGCTTGCCGCCGGTGCGCCCCGCCCCGGCGCGCGCGGCCAGCCCCGCGCCGCCCAGCAGGGTAAGGAGCGTCAGCAGCGCCGCGAACCCCAGGAAGAGCACGTGCTTGGTGGGGGTCATGTCGATGGGCCCCACCATCCACGAGCCGGCCGCGGGAAAGTGGAGCACCGTTCCCGGCAGCTCCCACTCGCGCGAGTCCTGGATGTGGTGCAGAAAGTCGATCTGCCCGCCGCCGCCGTGGCCCTCTTCGGCCGCGGCGCCGTGCTCGCCGGCGGCCGCGGGGGCGTGGCCGGCGTTGGGGTCGGCGCCGTGGTCCTGGGTGCCGCCCATGGTCTCGACCGCGCCCTGCCCGGAGGGGGCGGCGGCCGGCGCGTGCGTGTCGGCCGTGCCGTACGGGTCGCCCTGCGGGGGCGGCGCGTGGACGGGGTCCGCCTGCTGCGGCGCGCCCGCCAGGGCAAGGAGCACTGCAATCGTGGAGATCATCGACCCTTTGGGTTCCGTGCACCGGCCGCCAGGGCGACCGGTTCCAGCAGTGTGGTTGCGAACAGCACCGTCACCAGCGAATACAGAAAGGGCTCAGGCTGCAGCCCCGCCGCGGGAATGATCACCAGCGCGGCCACGATCACCAGCAGCAGCCGGCCCAGCATTCCCACCCCGTACGCCGCCAGGGCGTTGTCGGGAAAGGCCACCGCGGCGATCAGCAGCACCAGGAGCTGAAAGGCGACGCCCACCAGCACTCCGGTGGCCATGTCCCCGCGCGCGTCCGGCTGCGCGAGGGTGAGCCCGGCCGCGTACACCAGGGCGCCGATCACCAGCACCCCCGCCGCCGCGATCATCGTCCCGCGCTTCACGGGTCCTCCCGGTCGCCCAGCACCAGGCGGCGGTACATCCAGAACACGCTCAGCCCGAATCCCACGAACACCCCCGCCATCAGCAGCCAGGGCTCCGTGCCCAGGCGGTCGTCCAGCCACTTTCCCGCGAACAGAAAGGCGACCAGCACCACCGCGAACTGAATTCCGATCCCCGCCAGCTGCGCCGGGTCCTGCCCTTTTCTCCGTCCCCCCGGCCCCGGTGAATTCGCTTTCATTTCCGCGCCTTTCCGGGCTCCAGGGGGTGGTGGCGAGCCCAATATAGGAGCTTGTGAAATTTTTCGCAAGCACGTCACGGCGCGCTTGTGAAAATTTTCGCAAGCCCGCCGCGGCGGCGCGGGAATCCTTGCTTGACGCCGATTCTCGCTGGCGTCTAATTTGCCGGTCCGGGTGATGGATCGCGATCGAACGTTCGCTTTGCACCCTCACCCGCACCCCCGGTCCCGACCCGATGCGCCATTCCGCCCCGCCGCGCCGACGTATGTTGCTGCTGCTCGCCGCGCTGGCGGCCTGCACGCGGCCGCTGCCGCCCCCGCCCGACGGAATGGCGCCGCCGCCCGCGCCCGCCCAGGCGGCGCTCGTCTCGTCCCTTTCGGTGGAGACGGCGGGCGACACGGTGGTCTTCACCCTGCAGGTGACCAACCCGTACGAGGCGCCGGTCCCCGTGGCCTTCAACAGCGCCCAGACGCACGACTTCGCCGTGCGCGGCGCGGGCGGGCGCGAGCTGTGGCGCTGGTCGGCGGACCGGGGCTTTGCCCAGGCGCTGCAGACGCGCACCCTGGCGCCGGGAGCCACCTGGACCTTCGCCGAGCGCTGGACCCCGCCCGCCGGGACCCGCGGCGAGCTGACGGCCGTGGCGCGGCTGGCGTCCACCAGCCACGCGGTGGAGCGCACCGCCGTGTTCCGCCTTCCGTGAACAGGGCCGCGCGCGCCCGCACGTTCCATTCCCAACCCGCGGTCACGGCGGCCGCGGACGAGGCGGGTGCACCGGTGATGGAGGCGTTTCCCGCGCTGGCGGACGTGCTGGTGGCGGCGCGGCGGCTGGAGGGCGTCGCCCGGCGCACGCCGCTGGAGCGCTCCGCCTGGCTTTCGGAGCGCGCGGGGACGGACGTCTGGCTGAAGCTGGAAACCTTGCAGCGCACCGGCTCGTTCAAGCTGCGGGGCGCCTACAACGCCATCGCCTCGCTCTCCGCCGAGGAGCGCGCGCGGGGGCTGGTGACGGCGTCCGCGGGGAACCACGGGCAGGGGGTGGCGCTGGCGGCGGCGCTCCTGGGCGCGCGGGCGCTCGTCTTCGTCCCCTCCAGCGCGCCGGAGGCCAAGAAGCGGCGCATCGCCCGCCACGGCGCGGAGCTGCGCGAGGTGCAGGGCGGCTACGACGAGGCGCACCACGCGGCGGAGGCGCACGCGGCGCGGACGGGGGCTACCTTCGTCCACGCCTTCAGCGACCCCGCCGTGGTCGCGGGCCAGGGGACGGTGGGGCTGGAGATCGTGCGGGATCTCCCGGAGGTGCGGACCCTCGTGGTTCCCGTGGGCGGCGGGGGGATCGCGGGGGGAATCGGCATCGTGGCGCGGGCGATGGGGAGCGGCATCCGCGTCGTCGGCGTGCAGACGGAGGAGACGGCGGCCATGCACGCGTCCCTCGCCGCCGGCCGGCTGACCTCGCCGCCGTACGGCGAGACGTTGTGCGAGGGGCTGTCGGGAGACGTGGACGCGCGCAGCCTGGCCCTGGCGGCACGGGTGGTGGACGGGGTGGTGCTGGTGACGGAGGCCGCGGTGCGCCACGCCATGCGGCGATTGTTCGAGGAGGAGGGGATCGTGGCGGAGGGATCGGCGGCGGTGGGGGTGGCGGCGGTGCTGGAGGGGGCGGTGGAGCGGATGGCCGGCCCGGCGGCGGTGGTGCTGACCGGCGGCAACGTGGACGGGGCGCGGCTGGCGCGGGTGCTGGGGGAGGACGGCTGATGGGTGTCATCCTTCCCTTCGCCGGCATCCACCCCCGCATCCATCCCACCGCGTTCATCGCCCCCAACGCGACGGTGATCGGCAACGTGACCATCGAGGCGGAGGCCAGCGTGTGGTTCGGCGCGGTGATCCGCGGGGACGAGCCGGAGTTCGAAATTCGCGTGGGCGCGCGCACCAGTGTCCAAGACAACGTGGTGCTGCACGTTAGCAGGCAGGGCGCGACGCTCATCGGCCCGGACGTGACCATCGGGCACGGGGCGGTGCTGGAAAGCTGCACGGTGGGGCGGGGCGCGCTGATCGGGATGAACGCCGTGGTGCTGCAGAAGGCGACGGTGGGCGACGAGGCGCTGATCGCGGCGGGCGCGGTGGTGGGACAGGGCTCCACGGTGCCCCCCAGGACGCTGGCGGCGGGGTCGCCGGCGGTGGTCAAGAAGGAGCTGCAGGGGGAGTCGCTGCGCTGGATACAGACCAGCGCGGGCCATTACGTGGAGCTGTCGCGCAGCTACAGGGCGCAGGGGATCGGCGATCCGCGCGGGGAACACGGGAATTCCGAAGGCAACGAAAGATGAGCGACTTCAGGACCCGGGACACGGCCCCCGGCGAACGGGTGGAGGCCGGCGCGTACCAGGCGCTCACCGCGAATCCGCCGCAGACGCGCGGAGCGCGCCTGGCCACCCCGGCGGGCGAGGAGACGGGACGCATGGAAGAGCTGCTCCGCACGCTGTGCGACCTGCCCGGCCCCACGGGGCAGGAAGAGGCGGTCACCGGGTGGGTGGCCCGCCAGTGGGAGGGCCGCGGCGAGGTGACCCTCACCCCGGTGGGCAACCTGTTCCTCCACATCCCCGGGCCGGGCCCCAGGGTGCTGCTGGCGGCGCACGCGGACGAGCTGTCGCTCATCGTCCGCTCCGTCACGGCGGACGGTTTTCTGCGCGTGCTGCCGGGCGAGCGCGACGTCTTTTCCTTTCCCTACTTCATCGGCCAGCGCTTCCGCATCCTGGCGGACGGGGGCGAGGTCCCGGGGATTTTGGCGACCACCACGGGGCACGCGCTCACGCCGGAGCAGCGGGACCGCACCCGGCTGTCGTGGGACGACCTGTTCATCGACCTGGGTATGACGGCGGAGGAGGCGGCGGAGGCGGGGATCGGGGTGGGGACGCGGATGGTGTGGGACCCGGGGATCTCGAAGGTGGGCCGGCTGCTGGTGGGCAAGGCGATGGACGACCGGCTGGGGGTGGCGGTGCTGGTGGAACTGTCGCGGCGGCTGGCGGAGCGCAAGCCGCGCTTCGACGTGACGCTGGCGCTGACGGTGCAGGAGGAGATCGGGATGGTGGGCGCCAGCAGCCTGGCGCGCGACGGGCGCACGTTCGACGTGGGCTTCATCATCGACAACGGCCTGGCGGGCGACATCCCCACGGTGGCCGAGGCGCACATGCCGGTGCGGCTGGGCGGCGGGCCGGCGCTGGTGCACCGCGACTCATCCGTCCACTACTCGCGCCGGCTGATCGCCGAGCTGCGTGCCGTGGCGCAGGAGCACGACATCCCGGTGCAGGACGTGGTGCTGTACCACTACTCGTCCGACGGCGCGCACCTGGTGCGGCAGGGGATGGAGACGCTGCTGGTGGCGCCCCCCATCCGCTATTCGCACTCGCCGTTCGAGGCCGTTGACCCGCGGGACGTGGAGAGCACCGTGCGGCTGTTCGAGGCGTACCTGGCCGAGTCCGCGCCCGAATAAAGGCAAAGAAGGCCTCACACGAGTCAGCAGAGTCAACAGAGTTTTTACTCTGCTAACTCTGCTGACTCTGTGTGAGGCCAATCTGTTCCGTAAAGATCAGGATTGATGAAGAGCGACAGCGCCGCCGACGTGGTGATCGTGGGCGGGGGAGTGATCGGATGCGCCATCGCCCGCCGCGCCGCGCGCGACGGGCTTTCGGTCGTCGTGCTGGAGCGCGGCACGCCGGGGATGGAGGCCAGCTGGGCCGCCGCCGGCATGCTGTCGCCGCTGGCGGAGGCAAACGAGCCCGGGCCCTTCCTGGAGCTGCTGCTGGCCGCGCGGGCGATGTACCCGGCGTACGCCGCCGCCCTGCGCGAGGAGACGGGGGTGGACGTGTCGTACGCGGACGCGGGGACGCTCTACACGGCGCTGCGGCGGGAGGACGAAGCGGAGCTGGAGGCGCGCTGGCGCTGGCAGTCCGCCGCCGGGCTTCCGGTGGAGCGGCTGACGGCGGAGGAGGCGCGGGGGGCGGAGCCGGCGCTCACGCCCGCCGTGCGGATGGCGCTGCGCTTTGCCGGCGACCACCAGGTGGACAACCGCGCGCTGGGGGCCGCGCTCTGGTCGGCGGCGTCGCGGGCGGGGGCGCGGTTCCGGCTGGGCGCGCACGCCGTCCGCCTGCTGCGCGAGGGGGACCGCGCCACGGGGGTGGAGTGCGCCGGGGGCGAGCGGATCGCGGCGGGGGCGGTGGTGCTGGCGGGGGGCGCGTGGGCGGGGCGGATGGACGGGCTGCCGCGGCCGCTGCCAGTGGAGCCGGTGCACGGGCAGCTGCTGGCGCTGGAGGCGGTGCCGCCGCTCTTCCGGCACGTGGTGAACACGCCGCGCTGCTACCTGGTGCCGCGCGCCTCCGGCCGGCTGATCGTGGGCGCCACGGTGGAGCGCACGGGCGATCGCAAGGCGGTGACGCCGTGGGGGCTGCGCCGGCTGATCGACGGCGCGACCGAAGTGGCCCCCGCGCTGGAGCACGCGCCGCTGGCGGAGGCGTGGAGCGGCCTGCGCCCCGGCACCCCCGACGGCTTCCCCATCCTGGGCGCGGACCCCGACGTGCCCAACCTGGTCTACGCCACCGGCCACTTTCGCAACGGCATCCTGCTGGCCCCGCTCACCGGCGAGCGCATCGGCGCGCTGCTCTCGCGCGGCGAAGGGTGCGCGGACGTGGCGGGGTTCGGGATCGGGCGGTTCGGGTGACGGATTGCCGCACGCCAGGTTCCGCGGGCTAAAGCCCGCGGCTGGAAAGGCCAGAAGCCCCGTCTCGGCTCGCTACGCTCGCCGAACGGGGCTTCAACTGCTTGTCCGGACCGACGCACGAACCTGTCATTCCGAGGAGCGCACACCCGGACTCCGCCAGACCACCACGTCCCGCGCGCGACGAGGAATCTACTCGCCTCACCTCGTAAATCGTCGTGCGCTCCGCGCCTGCCCACGGTGTCCGCGCAGGCGGACTTTGCGTTTTTCCAGCGGCGAATTCATTCGCTCCTGGAGGCGGACGGCGCGCGGCTCCGGGATCATCGCCCCCCTTTGACTACACCACCAGGAAGCTGCGGACGTACCAGTCGATCATCGCCTGGCCAAAGGGCTCGGTGATGGCGGCGCCCAGGGCCAGGAAGATGCCGAAGGGGACCAGCTTTCCCGTGCGCATGCTGATGGGCGCAAAGATCAGCGTGCCGAACAGCGCGCCCAGGAAGATGGTCAGCAGCACGCCCATGGGGCCCAGGAACGCGCCCACCATCGCCATCATCTTGATGTCGCCACCCCCCATCGCGGGCTTCTTGAACGCCCACTCGCCCAGCACCGCCACCAGCCACAGCAGCCCGTATCCCAGCACCGCCCCCAGGAACGCGTCCTTCCACGTAATCCCCCCCGGCGCGAACGAGAGCGCCAGGCCGATCACCAGCCCGCCCAGGGTGAACTGGTCGGGGATGATGTAGGTGCGCGCGTCCGACAGCGCGATCCCCAGCAGGATGGTGAAGAACAGCGCCACCGACAGCGTCTGCCAGGTCGCGCCGAAACGCCACGCCGCCATCACCCACAGCGCCGCCGTCAGCAGCTCCACCAGCGGGTACTGGATGGAGATCGGCGCGCCGCACGCCCGGCACCTGCCCCGCAGCCACATCCACCCCAGCACCGGCACGTTGTCGTACCACTTGATGCGCGTCCCGCAGCCGGGACAGCTGCTGGGCGGCGAGACGACGGACCTGTCCTCGGGCCAGCGGTAGACGCAGACGTTCAGAAAGCTGCCCACGCAGGCGCCCACGATGCCCGCGTAGACCATCAGCAGGATCTGCATCCGTCTCTCAGCGAAGAAGTTCGTACATCAGGATGGCGCCGGCGGCGGCCACGTTCAGCGACTCCGCGCGCCCGCGGATGGGGATGCCCACGGTCCCATCCGCCCGCGCCCGCGTGGCATCCGACACGCCCGCGCCCTCGTTGCCCAGCACCAGCGCGGCGCGGGCGGGGCGCGGATCGGGAAGCGGGTCGCCGCCGGCCGCGGCGGCCAGGGTACGGAACCCGCGCCGCGCCAGCCACGACGCCAGCGCGTCCCACTCCGCCGCGACGATGGGAAGGCGGAACGAAGAGCCCATGGCGGCGCGGACGGACTTGGGGTTCCACGGATCCACCGTCCCCGGCAGCGCCACCACCCCCGCCGCGCCCAGCGCCTCGGCCGTGCGCGCCAGCGTGCCGAAGTTGCCGGGGTCCTGCACCGCGTCCAGCACCAGGACCACGGAGGGCTCCCCGTCCACACGCAGGTCGTCCAGCCCGGCGTGGGGGATCGGCGCCACGGCCAGGATCCCCTGCGGCGTCTCGGTATCCGCCAGCGCGGCAAGCTCCCGCTCGCTGGCCTCGTGCACCGCAACCCGTTGCGACGCAAGCAGATCCAGCAGCGACCGTCCTCGCGGGGTGTCCCCCAGCGTGGACGCGGCGACGGCCAGCCGCACGGGAAGGGGGGAGGCGGCCAGGTCCTCCACCGCGCGCACCCCTTCGGCAAGGAAAAGCCCCTCCGCCTCACGGCTTTTGCGCAGGCGAAGGGACCGCAGCAGGCGCTCTTCGCGGCGGCTCAGCACCGGGGGCTCACATGGTCCGGTCCTTGCTTTCCCACCCTGTTCAAGACGACACACCCGTCACACATGGAGAATCATATGTCGCAAGCACTTGGACGCGTGTTCCGGCGCACGGCGGCGGCAGCCTGCCTGTGCGGCGCCGGCGTCGCCGCGGGGTGCGCCCCGGCGGTGAGCACGCAGCAGGAAGTGGCCCTGGGCGCGGACTACTCGGCGCAGATCAACCGCCAGATGCCCATGCTGAACGACCAGGCCACGCTGAACTACGTGAACCAGATCGGATCGCAGCTGGCCGCCATCGCCGATCCGCGTGGAATCCGCTATCACTTCTACGTGGTGAACTCCGACGTTGTCAACGCCTTTGCCCTTCCCGGCGGCTACGTGTACCTGAACCGCGGCCTCATCGAGCGCGCCGACAACGTGTCGGAGCTGGCCGGGGTGCTGGCGCACGAGATCGGCCACGTGGCCGAGCGGCACAGCATCGAGCAGCTGCAGCGGGCCCAGAACGCCAACCTGGGGCTGAACGTGCTGTACGGCGTGCTGCTGGGCCGCAACCCGTCGGGGGTGGAGCAGACGGCGGTGCAGCTGGGCGGCGGCGCGATGTTCGCCGGCTACGGCCGCGACGCCGAGCGCGAGGCCGACCGGGTGGGCGTGGCGTACCTGGTGCGCGCGGGGTACAACCCCAACGGAATGGCCACCTTCTTCGAAGAGCTGCTGAGCATGCAGCAGCGCCAGCCCAGCCGCGTGGAGCAGTGGTTCAGCACGCACCCCACCACGCAGGAGCGGGTGAACAACACGCGGGCCATCATCGCGCAGACGCCGGGCGCGCAGGGCGGCAACCTGACGACCGACACGCGGGCGTTCCAGAGCTTCCGGTCGCGGGTGGCCTCGCTTCCCGCGCCGCCGGACCGCCGCCGGTGAGCCCGCGCGGAACGTCCCCGCACAGCCGGCCCCGCGCCGGCCGGCTGCGCGCGGCGGCCCTGGCCGCCGCGCTGGCCCTGGGCGGCTGCGTCAACGAGACGCGCGAGGTCGCCATCGGCAACCAGATCGCGACGCAGATCAACGGCCAGGTGCCGCTGGTGCAGGACGTTCCGCTGAACCTGTACGTGAACGACCTGGGCCGCCTGATCGCGCGGCACAGCGGGCGGCCGGACCTGCAGTACTACTTCTACATCGTCGACAGCCCGGCGCTCAACGCGTTCGCGCTGCCGGGCGGGCACATCTACGTGAACCGCGGCCTCATCGAGCGCACCAGCGACGTGTCGGAGCTGGCCGGGGTGCTGGCGCACGAGATCGGCCACGTGGCCGCCCGCCACGGCGCCGAGAACCTGCAGCGGCAGATGCGCACGCGCTCCATGGCCCGGGTGATGTACCAGATCATCCTGAACCGCGAGCCCATGCTGCAGCAGGAGGCCATCGAGATGGGCGGCCAGCTGTGGCAGGCGCAGAACTCGCGCGCGGCCGAGCAGGAGGCCGACCAGCTGGCGGTGAGCTACCTGGTGCAGACCGGCGTGGACCCGCGCGGGATGCTGAGCCTGTTCAGCGCCCTGTGGGAAGAAGAGCAGCGGGTGCCCGCCACCGAGACGGTGTCGTGGTTCTCCACGCACCCGGGGACGGCGGCGCGGATGCAGGCCACGCGCGAGCGGATCCGCGCGCTCCCCCCGCCGCCCAAGCCGCTGGCGCGCAACAACGAGAGCTACGCCGCCTTCCTGCGGCGCCTTTCGGCCCTGCCGCCCTCGCTGGGGCAGGTGCTGATGCCCATGCCCGCCGGCCACCCCGCGGTCCCGGCCCGGCGGTAGCGGTCCGATGGGAGGGATGACGAACCGGCGCGGCGCCCTTGCGGCTCCGCGCCGGTTCGCTTCCATTCGCCCCCCGGACCGGACGTTCCGATTCACCCGATCCATCGATTGCACGGATGAGCATTCCCATCGCCCTCACCATCGCCGGGTCCGATTCCGGCGGCGGGGCCGGCATCCAGGCGGACCTCAAGACCTTTCACGCGTTCGGCTGCTTCGGCACGTCCGCCATCACGGCGATCACGGTGCAGAACACGCGCGGCGTCACCGGCGTCCACGCCATCCCGGTGGATACCGTCCGCGCGCAGGTCGCCGCGGTGGCCACGGACCTGCCGCCGGCCGCCTGCAAGACGGGGATGCTGGCCACGCCGGAGCTGGTGCGCGCGGTGGCGGCGTCCATCCGCGAGCACGGGCTGCCCAACTACGTGCTGGACCCGGTGATGGTGGCCACCAGCGGCGACCGGCTGCTGGCGATGGAGGCGGAGCAGACCATCGTGCACGAGCTGCTGCCGCTGGCGGCGTGCGTCACCCCCAACCTGGACGAGGCGGCGATCCTGGTGGGGTTCGCGGTGGAGGACGTGGAGGGAATGCGCCGCGCGGCGCGTGTGCTGGTGGAGCGGGGCGCGCGCGCGGCGCTGCTCAAGGGCGGCCACCTGCGCTCCGCCGAGCTGGTGGACGTGCTGTGGGACGGCACGGACTGGCACGAGTGGCGGCGTCCCAAGCTGGACACGCGCCACACGCACGGCACCGGCTGCACCCTCTCCGCCGCCATCGCCGCCGGCTTGGCGCACGGCCGCCCCCTGCGCCGCGCGGTAGAAGACGCGCTGGACTACGTGCAGCGCGCCATGGCCGCCGCGCCGGGGCTGGGGGGCGGGCATGGGCCGTTGAACCACCTGGTGGCGGGGAGGGTGAAGGGGTGAAGGGGTGAACGGGTGACGCGCACGTCGGCGGGTGTCGGCCGCGCCACGGGGAGCCCGGGCTGAAGCCACGGGGCTAGGACGGCCAGAAGCCCCGCCCTGGGCTCGCGGAGCTCGCCCGGCGGGGCTTAGAGATGCGTGGATGCTGCCTGTGGAGCGCGAGCGCCGCCGACGGGAGCGGTTGAAGCCCTGTTTTGTGAGGAACGAACAAAGGCAGGGCTTATGGCCGTCATAGCCGCGGGCTTTAGCCCGTGGCGGGGGTGGCGGTGAACGGATGAACGGGTGACACGCGCGTCGGCGGGGGTTGGCCGCGCCACGGGGAGCCCGGGCTGAAGCCACGGGGCTAGGACGGCCAGAAGCCCGCCCTGGGCTCGCGGAGCTCGCCCGGCGGGGCTTAGAGATGCGTGGATGCTGCCTGTGGAGCGCGAGCGCCGCCGACGGGAGCGGTTGAAGCCCTGTTTTGTGAGGAACGAACAAAGACAGGGCTTATGGCCGTCATAGCCGCGGGCTTCAGCCCGTGATCGTGGCGGCGAGGACGTGGCGCGAACCCCGCAAACGCACCCCCTTCACCCCTTCACCCCTTCACCCGCTCCGCCTGCGGTACGGGCACGGCCTGCGCCTGCGCCTGCGCCTGCGTGCGCTCAGGGACGCCGGGGAGCGGAAGGGAGGCCATGGCCGACTTGCCGCTCTCCAGGTCGCGGCGGAACTCCGACTCCTCCAGCAGCTCGCGCATGGAGCGGTCCACGCTGTGGATCTGCTCCTCCATCAGGGCCATCCGGCGCTCCAGCAGCTGCTGCGCCTGGTTGTCGCCCTGCAGCTCGCGGTAGCTGGCCAGCGCCTCCATCAGCGGCTTCAGCGCAAAACGCGCGGTAAGGCCGGCGATGGGGATCAGAATCACCATCATCCCCAGGAAGATGGCCAAGCCGGCGATGATCGCGGTGTTCGGGTCCATGGGGTCCTCCGTCTGGAAAGTGCTTGCGGGCCCGGAGAACGGGCCGGATTGAAAGCGATGCGAGGACGGCCGAAGCCGGCCGTGGAGGTGCCTACGGCGGCGGCGGCCGGAAAGATTCGCCGCCCGCCTACTCCGCCGCTTCGGAGGCGCGGTTCAGGCCGGCGACGCGGGGCAGCACGCCGCGCACCAGCGCCGCCAGCCGGTGCCGCACGCGGGCGCCCACCTCCATCACCTCGTCGTGCGAAAGCCGCTCGCCGCCCAGCCCCGCGGCCAGGTTGGTGATGCAGCTGATCCCCAGGCACTTCATCCCGATGGCGCGCGCCACCAGCACCTCGGGCACGGTGCTCATCCCCACCGCGTCCGCCCCCAGCCGCGCCAGCATGCGGATCTCGGCCGGCGTCTCGTAGCTGGGGCCCAGCATGGCCGCGTACACGCCCTGCACCAGGGGGATCCGCAGCTCGCGCGCGACCTCCTCGGCGATGCGGCGGAATCCGGAATCGTACGGGTCCGACATGTCAGGGAATCGCTCCTCGCCCGGCACCGTCTGCCCGATGAGCGGGTTGCGGAACATCATGTTGATGTGGTCCGCCATCAGCATCAGGTCGCCCGGCTGGAACCCGGGGCGAATGCCGCCGGCGGCGTTGGTCAGCAGCATGGTCTCGGCGCCCAGCGCGGACAGGGCGCGCACCGGCAGCGCCACGTCCGCCGGCTGCCATCCCTCGTACAGGTGAAAACGGCCCTGCATGGCCGCCACCTCCACCCCCTCCAGCCGCCCCGCCACCAGCTGCCCCGCGTGCCCCGCCAGCTCCTGCGTGCGCCGCGGAAAGCCCGGGATGTCGCTGAAGGGAATGCGGACGGCGTCTTCGATGTCGTTCGCCATCTCGCCCAGGCCGCTGCCCAGCACCAGCACGGCGTGGGGCGCGCGGGTAAAGCGCTCGCGAAGAAAGGCGACGGTGTCGTGGATGGACGCGGCGTGCATCAGGGCTCTCCGGGATGGATGTAGGCCCGGCAATCTCCGCGGCGGGAGCGGCGGCGTCAACGGGGACGATCACCCAGCCCCCTCGAAGGGGATGCATTGCTTTCTTTTTGAGACGAGTTTAGACAGATTCAGCACCCGCGAACTGGCCGGCACCCGGCCGGCCGGACCATTGTCAGGAGAGCAGAACATGCAGAAGATCACGCTGGACACGGAGCAGCTGTCCGTCGCTTCCTTCGAGGTTTCCCCGGCCGAGGAGGGCGATGGCCTGTTCGCCATCAGCGACGCCGGGACCTGCCGCTGTACCGCCGGGCCGGGCTGCTACTACGACACCAAGTACTGCACCGGCAACACGTGCGTGGAGACCGCCGCGTTCACCTGCGAGACCTCCAGCAACTCGCCCTGCTGAGCCGGCGGCGCCGGGCGGATGCGCAAAGGAGCCCGGGCACCTGGAATTGCCCGGGCTCCTTTTCCGTCAGCGGCCCGCGCCGGCATCCGCGCGAAACCGGCCGCTGGCGAACATCGTACGAGGGGGGGCTTCCGGGCCATCGGACGATGTGCGATGTTCGATGCCCCTTTCCGCATCCCCGTGAGAACCCATGCAATCCAGTCTTTTCTTTCGCGTCTTCTGCTTCTGCGGCATCCTGTTCGGCGCCCTGCAGGCCCTTCTTGCCGCGGTGCAGGGCGCATCGGCGGGCGAGACCGTTTTCATCGGCCTGAGCGCCGGGCTGTTCTTTGGGCTGTTCCTGGCCGCGTTCGTCACGGCGGCGCACCACTGGCGGCTGAAGAAGACCGGGATGAATCCCGCGACCACGGATACCCGCGTGGACGTGCAGGAACGCATCACCCTGCCGCTGCCGTCGGACCAGGCGCTCGCGCTCTGCCGGTCGGCGGTAACGCAGGTGCCCCGCGCGAGTGACGTGCAGGTGGATGCGGCGGCGGCGATGGTGGCGGCGCGCGTGGGGATGAGCTGGGCCAGCTTTGGCGAGCACATCGAATGCCGGGTGACGCCCGCGGAAGGGGCGGCGGTCGTGTCCATCCGCAGCCGTCCCGTCCTGGCTACCACCCTCGTGGACTACGGCAAGAACCGCGAGAACGTGGAGCGCATCCGCGCCTACATGGCCCGCCAGGCCTCCCCCGCTCCCGCACCGCAGGCCTGAGTCTCTCCCCGGACGCCGAAGCCCCGCCCCCGCAGACCAGCGGAGGCGGGGCTTCGTCGTTCGGACGCTCCCGGTTCCACGCGGAGGGGGCGGGATCTTTCCGTCACGCAGGGTTCCGGGGCGATGCCCGGGAGAGGGTTCCGCGCGAGGGGACGGAGATTCTTCAGTCGCGCCCACCGGCTTCGCGGCTTCCCGAAAATTCGGGGTGGGCGCTCCCTCAGAATGACAGGTGGCTCCGCGGATTTTGGCTTCAGGCTTTATACCGATCCGCCAAACCTGTCATTCTGAGGGAGGCGCCGCACGAGCCCCTCTTTACGCGCAGTGCCGTGGCGCCGACCAAAGAATCTCCGTCGGGAACGGGCGGCCTCTCGCGCAGCACCCGCCGCAGCGGAGGGGCATCGTGCGCCTCGGCATCCAAAAGCCATCACTCCCGTGACACGTGGCGGACTCTTCCCTTTTATGACGAATTCGGCGAAGTTGAATCCCTCATCCAACCCCATCCACGGAGAAACTCCCATGAAAAAGCTCAAGCTCTCGGCCGACGACCTGAAGGTCACCTCGTTCACCGCGCAGCAGGAGCGCGGGGGCGCCGGCACCGTGAACGGCATGCAGATCACCGGCTTTACGTTCTGCTACTGCACGGACCACGGCGACTGCTACGTGTCGAACTACTGCAGCTATCCCGGCCAGCCGAACAACACCTGCTACGACGGCTGCATGACCAACCAGAACGGAGCCTGCTGATCCCCGCCCCGGCGCCGCCAGCATCCGCCGGTGAAAATAGCGCGGGCACCCCGCGGTGCCCACGCTCCTTCGTTTGCCTTTACGATGTGTTCCCACCGGCTGGCCCGCGACGGGCTCCGCGGCCGGGCTACGGCCGCGCCAGGACCATCCGGTCGGTGCCGACGTAGCTGGAGAAGTACATGTCCAGCCGCCCGTCGCCGTTGAAGTCGGCCACCTCGGCGTCGATGCCCTGGCCCGTCAGGCCGGAGGGAAAGACGGAGTTCGTGGCGTTCTTGAACACGCCCGTGCCGTCGTTCAGGGCGACGTACCACGCCCAGGCCTGGTTCAGCACGGCGGTGACCAGGTCCAGGTCGCCGTCGCCGTCCACGTCCGTGAACTCCGCGTCCACCGTGTACCACGCGTCGCGGGCGATGCGCACGTCCGTCTGGTCCGTGAACCAGCCGCGGCCGTCGTTGATCAGCAGCCGGTCCTGCGGATCGATCCCCGGGCCAAAGGCCACGTTGGCGAAGTACAGGTCCAGGTCGCCGTCCCCGTCCACGTCCGCCAGGTCCGCCTCGCGCGTCTCCTCCGGGGCGGTGCGCAGGGGTAGCCGGCCGGGTGCGGCCTCCGTAAAGAACCCGCGCCCGTCGTTCAGCAGCAGCCGGTTGCCGTCCACGGCGTTGCCCACCACCAGGTCCAGGTCTCCGTCGCCATCCACGTCGCCCGCCTCCAGGTCCTGGGTGCGCGCGTCGTCGGCGGGAAGGCGGACGCGGGTCTGGTCGATGAAGCGCCCGCCGGCGTTGATGAACAGGAAGTCCTGCCCGTCGTTGCCGAAGAGCAGGTCCGTGTCGCCGTCGGCGTCCACGTCCGCAGCGATGACGGAGTTGCTGACCCCCCGCGCGGGGAGCCGCGATCCCGCGTCCGCAAAGACGCCCGCGCCGTTGTTGAGGTAGAACTCGGTGGACGCGTCGTCCTCCGCGGCGACGACGGCATCGAGGTCGCCGTCGCCGTCGTAGTCCGCCACGGCCACGTCCTCGCTGTCGTGCAGGGCGGCGGGCAGGGTGCCGGCGGGCGCGACGGTCATCCGCCCCGTGCCGTCGTTCAGCAGCAGGACGTTCTGCTGGATCTCCTTGGCGATCAGCAGGTCCAGGTCGCCGTCGCCGTCCGCGTCGAACGCCTGGGAATCCATGCTGCTCCCCGGGGTGTGCGGAACGGGGATCTCGACGTACAGGTCCTGGCCGCCCGCGCTGGCGGCGGCTCCGGGCCCGGCGGCGGAGGGAAGCGGCCGCGCGCCGTCGGTGCACGCGGCGGCGGCGCAGAGCGTCGTGGCGAGAGCCAGCCGGCGCACGCGGGGGATGCAGATCGTGTGTGGCATCGGTGAGCTTTCCGGGATGAAGGTGGGCCGGGATCCACGGGGGGGATGGGGCTGGCGGATCACGGATCGGATCGCATCAATTTCCCTGTCAGGGGCCTCCCGGTGTCGCGGGTGGGTGCGAACGACCCCGAGGCGGTGACGAGCGGCGGCGCGGGCGGGACGAACGGGCGGTGAGAGGAAACCGATGTCCGGCGTACGGGGACGTGCGAAAGCAACGCCCGCACCATCCCGGCGCCCGTGCGGGCAGAGCGGCCAACCCGTTGTGCCGCACCTGTTTTCAATGCACCCGCGCCGGCCGGGGAACGCAAGGACCCGAATCACCCGCCCTGGAACGATGCGCGAAACGCCGCCCCGACCCGGGGAGTGAACCGGATCGGGGCGGTGCGGATCTGCACGGCGCGGATCTACCGGCGGATCAGCGGTTCACGGCCTTCATGCTGGCCTCGGGATAGCGCGTCCCGGCCGCGGCGCCCACGGGGAACGTGTCGCCGATGCGGCGCAGGTCATCTTCCGAGAGCCGCACGTCCACGGCGGCGGCGTTCTCCTCCAGGTACTTTACGCGCTTGGTGCCGGGGATGGGCACGACATCGTCGCCCTGCGCCAGCACCCACGCCAGCGCCAGCTGCGACGGGGTGACGCCCTTCTCGCGCGCCATCGCCTCCACCTCGCGGACGAGATCGAGGTTCTTGCCGAAGTTCTCGCCCTGAAAGCGGGGCTGCTGCCGGCGGTAGTCGTCCTCGGGCAGGTCCTCGAAGGTCTGGAAGCGGCCGGTGAGGAATCCGCGGCCCAGCGGGCTGTACGCCACGAAGGCGATCCCCAGCTCGCGGACGGTGTCCAGCACGCCGTTCTCCTCCACGTCGCGCGTCCACAGCGACCATTCCGTCTGCAGCGCGGCGATGGGATGCACGGCGTGGGCGCGGCGGATGGTGTCCGGCGCGGCCTCGCTGAGCCCCAGGTGGCGCACCTTGCCGGCGGCCACCAGCTCGGCCATGGCGCCCACGGTGTCCTCGATGGGGACCTGGGGATCCACCCGGTGCTGGTAGTACAGGTCGATGTGGTCCACGCCCAGCCGCTGCAGCGAGGCGTCGCACGCCTGCCGCACGTACTCGGGGTCGCCGCGCACGCCCTTGAACGAGCCGTCGTCGCCGCGCCAGTTGCCAAACTTGGTGGCCAGCACCACGCGGTCGCGCCGGTCGGCGATGGCGCGGCCCACCAGCCGCTCGTTGGTGAACGGCCCGTACATGTCGGCCGTGTCCAGAAAGTCGATCCCCAGCTCCAGCGCGCGGTGGATGGTGGCGATGCTCTCCCCGTCGTCGGCGGCGGAGTAGAACTCGCTCATCCCCATGCATCCCAGCCCCAGCGCCGACACCTGCAGCCCCTGCCCCAGCGTCCGTCTTTCCATCGCTCCCCCGATCCGTTCCTGTCCCGTTGACGCCGCCGAACGGCGTGAATCTGTAACCAGTACGGTTCCACTTCAAGGATCGCGCCGGGTGCATCCCCAGGCATCCTCATCATCCCCCAAAAGGAGCAATCCTCACACAGAGTCAGCAGAGTGAGCAGAGTTTGCTCGTGCCGCATCCCATCGCCATCCGGTAGCCGTTCGCGTACTCCAGGTCCCAGCCGATCAGCGGTCCGGCCCGCTCCCACGCGGCCGCGGCCTCGCGCCCCTTCCCCAGCCAGAACCGGGCACGGCCCAGCATCATCCAGTTTTCCGGATCGCGCGGATACTCGCTCGCCAGCCGCTCCACCAGCGGCTCCGCCTGCGCCCACTGCCGGTCCCGCAGCAGCGCCCGCGCCCGCTCCTTGGCCTCGTAGTACACCACCCCGTCCGGCGGCACCTCCATCAGCACGAGCGGGCTCTGGCCCGACGCCGGGTCGTACGTCTGTGCCTGGGTGGCGCTGGACGAGACGAGCAGCATCACGGCGGGAACAATCGACCTCACACGCATGGATTCATCGGGAGAAAAGGGAAGCGGCGCCAAGCGCGGCGGGCACCGTTTGGAGGTGCGGATGCGAGTGGGATGGCTGATGCGGCGCCAGGGTTGAACCCGCGGTCCATCGAGCTCGATCGCCGCGAACCCGCTTGCCCCGGCGCGGCGGCGGGACGAGCTTGTGCGGGATGATTCCACGACACATCGCCCGCCATCTCCTGGGCCTGCTGATCCTGCTCGCGTTCCTGTTCGCGGGAGAGGCGATCGCCCGCTTCGGGCGGCTGCCGCTGCCGGGGAGCGTGGCGGGGATGCTGATGCTGGCCGGCGCCCTGCGGCTGCGCTGGATTCCGCCCTCCGTCGTGGAGCCCGCGGCGGAGCTGCTCATCCGCAACATGGCGCTCTTCTTCGTTCCCGCGGGGGTGGGGGTGATGACGTACGCGGGCCTGCTGCGCCGCGAGTGGCTGCCGGTCGTCGCCGGGGCCGTGGCGAGCACGGTGGCGGTGCTGCTGGTGGTGGGATGGATGCAGCAGCGGCTGGAACGCGATGGTTGAATCCGCCGTCGGCGCGCTGCTGGCCATCGCCGCGACGCTGGCCGTGTACGCCGCCGCGCAGCGGGTGCAGCGGCGACGAAAGTCCGTGTGGCTGCACCCGGTGCTCGTCTCCATCCTGGTCCTCATCGCCGCGCTGAAGCTGCTGGGCGTGGAGTACGCGGACTACAACCGCGGCGCCCGCGTGCTGACGTTTCTGCTGGGCCCGGCGGTGGTCGCGCTGGGCCTTCCGCTCTTTCGGCAGATGGAGGAGATCGGGCGCCGCGGCAAGGCGGTGCTCCTGTCGCTGCTGGCCGGCGCCGCCGTCGGCACGCTGACGGCGACGCTCACGGCCGCGCTGCTGGGTGGATCGGGCCAGGTGGTGCGCTCGCTGGCCCCGCGCGCCGTAACGACGCCCATCGCCATCGGGATCGCGGAGCGGGTGGGCGGGCTGCCGGCGCTCTCGGCGGCGGTGGCCATCTTTACCGGCATCCTGGGCGCGGTGATCGGGCCGCCCCTGCTGCGCACCATCGGCGTGCGCAGCCGCACGGCGTTCGGGCTGTCCCTGGGCGCGGCGGCGCACGGCGTGGGCACGGCCCGCGCCGCGGAGGAGGGCGACGTGGAGGCGGCCAGCAGCGGCCTTGCCATCGGGGTGATGGGCGTGTTCACCGCGGTCTTGGCGCCGGTGGCGATCGCCCTGCTGGCGTGGCTGGGATGGGCGCGATGAGGGGGTGGGCAGCTGGTGAAATCGGCCGTGGATCTGGGCAAGCTTATGATGTTTGTTGTGACAGTCTCGGAGAAACGAAGACAGAAGAGAGGAAAAGGTGTCGCGGGGACCCTTCGAAGGTGCCCCCGCCGGGCGTCCTATTCCCGAATCAGGTACCTCACGGTTACTGCGGCGGGCAGGTCATTGCCCAGCAACCGCTCCCGTCGCACCAATAGCAATCGTACGGACCGGACGGAGGCATAGTCACCACCGGGTCAGTAATCGGCGGCGCGGCCATAGCCGCCTGAGCGCCCATCAGCAGCGAACTAAGCACACCACCAATGTACAGCAGTCCCCCGATGCGCTTCTTCATCTTGCCCCCATGTTCGAAAAGGTTCGAAGGTTGCCCTTTCGGCAGAACCGGATGACGCAAACGGCGTGCTAAAACATCCATCCGAGTGCTGAAAAGGAGCGGTTCCTGCCACGACGAACCCGCCCCGCCACGCCGGGCGCTGCCCACGCGAGCGGGTGAAGCCCTGTTCCGTGCCGCGCTTCTAGCCGCGGGTTTCAACCCGTGTTCAACGTGTTCGACCCCGGCACCGCGTTCCGGGGAAATCAATGCCCGGGAAATGCCGGGTTGGTGTGATGCCCGCCATCCGCCGCCTTGTGCAATCGCCCGCATGCGGCCATCCTTTCCCGCCCGGCCCGTACCGGACGGAATCCACATCCTCCCCCACCGTGATCATCCCCCGCTTGCCCGTCCCTTCGCCGCGCGCGGCTGACGCGCTCCGCACCGCATGAGCCTGCCCGCGTGGACGGCGGACCAGGTGTTCGCCATGGCGCCCGATCCGGCATCCGCCAGGGCGGGACAGGGACTGGCGAGCCCACGCAAATGGGGGCTGCTGGCCCGCGACGCGCGCGCCCTGTGGGGAGAGTGCCAGGGAAGCGGCTCCAAGCCCTACCAGGTGATCGTGGACGCGTCGGAGCCGGCGTTCCGCTGCACCTGCCCCAGCCGCAAGTTTCCCTGCAAGCACGGGCTCGGCCTCCTGTTTCTCTACGCCGCCCAGCCGGCGCTGGTGGTGGAGACGGAGGCCGAGCCCGGCTGGGTGGCCGAGTGGCTGGCCATGCGCGGGGCGCGCGCGGAAAAGAAGGCGGAGAAGGCCGCCGCCCCGCCTGCCCCCGAGCGCGCGCCCGACCCCGCGGCGCAGGCAAAGCGCGCGGCGCAGCGTGAGGACCGCGTGCGGGCGGGGCTGGACGACCTGGAGCAGTGGCTGCACGACGGCGTGCGGCAGGGGCTGGCGACGGCGGGCCAGCGCCCCCGCGGCGACTGGGAGCGCGTGGCCGCCCGGCTGGTGGACGCGCAGGCCGCCGGCGCCGCACGCCTGGTCGGCGAGCTGGCCACCATCCCCGACGGCGGCGACGGCTGGCCCGGGCGGCTGCTGCAGCGGATGGCGCGGCTGCAGCTGCTGGTGCAGGCGGCGCGGCGCATGGACGCGCTCCCCGAACCGGTGGCGGCGGACGTGCGCACGGCGCTGGGGTGGACGGCGCGCCAGGAAGAGGTGCTGGCGCTCCCCGGCGAGCGCGACACGTGGACCGTGCTCGGTGTGCGGACGGAGGCGGAGGAGCGGCTGCGGGTGCAGCGCACCTGGCTGCGCGGCGAGGAGACCGGCCGCACGGCGCTGCTGCTGGCCTTCGCGGCGGGCGGGCAGCCGCTGGAGCCGGGCCCGGCGCCGGGGTCGCGCTTCGCGGCGGAACTCGTCTTCTATCCCGGCGCGCACCCGCTGCGCGCGCTGGTGCGGGAGCGGACGTCGGCGCCGGAGGCGGTGGCCGCGCTCCCCGGCGGCGGCCCGGTGGACGCGGCGCTGGGCGAGTGGTCGGCGGCGCTGTGCCGCAATCCGTGGACGGAGCGGCTGGCGCTCGTGCTGCGGGACGCAACGCCGGTGCGCGAAGGCGGACGCTGGCTGCTGCGCGACGCCGCCGGCGATGCGCTGCCGCTGGCGCGCGCGGCGGAGGACGCCGCGTGGATGCTGCTGGCGGCGGGCGGCGGCCGGCCGGTGCAGGTGGCGGCGGAGTGGGACGGCGTGGAGCTCGTCCCCCTCGGCGCGGTGGTGGAGGGGCGCTACCTGGTGCTGCCCTCGGGAGGCGCGGCGTGAGCGCGGGTGAGGCGTGGGAGCGCGCGGTCCGCGCGGCGCTGCTGGGCACGGAGCGGCAGCCGGCGCCGGTGGACGCGGCCACGGGCGAGCCCCCGCTGGACGCGGCGGCCGCGGCGCTGGCGGACCAGACGGCGGAGGCGCGGCTGCTGGGGACGGCGGCGCTGCTGGATGCGTGGCGGCGCGCCGGGCAGCGCGCGGTGCGGATGGCGGCGCCCCCGCCGGAGCCCGCGCCGGAGGGGGACGAGCGCCCCTGCTCCCCCGCCGCCGCGCGGGTGCTGCGGCAGCTGCTGGCCGGCTCGCCGCCGCCGCTGCTGGCGGAGTGGATGCGGCTCGCGGAACGGGCCGGCGCAGCCATCCCGCACGAGCTGCTGCCGGCGGTGCTGGACTTCGGCGTTCGCCATGCGGCGGTCCGCGCCGACGTCGCGCGGGCGCTGGGGGCGCGCGGACGCTGGCTGGCGGCGCAGAACCCCGCCTGGGCGTATGCCGGCGGGCTGCCGGACGAGCCGGCGGAAGGGTGGGAGACGGGGACGGCGGAGGAGCGCGTCCGCATCCTTCGCCACCTGCGCGCCAGTGACCCCGCCGCCGGACTCGCGCTGCTGCGGACCACGTGGGCCACGGACGCCCCGCGCGACCGCGCCGCCTTCGTGGAGGCGCTGGCGGTGGGGCTGGGGATGGGCGACGAGCCGTTCCTGGAGTCGCTGCTGGACGACAAACGCAAGGAGGTGCGCGCCGCCGCCGCGGCCCTGCTGGCCACGCTCCCCGGGTCGCGGCTGGTGGGGCGGATGACGGAGCGCGTGGAGCCGCTGGTGCAGCTCAAAGCCCCGGAGGGTCTCGTCGCCCGGATCAAGGGCGACAAGACGCGCATCGACGTGGAGTTGCCGGCGGAGTGCGACAAGGCCATGCGGCGCGATGGCGTCGAGCCCAAGCCGGCCTACGGCTTTGGTGAGCGGGCGTGGTGGCTGCACCAGATGCTCATTGCCGTGCCGCCTTCCTTCTGGACGGCACGCTGGAGGCGGAGCGCGGCCGACCTGCTCGCGGCCGCAAAGAACGGGACGGAAGGCAGCCTCCTGGTCCGGGCGTGGACGGAAGCCGCCATCCAGGCCCGTGACGCGGAGTGGGCGGAGGCACGACTGCACACGGTGAGCGGCCGGGAACGGATCGGCATCGTGGAACCGATGGCGGCGGCGCTCCCGCCGGAGCGGCTGGAACCACTGGTCCTGCAGCGCTTGCCGGCCGACCGGCTGACCGCCGCCAGCATCGCCACGGAGATGCTGCAGGCCGCCCGCCATGGCTGGAGTCCGGCACTCACCCGCGCCGTCGTCGCCCTGGTCCCCGCCGACGGGGGCGCCACCGACTATTCCCTGCGCGAGATGGTGCGCGGATTCGCGCTGCACATGCATCCCGCCACCGCCGTGGCGACCCTCCGCGAACTAGGCGACCACCACGAGGGTTCGTGGATCGACCAGCTTCACCTGCGACACACCCTGCACCAGGCCTTCGAATGACAACGGCGGGGGAGCGGGGCATGGAGGGCATGGCAGGGCGGCCGGCGCCCATGGACGCCACTACGGGCGATCCCGGTCTGCAGGCCGCCATCGCCGCCTTGGCAGACCCGTCCGCCGAGGCGCGGCGGCTGGCGATGCCCACGCTGCTGGACGCGTGGCGCCGCGCCGGCGAGCCCGCGTCCGCGGCGGAGGAGCGCATTGCGTCGCCTGCGGCCGCGCGTGTGCTGAGCGAGATCCTGGCCCGCTCAGGCAGGCCGGAACCGCTGCCGGAATGGATTTCCCTCGCGACGCAGGCCGGCGTCGCCGTACCGTATGACTTGCTGCCGGAGCTGATCCACACGGGCGCGCGGGTCATGGACATGCGCGAGATGGTCGCCGGTGCGCTGGGCCCGTGCGGACGCTGGCTTGCGACCCTGAACCCGGCGTGGTCGTACGCGGCGAAGCCCCCTGCGACGCCGGGCACCTGGGGAACGGCGACGGCCCAGCAGCGCCTCGGCATCCTGCGCGAGATGCGCCGGTCCGATCCCGCCGCGGGGCTGGCGCTGGTGCGGAGCACCTGGGCCGCGGGGCTGGCGCTGGTGCGGAGCACCTGGGCCGCGGACCCGCCGGGTGTGCGTATGGCCCTGCTCGGCGGCCTCTCCGTCGGCTTGGGGATGGCCGACGAGCCGTTCGTGGAATCGGCCCTGGATGACGAGCACAAGGAGGTACGCGCCGCGGGCGCGCGCCTGCTGGCCACTCTTCCCGGTTCGCGCCTGGTCGGACGGATGACGAAGCGCCTGGCCCCGCTGCTGTGGCCGCGCGGTCGCGGTGGGCTGCTGGATCGGCTGCGCGGCGTCAGGCTGCGCGTGGACGTGAAGCTCCCGGCCGCGTGCGACCGTGGGATGCGGCGGGACGGGATCCAGCCCAATCCGCCGCACGGCACCGGCGAGCGCGCGTGGTGGCTGCAGCAGATGCTGGCCTCCGTTCCCCCATCCGTGTGGACGGTGCGCTGGGGGATGGATGCGGCGGCCTGCCTGAGCGCCGCCCGCGCCAGCGGGCACGGCGCCCTGCTCGTCCGCGGCTGGGCCGAGGCAGCCATCCTCAGCCGCGACGCCGATTGGGCCGAGACGCTGCTCCGCGCGGAAGCCGGCACGGACTGGCTCAACGCCATCAAGGGGCTTGCCGCCGCGCTGCCGCCGGACCGGCTGGAACGGCTGGTCCTGGAGCGCATGCGCGACACCGGCAGGCAGGCCGAGGACGAGGATGACTTCACCCTGCAGATGCTGGACATGGCCCGCGCCTGGAGCCCCGCGCTCACCCGCGCCGTGCTGGCCGCCCTGCCCGCGCCCCCGCTGCCGCGGTGGAGCGGCATCCGCTCGCGGCTGGGCAGGTACGCGCTGCACATGCACCCCGCGACCGCCGTCGCCATCGCCGGCCTCCGCGAGCGCGACCCCGGCGAAGGAGAGTGGCTCGACTTGATCCATCTGCGGCACGCGATGCACCAGGCCTTCTCATGACCACGCCCGCGGTGGAAGGGGAGGAGCGCGTCGCGCCATTGCCGGCTATGCAGATGCTGCGGCAGATCCTGGCGTACCGGCCCGAGCGGATGGGGCGCGCGCAGAGGGCGATTGGTCCCGCGGAGCTGCTGCCGGAGTGGCTCGCGCTCGCGCGGGAGACAGGCGTCGCCGTCCCGCCGGAGCTTTTGCCCGAGATGCTGGCCTTTGGGGAGCAGTACGTGGACATGCGCGATGTCGTCGCCGCGGCGGTGGGCGAGCTCGGACAGTGGCTGGCGGCCATGAACCCGCCGTGGGCCTACGCCGCCGCGCCCCCGGCCGACCCGGCGGCGGCTTGGGCGGCGGGGACGACGGAGGTGCGCCTCCGCATCCTCCGCCACCTGCGCCGCACCTACCCCGCGGCCGGGCTCGCGCTGTTGCGGTCCACCTGGGCCACGGCAACATCCGACGACCGGGTGGCGTTCCTTGAGACGCTGGAGACGGGGCTGTCACTGGACGACGAGCCGTTCCTCGAGTTCGTCCTGGACGAGCCGATCGTGGAGCCCGCCCCCGATGACGACCGGGTCATCATCTGCGGTTGGCCGGAGCCGAAGGAGGTCCGCCCCACCGCCGTGAACCTGCTTTCCACGCTCCCCGGCTCGCGCCTGGTCACGCGGATGTTCGCCCGCCTGGCGCCGCTTCTCGCCCTGCGCGAGCCGCCCGGAGAACGCGCGCGGATCGACCTGCAACTGCCCGCCGCAAAGGACGACAAAGAATTGCGGCGCTACTCGATCGCGCCTTGGTGGGTTCCTGAGCGTACGATGTCGATGTACGACATGCTCCAAGTCGTGCCGCCGTCCCTGTGGGCCGCGCACTGGGGACGCAGCTACCCGGACTTGCTGCAGGCCGCCCGCGACATCGGGGACGACCTTGTCATCGATGCGTGGACCGCCTCCGCCATTCGCGTGCGCGACGCGAAGTTTGCCGAGGCGCGCCTGCGGATGCCGGGCGGCAAGGGCCCCAGCGCTGGCACCCCGACCGTGGCGAAGGTGATCCACCCGGACCGGCTGGAGCCGCTGGTCCTGGAACGCGTGGCCACACACGGGCTCAACACCGCCGCCGGGCTGCTGTTCGGCGCACGCTTTCCATGGAGCCCGGTTCTCACGCGCGCCGTGCTGGAGGAGTTCCCGGACAACCTCCCCTGGGCGGTTCGTGACCCAGCCGAGCACAAGCCCGAAGGCTTGGTGGCTTTGTTCGGCGCGCCATACATGCATCCCGCCACCGCCGTTGCCGTGCTCCGCGAGCGGGGCGACCCCTATGAAGGAGAATGGGTCGACCTGCTCCACCTGCGACACACCCTGCACCAGGCCTTCGAATGACCACGCCGCCCTCCGTGCTGCGCGCCCACGCCGAGCAGCAGTTCGCGCACGAGCTGCAGGCGCTCGACCGCGCCGACGACCGGCCGCGCCCGCCGTCCTGGCGCCTGAGCCCCTGGGCCGTCGCCACCTACCTGCTGGGCGGACGGCTGAACGACGGGACGGAGATCGTCCCCAAGTACATCGGCGACCGGCGGCGCATCGAGATCGCCATCGCCACGCTGGCCACCGACCGCGCGCTGCTGCTGATGGGCGTGCCGGGGACCGCCAAGTCGTGGGTCAGCGAGCACCTGGCCGCCGCCATCAGCGGAGACTCTACCCTGCTCGTCCAGGGCACGGCGGGGACCAGCGAGGAGCAGATCCGCTACGGGTGGAACTACGCCCGGCTGCTGGCCGACGGCCCCACGCGCGCCGCCGTGGTCCCCAGCCCCATGATGCGGGGGATGGCGGACGGCAAGATCACCCGCGTCGAAGAGCTCACCCGCATCCCGGCCGAGGTGCAGGACTCGCTGATCACCGTCCTCTCCGAAAAGACGCTGCCGATCCCCGAGCTGGGCGAGGAGGTGCAGGCCACCAAGGGGTTCAACGTCATCGGCACGGCCAACGACCGCGACAAGGGGGTCAACGAGCTGTCCAGCGCCCTCAAGCGCCGCTTCAACGTGGTGGTCCTTCCCCTCCCCGCCACGGCGGACGAAGAGGTGGAGATCGTCCGCACCCGCGTGGCGTCGCTGGGCCGCGCGCTCGAGATCCCCGGCGAGGCGCCGGCGCTGGAAGAGGTGCGGCGCGTGGTCACCATCTTCCGCGAGCTGCGCGCGGGGGTCACGGAGGACGGCAAGAGCAAGCTCAAGTCGCCCACCGGCACCCTGTCGCCGGCGGAGGCCATCTCGGTGGTGAGCCACGGGCTGGCGCTGGCGGCGCACTTTGGCGACGGCACGCTGCGGGCGGCGGACCTGGCGGGCGGCATCCAGGGCGCGGTGGTCAAGGACCCGGTGCAGGACCGCGCCGTGTGGCTGGAGTACCTGGAGACCGTGGTGCGCGAGCGCGACGGGTGGAAGGACCTGTACCGCGCGGGGCGGGAGAACGCGGCGTGAGCGTGCACGTCTTCGGCATTCGGCACCACGGTCCGGGGAGCGCGCGGTCGCTGCTGCGCGCCCTGGAGTCGCTGGCGCCGGACCTCGTGCTGGTCGAGGGCCCGCCGGAGGCCGACGCGCTCCTTTCCCTGGCCGCGCACGCGGAGATGCAGCCGCCCGTGGCGCTGCTGGTGTACGATCCGGCCGATCCCCGCCGCGCCGTGCACTACCCGTTCGCCACCTACTCCCCCGAGTGGCAGGCCATCCGCTACGCCCTAGCCCGCGGCGTCCCCGTGCGCTTCTGCGATCTTCCGATGTCGCACCAGCTCGTCCCGGTGGACGTGGATCCGACCGATGGATCGGCCACGTCGCCCGCGGACGGATCCGCAGGCGCATCGGCGGATGGATCGGCTGAATCGCCCGCGGACGGATCAGGGGCATCGGTCGATGGATCGGCCGCATCGCCTGCGGATGGATCAGGGGCATCGGTCGATGGATCGGCCGCATCGCCCGCGGACGGATCCGCAGGCGCATCGGCGGATGGATCGGCTGAATCGCCCGCGGACGGATCAGGGGCGTCGGTCGATGGATCGGCCGCATCGATCGCGGATGGACCAGCAGGCGCATCGGGGGATGAATCGGCCGCATCGCCAGCGGACGGATCGGAGACATCGATCGATGGATCGGCCGCGTCCGCGGTGGACGGATCGGCAGGTGGATCGGGAGCATCGGTCGACAGTGGATCTGCCGTATCCGCTGACGTCGGTCCATCCAGCCGATCCGCCGTATCGGTTGATGCTGATCCATCGACCGGATCGTCCGTATCCGCCGATTCCATCGCTCCGGCCGCCGAAGCCGTCGATCCAGCGGATGCCGCCGATCGATCCACCGAATCCACCGATCCATCCGCTGGTCCTGCATCGGCGGACGGCGCGGCTGCGGATTCGGGCGAGGCGGACGAAGACGATCCGGAGCACATCCGCGAAGATCCGCTGAACTGGCTGGCGCGCGCGGCGGGGGAGTCGGACGGCGAGCGCTGGTGGGAGCAGCTGGTGGAGCACCGCCGCGACGACGCGGACCTGTTCCAGGCCGTGCTGGAGGCGATGGACGCCCTGCGCGGCGAGCTGGCCCTTCCCGAGCCCCTGCGCGAGCGGCGGCGCGAGGCGTACATGCGCCAGCAGATCCGCGCCGCCGAGCGCGAGGGCCATGCGCGCATCGCCGTGGTGTGCGGCGCCTGGCACGCGCCCGCGCTGGTGCGCAAGGCGGCGGTCAGGGACGACGCGGCGCTCCTCAAGGGGCTTCCGAAGGCCAGGCTGGCCGCCACCTGGGTGCCGTGGACGTACGGCCGCCTGGCGTCGGACAGCGGCTACGGCGCGGGGGTGACGTCGCCGGGGTGGTACGACCACCTGTGGGAGACGCAGGGGCAGGACGCGGAGGCCGTGTCCATCCGCTGGCTCACCCGCGCCGCCCAGCTGCTGCGCGAGCAGGACCTATCCGCCTCCACGGCGCAGGTGATCGACGCGGCGCGGCTGGCGGGGTCGGTGGCGGCGCTGCGCGGGCTGGCGCTTCCCGGCCTGGCCGAGCTGAACCAGGCGGCGGACGCCGTGTTCTGGGGCGGCGGCACGGGCGACGGCGGGTCGCTTCCCCTGCGGCTCATCCACGAGCACCTGGTGGTGGCCGAGCGGCTGGGCGCCGTGCCGGCCGAGACCCCCGCCGTGCCCCTGCAGCAGGACCTGGCGCGCGAGCAGAAGCGGCTGCGCCTGCCCCCCGAGGCCGGCGAGCGCGTGCTGGAGCTGGACCTGCGCAGGGAAACCGACCTGCATCGCAGCCGCCTGCTGCACCGCCTGCGGCTGCTGGGCCTGCCCTGGGGCGACGACCAGCGCGTGCACGGCAAGCGCGGCACCTTTCACGAGCACTGGCGCCTGCGCTGGCACCCCGAGTTCGCCGTGCGGGTGATCGAGGCCGCCGTGTGGGGCAACACCGTGGCCGAGGCCGCCGGCGGCCGCGTGCGCGGCGAGGCGGACCGCGCGGCCGACCTGCCGGCGCTCACCGGCCTGCTGCAGCGCACCCTGCTGGCCGACCTGCCGGCCGCCGCGCGCCACCTCATCGCCCGCATCGACGCCGAGGCCGCGCGCGCCGCCGACCTGCGCCACCTGATGGGCGCCCTGCCGCCCCTGGCCGAGGTGCTGCGCTACGGCGACGTGCGCGGCACCGACACCGAGATGCTGGGCCACGTGGTCGACGGCCTGGTGGCGCGCATCGCCGTGGGGCTGCCGCTGGCCACCGCCTCGCTGGACGACGAGGCGGCGGCGGCGATGGCGGGGTCCATCTCCGCCGTGCAGGGCGCCGTTACGCTGCTGCAGGACGAGCGGCACCGCGGGCTGTGGGCGGATGCGCTGCGGCGCGTGGCGGACGGCGCCGGGGTGCACGGCCACGTGCAGGGCCGCGTGGTACGCCTGCTGCTGGACCTGGGATCGATCGACGCGGCCGAGGCGGGGCGGCGGCTGGGGCTGGCGCTCTCCACCGCCTCCGCGCCGGAGCTGGCGGGGGCGTGGGTGGAGGGGTTCCTGGCCGGATCGGGGCTGGTGCTGCTGCACGATGCGCGGCTCTTCGGCATCCTGGACGGCTGGCTGGCGGGGCTGGGCGCGGACGCCTTTACGACGCTGCTCCCCCTGCTGCGCCGCACCTTTTCCACTTTCGCCGCCGGCGAGCGCCGCGGCATCGGCGAGCTGGCGCGGCGCGGCGGACCGGCTTCGTCATCGGCCGAAACGGCGGCGGGGGACGAGGAGACGGACCGCACGCGGGCGGCGGCGGTGCTGCCGCTCATCACCCTGCTGATGGGGCTGGACGCGCCCCGGGAGGCCGCATGAGCGGCGACGCGGAGCGGCTGCGGCGGTGGCGGCTGGTGCTGGGCGGCGGCGAGGCCGCGGAGGGCACCGGCGTAAGCCTGGGCGACATGGACGCGCGGATGGACGGCGCCCTGGGCGCGCTGTACGACGGGCACGAGCGCAAGGGCGGATTGGGCGCGTCGGCGCCGTCGGTGGCGCGCTGGCTGGGCGACATCCGCGGCTACTTTCCCGGCAGCGTCGTGCGGGTGATGCAGCAGGACGCCTTCGAGCGGCTGGGGCTGCGGCAGATGCTGCTGGAGCCGGAGCTGCTGGAGGCGGTGGAGGCCGACGTGCACCTGGTCGCCACCCTGCTCTCGCTGCAGAGCGTGATGCCGGCAAAGACGCGCGAGACGGCGCGCGGGGTGGTGCGAAAGGTGGTGCGCGAGGTGGAGCGCCGGCTGGCGGAGCCGCTGCGGCAGGCGGTGGCGGGCAGCCTGAGCCGCTCCCTCCGCAACCGCCGCCCCCGCCACGCCGAGATCGACTGGAACCGCACCCTCCGCGCGAACCTGCGCCACTACCAGCGCGACTACCGCACCGTCATCCCCGAAACGCGCGTGGGCTGGGGCCGGCGCCGCAGCAGCCTGCGCGACGTGATCCTGCTCATCGACCAGAGCGGATCGATGGCGTCGTCCGCGGTCTACTCCGGCATCTTTGGCTCGGTGCTGGCGTCGCTGCCGGCGCTCAGCACGCGCGTCATCGCCTTCGACACGGCGGTCGCGGACCTGTCGGACGCGCTGCACGACCCGGTGGACGTGCTGTTCGGCATCCGGCTGGGCGGCGGCACCGACATCAACCACGCGCTGGCCTACGCGCAGCAGTGGGTGCGCCGCCCGCAGGAGACGGTGCTGTTCCTGGTGAGCGACCTGTACGAGGGCGGCAACCAGGCCGAGATGCTCAGGCGCACGGCCGCGCTGGTGGCCGCCGGGGTGCAGGTGGTGGCCCTGCTGGCGCTGTCGGACGATGGCGCGCCGTCGTACGACCATCGCGTGGCGGCCACCATGGCGGGCTTTGGCGTCCCCGCGTTCGCCTGCACCCCGGACCAGTTCCCCGACCTGATCGCCGCCGTCCTGCAGAAGCGCGACGTCTCGGCGTGGGCGGCGGAGCAAGGGATTGCGACGCAGCGGGGTGGGTGAAGGGGTGAAGGGGTGAAGGGGTGAAGGGGTGAAGGGGTGAACGAGGGTCGCAGCGGCTGGCCAGGGCGGCAATGGCGAATGAATTCGCTGCAACAAACACACAAAGGCCGCCTTCGCGGACTGGAGGGCGTGGGGGGGCGAATGGTGCGGTGCGCGCCCGGGCGGTGGATCGGTCGTCTCTCGGCCGCTGGCGGGTTCGCGCCTGGCGCTGCCCACGCGAGCGGGTGAAGCCCTGTTCCGTGCCGCGCCTCGGCGCGGAGACAGGGCTTATGGCCGTTCCAGCCGCGGGTTTCAACCCGTGTTCAACCGCGTCCAACCCGCGTCCGAACCCGTTTGGAACGCGCGGATTTCACCCCGCGTCCAACCGCGCCCCAATCCACGGATTTCACCCGCGTCCAATCCGCCGTCCGGCCCCGCGGACCCGCGGATTTATCCGCATCCGACCCGCGTTCCACGATTGAGGTGAGCGGCGCATCCGTGAACCGCGCCCGGCTTGGAGGTTGCCGCACGGCGCCGGTTCACGAAGGATGGATGACGAGGGGGAGATGGTGGATGACGCGCCCTGAGCCGAAGCTGATCGAATCCGCCCCGCTGCGATACCTGCTGTCGCTGCCGCGCGGCGCGGATGCGGCGGATGCCCGGCCGGTGCTCGTCTTTCTGCACGGCTACGACGAGGGCGCGCCGATGGACATCCACGGCGCGCTCACCCTGCACGGCCCGCTGCGCCCCGGCAACCCTGCCGTCGCGGTGGAGGAGTTCATCGTCGTCGCGCCGCAGCTTCCCGTGCGCGGCGACCTGTGGATGCGCTCGGCGGATGCGGTGCGCGACATCGTGCGGCGGGTGCAGGCGGAGCACGGCGGCGATCCGCGTCGCACGTACCTGACGGGCTTCAGCTTTGGCGGGAACGGCGTGTTCGACCTGGCGCTCGCGCAGCCGGACACGTGGGCCGCGCTCTGGGCCGTGGACCCCACGCGCATCCCCCCGCGCGACCCCGGCCTGCCGGTATGGCTGTCCTCAGGCGAAATCTCCCGCCGCCGCCAGCCCGGCTTCAACGCGATGCTCCGCCTGGAATCCGCCGGCACCGGCCTTCCCGGCGACCGTGTCTACACCGACGCGGGGAAGGACCACGTAGGCACCGCCACGCTGGCGTATCGGGAGGAGCGGATCTACCGGTGGCTGCTGGAGCGGCCGGGATGAGCTGGCCCAGGCGGTGGAGGCAGGCGCTCACATCACACGGATCGTGTAAACGACGCCCCCCGCCGCCATTCCCGCCGCGGTGCCCACGATTGCGCCCCGCCCTGCGGTCTGGCTGTTCCCCGGCGAAATTCCCGCACCCGGCAGACCCGGGTTTAAGCCGCGTGGCGCAGCCGGGCAGGCACTGACGCTTGGCGACCGCATCTACACCGAAGAAGGAAAGGGCTACCGGGCACCGCCACGCTGGCGTACGGGTATACCGTTGGCTAGTCTAAACTAAGGTCCGACACAACAACGGCGGGGCGAGCAAGCAGCTTTCGATCACATTGCGACATGACGAGCAATCACGAACATGATTACGCTGTCGACACAAACTGCAAAAGACAAGGATGAGGAAACGGGCGAGGAGCGCATAAACCTGGTGGTGAATGGCACGGTACTGCTCAAATCGTCCGTTCACATGCACAAAGACCAATACAATTAGGAGTTACGCAGTTGCCCCAAGAGTGAACCGTGGTGCGGCCAGATAGGCGCGAACGGCGTCACGGGTGATGCTGGTCTTTGCCTCCCACCAACTCATGCCCGTGCGGATCCGGTTACGCTCCAGGCGAACGAAAGCACGGATGGACAAGCCGATATGGTTCCTCTGGGCGCGTGCAGCGCGGACCTGGGCCCGCTCGACGCCGCAATACTGCTTGAGTCCGCGGTGGTACTGCTCGATTCCCCACGCGAAGCTGGCATAGGTCTGCCGCGTACACTCGCTCATCTGCTCGTCGCTGCTAGCCCAGTAGTCCGCATCCGCCGTGTCTCCGTTCGTGGGGACGATCCGAAAGACGCGCACGAAACCGTAGCCGCGAAGATGCACCCGAGTACCGCCTTCACCAATCTCACACTCGGCCACTGGCCGGTTTCCCGATCCGTCGGGGTTGACTTGGCGATCGCTCTTGAAGCGCGTCAGCCAGGTCCAGCCGTAGGAGCGCACCGCCTTGAGATTTTCCAGGCTGGAGTACCACGAGTCGAAGAGCACGCACTCGGGCTCGAAGCCCCGCGCGTACGCTGTCTCAAGCAACGCACGGAAGTGATCGTTCTTCGTCAGCCCGTCATTGGGCCGGTCGTAGATCCGGTAGTCCACCGGGATCAGCCGGTGCCCGTCACTCCACAGCAGCGTCAGCAGGTTGATGCCCTGCACCACGCTCCGGTGTTTCCCCGACCAGTGGCGGGTCACCAAACCCATGTGCTGCGCGTACGGCTTGTCGAGCGTGGTGTCATCCAGAATCAGTACCCCGCGGCGGCGTTCCACCTGAGTCCGCGATTCTTCCCACAGTTGAACCGGATCCGGCTCCAGGCGATGAAGCAAACGCGTAAATGCATCATGCGCAGGCGCCGAATCACTGCCATGTGGCTGCACGCGGGCCGCTTCCGTGCCACTCACCACGCGCGGGCTCGCGATCAGGAACTGCACGTAATCGCTTGCGTTTACTTTGGGTGCATTCATCCCGAAAAGCTAGTCCATACGCCGCAACTGCGTAAGTCCTAACAATATCTCGATCTTCGACAATGATGATGCGAGTCTTCTAACGTGCTATACAGCAGATGAGTTGCTGCAGCACCCCGTCGCGAATTTGGACCTGATTTACCCCTCCAATTTTCCCGAACTTTCGTTGTCAGTCACTATACACTTTCGTACCGGTCGTGGTAAGCAACCATACGACCTGTGGATCTCTTATGCCGTCGATGTCGAGAATTGGGCAGGACCATGGACCATTGGAGCCTATGCCTCGGCGGTAAAGGAGGTAGCAGGCCAGTCCGGGAGAAGCAATCTAGCGCTTGAGCATAACGACTTCACCACTGCTGATACATTTGAGTTCATTTGCACTCCACGCAGCTCTTCTGCTCCCATTGGACGAGAGATCAGCCATTTTCTAACGGGCACGACTGAGATCATTCAGAAAGCGCGGGCGGCTGTTTTTCAAAATGTAGAACGAGATGCTTTCGTAACATTCTTCGAATTCCCGCCAAGCGTTAGCACCGCCTGCGAACAATACCTCCTCTACTTTATCCAGTTTCTGCGAGATCTCGGGATCGAGGCAGGCGCCAGCATCAAGCACGAAGCCCATAAGGTTCTTTTCAGCGTCACGCCTCAAGATGGCGCCGAGGCACTGGACCGCATCAGAGAAGCTCTCGACATTTATCTTCGGCTCCCTGATTCGCCCGAATTCGCAACGCAGGCCGCGGCGTACGGAGACATCGCGGTTCAGCAGCTGCAGGCGAACATCTTTCACCTAAAGGGGCAACTGGCTGTCGCTGGCGCCGTGCTCCAAGCGAAGAACGCGCAGATCGAGGCCCTTCAACTCTCCAACTTCGCGTACCAGCAGTTGCTCGCGACCCACCAGCAGGCCTCTACGCTCTCCCTCCTGCCGCCGGGAACTTCCGCTGCGGACGTCGAACCGCTGGTACCCGGCGTGATCGAAGTCACCAGATACGAAGGCAAGGGCTTCACGGTGAACCTGCCCGAACTGCTCCGGAGGCTGAAGCGCGGCTTCAGTCAGGAATAACGGCAGTCCGCAGAGCATTGTTAAGCCGTGGCAGCCATGCCGATCTGACAGCAAACCCGCCGGAACAGCAGGAAAACACTTGAAAATCGCGGCACAGGCGTTGCCCTTCCCAGGGGCAGCGCTGTAACGGGCGCCCGGGCGAACAACGCCGCGAGGCGCCCTTGTTTTCCGGTTCAATTCGCAACGCAGACAACGAAAGGCAACCCGGCATGGCGAAGGTCATCGGGATCGATCTTGGGACCACCAACTCCGTAGTCGCCGTGATGGAAGGCGGCGACCCGGTGGTGATCCCCAACGCCGAGGGCGGACGCACCACGCCGTCCGTCGTGGCGTTCACCAAGGACGGCGAGCGGCTGGTGGGCCAGGTGGCGCGCCGCCAGGCCATCACCAACCCCACCAACACCATCTTCTCCATCAAGCGCTTCATGGGCCGCAAGGAGGCCGAGGTGCAGCAGGAGGAGAAGCTGGTCCCGTACAAGGTCACGTCCGGCAGCGGCGGGCTGGCGCAGGTCGAGGTGCCCAACGTGGGCAAGACCTTCACCCCGCCCGAGATCTCGGCGATGACGCTGCAGAAGATGAAGCAGACCGCCGAGGACTACCTGGGCACCCCGGTCACCCAGGCGGTGATCACCGTGCCCGCGTACTTCAACGACGCGCAGCGGCAGGCCACCAAGGACGCAGGCAAGATCGCCGGCCTCGAGGTGCTCCGCATCATCAACGAGCCCACCGCGGCGGCGCTGGCGTACGGCCTGGACAAGAAGAAGGAAGAAAAGATCGCGGTCTACGACCTGGGCGGCGGCACCTACGACATCAGCATCCTCGAGCTGGGCGAGGGCGTCTTCGAGGTCAAGGCCACCAACGGCGACACCCACCTGGGCGGCGACGACTTCGACCAGAAGATCATCGACTGGCTGGTGGAGGAGTTCCGCAAGGACCAGGGGATCGACCTGAGCAAGGATCCCATGGCGCTGCAGCGCCTGAAGGAGGCGGCGGAGAAGGCCAAGATGGAGCTGTCGACCACCGCGTCGACCGACATCAACCTGCCCTTCATCACGGCCACGCAGGAGGGCCCCAAGCACCTGAACGTAAGCCTGAGCCGCGCCAAGTTCGAGCAGCTGGTGGACGACCTGGTGCAGCGCACCCGGGCGCCCATGGAGCAGGCGCTCAAGGACGCGGGCCTCAGCACGGGCGACATCGACGAGGTGATCCTGGTGGGCGGCAGCACGCGCATCCCCAAGATCCAGGAGGTGGTCAAGGAGTTCTTCGGCAAGGACCCGCACCGCGGCGTGAACCCCGACGAGGTCGTCGCGGTGGGCGCGGCCATCCAGGGCGGCGTGCTGGCCGGCGAGGTGAAGGACGTGCTGCTGCTGGACGTGACGCCCCTGTCGCTGGGCATCGAGACGCTGGGCGGCGTGTTCACCAAGCTCATCGAGCGCAACACGACGATCCCCACCAAGAAGTCCGAGACGTTCTCGACGGCCGAGGACAGCCAGACCACGGTGGAGATCCACGTGCTGCAGGGCGAGCGCGAGATGGCGGTCTACAACAAGACCATCGGCAAGTTCCAGCTGACGGGCATTCCGCCGGCACCCCGGGGCATGCCGCAGGTGGAGGTGACGTTCGATATCGACGCCAACGGCATTCTGCACGTGTCGGCCAAGGACCGCGCCACGGGCAAGGAGCAGAAGATCCGCATCGAGGCGTCCAGCGGCCTGTCCGACACCGAGATCGAAAAGATGGTGAAGGACGCCGAGAGCCACGCCGGCGAGGACAAGGCGCGGCGCGAGCAGGTCGAGGCGCGCAACCGCCTGGACAGCATGGTCTACGAGGTCGAGAAGAACGTCAAGGAGTGGGACGACAAGCTCGACCAGGGGAGCAAGGACAAGCTGAACGAGTCGCTGGAGCGCGCCCGCAAGGCGCTCAAGCAGGACGACGTCGGCGAGGTGCGCGCGGCCACGGAAGAGCTGCAGAGCGCCTACTCGGCGGCGGGGGCCAGCATCTACCAGGCGCAACAGGCGGCGTCGGGCGCGGGTGCGGACGCCGGCTTCAGCGGCGGCGCCACGGCCGGCGCGGGCTTCGAGGGCGACGCCACGGCCTCCGCGGGCGCCCGCACGCAGGACGACGTGGTCGAGGCCGACTACGAGATCGTGGACGACCAGAAGAACTGAGGGCGTCTCGATCGATTGGACGGAGGCGGTCCGGTCCGCGAGGGCCGGCCGCCCGTGGGCCAGAGTGGATCAGGATGGATGACGCGCGGCCCCGACTCCGGATTCCGGGGCCGGGGCCGTTCGTGTGCCGGGACGGGGGCGGGACGCGCGGATCCGGGATCGAGCTGCGTCGGAGAGCGCCCCCTCCGCTCGCTTAGGCTCGCACCTCCCCCAAGTTTGGGGGAGGTTGGCGATGTCGATGGATTTGGGCGCGGCGAAGAGGATCCAGTTCGACCTGTTTCGTCGATCCGCGATCCCGGCCACACCCCAACCTCCCCCAGCAGTTTTTGGGGAGGTGGGCGAGGAATGCGAGCCCGGAGGGGGCGCCTGCGGGGCCGCGTTGAAAACCCATCGCCCGCCCGCCGGGTAATCCGGCCCCTCCCCCCGGCCCCCTCCCCGCTCGTTCCTCGCGGAGAGGGGGGAGAACCCATCGCGCTGCGACAAGGTTTGCAGCGGGATGGTGGGGGTCTTGCAGGGAAGCGGAGAGGCGGATTGCGTGAGGGATGCGCGCCCGCAGGGGCGAGACACCGGCGCGCCGTGCACGGGGGCGGACGGAGCGCGTGGGACCCTGGCGCGCCGGGGGCTCGACGCCGTTGGCAACAGTTGTATCGTTGCCTACGGCGCGCGCAGCCCGGCCCGGAGCGCAGCGGAGGGACACGCCCAAAGCGCAGTGCGCAGTTACGTTTTCCGCTGGATCCACGGACGCGCTTAACGATGGATTAATGCCACCCCCCTTCCGCGCCATCGGGGAAGGGGGCGATACTGAACGTGGCAAAGTCCCTTCAGTCAAACGGAACAGGAACAACCATGCTCGATCCGGTACGTGCCAAGCTGAAGCTGGTGGGCGTGACCGCGGGTGCGTTCGCGGGCGGCGTGCTGCTGGCCAGCGGGCTTGAATGGACCGCCGGCTCGCACGCGGCCACCCTGCTGCAGACCACCGAGCAGCCGTCCAAATCGGACGTGCGGCCGGTGGCGGAGCTGAGCCAGGCGTTCATCTCCATCGCCGAGTCGGTGACGCCGGCGGTGGTGGCCATCGAGACGGAGCGCAGCGCGCGCGCCACCCCGCGCCGCGGCCGCGGCGAAGAAGAGGGCGAGGAGGAGGGCCAGGGCTTTCCCTTCCCCTTCCCCTTCCCGCAGCAGCAGGGTCCGCAGGGGCCGCAGCAGGCCAGCGGATCGGGCTTCCTGATCAGCGCCGACGGCTACATCGTCACCAACAACCACGTGGTGGCCGACGCCGACCAGATCAACGTGGTCCTGACCGACAACCGGCAGCTGCGCGCCCGGCTGGTGGGCCGCGACCCGCTGACGGACGTGGCGGTGATCAAGATCGAGGGCGACCGCTTTCCCGCGGTGCGCCTGGGCCGCTCGGAAGACGTGCGCATCGGCGAGTGGGTGCTGGCCATCGGCAACCCGCTGGACCTGGGAATCACGGTGACCTCGGGGATCGTGAGCGCCCAGGGGCGCTCGCTGAACAACCTGCTGGGCAGCAACGCGGGCGCCAACGCGGGGTGGGCCATCGAGGACTTCGTGCAGACGGACGCGCCCATCAACCCGGGCAACTCGGGCGGCCCGCTGGTGAACCTGCGCGGCGAGGTGGTGGGCGTGAACAGCGCCATCGCCTCGCCCACGGGCTACAACGCGGGGTACGGCTTCGCGGTGCCCATCGACCTGGCGCGCAAGGTGGCCGACGACCTGATCCGCTACGGCCGCGTGCGCCGCCCCGCGGTGGGCATCCAGGTGACCAACGTGGGGCCCGAGGACGCGGAGGTGTACAAGCTGGAGCGCATCGCCGGCGTGGTGGCGCAGGACTTTCCCCCCGAGAGCCCGGCGCGCGAGGCGGGGATCCGCCAGGGCGACGTGATCGTGGCGGTGGATGGCCGACCGGTGCAGCGGGTGGGGCAGTTCCAGCGGATGATCGCCACGCGCCGACCCGGCGAGTCGGTGGAGCTCGAGGTGATGCGCTACGGCGAGCGCCGCCGCGTCACCGTGCGCCTGGGCGAGGCGCCCACCGCCGCCGAGGCGCCGCAGGCCGCCCGCGCCGAGACGCCGGCGCCCGCGGAGGGCAGCACCCGGCTGGGGGTGGCCGTGTCGCCGGTGACCCCCGACGTGGCGCGCAACTGCGAGCTGCAGGGCCAGACCACGGGCATCATCGTGACGGAGGCGGAGCGGTTCGGCGTAGGGCAGCGCAACGGGCTGCTCCGGTGCACGCGCATCCTCGCGGTGGACGGGCAGGAGGTGACCGACGTAGCCGCGTTCCGCCGGCTGGTGGAGCGCAAGAACCCCGGCCAGGTGGTGTCGCTGCGGGTGGTGTTCAACGGCGGCCAGAATGGCATCCTGAACATCCGCCTGCCGGACTGAGCTCCGCCGGCGGAACCCCTTTCGCGACGGAGCGCCACCCGGACGGCCGGGTGGCGCTCCGTCGTTTCCCTCCCGCACCCGGCCCCTGCTCGATTTGTTCCTTTTCCGCCTCACATCGGTGTGAATCGGTGCAAGTGATTCCTGGATATAGCAGATGCTGTACAAATAATACACACCTTATCCGATGATCCTTGACGATGAATCGGGGGCTCATTAACCTGATTCCAGATGCGGGAGGCAGTGCCTTGATACAGCCCCCTTGGCGTCCTCCCGGTCCGCGGCGGTCCGGGGCGAACGGCACGCCGATGGAGGCAATCCACGTTTCGATCTCTGCGCAGACGGCATCATGGACCCCGTCCTTTCTCCGCCCGTCCACCGCCCTGAATCCGCCGAGCTTCGCGGAACGGAATCCGGGATCTCCTGGCTCGCCCGCCTTTCCGCACGCGGATACCGGCTGCTTCTTCTCTGCCTCTGCACCTCCGCCGCGCTCCTGGCGTCGGAAGGGATGCAGCGGCTCGCGGCGCTGCGCGCGAACTACTACCTGGCGGTCGACCGCGGCGGCGCCGTCTCCCCGATCGCGCACGGCGCCCGGCTGCCGGCCCTGGGCGCGCTGGCCGCCACCGCTCCAGCCGGCGTACGCGCGGTGGTGCGCGCCGACTCCGCGGGCGAGGGCGCGGCCGCCCTGTGCGCGCTGGCGGCGGAGCTGAAGAACGCGCCGGGGGTGGTGTGGATCGCCGGCGGCGGCGGGGTGGACGCCTGCGTGCGCGCCTCGATCGGCCGCATCGTGCCGGCGACGGCCGCGGCCCGCACGGAGCTGGCGCGCGCGCGCTGGGTGCTGCTGGATGGCGGCGGGCTCGCGCTCCACAGCGGCCGCACGGTGCCCGCGGCGCGGGACGTCCGCGCGCTGGCGGCGCTGCTCGCGCCCACCGCCGCCGCGGTGCGCCCGTGAAGCGGCGGGCGGCGTGGATCGTGGCGGCGGCGCTGGGCGTGGTGGCCCTGTGCCTGGGCGTGGCGGAAGCGCGCGCCCGGGCGCAGGTGCGGCGCGAGCTCTCGTCTCCCCTCTTCGCCGCACCGGTGGACCTTGCCCCCGCCCGCGAGCGTGTGCTGCCCAGGAGCGATGCGCCCCGCCCGCTCCCCATGCGCCCCGTGCTGCGCATCGACGGCGGCGACGGCCTGGCGCCCCCCTTCGGCCGCCTGGCGGACGTGGCGCCCAGCCGGTCGGGGGACACGCTGTACGTGCTGGACGAGATGGAAGCGCGGGTTTCGGCGTTCGGCCGCGACGGGCGCTTCCTGTTCGCGTTCGGGCGCAAGGGTCGCGGGCCCGGCGAGTTCCTGCGCCCCACGCACCTGCTGGTGCTGCCGTGGAGCGGCGCGGTGGGGGTGTGGGATGCGGACGCGCAGCGGCTCACCCTGCACGCCCCGGACGGCGCCCGGCCGCGCGTGGCGAACCCCGCCGCGGGGCACCGGACCACCGCGTCGAAGACGGTGCGGCGGCTGGCGGCCTTCGACGGCGGCTTCGTGATGGAGGTGCACGCGGATCCTCTCCTCGTCGGCCCGGACGGCCAGGCCGGGGCGCTGGTGCGGCTGGACACCGCCCTGGCCGCCGCCGACACCCTGGTGCGCTTCGCCGTCGCCGGCGTCCGCGCCACGCACGTGGAGACGGCCGCGGGCTCCAGCGCGACCACCTGGCTCAATCCCCCCGTCTTTTCCCCCGCGCCCAGCTGGGACCTGCTCCGCGACGGCACCGTCGTCTTCGCGCCCGGCGGCCCGGCCGAGGCGTACCGCATCGGCGCGGGGGGCGCGGCGCGCGTGCGCTGGGCCCGCGCGCCCGGCCGCGTCACCCGGCAGGACCGGCTGCGCCGGCTGGCGGGGGAGATCGACACGGGGCTGATGCGCGTTCCGCCGGTGCCGCCCACGGTGCTGGAGGCGCTGCACCGGCGCTTCTTTGCCCACGTGCGCCCCGCGGTGACCGGCGTGCTGGCCACGCCCGGCGGCGAGGTGTGGGCGCGCCGCTTCGACACGGAGGCCAGCTGGGAGGGGCACGCCCGCACCTGGGACCGCGCCGGCTGGGACGGCTCCGCGCGCACCCCCGTGCGCGTGCCGCCGCGCTTCCGGCCGCTGCGCATCAGCGGATCGCACGTCTACGGGATCGCGTTCGACGACACCTACGTCGACCGGGTCGAGGTGTATCCCCTCTCCGAAGCGGGTGCCGAATGAAGAACCGCCTCTACGCCGCCTCGATGCTGCTGCTGTCCGTAGTGCTGGCGGCGAGCGCATGGAACGGGGCGGGCGCCGTCCGCCAGTGGGTCACCGCCCCCGCGACCGCGCAGGCCGCCGGCCGGCCCACGGAGCGCGACGCGCCGGTCCGCGCACGGCCCGGCGGCGCGCTGGCGGAGATCGCCGCGGCGGAGCGCGCCGTCGTCTTCGTCTTTTCGCCCGAGTGCGCCGTCAGCCGCGCCAACACGGCGAACTGGACCGAGATCGTGCGCCGGGCGCGCGGCGGCGGCGTGGCGCTGTTCGCCGTGGGCCCCACGTCGCCCGACTCGGCGGCGGCGTACTGGGGCGCGCTGGGCCACCACGTCCGCGTGCTGACGGCGACGCCGGAGCAGATCGACGCCACCCTGGGGGTCCGCGCCACGCCCGTGACGCTGACGGTCGAAAAGGGGCGCATCCGCGGCGAGACGCCGGGGCCGCTGCGGTCGGCGGCGCGCGCGGAGCTGACGGAGTTCGTGGTGGGACGGGACGTCCATTGAGTGATGTGCGGAGCCGGGGGACGGTTTCCTTTTCATAATCACCTCAGCGAAACGGCACCCATGACAAACACCTCCACTCGTGCGCGGCGGCTGCGGCTGGCCTGCGCGGCCTTGATCGCGGCCACGGCAGTGTATGCGGCTCCGCTCGCGGTCAAGAGCGCCTACGCCACCCCCGAGCCCGAAGGAAAGTGCTCCGTGACCTGCAGCCGCGGAACGTGCTCGGCCGAAGGCGCCTGCACCTGTACCTGCAGCACCTGGCTCGACATCGCCACCTGCACGTGCGGCGGCGGAAGCGGTTCGGGCGGAGGCGAGAGTCCCCCCAGCCAATCGTGACGCACGTTCACTGATCCGTGCCGCTCCCCCGGCCGCACGCCAGCTGATGCCCATCGCGTCCCGTGCCCATCCAACCGCTCCTGATCGAAGAACGATGAAGATCCATCGCCCCCTGGCCGCCGCCCTCGTCCTGATCGGCGCGGCGGCATGCGCGGACGCGGAGCCGTCCGTGGACGCGACGCGCGTGGACACGCTGGCCGGCGGCGTAGTCGCCGTCCGCAACCCGGAGCGCGGCGCGTGGACGCCCGAGAGCGCCTGGCGGGCGGTGGAAGAGCTGCGCATCGGCGCCGCGCGGTCCGCGGGACCGGACGAGTTCGCCTTTCCCGCCGCGCTGGAGGTGGACGCGCAGGGGCGGCTGTACGTGCTGGACGCGCAGGCCAGCCAGGTGCGCGTCTTTGGCGCGGACGGCCGGCACGTGCGCTCCTTTGGCGGGCAGGGCGCCGGCCCGGGCGAGTTCAAGCGGCCCATGGGGCTGGCGATGGACCCCGCCGGCGCGCTGTGGGTGATGGACCCCGGCAACGCCCGCTTCTCCGTGTTCGACACCACGGGGCTGCTGCGGACCACGGTGCGGCGCGAGAGCAGCCACGCCATGTACCCCTGGCCCGGCCGCTTCGACCGGCGGGGGCGGCTGTGGGACGTGGCGCCGGGCGCCGCCGGGATCGGCGGCCCGCCCGCGCTCCTGCGGCTGGACCCCGCCTCCGGGCGGGGGCAGCGGCTTCCCCTTCCCCCCTTCACCGCTGCCCAGTTCAGCACCTCCAGCGGGCGGGTCAGCATGGCGGCGCCGGTGCCGTTCGCGCCGGAGCTGGCGTGGACGCTGGATGCGGACGGGCGCGTGTGGTCCGGGGTGACGGACCGCTACCGCCTGCGCCTGCACGACCCCGCCGGCGACACGCTGCGGGTGGTGGAGCGCGCCGCCGCACCGGTCGCGGTGTCGGCGCAGGAGCGGGACTCGGTGCCGGCGCAGCTCAAGTGGTTCACCGACCAGGGCGGCCGCGTGGACCTGTCGCGCGTACCGAAGCAGAAGCCGGCGTTCCTTTCCATCCGCACGGACGACCGCGGCTGGCTCTGGGTGCGCCCCTCCCTCCCCGCCGCGGAGAAGAAGACGGCGTTCGACGTCTTCGATCCCGAGGGCCGCTACCAGGGCCGCCTTTCCCTTCCCCTGGCGCACGAGGACCGGATGCCGCTGGTGATCCGCGGCGAGCGCATCTACGCCGTGGTGCTGAACGACGAGGGCGTGCCGCAGGTCGTGCGCTTCCGCATCGAAGGCCGCTCCGCCGCCCCCGCGCGCGTCGCCGCCCGCTGAGAGAGGCCGGCGCCGGATTACGGCCGGCTCTCGCGGATGCCCAGGCGACGGAGCGCGGGCGCAGCCCACACGAACAGGTGAAGCCCCGTTCGGCGAGCGCAGCGAGCCGGGACGGGGCTTGTGGCATTTCCAGCCGCGGGCTTCAGCCCGCGGGCTGGCCGTGGCGGGCCCGTGGCGTGGCGGACGGGAATCCACCACGATTCCCCGGGAATCCGCCGATCGGCCCCCGGGGCTGGCGTGCGGCGCCGCCGAAGCGCAGTTTGGGACAGATGCGGGACTGGACCGGCGCAACGGGCGGCCGTTGGTTGACCCCCCTATGGGCGCCGTCTATATTTGCCCGTTCGTCTCGCGCGAAAGTGGCGGAATGGTAGACGCGCTGGTCTTAGGAACCAGTGGCTTCGGCCGTGGGGGTTCGAATCCCCCCTTTCGCACCTCGCCAGCAACAGATTCTTTCAGCAGATAGACAGCCGGATGGCCGAGCATAGCACTGCCCCCGTCAGCGAGCTTCGCGTCGAGGTCCTGGAGCCCACGTCCTGGAGCCGCCGCCTCTCGATCACCGTTCCCAGCGAGCGCGTGCGCCGCGTGCGCCAGAGCGTCAGCTCCAAGATCGCCGGCAACGTGCGCCTGCCCGGCTTTCGCAAGGGCAAGACGCCCGCGTCGCTGGTGGAGCGCCAGTTTGGCCAGGCCATCGAGCAGGAGACGGTGGACCGGGTCATCCAGGAGGCCTACCGCGAGGCGCTGGACTCGGGCGAGTTCCAGCCCATCACGCAGGGCCAGGTAGAGCACGTGCACTACCACGGCGACGGCGGCGACCTGCACTTCGAGGTGCAGTTCGAGGTGCAGCCCACGCTGGAGCTGGCCCGCACCGAGGGCTTCCAGGTGGTGCGCCCCGCCGACGCCGTGGGCGACGAGGACGTGGACTCGCTGCTGGAGCGGCTGCGCACCGAGCGCGCCACCCTGCACTCGCTCGAAGAGGGGCAGAAGCCCGACTACGGCGACCTGGTGCTGGTCGAGATCACCAACCTGGACGAGACGGCCGAGGGCGAGGCCGCCGAGGCCAGCGAGTACCGCTTCGAGCTGGGCGAGGGGCAGGCCATTCCCGACATCGAGGCCGCCATCATGAGCCTGGCCCCCGGCGAAGAGGGCGAGTTCACCGTCACCTTTCCCGAGGACTTCGCCGACGAGGCCCAGGCCGGCCAGCAGCAGCGCCTGCGCATTCGCGTGCAGGAGGCGCGGCGCAAGGACCTGCCCGAGCTCGACGACGAGTTCGCGAAGGGGCTGGGCGAGTTCGAGTCGATGGAGGCCCTGCGCACCCGCGTGCGCGGCGACCTGGCGTCGGACGCCACCAAGCGCGCCGATGCGGCCATGCGCGACGCGCTGGTGCAGCAGATCGTGGACGCCAACCCCTTCGACGTCCCGCAGTCGATGGTGGACCGCTACCTGGGCTACATGATGGGCGACGCGCCCGACCGCGACGGCAATCCCCGCAAGCGGAGCCCCGAGGAAGAGGAACGCTTCTCGCAACTGCGCACCATCATGCGCCCCCAGGCCGAGTCGGCCCTCAAGCGGATGATGGTGGTGGAGCACATCGCCGCGCGCGAGGGGCTGCGCCCCACCGCCGACGACGTGGACGCCCGGGTGGAGGCGCTGGCGGAGCAGCACGGCCGCACCCCCAGCGACCTGTGGGTGGAGCTGGAGCGCTCCGGGCAGATGCAGGCGCTGGAGGCCGAAATCCTGGAGGACAAGGTCTTCGAGCACCTGCGCGCGCGCAACACGGTCGAGCAGGCCTGACCGGCCGGGCCGCCCCTCTTAAAAGACGCCAGGAGACCAGCAGACGATGGCCATCTATCCGCCGTACGTGATCGAGCGCTCCAGCCGGGGTGAGCGCAGCTACGATATCTTCAGCCGGCTGCTCATGGACCGCATCGTGTTCCTGGGTAGCGCGGTGGACGACACGGTCGCCAACATCATCATCGCCCAGCTCCTGTTCCTTGACGCCGACAACCCGGACAAGGACATCTACCTGTACGTCAACTCGCCGGGCGGGGTGGTGACGGCGGGGCTGGCGATCTACGACACCATGCAGTTCATCCGCTCGCCGGTGCACACCATCTGCATCGGCAGCGCGGCCAGCATGGGCGCCATCCTGCTGGGCGCGGGCGAAAAGGGCAAGCGCAGCGCGCTTCCCAACGCCCGCATCATGCTGCACCAGCCGTCGGGCGGCAGCCAGGGGAGCGCGGCCGACATCGAGATCGCCGCCCGCGAGATCCTGGGGCTGCGCCACCGCCTCAACGAGATCCTGGCCCACCACACGGGGCAGTCGGTGGAGCAGGTGGAGGCCGACCTGGACCGCGACCGCTTCATGTCGGCGGAGGAGGCGAAGGAGTACGGCTTGATCGACGAGGTGATCTCGCACGGGGTGGGCGGCGCCAGCCTGGTGGCGGTGCGGCACGCCGAGGCCGAGACGGGGACGGGCTCCTGACCGGAGCCCCACCCTCACCCCTCTCCTCTTTTTCAACACGCAGGCCCAGCAATGCCCAGCGACAAGCACCTCCGCTGCTCGTTCTGCGGAAAGTCCAAGGACTCCGTCAAACGCTTCATCTCGGGGCCCTCGGTCTACATCTGCAACGAGTGCATCTCGCTCTGCAACGAGATCCTGGCCGAGGAGGAGATCAAGGAGGCCACCAGCGCCGCGACCCCGGTGCCCACGCCCACCGAGATCAAGGAGGTCCTGGACCAGTACGTGGTGGGGCAGGAGATGGCGAAGCGGTCGCTGGCCGTCTCGGTGTACAACCACTACAAGCGGGTCAACAACCACGGGGTGATGGACGAGGTGGAGCTGGACAAGTCCAACATCCTCCTCATCGGCAGCACGGGCGTGGGCAAGACGCTGCTGGCCCAGACGCTGGCCCGCGTGCTGCACGTGCCCTTCACCATCGTCGACGCCACCACGCTCACCGAGGCGGGGTACGTGGGCGAGGACGTGGAGAACATCCTGGTCCGCCTGCTGCAGGCCGCCGACTTCAACGTGGCGGAGTGCGAGCGCGGCATCATCTACATCGACGAGATCGACAAGGTCGCCCGCAAGAGCGAGAACCCGTCCATCACCCGCGACGTGTCGGGTGAAGGGGTTCAGCAGGCGCTGCTGAAGATCCTGGAGGGCACCACGGCCTCGGTGCCGCCGCAGGGGGGGCGCAAGCACCCGCAGCAGGAGTACATCCAGATCAACACCCGCCACATCCTCTTCATCTGCGGCGGGGCGTTCGACGGGCTCGAAAAGATCATCGAGGCACGCACGGGAAAGCGGCAGATCGGCTTTGGCGCCAAGGACGGCGGCCGCGAGCTGGTGAAGCACGCCGACCCGTTCGAGAGCGTGGAGCCCGAGGACCTGCTGCGTTTTGGCCTGATCCCGGAGCTGGTGGGCCGTCTGCCGGTGACGGTGACGCTGGAGAACCTGGACGAGAACGCGCTGGTGCGCATTCTCACCGAGCCCAAGAACGCGCTGGTCAAGCAGTACCAGAAGATCTTCCAGATGGACCGGGTGGGGATCACCTTCGACCCCGGCGCCATCCGCGCCATCGCGCGGCAGGCCATCGAGCGGGGCACGGGCGCGCGCGGGCTGCGCGCGGTGATCGAGTCGCTGATGCGCGACATCATGTTCGACATCCCCTCGCGCGAGGACGTGCGCGAGGTGGTGGTGACGCCCGAGTGCGTGACGGACGGCGTGCCGCCGCTGCTGGTGCTGGCGCCGGAAGCGCGGCGCAAGGAAGCGTGAACTGCAGGGAATAGGGAACAGGGAATAGGGAATAGCCTGCAACTGCACGGGCTGTGGCGCATCCCGCTTCCTTTTCGCCTCATCCCTGACCCCGCGGCCGGCGTCCCCGGCCGCGGGGTTCGTTTTTGCCTGAAGCCGCGAACCCGACGCATACACCGACGGTGAACACCAGGGTGTCCGCCCCAAGGTCTTTGCTTGCTATTCCCTATTCCCTGTTCCCTATTCCCTATCCCCCTGCCGTGAAGATCAAATCCGTCGAATTCGCCGGGGCCATCGGGCAGCCGGGGCAGGCGGCGCCCGAGTCCACGCGCGGAATGCCGCAGGTGGCGTTCTCGGGGCGCTCCAACGTGGGCAAGTCGTCGCTCATCAACCGGCTGCTGGGAAGAACGCGCACGGCCGTCGCGCGCGTGTCGGCCACGCCCGGAAAAACGCAGGAGATCAACTTCTACCACGTGCGCTCCGACCTGGGCGACTTCTTCCTGGTGGACCTGCCCGGCTACGGCTTTGCCAGGGCGCCGGAGCCGGCGCGCAGAAAGTGGGAGGCCGTCATCCACTCCTACCTCAGCACGTCCAAGGATCTCAGTGGAGTGGTGCAGCTCATCGACCTGCGCACGGGCCCCACGCCCGACGACCTGCGCTCGGTGGACTACCTGGGAGAGCTGGGGCTGCCGGTGCTGTTCGCGTTCACCAAGTCCGACAAGCTGGCGGCCATGAAGCGCAAGGAAGCCTTCACCGCCACCGTCCGCGCGCTGGAGATCGAGCCGGACCAGGCCATCGCCTTCTCGTCGCTCAAGGGCGACGGCCGCGAGGAGCTGCTGGACACGCTGGGTGCCCTGCTCTTTCCCGCGGCCGGGGCGGAGGAGGGCACGCCGGGGGAGGAGGAAGGGGCGGCGGACGACGGGAGTGACAACGTGGACGCTGCGTTGTCCTCGGACGAGGACGATACGGAGCCGGAACCGAGCTGAGCCTTGTGCAAACCCATGGCACGGCCGGTGCACTACACCCCCGCACACTCGAAATCCGAGGAGGGGTGATGATCAGGATGATGCGCACGGCGACCGCCGTGCTGACGGCATTGGTGATGGCGGCATGCGCCGGCAACGCGGGCGAGGCCGGCGGCCCCAGCGAGGGCGGCGGGGGCGAGTACCTGCGGGTGACCGTGGAGAACGACGGCACCATTCCTTCGCAGGTTCGCGTGTACCTGGTCCCGGGCTCGGGGCAGCACATGCTGATCGGAACGATGAGCACGCTGGGGACGGAGACGCTCACCACCACGCTTCCGAGCATCGGTGGCACGTACCAGCTGCGCGCGGAGGGCGGCACCGGCTACACGCGGACTTCGCCGCGGGTCACGCTGCGCGGCAACGAGACCATCGTCTGGGACATGCGGCAGAACCTGATCCGGCTGGGCAGCAGGTAACCGCGTTCCGCACGAAAGAAGCCCCGCCCGGAGGATTCTCCGGGCGGGGCTTTTCGCGTCTGTGACGGCGGGTCAGGGACCGCAGCTCACCACCAGGCAGCCGGGCAGGGTGAGCACCGCGGCAACCGCCACCAGGCGCATCAGGACTCGTACGGACATCGGCATCTCCAGGCGTGGCGCGGAAACGGGACCGGTCGCACGTCCTTCAGGCAAGCGGCGCGCCCGTAGGTGCATCAACCAATTCCTCCATCCGGACGAAAGAGCCGGGGGAAGGATGCTCCGCCGGCTCCGCTACGCCCGCGATCCGGTGGAGCCGCGTCAGGCGCCCGGGGTGGAGTCGAACTCGCTGACGAAGAGCAGCTTCTGATCGCTGCCGCCCACCTGGTAGTCGACGTTGATGATCTGCGGAAAGCCGAATTCCGGATCGTAGCCCACCTGCAGCACGTCGGCGTCGCGCTCGATGGCGTCCTCCACTACGTCGAACAGCTCCTCCACGGTGTCGTAGGCGCCAAAGGTAGCGGCGGGCGCGGGGGTGCGTTTGGCGGGATCCTCGTTCCAGTACTGCAGAGACGCCGCGGCGCCGTTCTGCACCGTCACCAGCACGGGCTTCAGCTCCGACGCGGGCGCGCAGAAGCACTCCAGCTCCAGGATGTAGCTGTAGGACGCGACGTTCTTGCCGTCCCACTGCGTGCGCGCCTGCGACAGCTTGTCCCGCTGGAAGTTGTCGATGTCGCCGCCCACCACGTCGCAGCCGGCCAGTGCGGCCAGCAGCAGTGCGGGGGCGGCGATCCGCCGGTTCCGAAACGTCATCTGGAGCTCTCCACTCAAAAAGGTCGCGGGGTGCGTACACCCCGGCAGGTCGTCGGTCAGGCGGCGCCAGGCGCGCGGACAGCATCCCGCCGCAGAAGCGGGGCCAGCGGCCCGCGCGTCCTGGGGTGCAACGCGCCAGACCGGCGGGTTGTGACGAAGGACGGAGGCGCCGCTCGGCTCAGCACGGGCGGGGCGAAGGCGAGCGACGGTGGTGACCCGCCCAGCACGCGCGGGGTGAAAAGGCGACCAGTGGTGTGCCCCGCCTCAGCATGGGGCGGGAAAGCAGGAGTCGTGTCCCCGACTCAGCACGGGCGGCGTGGAAAAGCGAGCAGCGGTGTGCCCCGTCCAGCATGGGCGGCGTGAAAAGCGAGCAGTGGTGTGCCCCGTCCAGCACGGGCGGCGTGAAAGCGAGCAGTGGTGTGCCCCGTCCAGCACGGGCGGCTAAAGCCGCAGGCTGGAACGGCGATAAGCCCCGTCTCGGCTCGCTGACGCTCGCCGAACGGGGCTTCAACCGCTCGCGTGGGCCGGGGCCGCAGTCGAACGGAGAGCCCGTCGTCATGCAGGCGAGATCCTTCGGTCGCGCGCAGGCTTCTCGGTACGGCGGAGTCGGTGCGGGCGCTCCCTCAGGAAGTCACGATTTCGCGCGAATCGGGAATCCAGCTCGGACCCGAGCCCATCCACCCATCCACCCATCCACCCATCCACCCATCCACCCCGCCACCCCCGTTCACCCGTTCACCCGTTCACCCGTTCACCCGTTCACCCGTTCACCCGTTCACCCGTTCACCCGTTCACCCGTTCACCCGTTCACCCGTTCACCCGTTCACCTCAATGCAGCCACGTCCGCTCAGGCCGCCCGCGGGCGTGGGCGGCGTCGCGAAGGGTGAAGAGCTCGCGGGCAAAGGCACCGGAGGCGGTCTGAAAGGCCTGCCCGCGCAGCTCCGTGGGGGACGCAGCCAGAAAGGTGCGCAGGGTGTTGCGGAGCGCGGTGTCGCTGGAGTAGCCGCAGGCGGCCGCCACGGCGGCCAGCGTGCGGCCGGGGTCGTCCAGCATGTCCGCCGCCAGCAGCACGCGCAGCCACGCCAGCAGGCGCCGCGGCTGCGGCAGGTCCGCGCGGATGCACCAGCGCAGCACGGTGCGCTCGGTAACGCCCAGCGCCGCGGCCAGGTCGGTGCTGCCCCCGCCGGTCGCGGCCGTGTCGGCGGCGACGGCCAGCAGGGAGCGGGTGCGGGTGGGAGTGGAGCGCGGCAGGGCGCGCTCCAGCAGCCGCGCCGCCAGGCGCCCCTGCACCTTCCGCAGCCGCTGGCGCAGCGCCACCGGCGTGTCTTCGCGCCCCACGTCGATCACGTCCGCCACCCCCCAGCGGGCCAGCGTGTCCACGTGCCGCGCCGTCTGCGCCGTCACCGTGAACGCGGCGACGACGGTGGCGGACGGCATCCCGGCCAGCAGCGCCTCCAGGCGCGGCGAGGGGGGGCCGCCCTCCGCGTCGAACGGATCGACGATGGCGATGGCGGTGGGGGGCACACGGTCCATCGCGCGCTCCAGCGCCTCCCAGTCGGCCATGGGCCACACGCGCGCCGGGTCGTCGCAGGCCTCGCGCAGGGCCTGCGACAACCCCGGCGCGGTGTGCATCACCAGGAGCGGACGGGTGGGTGCGAGCATGACGTGTCGGCTTGCATGTGGGCCGTCAAAACAGTTTAATTGACTGCATGCACCAACCCTGTGCACTTTGTTGCCCGCCGAGACGCATCGGCGTTTTACTCATCCACCTCTCCAGAGGCCCTCATGAAGACGCTCCGCATTACCGCCGCCCTGCTCCTTGCCCTGACCGCCGCCGCCTGCACCGGCTCACCGACCGCGCCCACCGTGGAGGCGTCCGACACGGTCGCGCAGGCGAACGGAACGGGCTTCTTTGGCGGAGGAACGAGGGCTCCCTGACCTCCGGCCAAAATCGGGAGCTAGGCCACTGTCGCGCGTACCGCGTCCAGGAACGCGGCGGCATCCTGCTCGGTCTGTGGATCTACGGGCACGGGCGGCGCGGCCTGAAGCCGTGCCTGGCCCGCCGCGCGTGCGGCGTTCACGGAGTGGAGCAGCGACTCCACCTCCATGCGGATCTGGCCCAGGCGCAGCGTGCCGGCAAGCGCGAGGGCCTGCTGCGCCGCCGGGACCGCGCGCTCGTACTCGCCGGCAGAGGCGGCGGCACGGGCCAGGTTCAGCCAGACCTGCGACGCTCGCTCAGGGGTTGCTACGTTCTGGTGCAGCAGCTGTACAGCCTCGGCGTAGCTGCTCTCGTAGGCGGCAAGGGACCCTGCGGCCGCCGCGGCACGAGCAAGCGTACCCAGGGTCAGCAGCCGGTCCTCGGGCTGGGAGAACCGGGGCAGCACCATCTGGAACGCGTCTTTTGCGGGGGCAAAACGGCCCTGCAGGATCCACACGCACCCCACGTCGTGCACGAGCATGGGGAGGCGCGGGTGCTCCGGGCCGTATTCCTGGAACGCGGCGAGCGCGTACTGCTGCGCGCGGCCAAAGTCCAGCATTTCGGAGCAGATGGCGAACAGATTGTGCAGCGCCACACCCTGCAGGGCACGCACGCGGCGGCGCACGGTGGTGCGGTAGCCGCGCAGGGTCACGGCGCGGGCGGCGGGCAGGTTGCCCAGTTGCTGGTACAGGGTGCCCAGGCTCAGGTAGGCCAGGGCGTACGTGTGCCAGTCCGTGCCGCGGGCCAGGCGAATGGCGCAGCGCAGCCAGCTTTCGGCGCGGGCGTACTCGCCGCGGTCGCGGGCCAGGCGGCCCACGGAGTAGGCCAGCTGCGGATGGTCGGGCACCAGCCTGGCCGCCGCCTGCACAAAGGCGAGCTGCACGGCCGTAAAGCCGCGCCGCTCGCCCCAGCGCGCGATGGCGCGGCAGGCGTGCACCAGGCGCCGGTAATCCACATCCACCGGCTGGGCCAGTAGCCGCTCCACCACCAGCAGCGGTCCCCACAGCTCCGTCTCGGCGCCGGCGCCGGCCACCTCGGCGGCGCGCTGGCCGGCGGCCGCGGGGGGGAAGAGGGCGGCGCGCTCGTCGGGCGCGGCGGCGGTCCAGGCGGACACGTCGCGCAGGGACTTCCACAGCACGGCCCCCAGCGCGCCGGGGTGCTCCCGCAGCAGCGCCGCGCCTTCGAACGGCTCACTCTCGGAAAGCAGTGGGGGTGCGGCCAGGTACGACGGGCGCGAACGCCGGGCGGGTCTTCCGGCCGGATGCGGCATCCGGGGGCTCCGAAGTGGGGGGAGATCGATCATGTCGGCGCAGGACCCGGGGGTCCCGCTTGTTTTGACGCCTAATATTGGACCGACCGGCATCCAGTGCAACGACTCCGTCGCGCGGAGCGCATGCGGGCTCCTGCGCCGGGCGCATCAACTGAACAGCAAAGCGCACCAGCAGGCAAGGGTTACGTGACGAACGGCACGCAATCGGCGCCACGGTGGCCGCGAGAGATCGGAGCGGCCGGGCGCGCGGCGGCGGTGCGCGCGGCGTCCTCCCATCCGTGCAACATCCCCGCCCGGCTCCACAGGGGGGACGATGGCAGCGCTTCGAGCCTTCCTGCGTCCCTCCGATGCCCTCTTTTCCGCCCACAAGTCGCGCGGGGGGCCATCCAACGATTGAACCCCACGAACCCGGCGGAGTTTCCGCTACGCGTCGCCCGTGGGCTCCCCCGGCACGCGGCCGGCCACCAGCCGCACGGGAATGCCGCCGTTGCTGGTGCGCAGCGCCTCGTCCAGCGGAATGCCCACCTGCCCTTCCAGCCCGCGGTCGGGCGAAAGCAGCGCGAGCGTCCAGCCCGGGCAGCGCGCCCGCAGCGTGCGGCCGAGGGCGGCGTACAGGTTGCGCAGCGGGTCGCGCTCCCCCACGCGAACGCCGTACGGGGGATTGATGACGACGGAGCCGGGCCCCGGCGGCGGGTCGATGGCGGAGACGGCGCGGACGCTGAGATCCACGTCTTCCGACACCCCCGCGCGGGCGGCGTTGGCCGTAGCGGCTTCGATGGCGCCCTCGTCGCGGTCGGAGCCCAGGATACGGATGCCGGCGGCGGGCCGGATCTCGCCGCGCGCCCGAGCGACGATCGCGGACCAGCGCGCGGCGTCGAACTCCGGCCAGGCGGCAAAGGCGTAGCGGCGCGGCTCGCGCTCCGGGTTCGCCAGCCCGGGCGCGATGTGCCGCGCGATCAGCGCCGCCTCGATGGGGATGGTCCCCGATCCGCACATGGGGTCCAGCAGCGGCGACTCGCCCTTCCATCCGCTCCCCAGCAGCATGGCCGCGGCCAGCGTCTCGCGCAGGGGTGCGCGGGCCAGCGCCTGCCGGTAGCCGCGCAGGTGCAGCAGCGCGCCCGACGCGTCCGCGCGGATGGTGCACGCGTCGCGCACGAAGCGGACGATGAACAGCTGTGCATCCCCCGCGTCTTCCCCGCCCTCCTCGTCGTCGACCACGCCGCTGCCGGCCAGCGGGCCCACGCGGTGCTCGATGGCCTCCAGCACGCGCTGGGCGATGGCGCCCTCGTGGTACAGCTTGCTCTTCTTCGAGGTGACCCGCAGCCGCACGGCGCCGCCGCGCGGAATCCACCGCTCCCACGGCACCTTGCGCGCGTGCCGCTCCAGCTCGAAGAAGGTGCGGGCGCGGAACCCGGCGGCGAGCACGGTGACGCGGCTGGCGGTGCGCAGGTGCAGGTTGGCCGCGTACAGGTCGTCCAGCCCGCCCGTCCACGCCACGCCGCCGGGCTCCACGACGGCGTCGATCCCCAGCGCGCGCAGCTCGGCCTGCGCCAGCGGCTCCAGCCCCGGCGCGGTGATGGCGAACAGCGAGTGGCGGTCTTCCGGGCCGGGCATGCGGGTCGGGATCGGGGGAAACGGAACGGAATGATGCGCATCATCCACGCGCGAAGGTATCGCGGGGGCGGGCGGGCGACAACGTCGGGGGATAGGGGACAGGGTACAGGGGACAGGGTACAGTGGGCGCTTGTCCGGAGGCGAGTTGCGGGGAACCGGCGGAGGGTGTAGAGTTTATCCACAGGAACGCGCGCGGGGACGGCCCCGCGTGCTGAACCAAGAACTGGGGACGACCCCACACTTCCCGGAGGCAGGGATGGCGTGGGTCGTCCTTTTTGTTGCGGGATTGTTCGAGATCGGCTGGGCGGTGGCGCTCAAGTACACGGAAGGGTTCACGCGCCTGTGGCCCACCGTGGGCGCGGCGGTGTCGATGGTGCTGAGCCTGGGGCTGCTGGGCGTGGCGCTGCGGACGCTGCCGCTGGGCACCGCCTACGCGATCTGGACCGGCGTGGGAACCATCGGCACGGTGCTGCTGGGGATCGCGCTGTTCGGTGAGTCGGCGAGCGCGCTGCGGCTTGCGTGCGTGGGGTTGATCCTGGCCGGCATCGTGGGGCTGAAGCTGGTGACGAACTGAGGGGACAGGGAATAGGGAACAGGGAATAGGGAATAGCGGGACTGATGAAGGGGCTTGTATCGGCGCCTCATGATCGACAGCCCTCCTCGGCTTTGCTGGGGAGGGCTGTTGTGCTTCCGCTGAGGATTGGCGCGGGGGGCCGGGCAGGCTCTGTCGGGGCGCGTCGGGGCGGCGGCGGTGGCGCGGGCTGCCGCGTCCGGCCTCGAGCAGGCGGAGAGTAGATCCCTCGGCCCTGCGACCGGCGGTGCGAGAAGAAGGCCCGGTGCGGCCGGGCCTCGGGATGACAGGCTTTGGTGTCGGGCGCGGGGTCGTGGCAACGGACAAGCTAGCGACGATCAGCGTCAGCCGCCGCCCACGTTCCTGTCCCGCTATTCCCTATTCCCTGTTCCCTATTCCCTCGCCTCCTCCCTACGCGTCCAGATGGTACTCCTTGAGCTTCCGGTACAAAGTCCGCTCGCCGATGCCCAGCATCTCGGCGGCGCGGCGGCGGTTGCCGCGGGAGTGCAGCAGCGCGGCACTGATGGCCTCGCGCTCCATGTCGGCCATGGTCATCCCGGGACGAAAGACGATGGTGCCTTCCTCGCGCTCCTGAACAGGCTCGGGCGGGGGGGCGTACGGGACGGGGCTGATGGCCAGCGGCTGCGAGAACGGCACGTATCCGCCCATCCCCGTGGGAATGGCAAGCTCGTCGCGGTGGCGGCTGCGGTAGACGTCGAACTCGCGGCGCAGGTCGTCCATGTCCATGCGCAGGTCGAACAGCGTGCGCAGGATGAACTCCAGCTGCGCCGGGGGCTGCGCGGGGTGCGCCGCATCGCCGCTGGCCTGCTCGCCGGGCCTGCCGTGGCCAATGGTGACGGGCACGGGGAGCAGCGCCTCGCGTCGGCCGCCGAAGCGCACCTCGGCGGGAATGTCCTCGGGGCGGATGACGCGGCCGGGGGCGAGCACCACCATGCTCTCCACCAGGTTGCGCAGCTCGCGCACGTTGCCGGGCCAGTCGTACTCCACCAGGATGCGCATGGCCTCGGGCTCGATGCCCAGGAAGGCGCGGTCGTGCTCGGCGCTGAACTGGCGGATGAAGCCGTCGATGAGGCGCGGGATGTCCTCGCGGCGGGCGCGCAGCGGGGGGAGGTCGATGCGCAGGATGTTGAGCCGGTGGTACAGGTCGCGCCGGAACGCGCCGTTCAGCACCTGCTCGCGAAGGTCGCGGTTGGTGGCCGCGATCACCCGCACGTCCACGCGGATGGACTCCTCGCCGCCGACGCGCCGGAACTCGCGCTCCTCGAGCACGCGCAGCAGCTTGGTCTGCGTCCCCGGCGGCATCTCGCCCAGCTCGTCCAAAAAGATGCTGCCGCCGTTGGCCAGCTCGAAAAAGCCCTTGCGCCGGTCCGAGGCGCCGGTGAACGCACCCTTCTCGTGGCCAAAGAGCTCGCTTTCCAGCAGCGTCTCCGGCAGCGCGGCCACGTTGACGGCGATGAACGGCCGGTGGCGGCGGGGCGACAGGGCGTGAATGCCGCGCGCCACCAGCTCCTTGCCGGTGCCGCTTTCGCCCAGGATGAGGACGGTGGAGTTGACGGGGGCGATCTGGACGACGCGCTCCAGCACCTCCTCCATGGCCTCGGTCTCGCCGACGATGCCGGTGATCTCGCGCAGCTCCTCGCGCTGCACCAGGCGGCGGCCCACCAGCGCCACCTCTTCGGCGTCGATGGGCTTGGCGAAGCACTCGCTGAGGCCCAGCTCGCGGCAGATCTCGCGGCTGGCGGGCTCGGTGGGCTCGGTAAGGCCAATGACGGGAAGCCGCCCCCGCTCGCGCGCGGCGGCGATCAGGGCGCGCGCGCGCCGCTCGCGCAGGCCGCCGGTGATCACCACCAGCAGCGGCTCGGCGAGTGCGTCGGCCAGCCCCTCGCCGGGGGCCAGCAGCTCGACCTTGATGCCGTTCGCCTCGAACGCGCCGCGCAGCCGCATGGCGGGCTCCAGGTCGTCCGAGGTGATCAGTACCGCTTCCGCCAACGTGGTGTCTCTCTGGTGGGTTGATGCAGGGGAACCCGCCGCGGGGCAACGCATCGAACTGCGTCGGCGGGCGCCCCCTCCGCTCGCTTAGGCTCGCACCTCCCCCAAAACTGCTGGGGGAGGTTGGTATGCCGATGCGCCCTGCCTCGGCGAAGGGCATCACGCTGCGTCCGCGCGGTGCCCCTCCCCCGGCCCCTCCCCGTTCGTTCCTCGTGGAGAGGGGAGGGGATCGGAAGGATCTCAGCGCTTCCCGGCAAGCATCCGACTGGCGCCCGACAGGCCCCCTCTCCCCCGGCCCCTCTTCCCCGCTGCGCGGGAGAAAGGGGAGAAGTCGATAGTGCTTCGGCTCACATCGAACTGGCGCCGGCGTGGTGCCCCTCCCCCGGCCCCTCCCCGTTCGTTCCTCACGGAGAGGGGAGAATTCGATCGCGCTTCGGCCAGTCCCTACGACTCAACCTCCCCCGGCAGTTTCGGGGGAGGTGGGCGAGTGGTGCGAGCCCGGAGGGGGTGCCGGCCACTCGCGGTGGTCCATCCCGACACCGCGAACGTGCAGGCTGTCCCCTGTAACCTGTCCCCTATCCCCTCAGTCCTTCTTTACCGTGCCGCCCTTGTGAAACGGCGGGCGGACGACCTCGGCGGGGACGGCGGCGCCGCGGATGACGATGCCGATCTCGGTGCCCGGCTTGGCGGAGGCGGCGGGGACGTACGCCATCCCCACGCCCTCGCCCAGCGTGGGGCTCAGCACGCCGCTGGTCACCACGCCGGCCTCCTGTCCGTCGATGCTGACGGGGTAGCCGTGGCGGGGAAATCCGCGCTCCTTGAGCCGGAAGCCGACCAGCTTGCGGCCGATCCCCTGCTCCTTCTGGCGGGCGAGGGCGTCGCGGCCCACGAAGTCGCCCTTGTCGAGCTTGACCACCCAGCCCAGCCCCGCCTCCAGCGGCGTGGTGTCCTCGTCCAGGTCGTTGCCGTACAGCGCGTACCCCATCTCCAGCCGCAGGCTGTCGCGGCAGCCCAGGCCGGCGGGGAGCAGGCCGCCGTCCCCGCCCACCGCCAGCAGCCGGCGCCACAGGCGGGCGGCGTCCGCGGCGGGAACGTACAGCTCGAAGCCGTCTTCGCCGGTGTAGCCGGTGCGGCTGATGGTGGCGGGAATGCCGTCCACCGCGCCCTCGGCGAAGCGGTAGTAGCGGATGGCGTCCAGGTCGGCGTCCGTCAGGCCGGCCAGGATCTCCTGCGCCTTTGGCCCCTGCAGCGCCAGGAGGGCGATGTCGTCGGTGCGGTCCACCAGCTCCACGCCGAACTGGTCGGTGAACTGCTGGATCCAGCGCAGGTCCTTGTCCTTGTTGGACCCGTTCACCACCAGCATCCAGTGCTCGGGATAGCGGTAGACGATCAGGTCGTCCAGCAGCTTGCCGTCGTGGTTCAGCAGCGTGCCGTACTGCGCCTGCCCCACCTCCACCTTCGACACGTCGTTGGTGGTGACGTGCTGCACGAACTCCATGGCCCGCTCGCCGCGCACCTCGAACTCGCCCATGTGCGACACGTCGAACAGGCCTGCGGCGCGGCGGACGGCGTGGTGCTCGGCGGTGATGCCGGTGGGGTACTGCACCGGCATCTCGTACCCGGCGAACGGGACGAGCTTGGCGCCCAGCGCGGCGTGCTCGGCGTGCAGGGGGGTGCGCAACAGGGTGGAGGCGTCGGCCATCGGTGCTCTGTCAGGTGCGGGTCGCTTCGGTACGCGTGACGGGGAAACTAATATGGTCGGCGGGGAGACGCGAGACGTCCGCTGCCTGGATGGCAGGAAATCTGGAGGACCGCGCGGCCGGACGCCACGGGCGAACGCCACGGGAAAACGCCGCGGGAAAACGCCGCGGGAAAACGCCACGGGCTAAAGCCCGCGGCTAGAAAGGCCATAAGCCCGCCCTGGGCTCGCGGAGCTCGCCCGGCGGGGCTTCACCTGCTCGCGGGGGCAACACCCTGCGCGGGAGCGAGGGGTCTGCGCGGGTGAAGAGAAAAAGCAGGCGGGAGCGCGCCGCAGCTCGCTCCCGCCTCGTTCAGCGCACCTGGGCGAGGTTCTTCGTCGCCCTGGTTCGCGCTGAGCACAATCCTGAAAGAGACACGCTCTCGCCGGTCAGTTCCCCGACCCGGCGGAGCCGATCCCCCGGTGATGGCCGGAGCCGATGAACCCGCCGGGTCCGCGGCGGTGGCCGGAGCCGAGCGTGTGGCCGCCGGCACGAGCCCCAGAGCCGTAGGTATAGCCCCGCGCCATGGGCATGTGGCCGGAACCCACGAAGACGCCGCTCGCCATCGCCCTCAGTTCCCGGAGCCGAAGCCGACGCCGCACCGGTTGCCGGAGCCATACGTGGCCGGCGCCTTGTGGTGGCCCCCGCCGAGCGTATAGCCGCCGCCGCGGCGCGTGCCGGAGCCAAACCCTCCACCCCTGCGGTTGCCGGAGCCAGTCCAGCCGCCGCCCATGCGGTGGCCTCCGCCGAACGTTCCGCCGCCCGCGACACGACTCCCTGAACCGAACGTGACGCCGCCCATACGCTTCGCCTCCCCGTTAATTCCACAGAGCCGCCAATCGCGCGGCCACAAAGCAACCGAAGGAGACATGATACGCGTGAGCGTCTGTTTTGTCCACGCCCATGTTCTGGAGAGCGGCATCATGCCACCCGCGCCGACTGAATCCGCAGAAGCCCGGCCGGCGCCGTTGCCGCGCATCCTCCCAGCCATCTACCTTGCTAGCCATGCCATCCATCCATCGATCCTCCGCTCCGCTCGCGGCGCTGCTGGCGCTGGCGGCGTCGTGCGCATCCCCCGCGTCTGGGCCGCAGACCGCGCCGGACGCCGCCGCATCGACCGCGATCCATCCACCCAGTGCCGTGGCCGCGCTGTCGGACGCGCCGCTGGATGCTGAGGGGCAGGCGTGGGTGGAGCGGACGCTGGCGTCGCTGGACCTGCGCGAAAAGGCGGGGCAGATCGTCTTTCCCTGGACGGGGGGCGAGTACGTGGCGCGCGACTCGCCGGAGATGGACCGGCTGCTGGAGTGGGTGGAGCGCGACGGGATCGGCGGAATCGTCATCTCCATCGGGCTGCCGCACAGCTACGCGGCCAAGCTCAACGCGCTACAGCAGCGGGCCAAGGTGCCGCTTCTCATCACCACCGACATGGAGAACGGGCCGGGGATGCGGCTGGGCGGCGGACACACGCTCCCCCACCTGCTTCCGCTGGGCGGCGGCACCGTGTTTCCGCCCACCATGGCGATGGGGGCCATCGGCTCGGACTCGGTGGCACGCGAGGTGGGGCGCGTGATCGGGACGGAAGCCCGGGCGGTGGGAGTGCACCTGACGTACGCGCCGGTGCTGGACGTGAACAGCAATCCGCTGAACCCCATCATCAACACCCGCTCGTTCGGCGAGGACCCGCGGGAGGTGGCGCGGCTGGCGACGGCGTTCATCGGCGGGCTGCACGCGACGGGGCTGATGGGCGCCGGCAAGCACTTCCCGGGGCACGGCGACACGGAGGCGGACACGCACATCGGCCTGGCGGCGATCCGGGCGGACCGGGCGCGGCTGGACAGCGTGGAGCTGGTGCCGTTTCGCGCGGCGGTGGCGGCGGGAGTGGACGGGATGATGGCGGCGCACATCTCGGTGCAGGGGGTGGAGGGGCCGGAGGCGCCGCCCGCGTCGCTCTCGCCGCTGTTCATCACGCGGGTGCTGCGGGACGAGATGGGGTTCCGGGGGATCGTGTTCAGCGACGCGATGGACATGGGCGCGGTGGTGCGCCGCCACGGACGCACGGAGCCGCTGCTGCTGGCCCTGGAGGCGGGCGTGGACGTGCTGGTGCAGCCGCTGGACGCGCGCGAGGCGGTGGACGCGGTGGTGGAAGGCGTGCGCTCCGGCCGCATTCCCCAGGCGCGGCTGGATGCGGCGGTGCGCGCGGTGCTCGCGGCCAAGGCACGCGCGGGGCTGCACCGGCAGCGCACCGTGTCGCTGGAGGCGGTGGACCAGCGCGTGGGCATTCGCGCGCACCAGCAGCTGGCGCAGACGGTGGCGGAGCGGTCCATCACCCTGGCGCGCGACGGGCGGGGGCTGGTGCCGCTGGCGCCCGGCGCGCGCGTGCTGTCCGTGACCTACGCGGACGGGGTGGACCTGACCGCCGGCCGCTGGTTCGACCGCGAGCTGACACGGATGGGGTTCGCCGTCGGCTCGTTTCGCGTGGACCCGCAGACGCCACCGGAAACGTACGCCCGCATCCGCGCCCTCACCGATTCCGCCGACGTGGTGGTGGTCTCGGCGTACGTGCAGCCGCGCGAGCACGCGGGCACCGTGGGCGCGCGCGGCGGGTTTCCGCAGTTCGTGGAATCGCTCTCGGCGGACGGCGGGCGCGTGGTGGCGGTCTCGTTCGGCAGCCCGTACGTGATCGGCTTCTATCCCTCCGCGCCCGCGTACCTGCTGGCGTGGGGCGGCGCCGAGGTCAGCCAGCGCGCCGCCGCCCGCGCCCTCGCCGGCCAGACCGCCATCACCGGACGGCTGCCGGTTTCCATCCCGCCACTCTTCACCCGCGGCGAGGGGCTGCAGCGGCCGGCGAGATAGAGTTTGGAGCGCAAGGACGGGATCACGCGACCCGCGGGCGCCGCCGCGCGACCTCCCCAGGAGCGAATGAATTCGCCGCGGGAAAGGCGCAAAGTCCGCCTTCGCGGACTGTAAGGCTGGCGGCAGTGCACGCAGGCAAACATCGAACTGCGCCGGCGGGCGCCCCGGACGCGCCCCCAACCAAGTCGAAGCGGGATCGAATTCTCCCCTCTCCGTGAGGAACGAACGGGGAGGGGCCGGGGGAGGGGCCCCTCGCGGGCGCAGTTCGATCCTGTTCGCCGAGCCTTGATGTGTCGGCAACCCCAACCTCCCCCAGCAGTTTTGGGGGAGGTGGGCGAGTAATGCGAGCCCGGAGGGGGCGCCTGCCGCCCGCGCCGAAGCCTCCGCCACACGGTGCTACCACCAACCAGGTCCGCAGATGATCCTGATGCCGTTCCGCCGTCCCACGATCGTGCGCGGTTCCGCCACCGCGCTGGCGCTGCTCGCCCTTGCCGCGTGCGCGGGAAATCCGCCCGCCGCGTCGCCGGTGCCGAGCACGCCGTCCGCCGCCGCGCAGATGCCGGGCGCGCCGGCGGTGGCGCCGCTGGACCCGCCGGCGTCCGCCGACTCGCTGGCGATGCCGGGGGTGCGGCGGGAGTTCCGGGGGGTGTGGGTGGCGACGGTGGACAACATCGACTGGCCGTCGCGGCCAGGGCTTCCGGCGGACAGCCAGCGCGCGGAGCTCATCGCCATCTTGGACCGCGCGGTGGCGATCAACCTGAACGCCATCGTCCTGCAGGTGCGCCCGGCGGGGGATGCGCTGTATCCATCGCAGCTGGAGCCGTGGTCGGAATACCTGACCGGCCAAGCGGGGCGCGCGCCGGACGACGGCTACGATCCGCTGCGATTTGCCGTGGAGCAGGCGCACGCGCGCGGGCTGGAGCTGCACGCGTGGTTCAATCCGTACCGCGCCCGCCATCCATCGGCCGAAACGGAGTACACGGACGACCACATCGCGAAGCGGCGGCCGGATCTGGTGCGGCGCTACGGCGGCAACTGGTGGATGGACCCCGGCGAGCCGGAGGTGCGCGCGCACTCGCTCGCCGTGGTGCTGGACGTCGTCCGCCGCTACGACATCGACGGTGTGCACCTGGACGACTACTTCTATCCGTATCCCGAAAGGGACAGCGCCGGCCAGAACATCGACTTTCCCGACGAGCCCAGCTGGCGGCGCTACGTGCAGGGAGGCGGAACGATGTCGCGGTCGGACTGGCGGCGCGAGAACGTCAACACGCTCATCCGCGAGCTGTACGAGGGGATCCACCGCGAAAAGCCGTGGGTGCGGTTCGGCATCAGCCCCTTCGGCTGGTGGCGCACCAACTATCCGCTGGGCGTGGGCAACGGCTTCGAGCAGCACGAGGCGCTGTACGCCGACGCGCGCAAGTGGATTCGCGAGGGGTGGGTGGACTACTACACGCCGCAGCTGTACTGGGCCATCTCGCGGCCGGACCTGCCGTACCCCGTGCTGCTGCGGTGGTGGATCGAGCAGAACGTGCACGGCCGGCACATGTGGCCCGGCAACTTTACCAGCCGGGTGCCGCGCGAGTGGCGGGCGGAGGAGATCACCGGCCAGGTGTGGGTGACGCGGGGAATGCCGGGCGCCACGGGGAACGTGCACTTCAGCATGAGGACGTTCATGCAGAACCCCGATTCGCTGAACGAGCGCCTGCTGCGCGGCCCGTATCGTGAGAAAGCGCTGCCTCCCGCCACGCCGTGGCTGGGCGGCCGCGTGCTCGGAGCCCCGTCGCTGACGCTCACCGAATCGGGGGCGGACGGCCCGATGGTCCAGTGGCGGCCCGCGTCCGGCGATCCTGCGTTCTGGTGGATCGTGCGCGTTCGGCGGCGCGGCGAGTGGACCGTGGACGTGGTGCCCGGCGGCATGCGTTCGCACCGTGTGCCGGATGCGGATGCGGCGGACCTGGTGGTCGTCACCCCCGTGGACAGGCTGGGAATCGAGGGCCTGCACGCGTACGTCAGGCCCTGAATCTCCCAAGAAAAGGCCTCATCCCGAATTCGGGAAAACAACACCTTATGCGTACAGAGGAACAGAGTCAGACAGAGGAGCCAAGATGATCTTTTAGCTCGCTTTCTCTGTCTGACTCTGTTCCTCTGTACGATTATTCTTTTTCAGGATCTGCGATCACGCGGAGACGCGGATCAGGGCACGGGCACCTTCCAGATGCGCTCCGCGTACTCCCGAACCGAGCGGTCGCTGCTGAACCAGCCGCAGCGCGCCACGTTCAGGATGGCCTTGCGCGTCCACTCTTCCTGGTCGCCCCATCCCGCGTCCACCAGCGCCTGCGCGTCCAGGTACGCGTCGAAGTCCGCCAGCAGCATGTACGGGTCGTGGTGCAGCAGCGACTCGATGAGGGGACGGAACAGCCCCGGGTCTTCGGGCGACAGCGTGCCGCTGGCCACGAAGTCCAGCACCCGCCGCAGCCGCGGGCTGGCCTCGTACTCGGCGCGGGGGTTGTAGCCCGCCTTCCTGCGCGCCTCCACCTCCTCGGCGCGCAGGCCGAAGATGAACATGTTTTCTTCGCCCACGTGCTCGGCGATCTCGACGTTGGCGCCGTCCATGGTGCCGATGGTGAGCGCGCCGTTCAGGGCGAACTTCATGTTCCCCGTCCCCGACGCCTCGAAGCCCGCCGTGCTGATCTGCTCCGACAGGTCGCTGCCGGGAAAGATCCGCTCCGCCAGCGACACCCGGTAGTCGGGGATGAAGGCGACGCGCAGCAGGTTGCCCGCCACCGGGTCCTCGTTCACCTCGCGCGCGATCCGGCCGATGAGCTGGATGATGAGCTTGGCCGTCCAGTAGGTGGGCGCCGCCTTGCCGCCAAAGAGCACCGCCCGCTGCGGAAGCGCCAGGTCCGGCGTGTCGCGCAGCTGCAGCAGCGTGTCGACGCAGCGCAGCGCGTTCAGCAGCTGGCGCTTGTACTCGTGCATCCGCTTTACCTGCACGTCCATCAGGCTGCGCGGGTCCACCGACACGCCCGCCTCCGCGCGCACCAGCTTCGCCAGCTGCCGGCGGTTCTCCGCCTTGGCCTTGCGCCACTGCGCGCGAAAGGCCGCGTCGTCGGCAAACGCCTCGAGCCCGGCCAGCTGCTCGAGGTTGGTGATCCACTCGGGCCCGATGGCCTCGGTGATGATCGCCGACAGGCCGGGGTTGGACTTGAGCATCCACCGGCGCTGCGTGACGCCGTTGGTGACGTTGGTCAGCCGCTCCGGCCACAGCTCGTTGAAGTCGCGGAAGATGCGGTCCTTGAGGATCTGCGAGTGCAGCGCCGCCACCCCGTTGGTGGAGTGGCTGCCCACGATGGCCAGGTGCGCCATCCGCACCTTGCCGCCCGCGATGATGGCCATGCGCTCCTCGCGCGCCGCGTCGCCGGGGAACTTCTCCTTCACGCGGGCGCGGAAGCGGCGGTCGATCTCGCGCACCAGCTCCAGGTGGCGCGGCAGCAGCCGGCCGAACAATTCCAGGCTCCACTCCTCCAGCGCCTCGGGGAGCACGGTGTGGTTGGTGTACGCGTACGTCCGCCGGGCGATGTCGAAGCTGGCGTCCCACTCCAGCCCGTGCTCGTCCATCAGCAGCCGCATCAGCTCGGGGATGGCCACGGCCGGGTGCGTGTCGTTCAGCTGGATCTGCACCTTGTCGGCGAAGTCGGCGAACGTGGTGCGCTCCGTCTTGTAGCGGCGGATGATGTCCTGCAGCGTGGCGCTGACGAAGAAGTACTGCTGCTTGAGCCGCAGCTCCTTCCCCGCCCCGGTGTCGTCGGGCGGGTAGAGGACCTTGCTGATGGTCTCGGTGTCGGTCTTGGCCTGCACCGCGGCGATGTAGTTGCCCCGGATGAAGCCCTCCAGGTCGAACTCCTCGGTGGCCTTGGCGGCCCACAGGCGCAGGGTGTTGACGGTGTTGTTGCAGTAGCCGGGAACGGGCGTGTCGTACGCCATGGCCAGCACGTCGCTGGTGTCCACCCAGTCGAAGTGGATGCGCCCCTCGTCGTCGGTCCGGGGCTGCACGCGGCCGTTGAACTTCACCTTGAAGGTGCGGTCCGGGCGCGCGATCTCCCACGGGTTCACGTCGTGCAGCCAGTTGTCGGGCTTTTCGATCTGCCGCGCCTGGTCGTCGATCCCCTGGCGAAAGATGCCGTGCTCGTAGCGGATGCCGTAGCCGGTGCCCGGCAGCTCCAGGGTGGCCATGCTGTCCAGGTAGCAGGCGGCCAGGCGCCCCAGGCCGCCGTTGCCCAGGCCCGCGTCGGGCTCCAGGTCGCGCACGGTGTCGAGCTTGTGGCCCAGCTCCTCCAGCGCCTCGGCCGTCGCGCCGTCCAGCCCCAGGTTGGTGATGGCGTTGTGCAGCGACTTGCCGATCAGGAACTCCAGCGACAGGTAGTAGACGCGCTTTACGTCGCGGTGCTGGTAGCGCGCGTTGGTGCTGGCCCAGCGCTCGGCCAGCTTGTCGCGCACGGCCATGGCGGTGCTGATGTAGATGTCGCGCGGGGTGGCCGCCGCGCTTTCGCGGGCCAGCGTCTGCCGCACGTGCGACTCGATGGCGTGCTTCAGGGTCTCCACGCGCGTCGCGCGCCGGCCTGCGTCGATGGTCTGCATGGGTCTTTTATCGGCTGATGCTCACGGTGGAGCTGGAAATCCGGACTGCCGGTAACGGCGAACGGCGTCGAGCCATGGGCTTTAGAAGCCGCGGGATCCAGGAGCGGCGAACGGGATCACGCTGGCGCCCGACGGGGCCCCCTCTCCCCCGGCCCCTCTCTCCCGCGGAGCGGGAGAAAGGGGAGAATTCGATCGCGCTTCGGACGGATTCGGCTGCGCCGGCAGGGGCCCCCTCCCCCGGCCCCTCCCGCTCGTTCCTCGCGGAGAGGGGAGAATTCGATCGCGATTCCTCAACGACAGCGTGGGCGATCCTCTTCCAACCTGCCACGTGGAAGGCACGCGCCCTGCCTCAAAAGCCCGCCTGTCCGCGAAGGCGGACTTCGTGTGGTCGTTGCAGCGAATTCATTCGCCATGGCCGGCCCTCGGAGTGATCCCGGGGACGAGGCTCGGCGAACGGCCTCGAACCACCCTGTCCCCTGCCCCACGATCAACCTCCCCCAGCAGTTTTGGGGGAGGTGGGCGAGTGGTGCGAGCCCGGAGGGGGCGTCCCGCCATGCGCGCCAGGCCCTCCACCAGGGCGTCGCAAACGCTTGTTTGTGCCGGGATCGTACCAGTGGGCGGGGTCGCTGGTTCCGTCGGGACGGGAATGGGAAACTTAGCTAACAAATTCATCCCGCGAAAGATTCAGCTCCCCGCGCGGTCTTCGCCAGCCGCATCCCCCGCCCCGCCCGCGGCCTGCGGCGTGCCGCCCCGGGCCTCGCGGTCCGCGCCGCGCCGGCAGGGGAGCGAGAGGAGGAAGCGCGAGCCCTCCGGCTGATCGAACTCCGCCCAGGCGCGCCCGCCCAGCCCCTCCACCGTGTCGCGGACGATGCTGAGCCCCAGCCCCGTCCCCTCGACCCCCGTCACCGTGCCGTGCGCGCGAAAGAAGCGCGTGAACAGCTGCTCGCGCGCCTCTTCGGGCACGCCCAGGCCGTTGTCCTCGACCACGACGATGAGCTCGCACCCGTCGTCGCGCATCTCGGTGCTCCCCGACACCCGCACCCAGCGCTCGTCGCGCGAGGGATCGGAGTACTTGATGGCGTTGGACATGTAGTTGACCAGGCACAGCTCCACCGCGCCCGCGTTCACCTCCACCTCGGGCAGGTCCTCGATGTACACGCGCACGCCGGCGGACTGCGCCATCTCGCGCAGCTGGCGGCAGACCTCCGAGGCGGCGCGGGGAAGGGGCACGTTGCGCTGGCGGCGCGCGTCGGTGTCCATCCGCGTCAGCTCCAGCAGGTTCTGCAGCACCTCCTGCATGGCGTCGGCGTTCTGCGTCACCATCAGCGCAAAGCGGGCGCGGCGCGCGGGGTCGGCCGAGATGTCGGGGTCCTGCAGCAGCTGTCCGGCGCCCAGGATGGAGCCGATGCGGTTCTTGAGCTCGTGCGTGACCATGCGGTTGAAGCTGCGCAGCCGCTCCTCGCGCTCGCGCACCTGCTCGGCCGCCAGCCGCAGGTACTGCTGGGTGGAGTACTGCTGGATGACGGCCACCGCGCGAAAGAGCCGGTGCGAGCACGCCAGCAGCTCCGAGCGGGTGCACGGCTGCTCGATCTCGTCCACGCTGCGCACCAGGAAGGCGAACAGCACCCCGCCCAGCAGCTCGTACTCCTTGAGGATCTGGTGCGCGTCGAACCCCTGCGAGTGGCGCAGCTCTCCCAGCTCCAGCGCCTTGCCGATGACGGGGGCATCGGCCGTGATCTCTTCGGCCGGGTCCTCCATGTAGTCGGCGATGCGGTCCATCAGCAGCGGAACGTGGTCCAGCAGCTCCTCGGTGGGAAACACCAGGTTGGGGTCCAGGTCGACGCGCGCGGCAATCCGCTCCAGCCAGCGGCGCGCAAGCTCTTCGCGCGCGCCGCGCATGTGGTCCGCCAGGGCGGACGCCAGCTGGCAGTTGATCGTGATCTCCATCCGCGTGGTTCCGGGTTCCGGGGGGCGACGGCGCACCGGGAAAGCACGTTGCGGGCCAGCCGCGGCCGGCGGACGGAAGGTTTGCAAAAACGGCGGGGCGCGCTTACCCTTACCTCCTGACCTCCAACGGACTGGATGCCCGCGACTGTGGCCGCACCCGCGGCACACAGCCTTTGCCGCTCCTCATCCGCCACCACGATTCCCGGACCTCCCCGTGCCCGACGCCGATCCCACACCCGACGCTGCTTCCGAAGAGCCCGGCCGGCAGAAGTTCACCGACCGCACGGTTTCGGAGGTGGTGGAGCGCACCCGCGACGTGATCCGCAAGACGCGCGAGATGCTGGAGTCGTCGCGCGACCTGCTGGAGCGCGTCCGCCACCGCGACGGCGCCCCCGGCCCTAGCGAGGCCGACGCCGACGAGTCGTCCGACAAGAGCGAGGCCAGCGACGCGCGCCCGGTGGACGGACGCGCCTGAACGGTCTTCGATCAATACGAAAACGCGGCGGGCGGGGAGATTTACTCCCCGCCCGCCGCTTTTCTGGCTCCCACCGGCCTGCCCCGCCGTGCCGGGTGCGCCGCCGGCTCCGGCGCGGGGATGAAGACGGCCTCGCGCGGCGCATCCTCGTCCCAGGCAATCGCGAACCGCTGCGCCGCCCACCGCGCGGCCGCGTCCACCTCGTCCTCCCAGGTGAACAGCGCGGTTGCGTAGCGCTCGGCCGTGGCGTCGTCGTCCAGCGGCACCAGCGAGCGCTCCAGGCCGAACACCCAGTCCGCGCCGTCGACGCCCTCCCCCGCCGGCGCGCGAACCACCTGGTCCACGCGTACGAACGCCGGCACGCCGCGCCGGTACAGATCGGCGTTCAATGCGGCGGCAAGCGCAGACGCGGAAAGCGTAATGCGAGGCATCCATCGGATCGGTCGGGGGGACCAGGCGCAGCACGATGTGCAGAGTTCAATCTGCTACTGATTGGACACGCGCGTCCAGTGTGACGTTGGGACACGCTTCCGTCGCGTCCCGAAGTCCTGGAAAAGAAGGGCCTCACACAGAGTCAACAGAGTCAGCAGAGTTTGCTCGTGCCGGCTCCGAATGCTCTCGACGAGGGCTTGGGAAGTGATGCGGATCAGCCTTCCAGGAGCACCCATACTTCCGGGGCGCGGCGGCGGCTGACGTGGACGGTTGAGCCGTCGGACATGCCCAGCGTGGCGCCCCCGTCGCCGTTGCGGGTGACGCGCGCGACGGCGTCCACGCGCACCAGGTCCGCGCGGCTCACGCGCACGAACGCGTCGCCGGCGCGCGACTCCAGCTCGGCGAGCGTGTAGTCGGTCAGGTGCTTGGTGCCCGCGGACAGGTGCGCGTGGCTCATCCCGTCTTCGGCGCTGAAGCGGACGACCTCGTCCAGCCCCACCAGGCGGTGGCCGCGGCCCTCGCGCACCAGCAGGCGGCGCTTGCGCGCGGGGCCCACGCCCGCGGCGGAGCGCAGCGCCTGCGCCACCTGGTCGTCCAGGTGCGGCAGGGCGGGCGTGGCCAGGCGCTCGCGGGCGCGGGCCAGCGCGCGCTCCAGCCCGGCGCGCGTCACCGGCTTGACCAGGTAGTCCAGCGCGGCGTGCTCGAAGGCGCGCAGAGCGTATTCGTCGTAGGCGGTCTGAAAGACGACCAGGGGGCGCGGCTCGCCCAGGTGGCGCAGCACGTCGAAGCCGTCCACCTCGGGCATCTCCACGTCCAGCAGCAGCAGGTCCGGCCGCCGCTCGCGCGCCATCTCCAGCGCCTCCACGCCGTTGGCGGCCTGCCCCACCACCTCTTCGTCCAGCTCTTCCAGCATCAGCGCCAGCCGCCGCCGCGCCGCCGGCTCGTCGTCCACGATCAGCACGCGCATCGCATCCCCACCATCGGCAGAAAAAGTTCGGAATGATGTTGAGGTACGGCCGGCTCTGTCATTCCGAGGGAGCGCGCCACGCTCACACTCCGCAACAGCAAAGCCGGTGCGCGACCGAGGAATCTACTTTCGGCCACTTCCGCGCACGTCGCGGCCACCCGGCACCGTCCGCATCTCCCTCGCAGCCGCCGGTACCGTGCCTGGATCAGGTTACGAGAATTCCGACGGTAGATTCCTCAGTCGGCGCCAGAGCATCCGGTGCAGGACGGTTCCGTGCGGCGCCTCCTTCGGAATGACAGACCGAGGGTTCGGGCTGGATCGTCGTTCCCCGTGGAGGATGTCATCACGAGCCTTCCACCGGCAGCTGGACGACCACGCGGGCGCCGCGGGGAAGGCGGTCGATGGTGAGCGACGCGCGGTCGCCATACAGCGTGGCCAGGCGCGCGCGCAGGTTGCCCAGGCCGGTGCCGTCGCGCGCGTCGGGCGCAAAGCCGGCGCCGTCGTCCTGCACCTCCAGCCGCAGCGCGCCCTCCACGCGCCGCACGCCGATGCGCATCCGCCCGCCCTCCAGCCGCCCGCCGACGCCGTGCTTGAGCGCGTTCTCCGCCAGCGGCTGCAGCGTCATCGGCGGAATGCGCACGGGGAGCGCGGCAGGGTCGATCTCCCAATCCACCGAAAGCCGGTCGCCATAGCGCTCCTGCTCGATGGCCAGGTAGGCGCGCAGGTAGTCCGCCTCGTCCTCCACGGTCGACAGGGTGCTGCGCGAGCGGTCCAGCGTGCGGCGCAGGATGGCGGCCAGGTTCTCCGTGGTCGCCTCGGCCGCGCGGGCGTCGGTGCGGACCAGGGAGGCGATGGTGTTGAGCGCGTTGAACAGGAAGTGCGGGTTCATCTGCGCCTGCAGCGCCGCCAGCCGCGCGTCCGCCGCCTCGGCCTGCGCCCGCTGCGCCGCGGCGGCCTGCTCGCGGGCGTGCAGGTACAGGAAGCGCGTGCTGTCCGACGTCAGCCGCACGGCGTAGAGGATGATGGCCGCCATCGACACCAGGCCGCCCGCCAGGTACCACTCGCGCCAGACGAGCGGGAGGATCATCCCCGCGCCGATCGTCGCCAGCAGGGCGGAGATCAGCGAGAGCGTGGGGACCGCGAGGAGCATGTCGTTCATCCGCGTGGGAACCACGCGCCACCGCCAGCGCATGGACCAGCGGCCGTCCTGCGCCAGCGAGTACAGCGCGCCCGTCCACCCCAGCAGCAGCCCGCTGAGCCCGCCGCAGAAGCCGCCCCACATGTACGGCCCCATGAACGCCTCGCGCGGCCCGAAGGCGATCACCATCCACAGCATCATCCCGATGAAGTAGAGCACGGCGACCGCTCCAAAGATGCGCGCGCGGCGGGGGACGCCCGAGAACGTGCCCCCCACCACCCCCAGGATGCTCTCGGCGCCCGCGCCGGTCACGGAAGGCGGCTCCGGGCCACCGTCCGCATGCCGTACGCCGCGATCTCCGTCGCCACCAGCCATCTGGGCTCCGCCTCGCTGATCCACATCACCTGCGTGAACGCCCCCGCCGTCACCTGCACCCGCCAGGCGGGCACGGCGCCCATCCCGGTCTGCACCGTCTCCACCGCGCCCACCTCCACGCGGTACGGCGCCACCTGGCGAACATAGGTGGTGTACACGGGAAGCGTCCAGGCGGCGCCCGTGCGCAGCGGTAGCGCGGCGATCACCGGGTACAGCGCGGCCGCGTCGTACACGGCGCCCGGCGTAGGCGAGTCCAGCGCCGTCTCGCCGCCGAACGCGGCGGGCATCTTCAGCGTCCCCGTCACCCGCCCGTCCGCGTAGCGCAGCCCGGCCTGGATGCGGTTGCCGCCCATCTCCTGCACCAGCTCCGACACCAGCGGCGCCAGCGAGGGCGTGGCCATCTCCACCCGCGCGTCCATCGAGAACACGGGGGTGTGCGACGCCTCGGTGAACACCAGCCGCCCGTCCTGCGCGACCACGCCCATCGTATCCACCCCGCTGGTGTCCGCGCCCACCACGACACGGTAGACGATGCGGCCCATCGCGAGCTTCGACGCGTCCGGCGCCGGGGCGGGATCGGCGGCGGCGCGGGCGGGGCGCGATCCGCGGACGGGGGGCGCGGCGGCCAGCAGCGTCTCCATCGGCAGCACGGCGCCGTCGCGGATGACGATGCGCACGTCGCGCGTGGCCCGGATGTCCGCCGCGGGATTCCCGCCGACCACGATCACGTCCGCCGCCCGCCCCGCCGCCAGCACACCGATGTCCTCGCGGCGCAGGATGTCCGCCGCGCCGCCGGTGGCCGCGCGGATGGCCTGCAGCGGCGTGAGCCCGGCGCCGACCAGCAGTTCCAGCTCCTGGTGCAGCGCGCCGCCGGGGGTCACGTACGGGTTCGGCAGGTCCGACCCCGCGCCCACGCGTCCGCCCAGCGCGACGACGCGGCGGGTGAGGTGGGCGGCGAACTTCTCGTGCACGTCGAACACGTGCTTGAATGAGGGCGGCGCCGCGTCGCCGCGGGTCCAGAAGGCGTGCACGTGCTCCGGCACGCGGTCCGCCAGGGGGATGCCGGCGAGCGACGGCCGCGACTCGGCCGCGTACTGGTGCGCCACGATCAGCGTGGGGACGATGTACGCGCGGCGGCGGACCACCGCACGCGCCAGGCTGTCGACGAGGACGGAGTCCAGCGGAAACACGTCCGGGTCGCCGCCCAGCCTGCGGTACGCCTGGCTGAAGCCGCCCGCGTGCTCGAAGCCCTCCACCCCCGCCTCCATCGCCTGCAGCGCGTCCACGCGGCTGGAGAGCAGGTCCGCCGTCACCGGCTTGCCGGCGCGGCGCGCCTGCGCCGTGGCGGCCGTCACCTGCTCCAGCGACAGCCCGTTGTACAGCTTTACGAAGTCCGCGCCGTGCGCCGCCACCGTGTCCACCGCGCGCACGGCGGCGGCGACGTCCGTCGCGACGATGGCGCCGGGCCAGCTCTGGCGCCCGTCGATCAGCGGGCCGGCGCGGAACAGCCGCGGCGACGGGGCGGTGACGGCGTCCAGGATCGCCAGGTTGTCGAAGGTGTTGTGCAGGTCGCGGACGGTGGTGACGCCGGCGGGCAGGAACATCGACAGCATCGCCGGATCCCAGACGTGCGCGTGCAGGTCGATGAGCCCCGGCAGGATGGTGCCGCCCTCCGCGTCGATCACCCGCGCGCCGGCCGGAATGCGGCAGGCCGACGCCGCGCCCGCGCAGGTGATGCGGGTGCCCACGATCACCACCACGCCGTTTTCCACCGGCGCGGCGCCGGTGCCGTCGATCAGCCGGCCGCGCAGCACCGTGGCGGGCTCCGTGGCCACCTCCGCCGTCCGCGCCGCCTGCCCCGCGCACCCCGCCAGCGCCAGCATCGTGAGCAGCATCGCGCTCTTCATCATCCCTGTCTCCCGCATCCGTGTTGGGTGGATCAGCATCCGTTACGGGATGAAGGATGCAGGTCAAGGGGCGGTGGATGAACGGCGCGGCCGGCGAGCGGCGGGTCGGGGGATGCGAGCGGAGGGATTCCGCCCCCGACCGGCGGCGGCTACGTTGCGCGTATCCATCCACCCGCGCCGCCGATCCATCCGATGCGACGAATCCTCGCCCTGCCGCTGATCCTGGCCGCCTGCGTCCCCGCCGCGCCCCGCGTTGCCTGCGCCCCCGCCACGCTGCCCGCCCCCGCGCCTTCGAATGGCGTCGACGGGCTGGAGGCGGAGGTGCGGCGGATCATCCGCGCGGCGGCGGGGGACACGGCGGAGGTGTCCGTGGCGTTCATGGACCTGCAGAGGGGCGATTCGCTGCTGGTGGACGCGCACGTGCGGATGCACGCCGCCAGCACCATGAAGGTGCCGGTGATGATGGAGCTGTTTCGCCGCGCGGGCGCCGGGGAGCTGTCGTTCGATGCGCCGATCCGCGTCCAGAACTCGTTCGTCAGCATCGCGGACGGCGGCAGCTACCAGCTGAGCCCGGACGACGATAGCGACGGCGAGCTGTACCGGCGCGTGGGGAGCGACGTGCCGATGCGGGAGCTGGTGGAGCGGATGATTACGCGCAGCAGCAACCTGGCGACCAACATCCTGATCGCCGAGGCCCGACCCGCCCGCATCGCCCGGACGATGGAGGCAATCGGCGCGCGCGACATGCACGTGCTGCGCGGCGTGGAGGACCAGGCGGCGTACGACGCGGGGATGAACAACACCACCACCGCGTACGCGCTGATGCGGGTGATGCGCGCCGTGCAGGACCCCGCCGTGGTGGGCGCGTCCGCCGCGCGCGAGATGCAGGAGATCCTGGCGCGGCAGGAGTTCACGGACATGATCCCGGCCGGATTGCCCGCGGGGACGCGCGTGGCCAGCAAGACCGGCAGCATCACCCGCATCTCGCACGACGCGGCCATCGTCTACCCTCCCGGCCGCGCGCCCTACGTGCTCGTCGTCCTCACCCGCGGCTTCGCGGACGAGGACGCCGCCCAGCGCGCCGGCCGCGACGTCTCGCGCGCGGTGTGGATGCACGTGACGCGGTGATGGGGGGCGGCGGTAGGGCGCAACGAGCAAGTCCCGGCGATGAGCGGATGAATCCGCTGCTGGGAAAGCGACAAGCCCCGTCCCGGCTCGCTGGCGCTCGCCGAACGGGGCTTCACCTGCTCGTATCATCAAGCCACGCGCGACCCGTCCGCGAGAGCGAGTAAACTCGCCGCAACGACTACGGAAAGCCTCGCAAACTGCGCGAGGCTTCACCCGCGGACCGGCGGCACCGCACCGGAGGTATTTGCGATGTTTATACCCTCTCCCGCTTGCGGGAGAGGGCGCGAGCCTAGGCGAGCGGGTGAGGGCCCCCGCGGGCGCAGACGACGGTCAGCCACCCCGCCGCGCGTCCTGATCCTTGCGCGCGAATTTCCATCGTCAGAACGCGAGAGGGCGGGCCACGGCGGCACGCCCTCCTCGCCATCACGTCCTCGATCCGGCTGGAGTCGCGGCGGGATCGGTTCGCTTCAGCCTTTGCGGGGGGATCAGGTCTGAACCGTTGTGCAGCGCAGCCGCGCGCCGTCCAAGTTCGTCGAGAAAGTCGCTGGTACCCATGCCGAACGCGCTCGCAAACTTTTGCGCCGATTCGTACCGCAAGCGGGAAACTCCCTGCTCCACCCGGCTGACCTGGCGAACGCTGATTCCAGGAACATCGGACTGCCGGAGGGCGCGAGCCTCGCGCATGATGCGCAGTGCCGCTCCCCCCTTGTCGTACGCGTTCCGTTCGATCGCGATGTCCGTCATGTACGCCGGATCCACCTCCTGCAGGAGCTGGGAGACACCGATGTGCAGATCTCGCGCAGGCCAGTGGAGGTAGGAGCCGTCTTCATCTACGCTGAACTCCCCGCGTTCGGCTGCGCTCAGCCCCGCAAGCAGGGGAATTTTCCGGACCGGAAAGCACCGCACTTCGAAGTCGGCGGTCAGTACGTGCAGGTCGCTGCTCAGGAGATACGCGTCCACGATTCCGAGCACCGGCTGCTTGCGAGCCAGGCCAATGAGCAGACGACGGACCGTTCCCGCGTCGCGCGTGAGGTACAACCGGTAATCTGGGCGATGCACCCTCAACGCGCGCGGCAGGCGCACCAGCGCCGGCTCGGGTACATCTAGCAGCACGAGGTACCGAGTCACAGATCCCGGACGCCGGTCCACGAGCTTGTCACCGCGCGGCGACAGTGCCTCTGAAGCACATAGAACGGCGACGCGTTCCGCCAGATTCCGCGTGTTCAGGGTAGGAATGCCGGTGCGGATGTGCCTGGGCAGGTTCGCCGCGCGCAGGGCGGCCCGCGAGACGTGCAGCCGCTCCGCGGATTCCGGGCGGTTCGTCATGGATCTACCACCTGGACCTTGCGATCCCATTCCGCATGGAGTGCTTCTCTTTTCTCTGCAACCATCTTCAAGAACTTCGACATCTTGCGAGACGGGATGCGTCTGGCCTCGAACTCCACCTCGTAGTAAGGAGGATCTTCCATGAAAAACACCTTTACTTCCCACTCCCCCGCCGACTTTACGTGAAAGTGCGCCTCCAGGTGATCCCTGGACCAGAACCAGCACTCCCATCCCGAATGGGAGACCGCATCGACGCGTCCCATGAATGCGAGCCGATCCCGGCTTCATCCCTGGGGAGGAAAGGGATCGCTTCCATAGCTGCTCTTCTCCCGGATCCTGCCATCGGGGCGATGGATTACGAGTTCCGTACGCTGATTGCGCGCAATCTCGCGGGCAGCATCGATCGCCTCACCCTGTGTGTCGAAGACGCGGGTAGCCCTGCTGTTCCCTGCCCCGCGGACAGCCCACTGCCCGTTTCTGGGCACCACATGCTGGTTCTTGCCCATTTCACCCTCTCTCTGGCACCGGACACCACATCACCATAATACAGAGTTCGGTGTCCGGTCAACGGCAACGGCTGCGCGTAATGAGGGAGATTTCGTCTTCCATTCACTTGTTAGCTCGACGCCGTGTTGCCACTGGCGATCATCTGCCGGCGCCTCCACCGCGCCAGGACCGCTACGCCGCGGCGGATGCGGGACGGCGCACGTCCGTGGCGAACATCGCCACCCGCAGCAGCACGTAGAGCATTACGAACCACAGCTCGAAGCTGGCCAGGATCGCCCCCACCGGATACTTCCACTCCCACCACACGACGGGCACCTGGTCCACGGGCCAGACCAGCACGTCCAGCACGGCAAGGGCGGCCGGAGACAGTCGCCGCGTGGCCCCGGCGCAGCAGCAGCCGCTCGCCCATACCACCGCCCACGACAGCCACAGGTGGATGAGCAGCGATGTGGAGAGCGCGATTCTGCCTGCGAGGCGAGGCGTCATGCGCACGGTCCTCCGTCCAGGGACGACGACGAGCCATCTGCCTTTGGATGGCGGAAGCAGCATGGAACGAACGCCGCCGCCCGATCCTGACCCTCCGCCGGGTCGCGGGATGGAAGACGAGAATCTCCCGACACCCAATCGCGATTTTTCTGATGATCGGGCGCGGGCGGCGGCGCCAGATTGTGCTTGTGAAGCAGGCAACGACAGGGAGGGAACGATGCGCAGACGCTGGCTTTCGGTGCTCCCCTTGGCCGCCGCGGGAGGGGTGCTGGGGTTGTGGGCGGCGCGGGCGCGGCAGGAGCAGGCGCTGGAGCCGATGTGGCGGGAGCTGCAGGCCCCCGGCGCGGACGCCGCGCTCGATCCCGCGATGGCCGACGGGGTGCCGGAGCCCGCGCGGCGCTACCTGCTGCACGCCATTGCGCCGGGGACGCCGCTCGCGCGCTCGGTGCGGCTGACCATGCACGGCACCCTGCGCCTGTCACCCGGCGGCGAGGCGCTGCCCATGCGCGCGGAGCAGGTGCTGGCGCCGCCGTCCGGCTTCATCTGGCGGGCGCGCGTGGGGCGCGGGGTCATGCGCTTTCGCGGGTTCGACCGCTACGTGCACGCGCGGGGCGCCATGCGCTGGTGGCTGCTGGGGCTGATCCCCATCGTCCGCGCGGACGGGGCGGGCGTCACCCGCTCGGCGGCAGGGCGGCTGGCGGGCGAGGCGGTCATCGTCCCCGGCGCGCTGCTGCCGCGGTACGGCGCCGCGTGGGAGGCCGTGGACGACACCACCGCCCGCGTGCGGCTGACGGTGGACGGCGAGCCCGTCACCACCACCCTCCGCATCGACGGCCAGGGGCGGCTGCGGCACGCCAGCCTGATGCGCTGGCGCGAAGACGCGGGCGGCGGCGCGGCCGGCTACGCGCGGTTCGACGTGGAGCTTGGGGGCGAGCGCACCTTTGGCGGCTACACCATCCCCGCGCACCTGCGCGCCGGTTGGCGCCTGGGCGAGCCGGACGAGTTTCCGTTCTTCGAAGCCACCCTGGACAGCGCGGAGTACCGGTAGCCCGGCCGCGCACCATGACCGAAGAACCTGCGTGCTCGGCGGCGGGATCTCGCGGTCACGCGGGGTTCGCGGGCGATGCCCGGAAAGGGTTCCGCGCGAGGGGAAGGAGATTCTTCGGTCGCGCCAACTGGCTCCCCGGTTTTCCCGAGAATCCGGGGTGGGCGCTTCCTCAGAATGACAGGTGTTTCTTCGGATTCCGTACAAGGAGTGTTGCCAAGTCACCGGCGGGGGTGGCTTACGTCCTCTTTCCCTTGGCGTCCGCCCGTTCCCGGTTTTCCTTTACCCGGATCTCCACGATCCGGGTGATCAGGTCCAGGGGCACCGGCTTGCCCAGCGGGAACTTCAGCGAGCCCTTGGGCCCCGCGTAGACGGAAAGCTCGTCCTTCAGCGCCCGATCCCCCATCTCCAGCGACGTGCCGAAGAAGCCCACGTGCTTCTTGAACGCGGCGAAGTACACCAGGTTGCCGTTATGCACGTACGTCGGCATCCCGTACTTGATCGTCTCCTCCGCGTCCGGCACCGCCGCCCTGACCGTCGCCCGGATCTGGCGCAGCACCTCCTGCACGTCGGGCGAAAAGCCGGCGATGTACTCGTCGATGGTGGCGGGGGGTGCCGCATCCGCTTGCATGGGCATTCTCTTTCGATGGGTTCTCAGCCGGTCGGCGGATGCGGCGCGCGGGCGGCGAACGCGGCGACGCCGGCCAGGTCCAGCGTCCATTCCGAGATCGACGCGCCGTCGTCCGTACGGGTGCGGCGGTCCTGGATGTGGGTGTACAGGTCGTCGGGATCGAACGGCTCCGGAAAGTGCTCGGCCGTCAGAAAGTGCTCCTGCGCCACCACGCGGTCGCCCACGCGCCAGAGCGTCCACCGGAACTCGTACGCCGAGGTGAAGAAGGCGGTGCGGTCCGCGCCATCCGCCAGGCGCCGCGCGGCCTGCGCCCACTGGCGCTCGTAGTCCTCGCGGGTCCACGTGCCGAGCAGCGCCAGGAACTCTTCCACGTACTCGCCCAGGGTGATGCGCCCTCGCAGCCCCCACGCGCCCTCGCCCAGGAACTCCGCCAGCGATTCCACCTCGTCGCTGATGAAGCGGATGTCGAACGTGCCGACTCCCGCCTCCGATCCGCCGCCCTCCCCGCTCGCCGCCGATTCCTCGCCGATGGACATCAGCTTCCCTGCATCATCTCGTAGACGGGCACGCCGTCCACCGGCGGCTCGTCGGTCAGGAACAGGCCCTCGAAGTAGCAGTGGTCCATCCCCTTCAGGTGCGGCGCCACGGTGTTGTTCAGCTTCAGCAGCAGCTCGCCGGCGGTGAACTGGGTGCCGTCGTCACTGCGAAGCTCCGCGGTGAACTCCGTGTACTCCTCGTCGTCCGGCGACTCCACGCCAAAGTAGGCGATGCGGATGCCGGGCGCGGACAGCACCACCTCGTCCGGATCCCACGTATCCTCACCCCCGACCTCCGTGTGGTACTCGGCGACGCGCCGGTTGAACTCCGCCGGATCGGAGAACTGCTCGCCTTCGAAAAAGCTCCACACCGCGGTCACCAGCACCGTCAGCGGGAACGGGCCGTCTTCGATGTCGTCCGTTTGGATGTCGTCCGTCACGGGATTCCTCGATCAGGTTGTGGATGTCGATGCCGCCGCATCCACCCCGATGGCGGACGGCAGGTCCTTGTACCACAGCAACTGGACTTCGTCCGGCAGCGTGGGATACGCGAAGCGGTTGATGACGCCCAGGACGCACCCCTGCCGCGCGTAGAAACGGCACGCCGGCACGTTGATGTTCTGCGTCTCCACCTTCAGCTGGCGGCACTCGCGCGCCACGGCCCACGCCTCCGCGGCCCCGAACAGCGCCGCGCCGACGCCCCGGCCGCGCATCTCGGGCGCCACGCGAAGGTCCCAGAGCACGGCCAGGTCCCGGCGCCCCTCCAGCATGTCCACGCCCGGCGTGTTGAACGCCACCACCGCCCCGCCCACGGGCCGGCCCTCCGCGTGCGCCGTGAGCAGCCCCCACCTGGACACGTCGAAGCGGATCGCCCAGCGCGAAGGCCGCTCCCCCGCGTAGTCGTCGTAGTTCTTCATCCACGGCACGTCCAGGGGCCGCTCCACCAGCGCGAAGCCGCCCAGGCCGCCGTCCCGCACCACGAGGTCCAGCACCTCGCGCACCTCGAACGCAATGGGAACGCGCGCGTACTGCCCCAGCCCCGCGATCGGCTCCTCACGCACCTGAACATCCATCTGAATTCTCGTCGAACCGTGACATCCTGAAGGGCAATGGTGCGCTCCCTCGATGGAAACGTCACTGGCCCCACACCACGATCTGTCATTCCGAGGGAGCGCCGTCCTGCCGTCTCCGTCCGCGAAGAACCGTGGCGCGACCGAGGAATCTGCTTTCCGTTTCCTCGTGGCCTGCCGTGACGCCCGGACTGGCCCCATCTGGCGATTTCGCCGCCGCGGCGGTTGCGCGGGCTGCCGCCTCCGGCCTCCCATGGGCCGACGGTAGATTCCTCGGCCCTGCGACCTGAGAGGGTGTTGCTAAACCTTGCATCCATAACGAAGCGGTGACTTCCTGAGGGAGCGCACCACGTCCAGCCAGAAGTCGCACAACCGATTGCGCGCGACCGAAGGACCTCGTCTCGGCGGCGCAGGGGCCAGATCAGGGCACGGGACCCGCCCCATCGTTCTGCTGGCAAGGTCCTTCGGTCGGCGCCAAGGTGCAGTGTACAAGCGAGTTGCGGGGCGGCGCCTCCCTCAGGAAGTCAATCACGCTGGGAGGTTTGGCAACACCCTCCGAGTCGCATTCGCCCGACGGTAGTGTGGCCGGACTTCGGAATGACAGTCTGTGCTCCATCACAGGGTGGCGCATCGACGCCTTGAACGTCACTGGCCCCACACCCGATCTGTCATTCCGAGGGAGCGCCGCCCTGCCCTCTCCGTCCGCGAAGGACTGTGGCGCGACTGAGGAATCTACTCTCCGGTTCCTCGTGGCCTGTCTCGAAGCCCCGAACGGGCCCCATCTGGCGGTTTCGCCGCCGCGGCGGTGGCGCGGGCTGCCGCGTCCGGCCTCCCATGGCCGACGGTAGATTCCTCAACCCTGAGACCTGAGCCTGAGAGGGTGTTGCTAAACCTCAAATCCATCACGAAGCGGTGACTTCCTGAGGGAGCGCACCACGTGCAGCCAGAAGTCGCACAACCGATTGCGCGCGACCGAAGGACCTCGTCTCGGCGGCGCAGGGGCCAGATCAGGGCACGGGACCCGCCCCATCGTTCTGCTGGCGAGGTCCTTCGGTCGGCGCCAAGGTGCAGTGTGCAAGCGAGTTGCGGGGCGGCGCCTCCCTCAGGAAGCCAATCACGCTGGGAGGTTTGGCAACACCCTCTTGAGTCGCAATCGTCCGGCGGTAGTGTGGCCGGGCCTCGGAATGACAGGCCCTTTTTCATCCCGCAGGGTGCGCGAAGCGCCGCTGGACGCAGGAAGTCGGGTTCCCGTGTGACTTCCGGACCCTGATCAGCGCGAGACACTCATCCGCTCGCCACGATCAGACGGTAGCCGACGTCGAGCTCCTCGCGATCCTCCAGGCCCGCGTTCCGCCGCGCCCAGGTGCCGTCGTCCAGGTCGCGGCGCAGGCGGCCGAGACGATCCTCGATGTCCGGGACCTGCGCGAACGCCGAGATGGCGCCGCGCACGTCCGGGTCCAGGTACGCCCGCGGCCGGCGCCAGTACGCGCCCAGAAAGCCGTCGGTGCAGTCCCACGGCACGGGCACCAGGACGACCTCCGCACCGCCCAGCGCGCGCGCCAGCTCCGCGACGGGCGGCATCCAGCGCCGGTCCAGTTCGGCGATCTCGGGAAGGTAGTCGCGCACCAGCCAGAAGGGTTCCGCGTCCGCATCGAAGGTCAGGATCACCACGCGCTCCCGCGCCACGTACACCAGCTCGGCCACGCCGGCGCGCCAGTCCGGCCAGTGGTGAATGGTCAGCACCGCCAGCGCCGCGTCGAACGACTCGGGGCGAAACGGCAGGGCGAGCGCGCTGGCCTGCACGGCGGGCGCCGCACCGGGCGGGCGCTGGGCGATCATCGCGGCCGAGGGCTCCACCGCCACCACGCCCGCGTCCGGCTCGTACGAGCCGGCGCCCGCGCCCACGTTCACCACCGACCGCACTCCCGCCAGCGCGCCGTGGATGTGCGCGGCGATGCGCGGGTCCGGCCGGCGGAAGCGCGCGTAGCCGTCGCCGATGCGGTCGTACAGCTGCGGCGGCGTCACGCGGACCGCCGGGCGAAGGTCCGCGGACGCATCCGCGCCGCATTCCGCGGTGGAAAGCACATCACAGCACCTCTTCGGCCAAAATGGACTCGATCGCCTCGCCCTCGCGCACGCGGGCGCGGCCGCTGTTCATCGACCGCCGCTCCTCCACGCCGCCGTCCGCAAGGCGCACGCGCACCAGCACCTGCGCCGCGAAGGTCATCCCCGGGTTCCAGGTGGCCACGCGGCCGTCGTCGCTGATGCGGGCGGGGAGGGGCTGCGGCACGTACGCACGCGGGAAGAGAGTCGATGGAGACGAAACCCGCCTGAAAGCTCACGCCGCCGGGCGTACCGGCGCAATCCCCGGCGCGGCGTTGGACGCGGACTTGCCGCACGCATTAGATTCGGTCGGGGTTCGCGGAACGCGGACACATCCATCATCCACAAGGATTCCATCCGATGGCCGACGTCACCTGCGTGCGCTGCGGACAGACCCGGGCCGGGCTGCCGTACGCGCCGTTCAACAACGACCTGGGCAAGCGCATCCAGGGCGAGATCTGCAACGTGTGCTGGCAGGAGTGGCTCAAGCAGCAGACCATGCTGATCAACCACTACGGCCTGAACGTGCGCGACGCCGAGGCCAAGAAGTTCCTGTTCGAGCAGACCGACAAGTTCCTGTTCGGCACCGGCGACGCGGAGCAGGTGGACACCAGCAAGCAGGGCACCATCCAGTGGTAGCCTGACCCGCGCCCCCCGCCCGCATCCCCGCGGGCGGGCGCCACCCTTCGCCGCCCTACCGGATCATGATCCGCCGTTCATTCCCGCTGCTGCTGACCGCCGCCGCCCTGTGCGCCGCGTCGCCCGCCCGCGCCCAGACGCTGGACGACGCGCTGCTGCTGTACTTCGACAACGACGTGGAGGCGGCGCTGCCGGTCTTCGAGGCACTGGTGGCCCGCAGCCCCGACGATCCGGACCTGCGCACCTGGCTTGGCGATGCGCTCCTGCAGCTGGAAGACTCGGACGCCGCCATCGAGGAGGGCCGCGAGGCGCTGCGGGTGCGGCCCTGCCACTCCGGCGCGCACACCCTGGTGGCCGGGGGCTTCATCCGCCATCGCTACAACCAGCCGGGCGGGCTGGACTCGGCGTGGACGCACGCGCGCCGCGCCGCGGAATGCGAGCCGAACGACGGGAACGCCTGGCTGTACTACTGGATGGCGGGGATCATGCGGCGCGACACGGCGGCCGCGCTGCGCAGCCAGCGGCGGCTGAAGGAGCTGGGCTTCTTTACCGACCCGGTGATGGAGCGGGCGCGCTGGATGCTGCGGTCCGCGCCGCCGGGCGCGGTGCTGGTGGCCAACGGCGACACGGACTTCTTTCCCATGGGCATCGTCCAGGCGATGGAGGGGCTGCGTCCCGACGTGGAGCTGGTGCAGCGGGGGATGCTGGAGTTTCCGTGGTACGTGCGCAGGGTGGCCGCGCGCACGGGGCTGCCCATGCCCGCGCAGGTGCAGGGGCTGGGCGATGACGCGTGGGAACCGGCCGCCTCGGATCAGCCCCTCCCTGAAGCCGCCGGCGCCGCGTGGGCGGCCGCGACCCTGGCCGGGAGCGCGCGCCCGCTGGTGCTCGCCGCCACGACGGCGACGGAGTGGGTAAAGGGCGCGGCGGCGGTGCGGCCGGACGGCGGCGTCCAGACGCTGCACCCGCTGGCCACCGCGGGCGAGGGCGGCCTGCCGCCGGCGGACGCCGGCGTGCTGGCCGCGTCGCTGCGCCACATCGACGTGGCGCGGCTCGACGGGCCAACGGCGGTTCCCTCGGACCGCAGCCCCGTTCGCCACACCGAGGGCCATCCCGCGGACCTGGTGCTGTGGGTGGCGGCGTACCTGGCCGGCACCCGCTACGACGCCGGGGACGACGCGGGTGCCCGCGAGGCCCTTGTCCTGGCGGATCGGATCATAGCCACCGGGCGGGTTTCCCCCGCCGCCGCGGCCATGTACACCGGGGCCCGCGACATCATCCAGAGCCCCCAGGCCGAAGTCCCGTAGCCGAGCGCAAACGGTTGAGAGGGTGTGCCAAACCTCCGAGCGTAATTGACTTCCCGAGGGAGGCTCCGCCCCGTAACTCGCTTGTACACTACGCCTTCGCGCCGACCGAAGGACCTCGCCAGCAGAACGACGCCCTGATCTGGCCCCTGCGCCACCGGGACGAGGTCCTTCAGTCGCGCGCAACCTGTAGTGTGACATCTGGTTGGACGTGATGCGCTCCCTCAGGAAGTCACCGCTTCGTTATGGATTTGAGGTTTGGCAACACCTTCTGAGAGCCTCGCTGTTCGAGGCGTCGTCCGGATGTCCCGCGGCGCCGGGGATCCTGCCGGATGACCTCATCGAGCCGGTCCCACCGAAACCGACGAGTTCCCGCTCGGCGCCGGCGGCGCGGACCCGGTGAGCACCAGCAGGCCAGCCTGACGTCCCTTCGCCCGCCCGCATCCCCGCGGGCGGGAGACACCCCGACCTTCGTCCCGCCTCGTTCGATGAAGACCGTCATCACCGTCCTTCTCGCCTGCGCCGTTTCCGCGCCCGCCGCCCGGGCCCAGACGCTGGACGACGCCATCGCCCGATTCCATCGCGACGCGACCGACCAGCGGGTGCTGGACGACTTCCAGGCCGTCGTCGACGCGCACCCTGACGACCCCGACACGCGGGCATGGTACGCGGAGGCCCTGCTGCACCACGACGCGCTCCGGACCGCCGCCCGCGAGGCGCACCGGGTGCTGGAGGCGGCGCCCTGCCACGGCATGGCGAACGCCGTCCTGGCGCGCGTTCACCTGGCCAGCGCCGAGCCGGACGCCGCGGATTCCGCCGGCGCGTACGCCGAGCGCGCCACCACCTGCGCGCCCGACGACGGCAACGCGTGGCTCGCCGCGTGGGACGCGGCCGCCCTGCGCAACGACGAGGCGGCCGAGCTGCGGGCGCAGCGGCGCCTGGGAGAGCTGGGCTTCTTTGGCCCGCCGGTGCTGGAGCTGGCGCGGTGGACGCTGCGCGCCGCGCCGCCCGCCGCCGTGCTCTTCGCCGGCGACTGGAACTACCATCCCCTGCAGGTGGCGCAGACCGCCGAAGGCGTGCGGCCGGACGTCACCATCGTGCGGCTGAGCCACCTGTCCATCCCCGCCTACGTACGGCGGATGGCGGCGCGAACGGGCTACCCCGTGCCGCCCGAAGCGGAGGGGGTGGACGGCGGAGCGCCCGTGCACCAGGACGACGGCCCCGCTCCGCTGCAGTCCGCCGTGGGCGCGCTGTGGGCGCAGGCGCGGGTGGAGGGCGGCAACCCGCGCCCGCTGGCGCTGGCCGCCACCGCCGACCAGCGGTTCATCGACAGCGGGGTGCTGCTGCGCCGCGAAGGGCCGGTGATCACCGTGAACCCCAGCGGCCGGCTGAGCGACCCGCTGTTCCTTCCCGCCGCGTTCACCGCCGCGTGGGAGGACCTGGACCTGCGGCGGATGGCCGGCCCCCTCACCTCCGCCGGCGACCGCAGCCCGGCGCGCCGCACCGACCTGCACCCGCTGGAAGCGGTGGTCGCCATCCTGGCCGTCTACGCCGAGTACCAGGGCCGGCGGGGCGAGACGGACTCCGCGCGGCAGGCGCTGGGATGGGCGCAGCAGGTGATGGACACCCGCGGCCCCCGCCCGGAGATCCAGGAGCTGCTGGACCAGGCGCGCCGGAGCATCGGCCCGTAGCCGGCGGGAACGCGGAGCCTTGTGCGTTCCGCGCCCGCGGCGTTACCGTAGTCACACTCGCCAACGCCGTCCCTGAAACCAGGACTCCTTCGATGTACCACAACCAGGCCGACTGCTGCTGCGAAGACTGCTGCTGTGGCGGCGCCTGCGGCAAGGACTGCTGCTGCAAGGGCTCCTGCTGCGGCTGACCGGCTCCGCCCGCCCGAACACCGACTGAAGCCCCGCCCCGCGCAATCGCTGCGCGGGGCTTCGCTTTTTCGGCCTTCCGCCGGGTCCGGAAACAGCAGGGGGAGGTACAGAGGAACGGAGAACCGCCAGAGGAACAGAGGACGGGATGGGGCATCCCACGGCGCGCATCGCCGCGCCGGACGTGGCCGCCAGCCGGGACGACGGCGTGCTGGACTGCCCCAATCCCAGAACGGCTCCGGCCAGCTCTACTGTCCCTGACGCAGGCGGATACGTGGCGGGCTGATCCTGATCAGCGTTGGGATGGATGAAGAATGCGCGGGCGGCCAGAATTCCGGCCGCCCGCGCATTCTTCACCCCTTCACCCCTTCACCCCTTCACCCCTTCAACCCTTCACCCCTTCACCCTTCCCCTCCGCCCCACGCTGGATCGCCTCCGCCAGCACGTCCGCTCCAAAGCGCACCGGGTCCGTCACGGGCAGGCCGGTGAGGTCGGCGATGCGGGCGATCTCGTCGCGCGCCGCGGACTCGTCCATGTCGAACGTGACCAGGGAGATGCCGATCACTTTCGAGGGACGCAGCGGGGCGATGGCGCTCTCGCAGAGGGCGATCATCTGTTCCACGGAGGGGAGCGGCATCCAGCTGTACGCGTTGCCGCCGCCGTACGGGCACTGGCGCGTGGGCTGGTGGCACAGGATCATCGCGTCCGGCATCGATCCGTGCAGCAGCCCCAGCGTGACGCCCGAGTAGCCGGGATGGACGAGCGAGCCCTGCCCCTCCACCAGCACCACGTCGTTCCCTTCCGCCGCGCGCAGCACCAGCCGCTCCGCCGCCCCGCCGATGAAGTCCGCCACCACGGCGTCCACCGCGATCCCCCATCCCTCGATCAGGATCCCCGTCTGCCCGGTCGCCGCAAAGCCGACCTTCACCCCGCGCTCCGTCAGCGCGTCGCGAATGCGCAGCCCCGCCGTCATCTTGCCGATGTTGCAGTCCGTGCCCACCGTGAGCACCGAGTAGGCGTCGATCAGCCGCGCCTTGCCCTGGCTTACGGGCAGGTCCGCCGGCGGCTTGCGCAGGTCGTGGATGCGAACGCCGCGCTCCGCCGCCAGCCGCGCCAGCTCCGCGTCGTCCCCCAGGTGCACGTGCAGCCCGCTCACCACGTGCAGCCCGCCCGCGATGGCCGTGCGCAGCATGGGCCGCCACGCCTCGGGCAGCCCGCCCCCCTGCGGCGCGATGCCGACGAGGAGCGCCGTGGGCCCCATCCGCAGCGCCTCCTCGATGGTGCCCACCACGGGGGTCGCTCCGCCGAACCCCAGCACGTCCTGCACCGTGCGCCCCGCGTGCGTGGAGTCCAGCACGCACACCACGCGGTCGGGGATGAAGCGGACGGCGCTGTTGGCCGTCTTGCTGGTCAGCGGCCCGAACTGCCCTTCGGCGACGACGACGTAGCGGTACGTGGAGAGATCGTGGGTCACGGGAGGAAGAGTGCGTGAGTGCGTGAGTGCGTGAGTGCGTGAGTGCGTGAGTGCGTGAGTGCGTGAGTGCGTGAGTGCGTGAGTGCGTGAGTGCGTGAGTGCGTGAGTGCGTGAGTGCG
>NZ_DASWNM010000152.1:0-5081 GCF_036399255.1 Longimicrobium sp.
TGTTAATATACCCCCCCCCCCCCCCCCCCATCTGCCAAACGTTCCCGGCGTGATGCCCCTGCCGCTGAGGAGGCAGATGCATCTGGTGTAGCCCCGGAGGACTTTGCCGACCTCGCGGAGGCGATCCAAGACTTGTGGGTCGCGATGGACCAGGGGAAGCGCTTCGGGAATTGGAAGCTGCTGCGCTTCAATGGCCACTTCTTCCGCGATGCCGAAGTCCTGCCGCTCACCCGCGCCGATGTGGCGGTGCTGCACCAAGCCGCGCAGGCGGACTGGCGGCAGGTGGAGCCCACCATCTTCGGCACGCTGCTTACGCGTGCGCTCGATCCCAAGGAGCGCCACCGGCTGGGCGCGGAGTACACGCCGCGCGAGTACGTGGAGCGGGTGGTGCGCCAGACGGTGGACGTGCCCCTGCGCGAGCGCTGGGCGCCCGTGCAGGCGCATGCCGCGGAACTGCGCGCGACCGGAAAGAAGAAGAATGCGGCCGCCGCCCTCAAGGAACTGCGCGATTTCCATACGTGGCTACGCGGGCTTCGCTTCCTGGATCCCGCCTGTGGGAGTGGAAACTTCCTTTACGTTTGCCTCCACCTTGTCAAAAGGCTGGAGTTGGAGGTGCTCCGGACGATCGAGGAGATTACCGGCAATCCGGACCTCCAGATCGAAGAGGTTGGCCCCTGGCAGTTCCACGGCATCGAGGTCAAGCCATGGGCCCGCGAGATCGCGGAGCTCACCCTGTGGATTGGCTACCATCAGTTCTGGATGGAGCACCACAAGGGCGTCAATCCGCCGGAGCCGGTGCTCAAGGACACCGGCACGCTGGAGTTGCGCGATGCCGTGCTCGCCTGGGACGAGATTGTGGAGGTGCCGGAGAAGTCGCGTCCCGATCCCACGCCGCGCATCCTGCACCCCGTCACCGGCAAGCTCGTCCCCGATCCGGACGCGCGGCTGGTGTACAGCATGTATACGAATCCGCGTCCCGCCCCGTGGCCGCAGGCGGATTTCATCGTCGGCAATCCACCGTATCTGGGACGAGGGCGTCAGCGAGAGGCATTCGGAGACGGGTACATCGACGCGCTGCGGGCGAGCTATTCAGAAGTTCCCGACAATGCCGATTACGTGATGTACTGGTGGTATCGTGCGGCTCAGGCATTGGCCGGCGGCGGAGGTATGCGTGCTGGGTTGATTACGACGAACACGATTACGCAACGTCATAATCGGGAAATTATTGACGATGCGATAACGCGCGGTGTCCAAGTGGTATGGGCGGCGGCGGATCATCCTTGGGTCGATGATACGGGTAGCGCGGCTGTTCGCATCGCGATAACCGTAATCGCTAAGGATGCCGCAGGCGCAGCCTTGGTCTTTGTCGATGATGACGGGAAGATCCAGCGCGAGATCCAAGTTCCCCGACTAAATGCGGACTTGACGATTAGTGCCGATGTCGCGGGGGCTGCGGCGACACCTCTGTTTGCGAATCAAGGACTTGCCTCGCAGGGATTTACGCTGGTGGGCGAGGGATTCCGCCTATCTCTGGAAGAAGGGGAGCGGTTGCTGAACCTTGACCCAAGGCATCGTGGTGTGGTGAGGATGATCGTGAACGGCCGCGATCTCACTACCCGTCCCCGTGGGATTTGGACCATTGATTTCGGCGTGGCGGATGAAGATCAAGCACTTCAATTTCCCGTTCTTTACGACCTCATCCGCACGCGAGTAATGCCGGGCCGGTCTGCAAACAAACGCGATGCATACGCAAGGTTCTGGTGGCGTTTCGGAGAGACGCGTACGGGATTTCGTGCTGCATCCGCCAGTTTGTCTCGGTACATTGCAACCGTCGAAACTGCAAAGCACCGAATGTTTCTTTTTCTTTCAGCGGAAACGGCGGCCGAACACTCTGTGGTGTGCATTGCGACGGCAGATGCATACCATCTTGGCGTTCTGTCATCGGCGATACATGTTCGCTGGTCATTGGCTGCCGGCGGGACACTCGAAGATCGTCCGCGATATCAGAAGGCTTTAACTTTCGACCCCTTCCCCTTTCCCGATCCGCCGCAGGAGCTGCGGGAGGAGATCGGGCGGGTGGCGGAGCGGCTGGACCAGCACCGCAAGGACGCCATCGCCCGCGACGAGCGGGTGACGATGACGGGGATGTACAACGTGGTCGAGAAGCTGCGCAGCGGCGACAAGCTCACCGACAAGGAGCGCGCCGTGCACGAGATCGCCGCGTGCGGCGTGCTGCGCGACCTGCACGACGAACTGGACCGGCTGGTGGCGCGGGCGTACGGCTGGCCCTGGCCCATGGAGCGCGAAGAGGTGCTGGAGCACCTGGTGGCCCTTCACGACGAGCGCGTGGAAGAGGAAAAGCGCGGCATCATCCGCTGGCTGCGGCCGGAGTACCAGGTGCCGCGCTTTGGCGGCGCCGCGCCCGCCGCCGAGCCCGCGCTGGACCTGCCCGACGCCCCGGTCGCCGAAGTAGCCAAAGTGGCCGACAGGCAGCCCTGGCCGGCGGGCGCCATCGACCAGATCGGCGCGGCCAAGGCGGCCGTATCCACCGCCCCCGCCACGCCGGCGGAGGTGGCGGGCACGTTTGCCGGCGCGCCCGTGCCGCTGGTGGCGCGCCACCTGGAGACGCTGGTGATGGTGGGCGAGCTGCGGCTGGTGGGCGAGGGCCGGTACGCGGCCGTCGCCGAGCCGCTGTGAGCGCGGTCGCGACGGATCGGCCTGCTCCAGGGCCGCAGGGCGGGCGTGTCAATTGCCTCTGCATCCCACAGAGGTAAAAGCCACACCTGCGCAGGGGGATTGCGATGCGGCCGCCGCGATACATGTTTCCCAACGAAGTCCGCGACACCACCCGCGCCTCTGCAGCGCGCATGGTCCGCGACGGCGAGATTGCACGGACGCCGGAAGAACTCGATGCCTGGATCGCGAGAGAGCCGGAGGCGCGGGCGTCGCTGGAGAACGGCGGGTACGGAACGGAGTTCACCGCGGAGGATCTGTTTCCGCTGCTGCAGGTGATGGTGACGCAGGCCGGAGGCCCCGCGCCGGAACCCGATGCGCCGCCGCGTTCCTCCAGACGTCCCTGGCTCGTGGGGCTCGGCGTTGTTCTTCTCGTTCTTCTCGTGGTCGCCCTGGTGACGGGAATGCGGTAACGGCCATCCCTCCGCGGGCGATTCCCGGAGGTACGGCCTCCGCGGGCAAACCCATGCGGGCCGCCCGCGATCCCCGTGAATCGGATTCCACGGTGCGCTCGCTTTCGTCCGGCGGGGCGCACCGGACGTGCGCGCCGCGGGCGTATCCATCCACCGGAGTTCCCATGCGTCTGATCGCCACGTTCGCCCTGCTGGCTGCGTGCGGCTGCTCCAGGGCCGCCTCCGGCTCCGCCGAAGCCGACGCCGTGGCGGTGTACGAGGCCTTTCTGAGCCTGGATCCGGCGAGCCTTCCCGAGCGCGTGCTGCTGCAGGAGGTGACGGAGCCTGTCACCAGCGAGATGTTCGAGGTGCGGATCGACCCGGCCAGGTCCGAGAGGATGCGCCTGCTCGCCGAGGTGCAGCAGGCCGTGGACGACCTGGTGGCCCGCGGCGGCACGCCTGGGCCGGTGCCGGCCGAGGTACGCATCTCGGACCGCCAGACGCGCATCTCCGCCGACAGTGTGGCCGCCATCTTCCGGTCGACCCGCGACCGCGCACCGCACAGGCTTGCGGACAGCGCCTCGGTCGTCCAGCTCTCGGCCGTAGGGTTCAACCGCGGCCGCACCGTCGCCGTCGTGTACCAGAACGTGGTGTGCGGCTACCTGTGCGGCGACCTTACCGTACGGGTGCTTCGCAAGTATCCGGACGGCTGGCTGCCCGCGGAGGAACTGCTCAACGCCGTCTACTGACCCGGAGCGGCCCTCGTGAAACGCCTTCAGGCAGGCAGCGGTGCGGCTGCTCCCCCACCGCCGCCGCAGAGCCGCCACGGACGTGTTCTCCATTCGTGAACAAGAATCCGTTCTCCTGACGAGGAGCATGTATGTTTCAAGATTCGTCGTCGAGTGCTTTTGATGATCGTGTTCCCCGTGGATGCGGGGGTGTGGGATGATCGTGGGCCTGGCATCGCCCCGCCCCGCGTCTTCATTGGATGATGGGCTGGAGCGCGTCGATCGGCTGCTGAGCGAGGCGTCGGCGCAGGGCGCGCAGATCGTGTGCTTTCCTGAAGCGTACCTGCCGGGGCTGCGGGGGCAGGACTTCGAGGTGTGCCCCTTCGACGTGGCGGAGCAGGAGCGGGCGCTGCAGGCGGTGGCGCAGTCCGCGCGGACGCACGGGGTGGCGGTGATCATGGGGATGGAGCGGTTCACGGATGCTGGCCGGCAGATCGCCGCGTACGTCATCGACGCGCGGGGCACGGTGCTGGGATGCCAGACCAAGAACCAGCTGGATCCCAGCGAGGACCCGTTCTACGTCCCCGGCGACACTCGCCGGCTCTTTACGATCGACGGCGTGCGCTTCGGCGTGTGCATCTGCCACGAAGGGTGGCGCTATCCCGAGACCGTGCGCTGGGCGGCGGTGCGGGGCGCCAGCATCGTTTTTCATCCCCAGCTCACCGGGGGCGAGACGCAGGGCGCCAGTCCGGCGGAGTGGGGCGCGGCGGATTCGCCCTACTACGAAAAGGCGATGATGATGCGCAGCCGCGAGAACACCATCTACTTCGCCAGCGTCAACTACGCGCTGCGCTTTCCGGATTCGGCCACCAGCCTCATCGCCCCCTCGGGCGAGTGCCAGGCGTACCTGCCGTACGGCCAGGAAGGCGTGCTGGTGCAGGCCATCGACCCGGCACAGGCGACCGGGCTGCTGGCCACGCGGTACGCCCCGGATCGCTACCAGGAAGCCGCACCCGCTTGAGCCAGCGCGGTATCCATCCCCTGACAGCGTGTTTAAGAATCCGACGCTGCGCATCCAGGCAGATCTACCAGCGCTGTCATTCCGAGGCCCGGCCACGCCGTAGCCTGCTTTCACACCAGAGGTTGCAGGGCCGAGGAATCTACTGTCGGATTTGCTGGAGGGCAGACGCGGTAGCCCGTGCTTACCTTGCGGCTACGACACGGGCGG
>NZ_DASWNM010000153.1:0-65860 GCF_036399255.1 Longimicrobium sp.
TCGCGGCTGGGAAAACGCGATGTCCGCCTTCGCGGACGAGTGTTTCGCGATCGTCTGCGCTGTTGAAGCCCCGCGCAGTTTGCGGGGCTTTCCGCGGTGGTTGCGGCGAGTTCACTCGCTCCCGCCGAGTCGCGGCGCGGAAAGGCGTGGAGCCGGAGCGCCGGCCGCCGGGCGAATGAATTCGCGGCTGGGAAAACGCGATATCCGCCTTCGCGGACGAGTGTTTCGCGATCATCTGCGCTGTTGAAGCCCCGCGCAGTCTGGCGGGGCTTTCCGTCGTTTTGCGGCGAATTCACAGGGCAATGTGCGGTGTGAATGCGGCGGCACCGGGCTTGCCCCGCGGCGCGGGGTTCAGTATCCGGATTCCGGCAACGATCGAGAGGCTCAATTGGAGATCGAGGTACTTCCGGGGCGGCGTTCCCCCCTGGGCGCAACGTGGGACGGCGAGGGGGTGAACTTCGCGGTGTTCAGCGAGAACGCCACGGACGTGGAGGTGTGCCTGTTCGACGCGGACAACCCCACCGTGGAGACGGCGCGGGCGCGGCTGCGCGAGGTGACGGCGCACGTGTGGCACGGCTATGTCCCCGGGCTGCAGCCGGGCCAGCTGTACGGCTACCGGCTGAACGGGCCGTACCAGCCGGCGCAGGGGCTGCGCTTCAACCCGTTCAAGCTGATGCTGGACCCGTACGCGCGCGCCGTGGCCGGCAAGGTGGACTGGAGCCAGCCCGTCTTCGCGTATCCGCTGGGCGGGCCGGCCGAAGACCTGGACATGGATGAGCGCGACAGCGCCGCGGGGATGCCCAAGGGCGTGGTCATCGACGGCACCTACGACTGGGAAGGCGACCGGCCGCTGCGCACGCCCTGGCACCGCACGGTGATCTACGAAGCGCACGTCAAGGGGCTCACCGCCCGGCACCCCGACGTGCCGCCGGAGCTGCGCGGCACCTACGCCGGCGTGGCGCACCCCGCCATCATCCAGCACCTGCAGTCCATCGGCGTGACGGCGCTGGAGCTGCTGCCGGTGCACGACTTCGTGGACGACAACCGCCTGCTGGAAATGGGGCTGAAGAACTACTGGGGATACAACACCCTCAACTTCTTCAGCCCCGACGCGCGCTACAGCGGCAGCGGCGACCGGGGCGGCCAGGTGCGCGAGTTTCGCGACATGGTGAAGGCGCTGCACCGGGCGGGGATCGAGGTGATCCTGGACGTGGTCTACAACCACACGGCCGAGGGCAACCACCTGGGGCCGTCGCTCTCGCTGAAGGGAATCGACAACCCCACCTACTACCGGCTGGTGGATGACGATCCCCGGTTCTACATGGACCATACGGGAACGGGGCACTCGCTGGATACGCGCCACCCCCAGGTGCTGAAGCTGGTGAACGACTCCCTGCGCTACTGGGTGCAGGAGATGCACGTGGACGGATTCCGCTTCGACCTGGCGGCCACGCTGGCGCGCGAGGAGCACGGGATGTCGCGGCTGTCGTCGTTCTTCGACGTCATTCACCAGGACCCGGTGCTCAGCGAGGTAAAGCTGATCGCCGAGCCGTGGGACATCGGCGAGTACCAGGTGGGCAACTTTCCCGTGCTGTGGACGGAGTGGAACGGCAAGTACCGCGACGACGTGCGCAGCTACTGGCGGGGCGACCCGGGGACGGTGAACGAGCTGGCCTACCGCCTTACCGGCAGCAGCGACCTGTACGGCGACGACGGGCGCAAGGCGTACGCGAGCATCAACTTCGTCACCGCGCACGACGGGTTCACGCTGAACGACCTGGCCACGTACAACGAAAAGCACAACGAGGCCAACGGCGAGAACAACAACGACGGCGAGTCGCACAACCGCTCGCACAACTTCGGCGTCGAAGGGCCCAGCGACGATCCCGGCATCACCTACCAGCGCGAGAAGCAGCGGCGCAACCTGCTGGCGACGCTGCTGCTTTCGCAGGGCGTGCCCATGGTCCTGGGCGGCGACGAGATGGGGCGCACGCAGCAGGGCAACAACAACGCGTACTGCCAGGACAACGAGATCTCGTGGTTCGATTGGGAGCTGGACGAGAGCCGCCAGGACCTGCTGGAGTTCACCCGTCAGGTGGCGGCGCTGCGCCGCGAGCACCCCATCTTCCGGCGCCGCAAGTTCTTTCAGGGGCAGAAGATCCGCGGATCGGAGCTGGAGGACATCCGCTGGGTGCGCCCCGACGGGGAGGAGATGGACGACGACGATTGGGAGACGAACTTCGTCCGCAGCTTCGGGATGCTGCTGGGCGGTGACGCCATGATGGAGTGGGACGACCACGGCAACCGCGTCTACGACGACACCTTCCTGCTGCTGTTCAACGGGGCGGACGACGCGGTGACGTTCACCCTCCCCGCCACGCCGCGCCCGGCGCACTGGGAGGCGGTGCTGGACACGGCGAAGCGCGCGTCGGAGCAGGAGGGCGGCATGCACGCGCCGGGCGCCGCGGTGGAGCTCGCCGGCCGCTCCATGCTGGTGCTGCGGCGCGTGGCGCAGGACGGCGAACGGCCGGAGGTGACGGGCGAATCGGCGGGCGCGGACAAGACGACGGCCGAGTCGTACTGAAGGGCAAACAGCGTCGCGCTTCGCGCGGACCCCTCACCCCCGGCCCCTCTCCCGCAAACTGCGCGGGAGAGGGGTGACGCGCCTGGACATCCCACGATGTTATTCCGAGGGAGCGCCGCACTTAACCTTCCGCGTGCGCCAAACCATTGCGCGACCGAGGAATCCAGCGTCGGCATCCTCGTAACTTGTCGCAACGCTTCAGGCCCGCGGCCACGAGTCCGCGCAGGCGGACTTTGCGCCTTTCCAGCGGCGAATTCATTCGCTCATGGAGGCGGGCTGCGCGCATCTACCGAGGAATCGCGCCGCAGGCAGGCCTTCCCTCGAGGATCCATGCTGGCGGGCGCTCCTTCTCTCGCGGATCAATGATGGAAGACGCGCATCCTCCTCGCGGAACACGACGCGCGCGAATCCTCCCCAACAACGCACGGACCGGATACGAAACACCCTCTCCACGATGTCGCGGAAGAGGGTGTTTCACATCAACGAGGCGATTGAGAGGTTTCTTCCTCAGCCTCAGTGCCGCGCGCGCTTGCGCTTGTGGCCGCCCTTCCGGCCTCCTCCACCGCCGCCACGTCCTCCGCCGCCGTCACGGCCTCCACGCCCCCCGCCGCGTCCGCCTTCGCCGCGTCCGCCTTCGCCGCGGGTGCCGCCGCGCGCGCCGCCCTTGCGCTGTCCGCTGCGGCGTCCGCGTCCGCCTTCGCCGCGCGGGGGGCGGCCTTCTTCCTGGTCGCGGGCGCGGTTGCGCGTGGCGGACGAGGTGTCGCGCACCAGCACGCGCGCCTCGGCCAGCGTCTCGGCGCGCACCGCCTCGTGCTTGCCGCGCGTGACCGTCCAGTGCAGCGGGCGGTCCAGCTCCGGCAGTTCGCCCTCGTCCACCTCGTTGAGCGTCTTGGCGGGGATGCGCGCCCGCACCACCGCCGTGTCGCCCTCCAGCACGTAGTCCAGCGGATACTGCCGGTCGCCGATCCAGATGGTGTCCGGCAGCGCCATCCACCGCGCCCGCTCGTCCGCCGGCACCAGCTCGTCCGGGTCCACGCGCAGCGGCGTCTCCATGAACTCGGCGTACGAGCGGATCTCCGCCAGCTTGCCCAGCAGGTGGTCCTTCAGGACCTTTTCATCCACCGGCGCCGTCGTCCCGGCGGAGCGGCGGAACACCTCGCGCAACTCCCGCAGCGTCTCGCGCACGCCGGGGATGTCGGGGTGGTACGCTTGGCCGGACGCCACCGCTTCGGCCAGCACGCGGCGGCACTCGTCCTCCATCCCCTCCGGAAAGCGGTTGATCCCCTCGTCCTCCGCCTCCAGCACGAAGCCGTGGAACTCCTTGGTGCGCCGCAGCCGCAGCGGCGCGCGGCGGTGCGCGGAATCGTACACGACCTCCGCCTCGCCGGGCCGGGAATACTCCCAGACCATCTCGTCGGGGATGCTGGTGCCGCTGATGGAGCCGCGCGCGCGCCCCATCTTGTCGGCGAAGTAGACGATCTCGCCCGCGACGGCGCCCCAGTTGTGGGCCACGCTGGTCTTGCTGACGCTGACGTGCTCGCCCCAGCTGGTCTCTTCGTCGATCACCAGGCTGAACGGCATCACCCGCGCGACCAGGGCGCGCCACTCGCGGTCCAGCTTGCCGTTCAGCCGCGGCAGGTGGGCCGGCAGCTCCAGCCCCAGCCCGCGGTAGATTGAGGCGATGGCAAGGGCGGCGTCCTCGATGGAGCGCATCATCACCCCGCGCGCCTCGCACCACGTTTCCAGCGCCTCGGCGTCGAACACGTGGCGCGGCAGGCCGTACACGCTCCCCAGGCGGCCCGTGGTCTGCAGCGCGTCCTGGTAGATGTTGTACGAGGTAAGGTTGTCGCTTCCCTTGACCACGTACTGGCCGATGTCGTTGTCCTGCTGGCGCAGCATGCGGTGCAGCGACTCGATGGACGCGCACACCGCCACGATGGGCACCAGGTGCGCATCGGCCTGCACCAGCAGCTCGCCCCAGGCGCGGTCCACCGGCAGCACTTCGACTTCCCGCCCGTACCGCGTCAGCCGGCCGTTGGCGATGATGCCGCGCGTGGTCAGCAGGTCCACCGAGCGGCGGTAGGCGATGCGATCCAGCGGCACGGGGAGGTCCAGCTCGTCGGCGCGGACGCCCATGTCGGCGCAGGTCATGGCCACGCGCTCGGGATCGCCCGCCAGCTGAAAGTGCGGCTCGGTGGGCTTCAGCGCGCCGAACTCGATGTCGCGCTCGGAAAGGATCCACACCTCGCCCCCGGCCACGCGGCCGTGCACGCGCCCCGCCATCTGCAGGATCTCGTTCGATCCCAGCGGCATGCGCGTGAGCACGCTCTTGCCCTTTTTGACCAGCGTGGTGAACTGCGCGTCCTCGATCACCACCGTGTCCAGCCCGCGGATGTTCAGCGCGCTCTGCCCCGCGGCCGTCATCGACAGCACGAACGGGTGCGGCGCGCCGTCCTCTTCCAGGAACGGGCGCAGCTTGGCCACCGGCTCGCCGCCGTGGTAGAACTCCGTCAGCACGTCGCGGTACCGCTCGTCCACCGCCTTGGCCACCTGCTCCGTCCCCGCGCGGGTGGGGACGAACACCGCCACGCCGCGCTTTTCCTTCTGCACGTGGCGCATGAAGCGCTCGGCCAGGAACGACACGGGGTCGGTGGTGTTGCTGACGCGCACCGTGGCCGCCTTGTCGGGATCGAACGCGGACGATTCGATGACGGCGGCGCTGTCCAGGTACTGCCGGTAGAACGAGGGATCGACGGTGGCGCTGAGCCAGATGAAGCGGCAGCCGGCGCGCTTGGCCAGCGCCAGGCACAGCTCCAGCTCGGCGCTGGTCTGGTGGATCTCGTCGACGATGACCACGTCCGACGCGTCGATCATGTCGTCCTGCAGCCACCGCCGCGCGATGCCCGTGGTGACGATGACCACGTTCCAGGTGGGCGTCTCGGGCGTGGCCTCGCGCTCGCGGTTCACGACGCCCACGCGCAGTTCCTGCGTACCCAGGATCTCCTGCGCGATGGGCCGGATCGCCAGCGTCTTGCCGGTGCCCGTGCCCGCCATGATGCCGAAGCCGCGGCCCGCCCGCGCCAGCTCGCGGATCTCTTCGCCGTGCTCGCGCTGGATGACGGTTTCCACGCCGGTAAGCTGCACGCCCAGCTCGATGGTCTCGCACGCCGCGCGCGTGGGGGCGATGACGACCACGCGCCCCTCGGGCGGGCGGCCGGGATAGCGTTCGCTGGGAGGTGTGCTGGGTACCTCGACCATGCGGCTCCGTTTCTGTGCTGGTGTGGCGTGTGGGCCCGGTTTCTCACGGCAGCAAACCGCCCGCCGCGCAATCTACGCGGCGGGCGGAAGGGCAGGAAGCAGGCCAAGGACTGAGGTGCTGCTGGCCAAGTAGAACTACATCTTGCCTATGATAAGGCTCTTGCGCTCAGATGGTCTCGGAGTCGGCACGACAACTCCCGGGCAGAGTTGGACGGCTTCGACGACGTCCGCACCGTTCATGGGGCTTAGTTCTGGATTAGCGCGACACGGCCGTTTCTGAAGGTCACCCAGGAGCTGTATCCGTAGAACCACGTTTCAGTTCTTCCGCTCGCGGTCGTTGTAGTTGAAACACGCGACGGCTCACCCCAAGACTCACGTACCATTGCTGGAGTCCACCCAATAGCGATCCGCTCCGCAATGATCATCTCCACCGTGGCCGAATTGTATCGGCCGAGAAGGCGCTGGCGGCGTTCGCGCCCGGCTCGCGCCTGCGCTGCCGCGGCCTCGCGCACTTCCTGCTGGCGCGTCCGTTCGGCGTTCTCTCTTGCGAGGCGCACAGAGTCCCGCTGGACAGCATCAATGCTGTCCCACTGACTGCCGGAGCGGACTGCCAAGTCGGGGACGCGGCGCATCAGTGCCGTGTACGTCCCGTCTGCGTCGCGGGCGCGAGCGAGGGTGTGTTCCGCATTCGCCCAGCTTGACCGGAGGATCATCCAGAACCCGTCCCGCTCGAGTAGCACCTCCGTAATTGGTCCAAAGCGCAAGCAACTGATCTCGTGGACTCGCACGGCCAGCGTGTCCGGTCGTGTGGGGGGGCGGATCGGAGTGACAGCGGGGAAAGGGTTTATGCCTTGGAAAACGACCCTCCAGATCTGGTCTGCGGGAGAAAATCGAGGCGCCACGAGCCAAAGCGAATCAGGGAACTCCTCAGCGACGCTGTCCGGGCAGATGATGGACGAATTGCGCGGGAATGTGGCCGACCCTACGGCTGCTCGTGGCTCCCCGACGCGTAAAAGCGCGGCCCACCCGCCGGGTTGTTGGCCGTGTGCAGGCCCACTGGCGATGGAGAGCCATGCCGTTCCGACGAGTACAACAAGGAGGATGCGAGATGTCATAGCCTGCTGAGTCGTCTTTGTTTTCCGGCGCGCCCCATTCCTATCCGCATCGGAAACCGTGAAGAGTGCACAGTGTGGCGCTTCGTTCTTCAGCCGGTGAGCTGCACGCCCAGCTCCATGGTCTCGCACGCCGCGCGGGTGGGGGCGATGACGACCACGCGCCCCGCGGGCGGGCGGCCGGGATAGCGTTCGCTGGGAGGTGTGCTGGGTACCTCGACCATGCGGCTCCGTTTCTGTGCTGGTGTGGCGTGTGGGACCCGGATGTGCGGACAACAAACCGCCCGCCGCGCAATCTACGCGGCGGGCGGAAGGGCAGGAAGCCAGGCCAAGAAAGGACGGCCTAGGAAGTTCTGGCTCACGGACGCGTGGCGTCCGGATTGGCTCCGAGTACCACCCACGATAACAAACTCGCAAGAATCTAGGTCGAGTGCTCCTCAAAAGAGTGGTAATTTTTCTGCCGCTTGGCCTTTTGATTCCGACCGAATTTAGTCTTGTCTATCCGATTTTGTAGGAAAGCCACAAGGCGTTCGAACGCATTCTGGTTGATGAACTGCCACTTGCACCCAAACTCACGACCAATCGCGTTATAGATCGCCATGTACTTGAAGTCACCCGTCTTTTCTCTATCAGCCTTCTGAAATTTTTGATACCGCTTGATTAGATAATCCACATACGCTGACATAGCGACATTCTGGCCAACGGAACCCTCAGGTGAGGAAATCATGACCTTCGGTTGCTTCGCAGATTTGAGAGTAAGGGAGTTTGCCTGGATAGCCCCAGGACTAGCAATCGCGATCTGTCCCGCATTGTTGTGAATGCGAACAGAGACGAGATTTTCGAGTAGCGATTTCGCAATTCGCTCCGTGTTGGGGCTAATGCTATCGACCGACCCTTGCTCGTGCTGTCTCTTAAACTGCTGGAGCAATGCCGGTGGATACAGGTCAGGTTCAGAATCAACAATCGTGTGATGCCTGCTGCACAAGAGAATGAGATTGTTGAATCCATGACGTTCCACTTCGCTCTGTAGTAGATCGAATCTGGGCCCCTGTGGACTGCCTCCATGTATATGGCATATCTCTCCAGTTACAGTCCCTGAGTCTTCCACCAGCGGCAGATCGCACCCGGGAAACGCACACTGGTTGCCCGATTGCGCGAAGAGTCGCTTGATAACAGGTAAGCTAGGCATGGCCATGGTGTGATCTGAACAAAAAGACAGACGAGTTGTCAAAGATGGATCTCTCATCCCCGTCCCGCATTCCTCTTCTGCGCCAAATCATTCGACGACAATGATCGGGGGATCCGAGGTGATGCGCTCATAAAGGGCTTGAATCTCACGCTGGTACCAACGACCATACTCCTCCGCGCGATCCGGAACGTACGTGTCAACGTATAATTTAAATAGCTTGAGAGTCATTCCAAGAGCTAGACTCATCAGCTGCTGCGCCTCGGCAGGATTTCGGAGACCAATCAGCTCAACTCCAGTAGGCCCGACGGTAACGTGCCCTCCGAACAAATCTGTCCCGTGAACCATCCCAGACCACTGCCGGTAGCACACCTCATAAAAATTTGTAAATCCAGTCTGAGCAGCTACTTGTTCGATCGTCGCCGGACCGCCAAAGAAGCTGTGCCATGACGGGTTTTTCTTACCAGCAGCACGAAGTCGTTGGTATTCGGCTTCGACCTCTTTATAGAGTGGCTTGTTCAACACAGACAATAGTGCTTGACGTCCCCCAAGTAGATCATGTCCATCAGGAAGATCCAGGCCAATTCTCTTCGCGAAGTCACTACCCTGCGGCAGGTCCTTGTCGAGTTTTTCTAGGACTTTATACCTATGGTGAATGTACCACGCCATAAAACTGAGTGCACGGCGATCCGTATCCGCCTGCAACATGTATGTTACGCCTAAGAGCACCTCCAGAAATGCCCGCAACAGCACCTTGCAAGGTTCAACGCTTGACTGGCGAATGAGGATCGAAACAGCGTCCAGAAGTTCAAGCGCATGACGCAGCGACAGAATGAGTGGGGCAACCTCGTCCGTTCTGCCCTTGACCGCATTGTTGCACCAGCTAAAGATGTGGGTACCTAAATTCACGATCTCGTCAAGCAAGTCTCCGAAACGATCTAAGATCGAAGCAAGCTCAGGGTTCTCGCCTCGAATGCGTCGCGGTAGGATTTCCGAAACGGCCTGCGTCGGCATTTCAATATCCCCGTTGCTCCATGTGTCGACGGAAGGGCAGCGGTTGCCGTGGAACGTCCGAGTTCAAATCACTTCCTCGGCCACAAAGTGAAATACAGACCGATGACGGAAGCAACACCTGCAAGAAACGCGAAGAGAACAAACGTCCAGTGCTCCTTAATTACCTCCCCAAGGGCGGCTGGAGAAACGCCGTACTTGTGGTACCATCGTGAATTAGTCTTCAGCGTACCATCCGCCGCGCGCTCTAGAATACTGGCTAGAACGTCAGCCTTCCGCAGTGTAGACTGGTGAAGGCGCACGTAGTCGCCTGAATCAAATGCATCTGCCTCCTCTTTACCCGGGAGGAAATTCAGTGTGGTGATCTTGTTCTTCTCAAGCAGGGACTCTAGTCGGGGATGTCCAATGTACTGGACTCCGTAACGTCCCACTAACAACCGGGATAGATCATACTTCCGAGAATCGTCGATAGACAAAGGATCGCCGCCAAGTACTCGGTACCGATGCTCAATCGCCAAAAATCCATAGTTGATGTCACGCATATTCCAGTGTACCCACTTGTAGCCTTGGTGGGTACGGACGAATTCGAAGTACTCGTCCAGCATAGCGCGCTCAAGACGATCATATTCCTGTGTGATCGCGCTCGAAGGCGTGCGTGACAGTTCAGCGACCTTGTGAATGGAGAAAGATTCGGTTTGTCCGTTCCCCATATTCCGAACCGCAATCGATGTCACTCTCGGAGTGCGCCCATCCTCACGATCGTAAAAACTTTCGCACGAATAGTGGATAATCAAGACATTATTCTGCTGTTCCATAAGCGACTCGAGAGTTTTCTTCGCCTCGCGTACGCGTCGGATCTTTGAAGTTGCGGGACCCACTGTAGCTCCGTTGGTCGGTGACTCTCAGCAGTGCGCTGCAAGAGCGTCTACTTGTTTGTAAGTTCCTCCTCAAGCCTCAACAACTCTCGCGCTCGCTCCCCTGCCAAGCGCGCCACGACTACTTCCCATCCTTGGGGTGGGCGGCGGTATGAGGGCGATGCCCTGTCCATCCGCGCCTGACGTATCAGCCCGTAGGAAGCGCCCAAGTCCCGGGCGACATCCGCAAGGCTCACGCCCTTCGTTAGCCTGTCCGTAGCCTCGACGAAATCCATTGTTCCGCTAACATCAGTGTTGACAGAACGGCTGCCGCTAACTACATTGTTAGCAGCAGGGAGAAAAAAAAGCAAGGTTGGCCGCTCCTCCGCCAAGAAGACACGGCCAGCCTCACACACGGAACGACCCGAAGGCCGCCCGCTCGCCAAAGCTACCCCTGCTGCGCGGCCAGGGTCAAGAGGATTGGAGATCGCCATGCGCACACCCCGCACATCCGCAGGCTCCGCTCCCACCCTCCACGCGCGGAAGGAGGCTCGCGCATGATGCTGACCAGCCATGCCGGCGTCCCCGCCTCGCCCATGCGGCTGCTGGAGATGCTGACGGACCGCTTCGGCATCTTCGAGGCGCTGGCACACTCCACCATCAAGCTCAACCGCTACACCAGCGCCGACGAGCTCTCGATGGACCCGCAGGTCGCCGAAGCCGTGCTGGAGTTTGCCGACGACCTGCGCACCGCCCGCGCCGCCTCCGGCGCCTGGGCCGAAACCAAGGGCTTGGTCCACCACCGGGAGTCGGCGGACAGCGAGGATGCCGCCTGAGAGCGAGCAGGGGGCGAGGAAGCAAACAGCCGCGGGCCAGAGTTGGCCGCGGCTGTCGTGTTTCCCCCCCGTGATCGCGTGTGCCTAGCCGCCTGCCGTCGCTTCGCGCGCGAGGTCGTGCGTCGGCTGAGCTTGATCAGCGCCTGCCCAAGAGCAGCAGCCGCCGACGAGATAGACCGCGACTGGCGTCGGTTGACTCGTCTTAGGGGAAGTAGCGGTAGATGTCCTTGCGCGGAAGAACGCGGACGAAAGTGACCACTTCATCACCGAGAAGTAATCCGATGCGGTGGTCACCCACACGGATTCGGTAGTACGCTCCGCCGCCACTCAATTTCTTCAGGTGGGGCACAGAACGCAGATCCGGCGCGGCTTCGACGACGAGGATGGCGTCGCGGACCTGCTCCCGGATGGCGTCATCCGAGAGCTTCCGCACGTCGCGAAGAAAGGAGTTGAGGAAGGTGGTCTTCACGTGCCTGCTTCAAGGGCGCGAAAGACCTCGTCCCGCGAAACCACTTCGCTGGGTTCACCCTCCTGGATCGCGCGTACGAGCGCCACGTCTTCCATCACTTCGGCGAGGACGTCGCGCAAAAGGTCGGAACGCTCTTCCAGCACCTCGATGAGCGCCGCCTTGAGCACATCCTTCAACTGCGTTTCACTGAGCGATGCTGCAACCATGCTTGCTCCCTTGGGATCGAGCGCGGGTAATGTAGCGCACGAAACATCGCCAGATCCGGCGATACGAGCAAGGCGAATCGCACCACTGGTTGTACGTGTGCGACTCCGCGTACCGAAGGAGGCTCGCGTATGATGCTGGCGACCCATGCCGGCGTCCCCGCCTCGCCCATGCGGCTGCTGGAGATGCTGACGGACCGCTTCGGCGTCTTCGAGGCGCTGGCACACTCCACCATCAAGCTCAACCGCTGCACCGGCGCCGATGAACTCGCGATGGACCCGCAGGTCGCCGAAGCCGTGCTGGAGTTTGCCGACGACCTGCGCACCGCCCGCGCCGCCTCCAGCGCCTGGGCCGAGATAAAGGGTTTGGTCCAGCACTGATATGAGAACCCGCAGACAGCAAAGATGCCGCCTGAACCGCGGGCAGGGAGTTGAGGAATCAAACAGCCGCGGGCCAGAGCTGGCCGCGACTGTCGTGATCACACGGGCGAGCGTGTAGATGATCGGGCGTGCCTGCTTATAACCTAGCAAGCACCGGCCGGGCAGGTTCCACCACACGAGAAGTACAATGTGTAGCATTCTTCACCGCACCACGTGTCGCCGGGCCGCGAACGGAAGTTCGCCTCCACCGTACCCCTCTCGTCGGGAACGTTCGCCGTCGGGAACGACTCCACCTCGATACGGTCCAGGTTCAGCCGGATCTTCGTCATGGGTTCTCCTGTGGAAGTCAGTGCGTCGCCGCACGGTAATCCGCCGATCTCACGCACAATAATTCTAAAAGCGCGATCCCGAAAGGAATTCATGCATCGTAGTCTGGATGTGTGTGAACGCACGCGCGCTCCGCCTTCCGATCTCATAGAGGGCCCGACTGCCCGTCTGCTCCCTGCTGTGCGCGGCCAAGGTCAACAGGGCTGGAGATCGCCATGCATGCACCCCGCACATCCCAGGCTCCGCTCCCACCCTCCGCCCGCGGAAGGAGGCTCGCGCATGATGCCGACGAGCCATGCCGGCGTCCCCGCCCCGCCCATGCGGCTGCTGGAGATGCTGACGGACCGCTTCGGCGTCTTCGAGGCGCTGGCCCACTCCACCATCAAGCTCAACCGCTGCACCAGCGCCGACGAGCTCTCGATGGATCCGCAGGTCGCCGAAGCCGTGCTGGAGTTTGCCGACGACCTGCGCACCGCCCGCGCCGCCTCCGGCGCCTGGGCCGAGACAAAGGGCCTGGTCCAGCACTGGAAACTCGCGGACAGCGAGGATGACGCCTGAGAGCGAGCCGGGAGCCAAAGATCAAACAGCCGCGGGCCAGAGTTGGCTGCGGCTGTCGTGTTTACAGGCGAGCGCGTGTGCCTGATCGTCTACCGCTGCGGCGCGCGTGCGAGGTGGTGCGCCGGCTAAGCCGGGTGCTGGCGTGAGGCGAGAACGGCAACCGCGGATGGGATGGTCGCGACTGCCGTTCCTCTTTCTTCACGCCGAACCGATCAGCAGGCGTAGCGGGGAATGCTGCAGTCCCCGCACGTGTCCTCAAAGCAGGTCATGCACCAAGTGTCACCCGGGTGTGACGCTATATGTGCATCGACACCGCCCTCCGTGTTGGCGCCCCTGGACGTTGCAAACGACTCCACTGTGATAGCGTCGATATCCAGACGAATCTTCTTCATGGCGATTCTCCCTGTGGAAGTCACTGCGCCTCGGCGGCAACCCGCTGAGTCACAAAATAGGGTAACCTATAACGAGCGCAACCGAAAGGGATTTCTATAGCAGAGGCTGGATGCTCCGAAAACCGCACGCCGCTCCCACCCTCCACGCACGGAAGGAGGCTCGCGCATGATGCTTACGAGCCATGCCGGCGTCCCCGCTTCGCCCATGCGGCTGCTGGAGATGCTGGCGGACCGCTTCGGCGTTTTCGAGGCGCTGGCCCACTCCACCATCAAGCTCAACCGCTGCACCAGCGCCGACGAGCTCTCGATGGACCCGCAGGTCGCCGAAGCCGTGCTGGAGTTTGCCGAGGACCTGCGCACCGCCCGCGCCGCCTCCGGCGCTTGGGCAGAGACCAACGACCTAGCCCACTATTGGGAGCCGGCGGACAGCGAGGATGACACCTGAGCGCGGGCAGGGAGCAGAGGAAGAACAGCCGCGGACCAGAGTGGCCGCGGCTGTAGTGTCACACAAACAGCGGTGAGTTGCATATCCAACTCGATCGTCTCACACGCCGCACTCACTCAGTCTGCAGGAGTTCCTCGGGATTTTGACCCTGCCAGTAGGCCTTATTGACCATATACCAATTCGCATGGGCTGATAGGCCGTCGAGGTCGGGAAACAAGGTTTCACGGTTTAGCCCGTAATGGGACAGCTCGAAAAGTAATTCACGCCGATATTCCGCACGAATAATGATCTTCTCCAACTGGTGATCCTTGCCAAGGTGTTCATCCAGAGCGGCGGAGGGGGGACCGTGTACTGTAAACAACCCGCCTTGTCTCGTGATTCTCTGGGCGATCCCCCGGGGGCGAAACCGAACCACGCCCTTAGTATTGAAAGGCTTTGTTTTACTCGGGTCAGTTGTGTGTGCATTATAGTATGCATATACGACTGCATCGCACTCCTGATCTGGCTCAACAGCAAAATAGGTCGCTACAAGCGGATTGTAGGACCAATCCAACAGGCGAGTTGCCAATCCATGATGCTGCGCTAGTGCTAGCCAGTCCCAATCGCTCGACAATGGTGTGTTCACATGCTCAATAGCACGGCGCTTCCACGCCTCAAAGAAACGTTCATCGTTTGATGCTGAATACGGCTCACGCCCAGCTTTGGGTTTCAACTCCCATTCAGAACTACTATGCCCCCGAAACCACCAGATGTTGTTCTTTCGGTAGCGGGAAAATGCGTTGTGTAGCTCAGTAAACGAGGAAATAGGGATCTCTAGCATATCACGGATCCGCAGAGAATGCTCTCAAGCAAGGAAATCCACCGCCCACGACGCACATTGCTTTTCATCTCGCAGACGCTGGTAAAACAAGGCTGGCCGCTCCTCCGCCAAGAAAGCACGGCCAGCCTCACACACGGACGACCAGAAGGCCGCCTGCTCGCCAAAGCTACCCCTGCTGCGCGGCCAGGGTCAAGAGGATTGGAGATCGCCATGCACGCAACCCGCACATCCGCAGGCTCCGCTCCCACCCTCCACGCGCGGAAGGAGGCTCGCGCATGATGCCGACGAGCCATGCCGGCCTCCCCGCCTCGCCCATGCGGCTGCTGGAGATGCTGACGGACCGCTTCGGCGTCTTCGAGGCGCTGGGCCACTCCACCATCAAGCTCAACCGCTGCACCAGCGCCGACGAGCTCTCGGATGACCCGCAGGTCGCCGAAGCCGTGCTGGAGTTTGCCGACGACCTGCGCACCGCCCGCGCCGCCTCCGGCGCCTGGGCCGAAGGCAAGGGCTTGGTCCAGCACTGGGAACTCGCGGACAGCGAGGACGACGCCTGAGAGCGAGCAGGGACCCCAAGAATAAAACAGCCGCGGGCCAGAGTTGGCTGCGGCTGTCGTGTTTACATCCTGATGCGCGGCTGAGCTTGGCCGCAGTTGCCGCTCTTATGCGGCTTGCGGCGCGAAGACAGCGACCTCCTCTTCCAGACGCGCACCCAACCGGTCCCGCTCCACCTCCAGATCATAGCGCGACTGCAGGTTGAGCCAGAACTGCTCGCTGGTCCCGAAATAGCGCGCCAGCCGCAGCGCCGTATCCGCCGTGATCGCGCGCTTGCCGTGGACGATCTCGTTGATGCGGCGCGGAGGAACGCTGAGGTCCTGCGCGAGCCGATACTGCGACAGGCCGAGCGGAACCAGGAAGTCCTCCATCAGGACCTCGCCCGGATGGATGGGCGCCATCTTGGCGTTTGTTGGCATGGCTGGTTCTCCCCGCGATTCAGTGATAATCGACAATCTCCACCTCGTACGCGTCTCCATCGTCCCACCGGAAGCAAACGCGCCACTGGTCATTGACGCGAATGCTGTGCTGGCCCTTTCGGTCGCGCTTCAGCGCCTCCAGACGGTTTCCCGGCGGGATGCGCAAATCGTCCAGGCGGTCGGCCGCGTCGAGTTGAAGAAGCTTACGCAGCATCACCCGGTGAAGCTCGGGCGGAAATCGCCGACCGGGCGTGCGGGCGAAGAGACGCTCTGTCTCACGGTCAGCAAAACTCCGGATCATGACCAACCATAACGCAACGCGTTATTAAACTCAAGTGCGTGGGATGCCGCTGGTGTGAGGTGCATAACGCACGGGCGAACTGGTGCTCCTGACCTGTCCACCGCCGCGGCGCGCGCGAGGTGGTGCGCCGGCTGAGCCTTGCCATGGGCGGGAGAGTGAACGCAGGGACGGCGGGAATGGAAAGCGCGACACTGCGTCTCCCCCGTTGGCTAAAGATCCAGGCGCATCGCGCAGCGCCGGGCGCTCGCCGGCATGCGCCTGCGCTCGTCGGCCAGCTTGGTGGCCAAGCCGGGCGACAACTCGGCTTCATCCAGGACACGGAAGCCGAGTCGCTCATACAGCGGGCGGTTCCACTCGATTATCTCGTCCGTCGTCAGGGTGACTCCCCGGTGCGTGACCGCCCGGGCGTGGGCGGTGGCCGCCTCGATCAGCCGGCGGCCGAGCCCACGACCCTGATCGTCGCGGCGAACCGACATCTCGCGAATGTACAGGGCATCATCAAGCGGACAGGCGAGCAGAAAGCCGGCGGGGGTACCGGCATCGTCGTCAGCGATCCAGAGTTCGCCGCGCGCGAGCGCCGTCCTGAACTCATCGAGGCCGGTCGGCGGTGCCTCGGCCGCCCAGTCCATGTGGGTGCCCCGAAAGCGTTCGCCAGCGGAACGCTCGATTGCCGCGACGTGCGACAGGTCCTCGGCTCTCGCGCGCCTGACTCCCATCAACTCGGCAGCGTCGTCGCGGGGTCGCGAATGGCAAGCGCCTGCGCATCGGCAACCGTGTTCGCGCGATTTTCCCCGCAGGCGATCACACCGGGGAGGTCCGGCACCTCAGCGATCCAGCGGCCGTCCGCTTCACGCTCGGCCTCAATGTTGACATGCATCAGCGGATCTCTCCGATACTTCGTCTGGGTGACTTCACGACCCCGAAAGCATCGTAAGAAGCGGCCGTGGGAGCAAGGCTATCAAGTGAAGCGCCGCTGCTGGAAGGTGCGCGACGCCGTGGGCGCGGATCGCTCGGGAAAGAGCTCACCAATCGAACAACTCCTCTTTTGCACGACCATTTCCGGATGTAACTTTCACTGAAACGCTCGCCGAATCGCTTACCATGAGCGGAGATGCCGATAATGAAGTGCAAGGCCGTACGCGCCGCCATCCTGGGATTCCTGCTGACCCTGGCCGCCGGGGTGCCGCTCGGCGCGCAGGCGGGCGTGGAGCCGGGGCTGGACTGGACGCGCGTCACGGAGCGCGACCTGAACGTTGCGTCCGTGTTCCTGACGGCGCGCGACCGGGGGCCGCGCGCGGCGCTGGACAGCCTGGAGCGGCTCGCCGCGCAGGACCCATGGATCCGCGCCAAGGGGCACCCGCTAGCGCACGCCATCGGCCGGTACACCATGGAGCAGCGAAAGGACCTGGGCGTGATCGGGGAGTGCACGCCGCGGTTCCAGTCGGGGTGCTTTCACGGCGTGCTGGAAGGATACTTTCTGCAGGGCGGAACCATCGACCGCGCGTCGGTGGGGAGCATCTGTGCGGGGCAGGTCCGCGGCTTCGAGCGGATGGAGTGCTGGCACGGCCTGGGACACGGCCTGATGGTGCACCACGCGGGCGACTTCCGACAGGCCCTCACCCTCTGCGATGCGCTGCAGGCGGACCAGCCCCGGCGCGAGTGCCAGGACGGCATCTTCATGGAGCGCGCCATCCGCGCCATCGGGGCAGAATCCATCAACGTGGGCGACGGGCCGGGCATCGGCGGCCACGCGCACGGGGCGGAGGGGCACGAGGGCCACGCCACCGCGCGCAGCCTGGCCGCGGGCGCGCGGGAGGGGGCCGCCGCGCGGGTCATGGCCAAGGTGGCCGCCCGCACGGAGCGCCAGCAGCTGTGCAGCGGGGTGGATTCGGGCCACCAGCGCTCGTGCTGGGCGTACCAGTCGATGGTGCTGATGTCGCTGAACTGGCCCCACTACCCCCGCGCGCTCCGCGGCTGCGACGCGGCACCCGCCCAGGCTGTGCGCGACTGCTACCAGGGGTTCGGAAAGCAGATGCTGGGCGTGAGCAGCGGCGACGTGCCACGCATGCTGGAGGCGTGCCGGCAGGGCGACCCCGCCCACGCCACGGACTGCCTGATGGGGGGCGTGGAGTACTTCACGGACCTGGACTGGCGCATCGAGCCGGGCATCGCCTTCTGCCGCCAGGTGCCGGGCGAGGCCAAGGCGCGCTGCTACGAGATGATCGGCGCGCGGCTCACGCTGGCCCACACGGATCCGGAGCCGGTGCGCGCCGCCTGCCGGCGGGTGGAGCCCGCCTACGTCCGCGCCTGCCTGGCCGGCGCGGGGATGCGGGAAAGCTGATACAGATCCGCAAAACCAAACATCGAGGGGTACAGAGGAACAGAGCACAACCAGAGGAACAGAGAACAGAAACGGGAACGATCTCTCTGTTCCTCTCTGTTCCTCTCTGTTCCTCTGTACTCCAACCGTTTTTCAGGATTGGCATGAGCGCCGGCCGTAGAATGGGTGCAAAACGAGCAGCCCCTCCGGGATGACGCCGGCGGGGCTCGAGCATTTGCATCCGGCCTGGATCAGGCGCCAGCCGCGGACGTGAATCGCCCGCGTTGGGTGCGCAGGTCACGCACCGCGGTGGCTGCGGCGCTCGACTTCCTCCGGCGTCGGGTCTTCGAGCGCGAAGGAGCCGTACGGGATGGCGCCGGCCGGCTGGTAGGTGGCGATGATCACGCCGGTCGTAGCGACGGTGGAGCTGACGAGCTTCAGGCCCCCCGGCGCGATGCCATCGCCAAAGAGCCGCTTGCCGCCGCCGAGCAGGACGGGGAATGTCCACACGCGCAGCTCGTCGATCAGCTGGTGCTTCAGCAGCGTCTGCAGCAGGTCGGCGCTCCCGTGCACCTGGATCTCCACGCCATCCCCAGCTTTGAGCTTCTCAACCTCGCCGGGCACGTCGCGGATCAGCGTCGCGGGACCCCAGGAAGTCTGCTGCAGCGAGCGGGATGCGACGTACTTGTGCGCGGCGTTCAGCGACGCAGCCGCAGGCTCTTCGGTGGAGTACGGCCAGTGCGCGGCGAATATCTGGTACGTCCTGCGGCCCAGCAGCAGGTCGTAGGGCGTCGCCATCGCCTCTTCCATCACCTGGCCCATCACGTCGTCCCAGTAATTGAAGGACCAGCCGCCGTGCGGGAATCCGCCGGTCGGGTCCTCCTGCGGATCGCCGGGTGCCTGCATCACGCCGTCCAGGCTGATGAAGGTGTTTACGACAAGCTTGCGCATGGGATCTCTCCGGGTCGATGTCGGGTTCGCGTGGGTTGGCCTTCTCATCCATGCGTCGGATGAGCACAGCGAAAATCGACACCGCCGAGGCGCTCGCTCATCCGGCATAATCGTGGTGAGCCACGACCGCGCACAGCGGCGCACGCCGCGCTTCGTAGCCATCCGCATCACACGCACCGTCATCCGGGTTTGACGGCGGTGGATGGCCGGGCGCAGAATACTCGCGCGTCGCCCCTCATCCAACGAACGCCGGATCAGACCCGATGACCGTCCTGCCCCGCTCCGCCGTCTTCATCAACGCCGCCGAAGTCGCGGTGTGCACCGGGCCCCCGCGCGCGTCGGAGGATGCCGATCCCGCGGGCGTGCTGCACGGCGCGGCCGTCGCGGTGGTGAACGGCGTGGTAGAGGCGCTGGGGCCGCAGGACGACGTGCTGGCCGAGCATCCGCACCTGGAGCGGGTGAACTGCGCGGGACGGGTGATCACGCCGGGGTTCGTGGACAGCCACACGCACGCCGTCTTTGGCCGCTACCGCGTGGAGGAGTACGCGCTGCGCTGCACCGGCGTGCCGTACATGGAGATCGCGCGGCGGGGCGGCGGCATCAACGCCAGCGTGCGCGACCTGCGCGCCCGCGGCGAGGACGAGCTGGTGGAGATGGCGCTGCCGCGGCTGGACGAGATGCTGCGCGGCGGCACCACGACGGCGGAGGTCAAGAGCGGATATGGCCTGTCGACGGAATCGGAGCTCAAGACGCTGCGCGCCATCCGCCGCCTGAACGACATGCAGCCCATCGAGCTGATCCCCACCTTCCTGGGCGGCCACGAGGTGCCGCCGGAGTACCGCGAAAACCGCGCGGCGTACGTAAACCTGCTGGTGGAGGAGATGATCCCCGCCGTGGCGGAAGCCGGGCTGGCGCGCTTCTGCGACGTGTTCATGGAGCCCGGCGTGTTCGGGCGCGACGAGACGGAGCGCATCCTGCGCGCGGGGCTGGCGCACGGGCTGCGCCCCAAGCTGCACGCCGACGAGCTGGAGGGGAGCGGCGGGGCGGAGCTGGCGGCGGAGCTGGGCGCCGCGTCCGCCGACCACCTGGGCGACATCAGCGAGGCCGGCATCGCCGCGCTGGCGGCGTCACGCACCGTGGCCACGCTGCTGCCGGCGACGCTCTTCTTTCTGGGCCGGCCGCGCTGGGCGCCCGGCCGCGCGCTGCTGGACGCCGGCGCCACCGTGGCGCTGGCCACGGACTTCAACCCCGGCAGCTCGCCCACTCCGTCCATGCACTTCATCCTGACGGCCGGCTGCAGCCGCATGGGAATGAGCCCCGCCGAGTCGCTGCGCGCCGCCACCGCCGGCGGCGCCGCCGCGCTGGAGCTGGCGGACGGCCGCGGCACCCTGGCCCCCGGCGCCCCCGGCGACCTGGTCCTCTGGCGCGCCTCCTCCGCCGCCGAGATCCCCTACCGCCTCGCCGCGCCCATCATCGAGGGCGTGTGGAAGGCGGGGGAGCGGGTGGTGTGAAGTGAGCATTTCGTTCGATCGGATCTTATAAATTCTGGAGAGGTGCCCGATGGACCACAAAGCCGCGATCCACAGTAACCTGAGGGAAATCGCTCACACGATGCTCGACTTCATCAAGCATTCTGGGCCCTTGTATCACGAGGGATGGGTTCCTGCGACTTACATCAAACGCGAGCTTAATCTCCAAGTGCTGTGTTATCCAAAAGACAACGAGAAACAACATGGGAAGCAGGGGTGGCTCTTTTCGATCCTAGCCCGGCTGCTTGAGGACGAAGGGCTACTTGAGTACCGTTTCGACGGGAAACACGCCTACTACCGCGCAGTTGAGATCTGAGCCTTCGTCCCCGCCTCGCCGATCATCGAGGGCGTGTGGAAGGCAAGCGAGCGGGTGGTCTGAACCGCGGGGAGAGGACGAGCAAGTGGCGGATCAGATCGTCAATACGTTGTTCACGATGTCGCCGTGTATCCCGGTAATCCCGACGGTGGAGCCGGTGATGTTGTCGATCATGACCTTTTGATCGATGTTGAAGGTGGTGTTGCTCGCCTTCTCCAGTTCGATGACCGCGTACAATTGCAGCGCGATTGCCTTCAGAAATCGTTCGTCGTTGTTCAGCACTGTGGTCGTACCGCCACTGTTCATGTGGATGGCAAGCGCGAAGTCGGCCGCGCTCCTCGACTTCCAGTTCAGGTAGATGAGGTAGCAGGCCGCCGCGATCAGGAGGATTCCCACGCCCGCACCGATCACCGTCAGCAGACACACAATCCCTGCCCCCAGCATGACCCAGACGTAAGTGGGTACCGGCTTGCGCAGATCCCAAAGGGAAACCCGGGAGATGTTGGAAATCGAGAAGATCGAATTGCCGATCACCAGCGTATTTTCCCGGATCCGGAGCAGCCCGTGGTCGTACTGGTTCTTCTCGGACTGCGACTCGGGTTGGGCGATCCGCTGTACGGCAGTGGCAAGGGTGCTCATGGAACGTCCTCCGGCATGATGCGTGGGCCTTCTCGATTCCGCTCGGCTACGGAGTTCCGCACCGCGCCGGCGGCCTGTTGAATCCAACACGGCCATTGGTCGGACGCGGCAGGAGAGAATTCTCATCACACCAATCCCGGCAAGCGATTCTCAGGCAGGGAGCGGGGTCGTTCTCTGCCCCCGCCGCCTGAGAACAGGTCTTTCCGGCATCTTCCATCGAGCACAAACGGCAGCCACGGGCGATGTCGCCCATGGCTGCCGTTCTCGTGCTTCGGAGTATCGCGCGGACAGTGCTTACGGGTTCTGCGAGCCCAGGTACTCCGGCGGGATCGGATTGGCGGCGGATTCCATGTCGAACACCGCGTTCGTAATCCACCAGCGCCCCTCGTGGCGCAGCATCTGGACGCTGTTGATGCCGCGTTGCGCCACGGCCCCGTCCGGCCCGGACCGGCGCGTCTCGTACGCGGAGAACACGTGGGCGATCGTCCCGAACTGATTCACCCGCTGGCCGATGTCGCGCTCCCAGAACCCGCCCTGGGTGCGGTACCCCGGCGACGCGGCCCGGATGAACTCGTCCACCGTCACGTTGATCAGCCGCGCCTGCCCCGACGGCGTCTCAAGGACAAAGGCGAGGCGTGCGTCCGGCAGAAAGAGGGTCCGATAGCGGTCCCAGTCGCGTTCCTGCGTGGCCGGACCGGAAATCACCTCGTAGATGGCGGCTACGACCGCTTGGGGCGAGGCAACGTCCCGCGGGTCCGCGGCACGAGAGGGCGCTGCGGGCGTGTCCGCGGGAGGGGAGAGCGGCGCGGGCGCGGCCGTCTGCTGCACCGCGGGCGCGCACGCCGCCAGCATCGCAAGCGCCGCCAGCCGGAGGGGGTAGAGCCACCTCTTCATCTTCATCTCCATGGGGATGGTCTGGAACGGGACGCGGCTTCCCTCTACCGCTCGTTTACGTACTCGGGCGGGATGGGGTTCTCGGGGCTCTCCGCGTCGAAGACCAGGTTGGTGATCCACCAGCGGTCCTGGTAGCGGATCAGCTGCACGCTGTTGATGCCACGGTCGTCCACGGGGCCGTCCGGCGCCGTAAGGCGCGTCTCGTACGCGGTGAACACGTGGGCGATGCTCCCGAACCGGTCAATGCGGTGTCCGATCTCGCGCTCCCAGAACCCGGCGCCCTGCTGATAGCCCGGCCCCGCGATGCGGATGAACTCTTCCACGTTGGCCGAAAAGAGCCGCGTCCCGCCCGCCCGCAGCGGCTGCACGAACGCCAGCCGCGCATCCGCCAGAAAGAGGGTCCGCATGCGGTTCCAGTCGCGCTGCTGGCTGGCGGGGCCGGTGATGACCTCGTACAGCGCCGTCACGATGGCCTCGGGCGAGGCCACGTCCGACGGGTTTGCGGCGGGGGCCGCCGCCGCCGCGGGAGCCGGGGGCGTGCCCGTCTGCTGCGCGGCGACGGGCGCGCATGCCACCGCAATCGCAAGCACGGCCAGCCGGCCCGTGTGGAGCCACGTGTGCATCACAAACCTCCGCTTGGGTCGAGAGTAGACGCGAAACGTACCTGCGCGAGCAAGGACTGAGCCGGTCGTTCGCGGCTCGCCCCACGCGCGGCGGTGTGCCAATCCCCTGCGATTTCGACCATCGGCCGAATCCAGCCAATCCCGGTAAATCGCGGATCGTCCGAGTGCCCCGCCCGCATCGAATCGCCAGGTTCCCACAGCATGACACGGCGACGCCCGCCGTGCAAGGAACACGTCGGGCTTGACGTATTCCCATATCGACATATATACTGTTTCCATGGCTCGCACACCGACGACATCCGATGCGTTCAACGCGGTCGCCGAGGCGAGCCGACGCGACCTTCTCGATGCGCTGGGCACCGGGGAGGCGACGGTCGGCGAGCTGGTGGACCGGCTGGGCCTTACGCAGCCGCAGGTGTCCAAGCACCTGGGCGTGCTGCGGGCGGTGGGCCTGGTGCTGGTTCGCGCGGACGGGCGGCACCGCTGGTACCGGGTAAACGGGCCGGCGCTCAAGCCCATCCACGACTGGGTGCGCACCTTCGAGCGCACCTGGAACGCACGGCTGGACCGGCTTGACGACCTGCTGGCCGAACTTCAAACCGAGGAGAACACGCCATGACCACCACCGCCCTGCGCAACCGCCACGGATCCGCCGTCATCACCCTGCCGTCGGACACGGAGTACCTCATCACGCGCGCCTTCGATGCCCCGGCCGCGCTGATCTTCAGGGCCCACACCACCCCGGAGCTGGTCAAGCGCTGGTGGGGCTTCGCGACGTCGGAGTGGATGGTGTGCGAGATCGACCTGCGCGTGGGCGGCCAGTGGCGCTACGTGATCCGCGAGCAGGGCGCGGAGGTGGGCTTTCACGGGGAGTACCGCGAGATCGAGGGGCCGCACCGGCTGGTGTACACGGAGATGTTCGAAGGCGTCCCCGATCCGGGCCCCGACGCGTATCCGCTCAACATCATGACCCTCGAGGAGTCCGGCGGCGTCACGACGATGAAGGTGCTGGTGCAGCACCCCAGCCAGGAGGTCCGCGACATGATCCTGGCCAGCGGGATGGAGAGCGGCATGCAGGTTTCCTACGACCGCCTGGAGGACCTGGTCCGGCAGGACGCGTAGGTCACGATCAAAGTCGGCGACGATGACGTCCATAGGCTGACTTCCTGAGCCTGATATGAGAGGGTGTTGCTAAACCCCCAAAATCACAAAGAAGCGCTGACTTCCTGAGGGAGCGCATCACGTCCAACCAGAAGTCACACCGCAGATTGCGCGCGACCGAAGGACCTCTTCTCGGCGGCGCAGGGCCAGCTCAGGGCACGGGACCCGCCCCGTCGTTCTGCTGGCGAGGTCCTTCAGTCGGCGCCAGGGTGCAGTGTACACGCGAGCTGCGGAGCGGCGCCTCCCTCAGGAAGTCAATCACGCTGGGAGGTTTGGCAACACCCTCTCAGGCGGAATCCGGGAAAGCACCCGTCATTCCCAGGAAGCGCCCACCTCGGGACGGCGGAAATCCGCGGAGCCAGTGGCGCGGCCGAAGAACCTTCCGCCCCTCGCGCGGAACCCCTTATCCGGGCAACGCCCGGGAACCCCGCGTGACGGAAAGGTCCCGCCCCCCAGGTGGAGGTTCTTCGGCCGGCGCCACGCTCCCGGGCCTACGGACCGCACCACGCGGCGCCTCACCCAGAATGACAGTTTGCCGGATGAGCGGGGCAGGATGATCCGCGTCACGATCCCAGCGCGCGGATCACGCGGCAGGGGTTGCCGGCGGCGAACACGTCCGCGGGCACGTCCCGCGTCACCACGCTCCCCGCGCCGATCACCGACCGCGCGCCGATCGTCACGCCGGGAAGGAGGATGGCGCCGCCGCCCACCCACACGTCCGAGCCGATGGTGACCGGCTTCGCGCTCTCCAGCCCCGCGCGGCGCACCTCGGCCTCCATGGGGTGCGTGGCCGTGTAGATCTGCACCGCCGGCCCGAACAGCACGTCGCTGCCGACGACGACCTCCGCGCAGTCCAGCACCACGCAGTTGAAGTTGAAGTACACCCGGTCGCCCAGGCGGATGTTGCCGCCGTAGTCGCAGAAGAAGGGTGGCTCGATCCACACCTCCTCGCCCATTCCCCCGAACAGCTCGCGGAGGATGGAGAGACGCAGTTCCTTCTCCGCGTCGCGCGTCTCGTTCAGCGCGTGCGTCAGGTCGCGCGCGCGCCGCCGCTCCTCCACCAGCCGCGGGTCCGTGGCATCGTACGGCTCGCCGGCCAGCATCTTTTCCTTCTCCGTCATCGCTCGAACCTGATCCCCGGAAACCGAGGCTACGCAGAGATGCGGAGCCGCAGAGGAATGGAGCCCTTCCTCTGCGGCTCTGCGTTTCTGCTGCTCTGCGTGCCCGTAGTTGCTGATGCTGCCGAATGGCTACCGGCCGTGGAAGCGCCGCAGGAAGGCGGCGGCGAAGGGTGAGCGCTCCACCTGCGCCGCGTCCAGCGGGTTGCTCCACCACGCGCCCTCGCTGTTGGCCAGCAGGATCAGCGTAAGCCCCTCGTCCGGCAGCTTCAGGTACAGCGCGGAGTACGCCTGCTCCCACCAGCCGGAGTGCCACACCGCCCGCCGCCCGTCCACCTGCTGCACGAACCAGCCGATCCCGTACGGCAGCACCGCCCCGGACGGAGAGCGCCCCGCGCGCCACATCTCCTCCTTCGACGCCTCCGAGATCAGCCGCCCCTCGTCCAGCGCGACGTCGAAGCGCGCCAGGTCCACCACCGTGCTGATCACCCCGCCCGCCGCGCCGTCGCCCTGCGGCCCCGGCCCCTCCGACCGGCGGAGCACGCCGGCGGAATCCACGTGGTACGGCAGGGCCATCGCCGCCTCCAGGTCGGCCCGCAGCGGCAGGTTGCGGTGCCTGCGCGCCGACTCCGTCATCCCCGCCGGCGCGAACACCTCTTCGGCCACCAGGTCGCTGAACGCGCGCCCCGTGATCTGCATGATGGGCCGCGACGCCCACGAAAAGGAGACGGGGTTGTAGTAGAAGCGCTCGCCCGCCGCCGTGCCGTTCATCTGCATCGACAGCACGTGGCGCAGCGTCACGCGCGGCGAGCAGTCGTAGTCCGCGAAAAAGATGCGCGGGCCGTCCGCGCGCGCCTCCGCGCAGAACTCCGCCCAGTCGGTGAAGCTGGACATCGGCCGGTCCAGATCTAGCACGCCGCGCTCCACCAGCCGCATCGCCAGCACGCCGGAGATGGGCTTGGTCACCGAGGCGATGGTATACGGCGTGTGCTCCGTGGCCGGGCGGCGCGCCTCCACGTCCGCCCAGCCAAAGCCGCGGGCCAGCACCACGCGCCCGTCGCGCACCACGGCCACGGAAAGCCCGGGGATGCGCAGCGCCTGCCGCAGCGAGTCCACCTCGGCCGCGAACGCCTGCACGTCCGCCTCCTGCGCGTTCACGGGTGAGCCGACGCCCGCCGCAACCGCGGCGATCACGAGCGTGGCACGACGGAGAGATGCGATGCATGTCATGGGCGTGCCGTACGCGGAAAACCGCACCGCGGTTTCCGCACGCCCGGTTTCGTTCGCACCACCGCGCCACCCGTCCACGTCCACGTCCATGTCCATGTCCACGTCCCGGGCTGAAGCCCGGGGCTAGAACGGCCATAAGCCCCGCCCTGGGCTCGCGGAGCTCGCCCGGCGGGGCTTCAACACCACGGGCGCTCCGCGCAAACGGCGGAATCGCGCAGGGCGTGGCCCACGCGAGCAGGTGAAGCCCCGTTTTGTGAGGAACGAGCAAAGACGGGGCTTATGGCATTTCTAGCCGCGGGCTTTAGCCTGTGGCGTCAACCCGTGGCGCACGGGATCGTGGCGCCGGGGGTCGTGGCGCCTTGGATCCCCCTCATTCGCCCGCCCCACACACGACAAAGCCCCCGCCCGGCGAACCGGGCGGGGGCTTTCGTTGCATCCGCAGGTGCGGAACGGCTTACGCCTGGCCGCCGGCGGCCGGGGCGCCGGTCGCCGCGCTGCCGCTGGCGCCGTCGGTCGCGCCGCCCGCCATCTCGGCCAGCGCCGCCTTGCGGGACAGGCGCAGGCGGCCCTTCTCGTCGATGGAGAGAAGCTTCACCTGCACCACGTCGCCCTTCTTGACCACGTCCTCCGTCTTTTCGACGCGGCCCGCCTGCAGCTCGGAGATGTGCAGCAGCCCCTCGGTGCCGGGCATGATCTCCACGAACGCGCCGAACGTCGTGGTGCTCTTCACCTGGCCCTCGTAGATCTTGCCCACCTCGGCCTCTTCGGTCATCCCCGCGATGATGCGGCGGGCGCGCTCGCCGCCCTCGCCGCTCACCGACGCGATGGTCACCGTGCCGTCGTCGTCGATGTTGATCGTGGCGCCCGTGGCCTCCTGGATGCCGCGGATCGTCTTGCCCTTGGGCCCGATGATCTCGCCGATCTTGGCCGGGTCCACCTTGATGGTGATGATGCGCGGCGCGTACACCGACAGCTCGGCGCGCGGGCCGGAGAGCGCCTTCTCCATCTCGCCCAGGATGTGCATCCGCGCGCGGTTGGCCTTCTGCAGCGCCTCACGCATCAGCTCCAGCGACAGCCCCTCGATCTTGATGTCCATCTGGATGGAGGTCACGCCCTCGCGGGTGCCCGCCACCTTGAAGTCCATGTCGCCCAGGGCGTCTTCGCTCCCCAGGATGTCGGTGAGCACCGCCACCCGGTCGCCTTCCTTGATGAGCCCCATCGCCACGCCGGCCACGGCCGCCCGCATGGGCACGCCCGCGTCCATCAGCGACAGCGACCCCGCGCACACCGTTGCCATCGACGACGAGCCGTTGCTCTCGAGCACGTCGCTGACGACGCGCACCGTGTACGGGAACTCGTCGAACGGCGGCAGCATGGCCTCGAGCGCCCGCTCGGCCAGCGCGCCGTGCCCGATCTCGCGGCGGCTGGTGCCGCGCATGGGCTTTACCTCGCCCGTGCTGAACGGGGGGAAGTTGTAGTGCAGCATGAACGACTTCTTCTGCTGCGTGGGAAAGTCGATGGTGTCGTACGCCTGCTCGTCGCCCTGCGTGCCCAGCGTGGTCACGCCCAGCGCCTGCGTCTGCCCGCGGGTGAACAGCGCCGAGCCGTGCGCGCGCGGCAGCACGCCCACGTCGATGCTGATGGGGCGCACCTCGTCGAGCCCGCGGCCGTCGGAGCGGGTGCCGGTGGACAGGATCATCTCGCGCGTCTCGCGCTTCTCCAGGTCCTTGACCACGCTTCCCACGTCCTTGTCGCTCTCCGGAAACTCCTCGGCCAGCGACGCGGCGATCTCGGTGCGGATGGCCTTCAGGGCGTCGGCGCGCTCGTGCTTGCCGGGCACCTTCAGCGCCTCGGACACGCGGCCGCCGGCGGCGCTCTCGACGCGCTCACGGATGGTGGCGTCCACCGCGCGCGGCGTCCACTCCATCTTGGCGGGCACGTCCAGCTGCGCCAGCATCTCCTTCTGCAGGCCGATGAGCTCCTTGATGCCCACGTGGGCCACCGTCAGCCCCTCGGCGATCTCTTCCTCCGGCACCTCCAGCGCGCCGCCCTCCACCATCATGATGGCGTCCTCGGAACCGGCCACGATGATGTCGAGGTCGCTGTACTCCAGCTGCTGGAAGGTGGGGTTCAGCACCCACTGCCCCTGGATGCGCCCGATGCGCACCGCCGCCACCGGCTCGGCAAAGGGAATGCGGCTCATGTTGAGCGCCAGCGAGGCGCCCGTGAGCGCCACCACGTCCGCGTCGTTCTCCTGGTCCGCCGAGATCACGTAGACGAAGACCTGCGTCTCGTTGTAGAACCCGTCGGGGAACAGCGGGCGCAGCGGGCGGTCGATGAGGCGCGCCGACAGGATCTCCTTGTCGCTGGGGCGCCCCTCGCGCTTGATGAAGCCGCCCGGGATCTTGCCGGCCGCGTAGGTGCGCTCGCGGTACTCGATGGTCAGGGGAAAGAACGGAAGGTGGGTCGGGTTGTCCTGGGCGACCGCGGTGCACAGCACCATCGTTTCGCCGAACTGCACCGTGCACGATCCGTCCGCCTGCCGGGCCATCTTCCCCGCCTCGAGAATCAGGGGGCGCCCCGCGAACTGTCTCTCCAGCTTTGCCATGTAGGTCTTTCCTTGTGATTGCTCGGGAGATGCCGCACTCCGGGCAGCGCTCCCCCGCAGGCGGAGCCCGGTCGCTTTGATGTCCACTTCGTCGCCGCTGTGCAAAAACGCACGCCGGCCGCAGGGTTCATCCCCGTGCGGCCGGCGTGTTTCCTTCTAGTCCTGCCCGCCGTTGCGGGGACGCGCGGCCCGGGGAAGGAGCCCAGTGGCCCGCGTCCCCGGTACTTCGCGCCCGCCCGACGGGGTGCCGATCAGTGGCGCAGCCCCAGGTCGGCGATGAGCGCGCGGTAGCCCTCGAGGTCGTTGCGGCGCAGGTAGTCCAGCAGGCTGCGGCGCTGACCCACCATCTTCAGCAGCCCGCGGCGGCTGTGATGGTCCTTCTTGTGCGCGCGAAAGTGCCCGGTCAGGTCGTTGATGCGCGCGGTGAGAAGCGCGATCTGCACCTTGGTGCTGCCGCGGTCGTTCTCGTGGATCTGGTACTTCTTGACGATGTCGTCGCGGTTTTCGGCCGTGAGCGCCATGATCGGAGCCTCCTGAAGAGTCTGTGCTGGTCGGGAAGTCAGCCGATCCAATCGAACAAAGATTTGCCGAGCGGATCAACAACAAGCCATAGAAGGTAATGCAGCATGCTCCTGCTGGCAACCCGGCGGCGGCGTTCCCAATCGCGGATACCGCGAGTCGACGGACAGGGGTTGCAGGGACTGGATCGATCAGGTTATCGTAATACGAACCCCGCATCGAGGAGAGCAGATGGAGAAAGCGACGATCTCACCCAAGTTCCAGGTCGTGATCCCACGGTCTGTGCGTGAAAGGCTGAACCTGAGGCCGGGGCAGCAGGTGCAGGTGATCCCCTACGACGGCCGCATCGAGTTCATCCCCCTCCGGCCACCGCAGGAAATGCGCGGGTTTCTGGCGGGCATGTCGACGGAGTTCGAGCGCGACCCGGACCGCGTGTGATTCACCCCGCCACCGCACCGGTGCGCAACGTGGTCGACACGTCCGGATGGCTGGAGTACATGACCAACGGGCCGAACTCGAACCTGTTCGCACCCGCAATCGAAGATACGGACACCCTGGTGGTACCCACCGTAAGCGTGCTGGAGGTCTTTCGCTGGGTACTGCGCGAGCGAGGGGAGAGTGACGCCCTGCAGGCGACCGCGATGATGCAGCAGGGCATCGTCGTCGATCTGGACGCGGCGCTCGCGCTGAAGGCGGCGAAGCTTGGCCATACCCACAAGCTCCCGCTGGCGGACAGCGTAATCTACGCTACCGCGCGAGAATATAATGCCGTGCTCTGGACCCAGGACGGGCACTTCGCAGGGTTGGCGGACGTGGAGTACCATCCGAAGCACCAGCCATCGTCGGGAACCACATAGCGCCGGCTGAATCCAAAACTCACCCCACCCCCAGCATCCGCCGGCCTTCGCGCTCGTCGCCGCGGATGGCTTCGATGAGGGCGTCGACGCTGGGGAAGGGGCGGATGTCGCGGATGCGGTCCACCACCTCCACGCGCACGTGGTCGCCGTAGATGTCGCCGCTCCAGTCCAGCAGGTGCAGCTCGATGGTGGGCGAAAAGCCGGGGAAGGTGGGGCGCGGCCCCAGGTGCAGCAGGCCGGGGATGCGCTCGCCGCGCACGCGGCCGTACGCCGCGTAGACGCCTTCCTTCGGCAGCATCTTCTCCGGGTCGCCTACCTCGATGTTGGCGGTGGGAAAGCCCAGCTCGCGCCCCTTCTGCTCCCCGCGCACCACCACGCCCTCCAGCCGGTACGGCCGCCCCAGCAGCCGCGCCGCGCCCGCCGCGTCGCCCTCGGAAAGCAGGCGGCGGATGCGGCTGGACGACACCGGCTCGCCCTCGGCGTGGAACGCCTCCACGACGTCCACGTCGAACCCCATCTCGCGCCCAACCTGCCGCAGCGTCTCCACGCTTCCCTCGCGGTCCTTGCCGAACCCGTGGTCGTAGCCGATCACCAGCTCGTCCATCCCGATGCGGCCGCGCAGGACCTCTTCCACGAAGCGCCGCGCGGGATAGTGCTGCAGCGTGCGCGTGAAGGGGAGGAAGACGACGTACTCCAGCCCCGACTCGGCCAGCACCTCGCGCTTTTCGGCCACCGTGGTGAGCAGGGGCGGCGCGTGCTCGGGGCGAACCACGCGCAGGGGATGGGGATGGAAGGTCACCAGGATGCTGCGGCCGCCGGTGGCGCGGGCGCGCCGGCAGATCTCCTGCAGCACCTCCCAGTGCCCGCGGTGCACCCCGTCGAAGGTGCCCACGGTGACGATGGACCGGCGCCCGTCGCGCGGGATGGCCGCCGGCAGCGCCGGGTCGACGGCGAACGGCGCCACCTCTTCGGACCGCGCCATCACGCGCCCCCCGCGAACACCTTGCGCGGCCGGACCGCTCCGTCCGCCGCCTCGCCCACCGCCAGCAGCTCGCCGCCGCCGGAGACGACCGCCACCGGCCCGTCCGCCGCGAAGCCCTCCGGCGCCTGCACCGCGCGCCCGTGCCGCAGGTCCGCCTCTCCCCGCTCGTCCGCCACCACGCGCGGCAGGTGCATGACGGCCTCCGCGGGCGCGAGCATCGCCGCGCGCACCAGGTCCTCCTCGCCCAGCCGGTCCATCGGCACGGCGCGGGCAACGTCGTGCGGGCCGATGCGCGTGCGCCGCAGCTCGCGCAGGTGGCCGCCCACCCCCAGCGCCTCGCCCGCGTCGCGCGCGATGGCGCGGATGTAGGTCCCGCTGGCGCACTCCACCTCGAACGCGACGTCGGGCAGCTCCATCGACAGCACGCGGATGGCGTGGATCGTTACCGTCACCGGCGTGCGCACCACCTCCCCGCCCCGCCGCGCCACGGCGTACATCCGCTCGCCATCCACCTTCTTGGCGGAGTACGCCGGCGGCAGCTGCTGGATGGTCCCCACCTGCGCCGCCAGCGCCGCCTCCACCTGCTCGCGCGTTACGTCTCGCCAGGCGTCGGAAGAGGCGATCGTCTCACCGGTGTGGTCGTCCGTGTCCGTCGCCTGGCCCAGGCGCATGGTGGCGGCGTAGGTCTTGGGCAGCGGCGCAAAGTACTCCGCCAGGCGCGTCGCGGGGCCCACGCAGACCAGGAGGAGGCCCGAGGCGAACGGGTCCAGCGTACCCGTGTGCCCCACCTGCCGCGTCTTCAGCGCGCGCCGCACCACCGCCACCGCGTCGTGCGACGTGGGGCCGACAGGCTTGTCCACCGGGAGGACGCCCAGGGGGAGCGGGGAGTTCGCGCTCACGGGCGGCCTTCCGGGTGGAAGTGCGTGAGTGCGTGAGTGCGTGAGTGCGTCAGTGGGCGTGCGTCCGAAGGAACCGCGCGCCGGCCGCCCCGGGGAGCGAATGAATTCGCCGCTGGAAAAACGCGAAGTCCGCCTGCGAGAGCGAATGAATTCGCCGCTGGGAAAACGCAAAGTCCGCCTTCGCGGACTGTGGCCGCGGGCATCCGGATGCTACGACGACTCACGAGGAGGCCGACAGTAGATTCCTCGGTCGCGCGCGGGGTTCGCGGCGAGGGCGAGGCTCCGGGGGTGCGCTCCCTCGGAATGACAGATTGGCCCGTGCGTATGACGGATTCGGGCGCGCGCCCGGGTGCGGACGCGCAGGTGCCCGGGACGCCGCACACGGCCGGGCCGCCGAGTCCGCGCAGGCGGACTTTGCGCATTTCCAGCGGCGAATTCATTCGCTCCTGGAGGCGGACTGCGACGGGCGATCCGTATCGTCATCGGAGTCCGCCGCATCATCGGCATCCTCCAGATCATCCGTCTCGTCCGGATCATCGGCGGCGTCCGGATCCTCCGCGTCGTCCAGATCATCGGCATCGGCCGAAGGGTCGGCCTCGTCCGCGTCGAGGGGCTGGTTGCGCAGCTCGGGGGGGAGCGCCTGGCGCAGCAGCTCCTCGATGCGGCTGGCCTCGGCCAGGACGCGGTCGGCTTCGAAGTGAAGCTCGGGGACGCGGCGCATGTGCAGGCGGCCGCTGAGCTGCTTGCGGATGAACGCCGCGGCGCTGCGCAGCCCCTCGATGATCCCCTCGCGCTCCTTTTCGTCGCCCAGCGACGTCACGTACACGCGCGCGTGGTCCAGCTCGGGCGAGGTGATCACCGCGGTGATGGTGGCCAGCCCCACGCGGGGATCACGCACCTCGTCGCGGACGATGAGGGAGATCTCCTGCTTGAGCTGCTCGTTGATGCGGTCGGTGCGTCGGAACCTGGGCATGTGCGTCTCGCCGGTGAAGGACAGGGGACAGGTTACAGGGGACAGGGGACAGCCGGCAACCACGCCGCCCGCCCCGCCCGTGCCGCATCCACCCGCCGTCGATCTCGTGAAGAAAAAACGAGGGGACAGGGAGCGAGGCCCGGCCCAGCCCACGCGGCAGACTGCCTCGCCGGCTGTAACCTGTCCCCTGTCCCCTGTCCCCTCGCCGCCCTAGTAGAACGTCGTGTACGAATCGATGATCCGCGCCCGGCCCTCTTCGGCCACCAGCCCGTCGGCGGACGAGAGCACCGACTGCGCGTGGCGCCGGTCCTCCGACACCACGCACACCGCGATCTCGGCCCGCTGCAGCAGGTCCTGATGCGCCGTCTCCGCCGCGGAGACGTTGAACCGGGCGTGCAGCCGGTCCCGGAGCCCCTTCACCACCGAGCGCTTCTCCTTGAGGGAGGCGCACCCGGGAATGTGAAGGTCCCACACCACCAGTCCCACCGTCATCGCGCGGCCCTCGCGTCAGGCGCTCGCCGCCCGCTCCTGCTCGGCGGCGATGCCGGCCAGTGTGCGGGCGATCTCCTCGACCCGGTAGCACTCCAGGACGTCGCCGATCTTGACGTCGTTGAAGTTCTTGATGTTCAGGCCGCACTCGAAGCCCTCGCGCACCTCGCGCGCATCGTCCTTGAAGCGCTTGAGGCTTTCGAGCTCGCCCTCGTACACCTGCACCGCGTCGCGCACCACGCGGATCTTGCCGCGCCGGTCCAGCACGCCGCTGGTGACCATGCAGCCGGCCACCGTCCCCACGCGCGGCACCTTGAACAGCTGGCGGACCTCCGCCGTGCCCAGCATGACCTCGCGCTCCTCGGGGGTGAGCAGGCCTTCCATCGCCGCCCGGACCTCGGCCACCGCCTCGTAGATGATGTTGTACAGGCGGATGTCCACGTCCTCGCGCTCGGCCACGCTCCGCGCCTCGCCCGTGGGGCGCACGTGGAAGCCCACCACGATGGCGCCCGAGGTGGACGCCAGCAGCACGTCGCTCTCGTTGATGGCGCCCACGCCGCGGTGAATGACCTGCACCCGCACCTCGGCCGTGGACAGCTGCTCCAGCGAGTCGGACAGCGCCTGCACCGAGCCGTCCACGTCGCCCTTGATGACCAGGTTGAGCTGCGCCTGCTCGCCCTTGGCCAGCATCCGCGACAGGTCCGTCAGCTTTACGCCGCGGCTCTTGATGCGCATGCGCTTTTCGCGCTCCAGCCGCTGGCGGGTCTGCGCGATGTCGGCCGCGCGGTCCGCCTCCATGGCGATCAGCTGGTCGCCCGCGCCGGGCACGCCCTGCAGACCCAGGATCTGTACCGGGTGGGCCGGGCCGGCCGAGGCGACCGGCCGGTTGCGCTCGTCGAGCATGGCGCGGATGCGGCCGCTGTACATGCCGCACACCACGTGGTCGCCCACGCGCAGGGTGCCGTTGGTCACCAGGACGGTGGCCACGGGACCCTTGCCCACGTCCAGCTGCGCCTCGATCACCGTCCCCACCGCCTCGCGGTCGGGGTTGGCCGTGAGCTCCTGGATGTCGGAGAGCAGGAGCACCTTCTCCAGCAGCTCGTCCATCCCCAGCCCCTTCTTGGCGCTGACCTCGGCGCTCATCACGTCGCCGCCGAAGTCCTCGAGCACCACCCCGTGCTGCAGAAGGTCCTGCTTGACCTTCATGGGGTTGGCGTCGGGAAGGTCCACCTTGTTCACCGCCACGATCAGCGGCACGCCGGCGTTGCGGGCGTGGCTGATGGCCTCGATGGTCTGCGGCATCACCGAGTCGTCGGCCGCGACGACCAGGATCACCACGTCCGTGACTTCGGCGCCGCGGGCGCGCATGGCGGTGAACGCGGCGTGGCCGGGGGTGTCCAGGAAGCTGATGGCGCGCCCGTCGGGCAGCTGCACGTGGTACGCGCCGATGTGCTGCGTAATGCCGCCGGCCTCGCCCGCGATGACGTTGGTCTTGCGGATGTAGTCCAGCAGCGAGGTCTTGCCGTGGTCCACGTGGCCCATGACGGTGACCACCGGGGGGCGCGCCTGCAGGTCCTCGGGCGCGTCCTCCTCCACCGCCTCCTCCATCTCGGCCCCGTACTCCTCTTCACGGACCGCCAGGAAGCCGAACTCGTCCAGCAGCAGCTCGATCTGGTCGAAGTCGAGCCGCTGGTTGATGGTGACCATCAGCCCCAGGTTCTTGAACGCGGAGCCGATGAGCTGGTTGGCCGGCACGTCGATGAGCTCGGCCAGCTCCGCCACCGTCAGGAACTCGTTGACGCGGACGGTGGTGGCCTCCTCGGTGCGCCGGCGCAGGATCTCCTCTTCGCGGCGCTCGGTCTGCGACGGGCCCTGGTCGCGCTGGCCGCGGCGCTTCTTGCGCCCGCCGCCCGACTCCATGGCCGCCATCGTCTTCTTGAAGTTGTCGTCCACGGCCGTCTGGTCGACGGTCCCGCGGCCCTTCTTTCCCTTCTTGCGGTCCTTCTTCTTGGCGCCGGCGCCGGCGGCGTTGTTGTTGCCACCGCCGCCGCCCGTGGGCGTGGTGCCCGCGGTGTCACCCGGGCGCCCGCCGAACGACTGGGTGCGCGCGGGCGGCATGGGCGGCGCCATGCTGCGCGCCGAGCGCGGGACGAACTCCGGGCGCGGCGGGGCGCCGGCACCGGCGCCGCTGGCCGGCTGTCCTTCGGGACGCGCCGGGCGGGGGCCCGACGGGCCGCCGGGACGCACCGAGGGCGGCGGGGACGGACGGCGGTCGCCGCCCGGGCCGCCGGGGCCCGCCGGACGGGGCGGGCCGCCCGCGGGACGCGGGGGCGCGCCGCCGGGCTGGCCGGGACGGACCGGCGTGGCTCCGCCCTGGGCCGGGCCGCCGGCCGGGTTGGGCCGCGCGGACGCGGCCGGACGCAGCTCTTCGCGGCGCGGGCCGGCCGGGGGCGGTGCCGCCGGACGCTCCGGGGCCGCGGGACGCTCGGGCACCGCCGGACGGGCGGGCTCGGGCGCCGCGGGACGCGCCGACAGGGGCGCCGCGGGGCGGGGCGAAACCGGCGCCGCGGGGCGCGCGGAGACGGGTGCCGCCGGAGCGGCCGGAGCGGCCGGCGCCGGGGGCGCGGCGGCCTCGTCGGGCGCCGCGGCCGGCTCCACGATCACCGCCACGTCCTTCGGCGGCTGTCCGCCGCGCGTGACCAGGTCGGCGCCGCGGTCGGCGGCGGCCATGGCGGCGTCGGCCTCGATGGCCTCCACCGCGTCGACGATCGGCGACGCCGTGGTGTCGGCTTCGGCGCGCGTCTGCTCCGGCGCGGGGCCGGCGGACACGTCGGTCTGCGCGGCGGCGACGGGCACGGCGGACTCCGCCACGGCCTCGGGGGCCTCGGCGGTCTCGGGCAGGTCCTCGCGCTTGCGCCGACGGCGGCGGCTGCCGGCGTCGGCGGCCTCGGCCGCGCTCGCGGCGGCCGCCGCGGCGGCAAGGTCGTGGCCGTGGCGGCGCTCGCGCTCCACCACGGTGCGCAGGCGCGCCACGTGCTCGTCGGCCAGGTCGCTCATGTGGCTGCGCACGGGCACGTCCATCTCCCGGAGGAGGTGCACCAAGGCCTCAGCCGGAACGTCCAGCTCCTTGGCGACTTCAAAGACTCGCATCAGTACGGCTCTCCTCCTCCACGGTCCTGCGGCAGTGACGGCACGGCGGCCAGCTCCATGGCGCGTCGCGCGAAACCAGGGTCTGTGATTCCGATGGCCGATACGGGGCCCTTGCCAACGGCGGCGCCCAGTTCGGCCTGATTGGAGCATACGGCAAAAGGGATCCCGCGGGCCTGGAGCAGCGGGACCAGCTTGCGGGCCTGCGTGGGCGACGCGTCGCCCGCCAGCACCGCGGCCGCGACCTTTCCGTCGCGCGCGGCGCCGCGCACCATGTCGGTGCCCATCGCAAGGGCGCGTGCGCGCGCCGCCAGCCCCAGCAGGGACAGCAGCGCGCGCTCCGGCGCGCCGGGACCGGACTCCTGGGGCGCGCGGCCTTCCATGCGGCTATTCCGAACCCGGCAAGTTCTCCGAATCGGACCCGGAAGTCAAGTCCGTACCGGCGTCTTCGCCCTCGCCGCCCCCCGCCGCGGGTGCTTCCCCGCCCTCGTCGCCGTCCCCGGCAGGGTCCTCGTCCCCGGCGCCGCCCTCACCCCGGGCGGCGGCGCCTTCTTCCTCCTCGTCCTCCACCGTCAGGCGCTCGATCTCGGACATCAGCCGGTCCGCCTCGTCCTCGCCCAGCCCCGGGATGCGCAGGAAGTCCTCGCGCTCCATGTCGATGACGTCGAAGAACGTGCTGTAGCCGGCGGCCTCGAGCGCGGCCAGCGTGGCCGGCGCCAGGTCCAGGTCGCGCAGCGAGAAGTCGGTGTTGTCGTACTCGCCCTCTTCGCTTCCGCCGCCGAACAGCGCCGCCTCGGCCCCGCGCTCCAGCCACTCGCGGCTGCCGAACAGGTCCAGCTGCCAGCCGATGAGCTGGCTGGCCAGGCGCACGTTCTGCCCGTTGCGGCCGATCGCCAGCGAAAGCTGGTCCTCGTCCACGATGGCGGTCATGGTGCGCGTCTCGTAGTTGCTGATCACCTTGGCCACGCGGGCCGGCGCCAGCGCGCGCTTGGCGTAGATCTCGGGGTCCGGATGCCAGGGCACGATGTCGATGCGCTCGCCGCCCAGCTCCTGCACCACCGCGCGGACGCGGCTTCCCTTGAGGCCCACGCAGGCGCCCACGGGATCGATGGATTCGTCGCGCGAGCTCACGGCGATCTTGCTGCGGAAGCCCACTTCGCGCGCCGCGCCGCGGATCTCCACGATCCCCTGCTGGATCTCGGGAACCTCGAGCTTGAACAGCGCGGCCACGAACAGCGGGTCGGCGCGGGACAGGATCAGGCGCGGGCCCTTGGGCGTCTCTTCGACCTTCTTGAGCACGGCCCGGATCGGCTCGCCCTGGCGAAAGCGCTCGCGCGGGTTCTGCTCCTTCCAGGGGATGATGGCGTCGGCGTCGCGGCTGCGGTTCAGCATCAGCACCAGCTTGCCGCGCTCCACCTGCTGCGTCTCGCCGCTCAGCAGCTCGCCCACGCGGTGCTCGTACTCGTCGCGGATCTTCTGGCGCTCGCCCTCGCGCACCCGCTGCAGGATGCGCTGCTTGGCGGCCATCACGGCGTTGCGCCCGAAGTGCGCGAACTCCACCGGCACCTCCAGGATGTCGCCCACCTCGAACTCGGGGTCGTCCCAGCGGGCTTCCTCGAGCAGGATCTGGCGCGACGGGTCCTCGACCTCGGCCACCACCTCCTTGAGCACGGTGATGCCGATCTTGCCGGTGTCCTCGTCGATCTCGATCTCGGCCTCGACGTTGGGGCCGTAGCGCTTGGCCAGGGCGGCCAGGATGCCGTCCTTGATCAGGTCGTACAGCTCGTCGCGCGAGATGGCCTTGTTGGCCGTCATCTCGCGGAACGCCGCGAGGATCTGGGTTGCGTTGCTCATGTTGGCCGTTCTTCCCGTGTCTGTCTCGTGGAGCCTGCGGGGAATTGCTTCAGCGGCCCTTCCCGCCGCGCTCCCAGCGGTACACCAGGTTGCCCCGGTCGATGTCCGCCAGCGGAACCTCCACCTCGTCGCCGTTGGGCAGGCGCAGCGCCACGCGCTGGGCCCCTTCGTCCCCGCGCAGCCCCAGCAGCGTGCCTTCGAGCCGCTTGGCCCGGTCGGCCAGCACCTGGCGGCCCTTGACCGCGACCTCGGCGCCGGCGAACCGCTCCCAGTCGCGGGTGCGCACCAGGGGCCGCTCCACGCCGGGGGACGAGACCTCGATGACGTAGCGGTCGCTGAGCCCTTCGTGGGCGTCGAGCCAGGGCTCGAGCGCGCGGCTGATGGCGCCGCAGTCGTCCAGCGAAACGCCGGGCTGTCCGGGCTGGCTGTCGGGCCGGTCCACGTACAGGCGCAGGATGGGGCGCGCCTTGCTCCCGGCCTGCTCCAGCTCCACCATCTCGAAGCCCAGCTCCGCCACGCGCCGCTCCATCTCGCGCGCCAGCGACTCGTCGTGCACCACGCCGCCTCCGGTCCGTCGCAGGGTGTGTTTGGGCAAATAAAAAAGCGGGGCCAACCGCACCCCACTTCGTCTCGCGAATTCGCCGCGGGGGCGTTCGCCAGCCATGGACACAGCCTCAATATAGGCTCCACGCGAGCCCCGCGCAATCCGCGCGCTCCGCCGGGTCCGTGTCGCGGAGGCCGTCCGGCTCCAATCGCGCACCCCAGAAGAGGGGGGGTACAGAGGAGCAGAGGTTGAAAAGAGAGGAGCAGAGGAAACCCTCGTTCGGCCTCTGCTCCTCTCTTTTGTACCTCTGTCCCTCTGTACCCCAACGCCGTTGCCACAGCCCGCCGACCGCTCCAAATCGATCGGGTCAGGACAGGGCGTCGCGGATGCCGAGAACCCCCATCTGCCGCGCCTTCGACCCAGCACGGTGTGAGAAGAAGTCGGATTCGCCGCAGCGGGTGCAGTGCGTGGAGACGCTGACGTGCTCCGCCGGCAGCCCCATCCCCAGCGCGCGCTCCGCGATGCCGGCGCGGACGTCGATGGGCGTGTTGGTGGAGGGAATGGGGCGGTCGGGGTGGATGGCGGCGTGCACCTCGGGCCCCACCTCGTAGCACGCGCCGCAGATGGCGGGCCCGCAGTGCAGCCAGAGCCGCTCCGGCGTGGCCTGCCAGCTTTCCACCAGGCGGTGGATGGCGCGCTCCACGATTCCCGCCGCCGTGCCGCGCCACCCGGCGTGCACCAGCGCCACCGCCCGCGTCTCGGGATCGACGACGGAGACGGGAACGCAGTCCGCCACCCCCACGCTCAGCAGCAGGCAGGGGCGGTCGGTGACGTGCCCGTCGAAGCCGTCCATCACCAGGATTCCCGGCGGACCGGCCTCGCGGTGAATCCAGATGTCGGCCGCGTGCACCTGCCGCGCGTGGGCGACCGCGTGCATCTCCGTCGCGGCGAGCAGCGCGCGCCAGCGGTCCAGCGCCGCGCCCACCGGCTGCGCGCCCGAAAGCCCCAGGTCGAACGGCGCGTCCCCGCCGCCGGAGCCCGTGGTCCCCTGCGCCAGCCAGGGAAAGCGCGACGCCCACTCCGGGTGCACCCACAGCGGAACGCCGCCGGGCAGCCGCTGCTCGGCGACGGTGCGAACCTCCACGCCGGTGGCCACCTACGGCATCCTTGCTTCCGTGGGCCCCTCCGGCGCCGGCGGCTCCGCGGTGGAACCGGAGGACGGCAGCGAGAGCAGCGTGTGCTCGTTCGCCGCCGCGCCCCCGCGCCCCTCCAGCGCGTCCAGCCGGCGCTGCAGCTCCTCCACCTCCAGCAGCAGCGCCTCGAACTCCCTGCGGGGGACGAAGTCCAGCCGGTCGCGCACGTCGCCCACCGTTTCCTGCGCACGGTGCAGCGCGCCGCCCAGGAAGTGCTTGGCGCGCTCCGGGCTCAGGTCGCCGCGCTCGCCGGCTTCCTGGATGGTTTCCTCGATGGCCTCCTTGAAGGCCGTCAGCATCCCGATCCCCGAGCGGATCCCCTCGCCGATGGAGGGAAGCTTCCGCCCCTGCGGGTCCTCGCTCATGAATCCGTCACCCGTTCACCCGTTCACCTTCAGTGCGACCGGCGGATGAACATCTGCCGCGTCGCGTCGTCCACCTCGGCCGCGTCCGCCCGGCTGTCCGCGCGGCGGATGTCGGCGCCCAGCGCCTGCAGCCGCTCGTCGATGCGCTCGTAGCCGCGCTCGATCTGCCCGATGTTGAAGATCTCGCTGCGCCCCTCGGCCCCCAGCGCCGCGATCAGCAGCGCCATGCCGGCGCGGATGTCCGGGCTCTCCACGATGGCGCCGTGCAGCTTCGACGGACCGATGACCAGCACGCGGTGCGGATCGCAGAGCACGAGGCGCGCGCCCATGCCGACGAGCTTGTCGGCAAAGAACATCCGCGACTCGAACATCTTTTCGTGCACCAGGATGTTGCCGCGGCACTGCGTGGCCGTCACCAGCGCGATGGAGGTGAGGTCGGCGGGGAACGCGGGCCAGGGGCCGTCGTCCACCTTGCTGATGTGGCCGCCCATGTCCAGGGTGACCTCCATCTCCTGCCCGCCGGGGATGTACAGGCTGTCGCCCTGGATCTCCACCTTCAGTCCCAGCCGGCCAAAGCCGATCAGGGTGCTGTCCATGTGCTGCACCGCCGCGTCCTCGATGGTCAGCTCGCCGCGCGTGACCGCCGCCAGGCCGATGAACGAGCCGATCTCGATGTGGTCGGCGGTGATGCGGGTGCGGCAGCCGGAAAGCCGCTGGCGCCCCTGGATGCGCAGCGTTCCCGTGCCGATGCCGTCGATCTCGCACCCCATCTTGATGAGCATGTGGCACAGGTCCTGGACGTGCGGCTCGGCGGCGGCGTTGCGGATCACCGTTTCGCCGTCGGCCAGCGCGGCCGCCATCACGGCGTTCTCCGTGGCCGTGACGCTGGGCTCGTCCAGGAACATGTTGGCGCCGCGCAGGCGGCCGTCCACCTTCAGGCGCCAGACGCCCTCTTCCTCCAGCACCTCGGCGCCCAGCTTCTTGAGCGCCAGGAAGTGCGTGTCCACCCGCCGCCGGCCGATCACGTCGCCGCCCGGCGGGGGCAGCGTCATCCCCCCGGTGCGGGCCAGCATGGGGCCGGCCAGCAGGATGGACGCGCGGATGCGGGCGGCGGCGCCGGCGTCCAGCTGCGTGCTTCCCACGTTGGCGGCGCGCACCCGCACCTCGTTGGGGCCGGTCCACTCCGTCTCGGCCCCCAGAACCTCCAGCAGGTTCATCAGGGTCAGGACGTCCTTGATCTTCGGGACGTTCTCCAGGAACACGTCCTCGTCGGTCAGGAGCGTGGCGGCCAGCATGGGCAGGGCGGCGTTCTTGTTGCCGTTGGGACGCACGGTCCCCTTGATGCGGTTGCCGCCGTGGACGATGAACTTGGGCACTCGGCCGTCTCCGACTGTGATACGGGAATAACGGGAACACGCATCCGGCTTCACGCGGAAGCCGGGGGCGCTGCTCGGGGGGGATCGCGCGAGGGGGCAGGCGCAAGAGTCGTGCGAGGCACGGAACGCGCTCCCGGCGCTCGCCCCGCTGTAACCGCGGCCCGTCCGCCCCCCGCGCCGATCGCGCCCAAACGCCGCGCCGCCGCTTGCTTGACACCGTTTCCGGGCGCGGCGTAAGATTGCCGGGAGACCTCCATCCACCCTTGCGCGAGGCCGGCCCGTGCAGCTGCTGATCGCCGTCATCAACCAGGAAGAGAAGATGGAGGAGATCCTCTCCGGCTTCCTGGAGATCGGCATCACGGGGGCCACCCTCATCAACAGCGAGGGGATGGGGCGGCTGCTGGCGGCCGAGATCCCCATCTTCGCCGGGCTGCAGGCGCTGGCGGGGCGCACCCGGCCGCGCAACCAGACGCTGTTCAGCGTCATCGACGGCGACGACAAGGTGGAGCGCGCGCTGGCGCTGCTGCAGGAGGTGTGCGGCAGCTTCGACACCCCCGCCACGGGAATCGCCATGACCATTCCCGTCACCCGGGTGCTGGGGCTGAAGCCCGAGATGGCCGGCGGATGACGGCGGGCTGGGGGGCGCGGGTGCGGCTGCGCATCGAGCAGTTTGCCCCCGCGCTGGGCCGCGTGGACGCCAACCTGACCCACGTGGTGCGCGCGCAGGCCGACGCCGCGGCCGAGGGTGTGGGCCTGCTGGTCACCCCCGAGCTGTCGATGACGGGCTACGACGTGCGCGACGCGGTGCACGCGCTGGCCGCCGCGGAGTCCGACGCGCCGTATCCCACGATGCTCCCGGGACCGGACGTGGTGCTGGGGACCATCGAGCGCGACGCGGCGTTCGTCCCCTACAACGCGGCGCTGCACCTGCGCGGCGGGCGCGTGCTGCACCGGCACCGCAAGGTGTACCTGCCCACGTACGGGATGTTCGACGAGGGGCGCTGGTTCGGCCGGGGCGACGGGGTGCGGGCGTACGACGCGGGCGGCGGCTGGCGCGTGGGGCTGCTGGTCTGCGAGGACCTGTGGCACCCCGCGCTCTCCTGGCTGCTGGCCGCGCAGGGCGCCAACCTCCTCGTCGTCCAGTCCGCCGCGGCGGGACGCGGGGTGGTGGCGGGCGGTGCCTCCGGCGGGCGGTTCGCGAGCTGGGGCGCGTGGGAGCACCTGGCGCGCGCGGCGGCCATCGCGTACGGCGCCTACGTCGCCCTGGCGAACCGCGTGGGGGTGGAGGGCCCGCTCTGCTTCGCGGGGGGATCGATGATCGTCGCGCCGGACGGAAGCGTGGTCGCCCGGGCGGACGACCTGAACCCGGACCGCATCGACGCGGAGCTGTCGCTGGAGGCGGTGGCCGCCGCGCGCCGCCCCTACGCCCATGCGCGGGACGACGACCCGCGGCTGGTGGCGCGCGAGCTGGCGCGGATGCTGGGGGAGGGATGACGGAGGGCGCGCGGCGGATCGCCGAGGTCGTGGGCGCGGTGGCGCGGCAGGCGCTGGCGGACCGCGGGCGCACCCGGATCGCCCTGCTGTACGACGCGGGCCCCGAGGCGCAGCTGGCCGGCGCCATCCTCCGCGGCCAACTGGGGGCGGAGCGGGTGGTCTTCGTGACGGCGGCGGACGTGGACGTAAAGCCGCTGGCGCGCGTGCTGGCGGCGGACGCGCGCCGGGTGGACGACGAGGTGCGGCGGATGCGGGCGCGGCTGATGGACGACGCGCTTCCCGCGCACCCCGGCAACAAGACGGCGCTGCTGCTGGGCGGAGAATTGCCTCCGGAGCCGCTGTTCCTGCTGGGCGACCTGTGGGCCACGGACGTGGCCCCGCTGGCCGGCGGCTGGTCCGCCCCGGCGGAGGTCGCCGCGCTGGCGGAGGAGGCCGGCGGCATCGAGGCGCTGGACGGCGTTCTCCGCCGGCTGATCGACGGGCGCGACGCGGCGGCGCTGGACGTGCTCCGGCCGGATCTCGCGGAGCGCGTGCGGGCGATGCTGGCGGCGGGGAGCGCGTCGCGCCGCCATCCCCGCGTCGTCCCCAAGCTGGGCGCGCGGACGCTCTGCGCGGACCTGTTCGAATGACTGGTATCCTGAACCCGATGGACGTCGTGAGCCACGCACCGCTGCTGTTGATCCAGGTCCCCGTCCAGAGCGGCTTCGAGCGCTGGGTGGACGTGATCGCCGACGTGGCCACCATCGTCATCGCCGTCGCGATCATCGTCGTGGGATTCGTCGCCATCTACGGCGCCCTGAAGGTGCGGGGGATGATCCGGCGCATCCGCGGCGACTTCGACCCCGCCCTCCGCAACCTGACGGCGGTGAGCGAGCAGGCCAAGGCCATCAGCGGCACGCTGCGCAAGAACGTGGAGGAGCTCAGCGGCACCGTCAGCCAGACCAACGACAAGGTTCGCCGCGCGACGGAAGCGGTGGAGGCGCGGCTGGCCGAGCTGAACGCGCTGGTGGGGGTGATGCAGGGCGAGGCCGAGGAGCTTTTCGTGCGCACCGCGTCCGCGGTCCGGGGCGTGCAGGTAGGGGCGGGTGCGCTGGCCGGCCGGCACCGGCGCGGCGCGGACGAGGACTACGACCGCGAGATGGACGGCCTGCTGGACGACGACGATACGATGGACGCGGGGTACGACGCCGTCTCCATCCGCGTGACGCCGCCGCGCCGCACCGGCCGCGACATCCTGGACGACTGACACACCGACGGGGGCACACCGATGGCCCGACAGGACACCAACGACTTTCTGGCCGCGTTCGCCATTGGCGCGGCGCTGGGGGTGGGCGCCACGCTGCTGCTGCGGCCCGAAAAGCCCAACCCCCGCAAGCAGCTGCAGAAGCGCCTGAAGCCGCACGTCCGCAAGCTGCGCAAGAGCGCCGCGCGCAGCCGCAAGGCCGGGCGCATCGCCCCCGCCCCCGCGATGGAGGGGATGGAGGACGACGCCATCCGCGCCGGCCGCGAGCTGCTGGCCGAGTTTCGCGGCGAGGTGCAGCGCATCCTGGACGAAGCCCGCGAGGAGCTGCGCGCGCTGAACGGCGCCCCCGCCCGGCCGCCCCTGGGCGACGGGCCCCAGGTGGACGCGTAGGGGCCCGCCGGTGCGCCTCGCCGTCCTGCTGGCCGTCGCCGCGGTCTTTCTGCTCCCCGACCGCGCGTGGGCGTGGGGCCCGGCCACGCACATCTACCTGGGCAGCGCGCTGCTGGACTCGCTGCACCTGGTCCCCGAGGCGGTGCGCGTGCTGGTGGCCGCCCACCCGTTCGACTTCCTGTACGGCAACCTGGCCGCCGACATCTCGCTGGCCAAGAAGTACGTGCCCGAGGGGCGCCACTGCCACCACTGGCACATCGGCGAGGAGATCCACGCCAGCGCGCCCAACGACCGGCTGAAGGCCATGTCGCTGGGCTACCTGTGCCACCTGGCGGCCGACACCATCGCGCACAACTACTTCGTCCCCCGGCAGCTGGTGCTCACCTCGTCGACCACGGGGCTGGGGCACTCGTACTGGGAGGCGCGCATGGACACGCACCTGGACGAGCGCTACCGCCGCCTGGCGCGGCACGTGGTGATGGAGCACGACCACAGCGAGGCCGACGCCCTGTTCGACCAGGTGCTCAGCGCCACGCTGTTCTCGTTTCGCACCAACCGGCGCATCTTCCGGGGGATGATCCGCATCCAGGACAACGACCGCTGGCAGACGGTGTTCGGCACCATGCTGTCGCGCTCGCGGTGGGACCTGTCGGGCGCGGCGGTCGAGGGGTACCTGGAGCGGTCGTTCGACTACGTGGTGGACTACCTGTCGCGCCGGGGCGAGGCCATCTGCGCGGGGCTGGACCCCATCGGCGACCGCAACCTGGCCATGAGCAAGCAGGTGCGGCGGATGGCCATGCTGGACGGCGCGGCGCAGAACCCCGCGCTGCTGCACGAGATGGCTGACAACTTCTTTCCGCTGCCGGAGGTCCCGTTCGGCCACCTGCGCGCCCTGCCGGCGGACTCGCGCCACCACCTGCGGACGACGGCGTAGCGGCCGTGTCCTGATCGGCACGGGCCGCGCGTTCTCCATTCGACCCCACCGGAGTGCCGGCACCGGTGGCGGGGGGTTTGCAGGCCGGACGATTCCAGATGCACCGCCGGACACCGCAGCAACAGGAGGACCCTGATGACGCTCCGCCGCTTTGCCGCCCCCGCCCTTGCCGTCCTGGTCGCGCTCGGCGCGTCGGGGTGCGCGGGGATGAACTTCAACACCGGGTGCGGGTTTGCCTCCGTGGACCCCATGTCCGACGGCGCCAGCCGCCTGAACCGCGGCTTTCAGATGCACCAGGCGCGCGCCCAGCAGCAGGCGTACCAGCAGAAGGCGATGATGGTGAGCGGCCAGTTCAGCCGCAACTACATCCGCAAGCCGGGCGCGGTGCCCATGGCGCGCTCGGGCACCTCGTCGGCCCCGCTCTGCCTCCGCTGACCCTCGGCGGATCGCGGGCGACACGAAAAGGCCGGCGGCTCATCGCGAGCCGCCGGCCTTTTTGCTGCAACCCACACCACTGTCCCCATCGAGACAGAAAATGGACGCGATTGACAACGCCGCGGGATTTCTTTACGATTGATCGAACCCGTTCTTCCGGAGTCCTGATGTCCATCTCCCTCAGTCCCGAACTCGAGCGCCAGATCGCTGAGAGGGTCGAGTCCGGCGAGTACGGCTCGGCCGACGACGTCGTGCGCCACGCACTTCAGTTGCTGTCCAGGGAGGATGAAGACTGTGCGGCGCGCCTGGAGGCGTTGCGTGGAGAGATCCAGAAGGGAATCGATGATCTCGACAATGGGCGGCATTCCCCGATCGACGAGGCGTTCGCGCGCTTGGAGGCGCGGCGCGGCCTGATCTCGTCATGAGAGCCATTCGTCTCTCACGTCAGGCAGAGCTGGACATTGCGGAGGCTGCGGACTATCTCGACCGGGAGTCAGGAAATCCGGATTTCGGTAACCGGCTGGTCGTAGACCTCCGACGCGTACTGCATCTGATCGCGGAGAATCCCTGGATGGGACGTTCGCGGTCCGATCTTCTGAAGGGCCTGCGAGGATTTCCGCACGGCTCCCACACGATCTTTTGGCGACTTCACGTCGACCACATAGAAGTCGTCAGGTTCCTTCACCAACGTCAGGATCTGGAACGGGAATTCGGAGTTCAACGCTGAGCGTCATTCGAGTGGTTATTTAGCTGACCCTTATATCCGGAAGCCCCTACCATGAAGATGAAAGGATATGAGGTATGAACGTATCGCTCACTCCAGAGCTCGAGCGTCTAGTAGCATCCAAAGTGGACTCCGGCGAGTACAACTCAGCCAGCGAAGTCGTCCGGCACGCACTCCCGCTGTTGTCCCGCGAGGATCAGGAGCATCAGGCCAAGCTCGTGGCGCTACGCAGCGAAATTGGCGTCGGCATGGCGGAGATCGAAGGCGGTGAAGCGATTTCAGGCCCAATCGCGGTAGAACACGCGCGGGCCGAGTTCCGCCGCCTGACGGGAAGAGCGCCCTGAACGCGTACAGCCTTTCACGACGCGTGTCACGCCGGCGTGGCCGATGGGGGCGAGAAGCGGCCGTCGCGGAGGAAGCAGCAGATCAGCCGGTGCACGTCCGCGCGGTTCATGATGAAGCTATGAAAGCTGGGGACCACGGCGTGGTCGCGGGCGCCGTCCAGGTGCGTCTCGGCCAGGCGCACCTTGCGGTCGCGCGCCCCGGCGATGATCCCCACCTCCACCTCGCCGGGAAGCGGCAGGGCGCGGGCGGGCGTGTCGGGCGCGGTGCGCAGCTCGTGGATGGGCGGCATGGCCCAGCCGATCCAGCGCGCCCAGCGGTCGGCGGCGGCCGAGCCCTGGTTGGGCGGCGCCAGCATCACCACCCGGCCGGCGCGGTCCGGCCGCGCGTGCGCCAGCATCCACCGCACGATGATGTTGCCCAGGCTGTGCCCCACGAAGTGCACCCGCGGCGCATCCCCCGCCTGCCGCGCCACCCGGCGGCCCAGCGCCTCGCCCAGGCCGCCCACCGTGCCGGTGGTGCTCAGGTAGCCGAAGTGCGCCACGCGGTACCCCGCGCGCTGCAGCCGCCGCCCCAGCAGCCACATGGAAAGCGGCGTGCGCCCCATCCCGTGCACCAGGAACACCAGCTCGCGCGCGTCCCCCGCCGCCGGCTCCGCGCCAGAGCGGAACGCCGCGGTGAGCCCGCGGCGCTGCTTCGCGCGAACGTCCGCGCGGCCGGCGGCCGTGTCCGGTGCCGCCACGCTACCGGGGCGCGGGCGGGTTCACGGGCTCGCCGGGCGCCTCCGTCTCGGAGAACCGGCCGGTGCGGAGAAACCGGAGGACCAGGCGGTGCACGTCGGGGCGGTTCATGAGAAAGGTGTGGAAGCCGGGAACCACCACGTGGTCGCGGGCACCCGCCAGGTACGTCTCGGCCACGCGCACCTTGTGGTCGCGCGCGCCCGCGATGATCCCCACCTCCGCGCCTTCGGGCAGCGCCAGCGTCCGGGCCGTGGACCCGGGGACCGTGCGCAGCTCCCGGATGGGCGGCATGGCCCAGCCGATCCACGGGGCCCAGCGGTCCGCGGCGGCCGAGCCCTGGTTGGGCGGGGCCAGCATCACCACGCGCCCGGTACGCTCCGGCGGCGCCTGGGCGATCATCGAACGGATGATGACGGTGCCCAGGCTGTGGCCGATGAAGTGCACCCGCGGCGCGTCGCCCGTGCGCTGCGCCGCCCGCCGGCCCAGCGCCGCGCCAAGCTCCGCCACGGACCCGCGGGTGCTGCGGTAGCCAAACCGGACCACCCGGTACCCGTCGCGCTCCAGCCGCCGGCCCAGCACGCCCATGGAAAGCGGCGTGCGTCCCATCCCGTGCACCAGGACCACCAGCTCGCGCGTGTCCCCCGCCCGCGGCGCGGCGGCCTCCACGACGTGGGCCGCGTCCGCTGCGCGGCCCCCGATCGCGGGTGCCGGCTGCGCGGTGGAGACGCCGGCCGCCAGCAGGGCGCCCAGCACGGCAACGCCGCCCGCGCGGGGCAGCCGGTTCAGCACGGTGCCCGCGAGGGAGCGGACGTTCCGCATCATTCCCACTCCGGCTCCAGGTTGGCGTACTTCAGCACCACCGTCTTGCGGCCCACGCTGTCGAACTCGATGGCCGCCTTGACGTCGGTGCCGTGGCCCGACAGCTCCATCACCGTCCCCGCGCCGAACGAGGGGTGCCGCACGCGCGATCCCTTGCGCAGCGACGGCATGTCGGAATCGTACCCATCCGCCGCACCGCCCTCGTCCGGATCGTACGACGACGGCTTGGCGGAGCTGGGCGGCGCCTTCCAGCTGGGCGTGCCGCCGAACAGCCGCTCGCGCCGCGTGGTGAACCCTGACGACGACTTCCACGGCTGCTGGTAGGCCGTGCGCTCCAGCACCCGCGCCGTCCGCCGCGTGTCCGTCAGCTCTTCGGGGACCGACTCCAGGAAGGGCGAGGGGGTGCTGTCCATCCACTGCGCCCCGCGCCGCCGCCGGCGGGCGTGCGTCAGGTACAGCTTGCGCTCGGCCCGCGTCACGCCCACGTAGAACAGGCGGCGCTCCTCCTCCAGGTCCGCCGGCTCGTCGTACGCGCGCTGCATCGGAAAGAGCCCGTCCTCCAGCCCCGCGATGAAGACGAAGGGGAACTCCAGCCCCTTGGCGTTGTGCAGCGTCATCATCGACACCGCGTCGGCCTGCGGGTCGTGCTGGTCGATGTCGGCCACCAGCGCCACGTGGCCCAGGAACACGTCCAGCGGCCGCGCCGTCTCCTCGTCCTCGCCCGTGGCCTCCAGCTCCAGCATCAGGTCCGGATCCTCCGCCTCCAGGCGCAGCTGCACCTCGGCCGCGCCGGTCACCAGCTCTTCCAGGTTGGCGATGCGGTCCTTCCCCTCGTCCCCCTCCGCCTTGAGCGCTTCGACCAGCCCCGACTCCATCACCAGCTCGCGGAGCAGGACGTCCAGCGCCATGGTTCCCGTGGACGCCAGCGCCGCGTACTTGCGGATGAGCGCCGCCAGCTCCGGCAGCGCCTTGGCCGCCCCGCCGCGAATGCCGTCCAGCGACCCCGCCTGCTCCGCCGCGGCCAGCAGGGGAACGCCGCGCGCCGCCGCGTGCTCGGCCAGCCGCGCCACCGTGGTGTCGCCGATGCCGCGCCGGGGCACGTTGACGATGCGCAGGAACGCCTCGTCCGCCGCCGGGTTGGCGACCAGGCGCAGGTACGCCAGCGCGTCCTTTACCTCGCGCCGCTCGTAGAAGCGCGTGCCGCCGATCACCCGGTACGCCATCCGCTCGCGCCGCAGCGCCTCTTCGACCGAGCGCGACTGCGAGTTGGTGCGATACAGGACGACGAAGCTGCGCAGGTTCAGCGTGGGGTTGTCCGCCAGCCGAAAGCGGATCTCCTCGGCGATCCACTGCGACTCGTCGGCCTCGTCCGCCGCCTCCACCAGGGTAATGTGCTCGCCGCCCACGTGGTCGGTGCGCAGCGTCTTGCCCTTGCGGTTCACGTTCTGCTCGATGACGCGGTTGGCCGCGTCCAGGATGATCTGCGTGGAGCGGTAGTTCTGCTCCAGCTTCACGATCTTCGAGTCAGGAAAGTCCTTTTCGAAGTCCAGGATGTTGCGGATGTCGGCGCCCCGCCAGCCGTAGATGGACTGGTCGTCGTCGCCCACCACGAACAGGTTGCGGTGCTCCTCGGCCAGCTGGCGAAGGAAGACGTACTGCGCGCGGTTGGTGTCCTGGTACTCGTCCACCAGCATGAAGCGAAAGCGGTCCTGGTACCGCGCCAGCACGTGCGGGCTGTCGCGGAACAGCTGCACCGGCTTCACCAGCAGGTCGTCGAAGTCGAAGGCGTTGGCGTCGCGCAGCGCCTTCTGGTACAGCGGGTAGACCTGCGCCACCACCTTCTCGAACGGGTCCAGCGCCCGGTCGGCGTACGTCTCGGGCCCCGTCAGCTCGTTCTTGGCGGCCGAGATGGCGTGGTGCACCGCGCGCGGCGTCCACTTTTTGATGTCCAGCTGCAGCGTGTCGCGGATGATGCGCTTGGTGAGCGTGTCCGCGTCGTCCGCGTCGTACACGCTGAAGCCGGGGCTCCACCCCAGCCGCTGCGCGTCGCGCCGCAGGATGCGCACGCCGATGGAGTGGAAGGTCCCCACCCACATTCCCGTGGGCTCGCGCCCCAGGATCTTGCGGATGCGGTCGCGCATCTCGCCCGCGGCCTTGTTGGTAAAGGTCAGGGCCAGGATGCTTCCCGGGTCCACGCCCATCTCCTCCACCATCCAGGCGATCCGCGTGGTGAGCACGCGGGTCTTCCCCGAGCCGGCGCCCGCGAGCACGAGAAGCGGCCCCTCGAAGTGCGAGGCCGCTTCGCGCTGCTCCGGGTTCAGGTGCGAAAGGTCGAACGCCATCTACGTAGAATTTCCTGCTCTGTCGTGATTCCGGATGCCTGCGGCGCGCTGGCCGGGCGCCCCCTCCGGGCTCGCATTACTCGCCCACCTCCCCAAAACTGCTGGGGGAGGTTGGTGTTGCCGATGGGGTGGAGACTCGGCGACGTGCATCGAGCTGGCGCCCGCGCGGGGCCCCTCCCCCGGCCCCTCCCCGCTCGTTCCTCACGGAGAGGGGGGAATTCGATCGCGCTCCGGACGGTCCGGGCTGCGTCCGCGGGCGCCCCCTCCGGGCTCGCATTACTCGCCCACCTCCCCCAAAACTGCTGGGGGAGGTTGGTGTTGCCGATGGGGTGGAGGCTCGACGACAGGTATCGAGCTGGTGCCGACGGAGGGCCCCTCCCCGCTCGTTCCTCGCGGAGAGGGGAGAATTCGATCCCGCTTCGGCGGGCTACCCGGTGGCGGCTTATCCCCGACCTGCGACGTGGCAGGCACTCGTCGCTCCTCCAGGGCTGCCTGTCCGCGAAGGCGGACTTCGTGTGGTTGTTGCAGCGAATTCATTCGCCCTGCCACGGGCGGAGCATAGCCGACACCCTTTATCGTCCCCATCGATCCACCGCATGCGTCTTGTCCCTCTCCCCGCGCTGACGGCCGCCCTGCTGGCCGCGACGACGGCGGCCGCGCAGGCGCCGTCCGCGGCCGCGCGCATGGTGGCGGAGGCGGAGCGGCTGGAGCACACGGACGCGCCGGCCACCTTTCGCCTGACGGAACGCGCGCTCCCTCTGCTGAACGCCCCCGCCGACGCGCCGCTGCGGCTGAAGGCGATGGTGCTGCGCTGCTGGGCCTCGGCCGAGGTGGCGCCGGACTCGCTGCCGGCGTACGCGCGGCGCGGCGTGGCCGAGGCGGAGCGCACGGGCGACGCGGAGGCGCTGGCGGCCCTGCGCGTGTGCCGCGGCTACGGGCACGAGATCGCGGGGCGCACCGCGGAGGCGGTGGCGGACTACGAGTTCGGCGTGCAGGAGGGGCGCCGGCTGGCCGCTCGCGACCTGCTGGGCGACGCGCTGGTGCTGCGGGGCGAGCAGCGCTACTACCGCGGCGAGTTCACCGGCGCCCTGCGCGACCTGGACGAGGCGTACCGGCTGTTCACCGCGTTGAAGAACCCTCAGCAGCAGCTGTACGCGCTGAACGCCATCGCCAACCTGTACGCCGACAGCCGGGTGGCGCAGTACGGCCGCGCGCTGGACTACTACCGCCAGGTGCTGGCCGCCAACCAGGCCGCCGGCAACGAGCGCGGCATCGCCACGGCGCACTTCAACCTGGGCGGCACGCTGGAGCGGGTAGGGCGGCTGGAGGAGGCGCTGGCCCAGTACCGCCGCGGGCTGGCGATGGACCGGCGCCGCGGCGACCCGGGCGAGGTGGCGGTGGACCAGCGGGCCATCGGCGCGGTGCTCAACAAGCTGGGGCGCCCGGCCGAGGGGCTGGTGGTGCTGGACAGCGCGCTGGCCCGCTTTCGCCAGGAGGGCGACGCGGAGCTGGTGGCGCAGGGGCGCCTGTCGCGCGCGGTGGCGCTGCGGATGCTGGGGCGCAACGCCGAGGCGCTGGCGGACCTTGAGGCGGCGCGCGCGGCGTTCGCGGCCACGGACAACCGCCGGTTCCTGGAAAAGGTGCACGAGGAGCGCGCCCTGGCGTACGCGGCGAGCGGCGCCTGGCGCGAGGCCTTCGATGCCCGCAGCGCCCAGCTGGAGCTGCAGCGCGGGCTGGGCGAGCAGGCGCGCGAGGAGCAGACGTCGCGGCTGCGGGTGCAGTTCGACGCGGAAAAGAAGGAGGCCGAGAACCGCGCCCTTACGCGCGAGAACGAGCTGCGCGGCCAGGCGCTGGCGGCGCGCGCCCGCGTGGGCCGGCTGCAGCTGGCGGTGCTGGTGCTGAGCGCCGCCGTCATCGCGGCGCTGGGGCTGCTGGTGTGGCGCCAGGTAAAGAACGCGCGCCGCCTGCGCATTACGGCGCTTACGGACGAGCTGACGCGCCTGCCCAACCGCCGCCACCTGCTGATGGTGGCGGACGAGCAGGTGCGGGCCGCCCGCGCGCGCGGCACCGGCTTCGGCGTGCTGGTGCTGGACGTGGACCACTTCAAGCGCATCAACGACGGCTTCGGGCACGAGGCGGGCGACGTGGTGCTGCGGCGCGTGGCCGACGTCTTTCGCGCCTCGCTGCGCGACGGCGACCAGGTGGGCCGCACCGGCGGCGAGGAGTTCGTGGCGGTGCTCCCGGGCGCGTCGGCGGCCGCCGCGGCGGAGGTGGCCGAGCGGCTGCGGCTGGCGGTGGAGCGCGCGGACTTCAGCGACGTGGACCCGGCGCTCTCGGTGACGGTCAGCGTGGGCGCGGCCGTCTGGCAGCCCCACGACGCCACCTTCGCCGCCACCTGCAAACGCGCCGACGACTCGCTGTACCGCGCCAAGGAAGCCGGCCGCAACCGCGTGGAGCTGGCCTCCGTGGGGTGATCCGGTTCTGTGCCTGACAAGGGTGTGCCGAACCACCCTGCGGGATGAAACCCGAGCTGTCATTCCGAGGCCCGGCCACGCCGCAACCGGACTATCACGCCCGCTGGTTGCAGGGCCGAGGAATCTACTCTCGGCTGGCGCGAGGCTGGACGCGGCAGCCCGCACCATCGCCGCGGCGGCGAAGCGGCCAGGCAGGGCCAGTGCGGGGGTATCGCGGCAGGCTACGAGGAGGCGGAAAGTAGATTCCTCGGTCGCGCACCGGGTTCCGTGGTCAGGCAAGGTGCGTGGTGTGCGCTCCCTCGGAATGACAGATTAGGGTGAGCAGGGGCTTTTCACGGCGGACCGCGACACGCGCAACCATTCCCCGTACAAGCACTTGCGCGACCGAAGGACCTGCTCTCCGCGTGTGAGGGGACAGGCCGCACGGCAGGGAACCAGCCCCCCCGGTTCTGCCAGTGGGGTCCTTCGGTCGGCGCCAGAGTGCATCGTACGAGCAGGTTGCGGAGCGGCGCCTCCCTCAGGAAGTCAATCATGGCAAGACGGTAGGTACCATCACTGATGGGCCGCACACCCGCGAACTGTCAATATCGTCCTCCATCCTTCCTCCCGACGGGCTCTCATGCGCGCATCGCTGCTGCTCATCCCGCTTCTGCTGGCTGGCCCGCGCGCCGCGCTGGCCCAGGTGAACGCGGAGGTCCACACCGGCGCCGCGCCGCGCGTCATCCTGCCCACCGAAGGCGAGCGGCGCGTGCTTGCCGACGGCCGGCACATGCTGCTGAAGGTGGGGCCGGAGAACAGCGGCGCATCGTACCTGTTCATGGGCGCGGAGGACCTGCCGCCCGGAACCCGCATCCCCCGTCACCGGCACGAGGTGGACGAGGAGATCCTGATCGTGCAGCGCGGCGAGGTCACGGTAGAGCTGAACGACACCGCCCACGTGGCGCCGGCGGGGAGCGTGGTCTTTCTTCCGCCGCGGTCGTGGGTGGCCGTGTCCAACCGCGGCACCGAGACGGCGACGGTGATGTTCGTGTTTCCACGGGGAAGCGTGGAGCGCTGCTTTCAGTACATCGGCCGCGCGCCCGACGAGACGCCGCGCCCGCAGACCGCCGAGGAGGACGCGGAAGAGCGGCGCGCCTGCCAGATGACCTACCAGTCCCACCACTGAGGCGCCGCATGGATCATCCACCCGCTACTCCCCAGGCACGCTACGCCGCGCTCGCGCGGGACTTCGTCGGCGAATCGGACGTCATCCAGTCCGACAAGAAGGGCTTCGGGTCATCCGCGCTGTGCATCGGCGGAAAGATCTTCGCGACGCTGGTCAGGGACCGGCTGCTGGTAAAGCTGCCCCGGCAGCGGGTAGATGCCCTGGTCGCCTCGGGAGATGGGGAGCGGCTGGAAACCGGCGATGGGCGGGCGATGAAGGAATGGCTCTCGCTCGATCCCGCATCCGCCGTCGACTGGCTGCCGCTGGCTCGCGAAGCGCTGGCCTTCGTCGTCGGTCAGAAGGCGTAGAACCGGTGAGATGCGCTGATGATGTGATATGATTCACTCAGGAACCCACACTTCCTTCTATGACAACGGACATCATTGATCAACGGCCGGTGCCATCCCAGGTTTCGGAACTCCTGAATGCCTGGGTGCAGAAGCGGCGACTCTACAACTTCGCGCATTATGGCGTAGGCATCATCGGCTTGTTCGCGTCCGTCGCAGCCGGATCGGGCCTCTTTTCCGCCTCGGCATCGATTTTCGCCTTTGTATCCACCCTCTGCATCGCCATTCTCGCCTTCAGCAATCCGCGGAAGGAGTACGGGAAGTTCGCACGCGCGGGGCGAGTGCTCTACATGGCCGTGCTCCGGTACCAGCACCGCCAGATCGAGTTGGCCGACTTGCTGAACGCCGTAGAGCAGGGGGAAAAGATCATTGAGAAAGCCGAGAGCGATGACCTTCCCTCGGCGCACCAGGTGCGGTCGGCGCTGGGGTCTTCCCGGCCCGGCAAGAAGATTACAACCACGCCGCTCTCGTGATCACGAAAGACTCCGACCAGATCGATGCTGATCGGCGGAGATGAGAATGCCTGCAGGGCCTATCCAGCGGGTGATGACTTGCGTCACGCGCGGCGCCGTCGGCTCGTTCTCGGGCGTACGCTCCACCTCACCTTCCTGATGGCACCGCCGATGAAATCCTTTCGTTTTCCCGCGCTCGCGTTGATGCTTCTGCTGGCGGCCTGCGCGACCGCTACCGCCACCGACGTGTCCACAGGCGACCCGGTGGTGGTGGAGCTGGATGCGTTCAGCGGCCTGCCGAACCCCACGTGGACGCTGGCTGGCGCGGACGCGGCGGAGCTGGAGCGGCGCCTGCGCGACCTTCCCGCCGCGCCGTCCGCCACGCTCCCCGATCCGGGCCTCGGGTACCGCGGCTTCCGCCTCACGACGACGGTCGGCAAGGCTCCTCAGCGCATCTACGTCACTGGCGGGCTGGTGCAGGTTGGCGATGACGATCCGCTGTACCGCGACGTGCACGGGGTGGAGGCGTGGCTGCAGGCGCAGGCCCGCCGCCAGGGCTACGGCGGCGTGCTGCCGTCCACCAATCCATAGCGCGTATCCGGCGGTGCGGGCGAGATCCTTCGTCCGCGGCGCGGCTCATCATCCACAAACCCGGAGAAGCATGACGAAATCGATCCTCATCGCATGCCTGCTCCTGCTCGCCGCCGCGGTGCCGGCGCGGGCGCATCCGGGCGTGGGCATCGTGATGGACCGGCCGGGGAACGTGTTCTACACGGACCTGCAGCACGTCTGGCGGATCGCGCCCAACGGGGCCAAGTCCATCGCCGTGCGCGACGTGCACACGCACGAGCTGGCGCTGGACGCCGCCGGCAACCTGCTGGGCGAAGACAGCGAGTTCCTGGGCGGCGACCGCTGGCGCCACCGCGTCTGGCGCCGCGCCCCGGACGGCCGCGTGACGGACGTCGTCCCCTGGCGCGACGGGTTCTGGCGCGAGTACGGCTTCGTGCGCGACGCCGCGGGGGCCACGTACTGGGTGCGCTGCGCCCAGCGCCCGTGCACCATCCGCAAACGCACGCCGGACGGCCGCACCGCCACGTTCGCGCCCGGCGTGCGCTGGGCCGGCAACATCAACTGGATCGCGGCGGGGCCGGACGGCGCGCTGTACGTGGTGGATGGCGCGGACCTGCGGCGCGTGGACCGGGCGGGCCGCGCGACCACCGTCGCGCGCGGCGTGGGTCAGATGATGATGGGGATGTGGGTGGATGCGCGGAGCAACGTGTACGTGGCCGTCTACGGCGCCCGCGCGGTGATGCGCGTGGCCCCGGACGGCCGCGTGGCGACGGTCGCGCGGTCGCCTGCGCCGTGGGGCCCCTCGGGCGTGACGGTGGCGCCCAACGGCGACCTGTGGATCCTGGAGTACTCCACCAGCAACGAGGCCCGCGTGCGCCGCGTCGCGCGGGACGGCCGGGTCACGGTATACTGAGGGTGATGCGCATCGCGATCACGGGGGATTGATGACGACCAGCCACAAGGACGCCCTCCAGGCCTTCTGCCGCGCCCTTCCCGGCGCCACGGAAGACGTGAAGTGGGGCGACCATCTCGTGTTCTCGGTGGGAGACAAGATGTTCGCCGTCTTCAACACCGGCGATGCGGAGGTCGTCACGCTCAAGGTGAGCCCCGCCGTGTTCCCCATCCTCACCCGCGAGGAGGGGATCTCGCCGGCGCCCTACCTGGCCCGCTCGTCGTGGATCCGCCTGGAGAACACCCGCGTCCTGCCGCTCGCGGAGATCGAAGCGCTGCTGCGCGAATCGCACGAGCTGGTCGCCGGCAAATTGACCAAACGCCTTCGCCGGGAGCTGGGCATCGCCATCGCCTGACTCCATTTCCCATCGCCGGATCGATCCTCCCTCACCCGCGGGGCTTTCATGATCGTGGAATACGTGCGCTACCAGATCCCCGCGGAACGCCGCGACGCCTTCGAGGCCGCGTACGCCGCCGCGCAGCCGTCGCTGCAGGCGTCGCCGCACTGCCTGTCGTGGGAATTGTCGCGGTGCAGCGAAGATCCCGGCCAGTACACGCTGCGCATCGAGTGGGATTCCGCCGAGGGCCACATGCAGGGCTTTCGCCGCGGGCCCGACTTCGGCCCCTTCTTTGCCGCCATCCGCCCCTACATCGGCGACATCCAGGAGATGCGCCACTACGAGCTCACCGCCGTCCGCGGGCGCAAGCAGGCCGCCGTCGCCTGATCCACGGGACAGGGGGTGAGCACAGACGCAGAGGCGGTCGCGTGAAGAGCCTGGATGCAAAGAACCGGGGTGTGGGAATGGGGATGATGGTGCCGCTGGCCATCGTGGGCGCCGTGCTGCTGTCGGGGTGCGGCGGCAAGCCGGGGCGGCTCGCCCCGCCCGGCGGTCCGCTGCAGCCGTGTCCTTCCACCCCCAACTGCGTCTCCACGGAGGCCACCGACGCGCGCCACGCCATGCCGCCGCTGCCGTACACCGGCACGCCGGGCGAGGCGTTGCAGCGTGCGCGCGCGGCGCTGCTGGCGGAGCCGCGCACGCGCATCGTCGCGGAGCGGCCGGGCTACCTGCACGCGGAGGCGCGCAGCCGCCTGTTCCGCTTCGTGGACGACGTGGAGGTGGTGGTGGACAGCGCGGCGGGGGTGGTGCGCTTTCGCTCCGCGTCGCGCCTGGGCCGCAGCGACATGGGCGTGAACCGCGCGCGGATGGAGCGCTTCTCCACCCGCTTCCGCGCCGCCGCATCGAATCCCCCGGCGCCGTAAGCGGACGAAACGAAGCCGCCGCCCCTCCGGCTGCGGAAGGGCGGCGGCGCGGTATGCCGAGCTGCGCTGCGCGGACTAGGGCCGGCGGGTGGTGATGAGGATCACCCCGTTGGCGGCCCGCGTTCCGTAGATGGCCGCCGAGCCGGCGTCCTTGAGCACGTCGATGCGCTCCACGTCCGCCGGGTTGATGCCGTCCAGCGCGCGCCCCGCCGGCCCGGAGATGACCGGGGTGCCGTCGATCACGTACAGCGGCTCGCCGTCGCCCAGAAAGCTGCCGGCGCCGCGCACCCGCACCGAGTAGCCGTTCCCCTGCCGGGTCACCGTGACGCCCGCCAGGCGCCCCTGGAACAGCTCCTCAACCCGCGCCGCGCGCTGGTTGCGCACCTGTTCGCGCGACACCGAGCCCACCGCGCCGGTGATGTCGCGGGGCGCCTGGTTTCCGTAGCCCGTCTCTGCGCGCTCCTCTTCCGGAGCGGGCGACTCGCCGGGCGGATTGCCGCCGCACCCGGCCGCCAGCAGCGCGGCCAGGCCGCCGTACAGGATGCGTGTCCAGCGGAGCCGGTGCGCGGTGGATGCCATCGTGTCCTCCCGAGGCTGGGGATCGCCGTCCGGATTTGCGCGCACGGGGATGTGCGCCGGTGGTCCGGGCGGCGGCGGGGCAACTGTGGATTGCTGCATGGCCGGGGCCACGCCGCGGGTGCACCGCCGGTCCTCCTCTCATGGTACAGGCGCGGGGCGGGGGATACAAGAAGATTCCGCCGAAGATCCTTGCGCTCTGGACGCGCCCGCCCGATACTCGCTCCCGCGTTCCGTGCTCCCCCGCCACCCCCTGTCCCCCATGCCGTCCGCCCCGCTTCATCGCGTCTCCCTGATCCTTCTCTCCGCCCGCGCCGCGCGGGTGATGCCTGCACCCGTGGAGGGGGCATGAGCGGGCGCGCGGTGGAGAGCGCGGGGATGGTGCTCTTCCGGCGGACGGACGGCGGGCTGGAGGTGTTCCTGGCGCATCCGGGCGGGCCGTTCTGGAAGAACAAGGACGCGGGCGCGTGGACCATTCCCAAGGGCCTGGTGGACGAGGGCGAGACGCCGCTGGTGGCCGCGCAGCGCGAGTTCTACGAGGAAACCGGCATCATCCCCGCCGAGCCGTTCCTGCCGCTGGGCGAGGTTCGCCAGAAGGCGGGAAAGCGGGTGCACGCGTGGGCCTGGGAGGGCGACGCCGACCCCGCCACCGTCACCAGCAACGTGATGCGCACCGAGTGGCCGCGCGGCTCCGGCCGCATGCTCACCTTTCCCGAGGTGGATCGCTGCGCCTGGTTCACCCCCGCGCAGGCCCGCGAAAAGATGAACGCCGCCCAGGCCGAGTTCATCGACCGCCTCGAAGCGCTGCTGGCCGAGTAGGTTGATTTCCGCGAAACACCCGACGCCTGTCATTCCGAGGCCCGCCCACACCGAACTCGCCCCTCACTCCACCCGTTGCAGGGCCGAGGAATCTACTCTCGGCCATCTCGAGCCCGGACGCGGCAGCCCGCACCATCGCCGCGGCCACGAAACAGCCGGACGGGGCCGGTTCAGGGCGCCGCGACAGGTCGCGAGCAACCGGAAAGTAGATTCCTCAGTCGGCGCCGGAGTATCGGGTGAGGGACGGCTCCGCGTGGCGCCTCCTTCGGAATGACAGAGTGGGGGACCTGTATCCCGGCCGACTGTCATTCCGAGGCCGCCCACACCGAACCCGCCCCTCACTCCACCCGTTGCAGGGCCGAGGAATCTACTCTCGGCCACCTGGAACCCGGACGCGGGAGCCCGCACCATCGCCGCGGCGACGAACCCGCCGGACAGGGCCGGTCCGGGGCGCCGCGACGGGCCACGAGCAACCGGACGGTAGATTCCTCAGTCGGCGCCGGAGTATCGGGTTCGGGACGGTTCCGCGTGGCGCCTCCTTCGGAATGACAGATTGGGGTGGGGCGAGTCGGCGCGCGCACGGTTTCTCCCCTGTCCGGCGCCAGTGCGATGCAAGCCGACGAGCTTCAATCCATCTGCCACCAACCTCCCCCAGCAGTTTTGGGGGAGGTGCGAGCCTAAGCGAGCGGAGGGGCACCCCGCCCGGGCCAGGGCGCGCGCGCTCCGGTCCCCGCCACCCTCGCACCCCCCGACCCCAGGCCCATCCTCCAGGCCCCCGGCCGGTTGACACCGGGGCGCTCTTTGTGTATTCTACCGGTCTGTCCCGACCACGCCGATCCGCCCCGGGCACGGTGCCGGAGGCGGAATTTTCGTCCGGAACTCCAGAACCCGCCGGCAACAGGCCGGCACAGGCCCGCGCTTCGGGCGCGAGAAAAGTACGATGAAGACGTATTCCGTTAAGGCGGGTGAGATCGAGCACCGCTGGTTCGTCGTCGACGCCGGGGGCAAGATCCTCGGCCGCGTGGCGACCGAAATCGCGCGCGTGCTGCGCGGCAAGCACAAGCCGACGTACACCCCGCACCTGGACACCGGCGACTACGTCGTGGTCATCAACGCGGACAAGGTCCGTCTGAGCGGCAACAAGGCCGACCAGAAGACCTACTTCAAGCACACCGGCTACATGGGCGGGGAAAAGTTCATCCCCTTCCGTGAAATGCTGGCCAAGCACCCCGAGCGGGTGCTGGAGCTTGCGGTAAAGGGCATGCTGCCCAAGAACGCCCTGGGACGCCAGATGCGCAAGAAGCTGAAGGTGTACGCCGGAGCGGAGCATCCGCACCAGGCCCAGAATCCCGCGCCTCTTACCTTCTGATCATCATGGCGACCACCGAACAGTTCCACGCCATCGGGCGCCGCAAGACGTCGGTTGCGCGCGTGTACCTTCGTCCCGGCAACGGGACGTGGACCGTGAACGGCCGCACGCTCGAGCAGCACCTGCCCCGCCACGTGCTGCGCCAGTCGGCCAACCGCCCGCTGGTGGCCACGGAGACCGAGGGCCAGTACGACGTGAAGGTGAACGTGCGCGGCGGCGGCGTTCGCGGCCAGGCCGACGCCATTCGCCTTGCCGTGGCCCGCGCGCTGCTCAAGGTGAACGAGGAGTTCCGCGTGCGCCTGCGCGCCGAGGGTCTGCTGACCCGCGACCCGCGCGAGGTCGAGCGCAAGAAGCCGGGCCGTCCGGGCGCCCGCAAGCGGTTCCAGTTCAGCAAGCGCTAATCGGAAGCGCGAACGGCAAGGGGACAGGTTACAGGGAACAGGTTACAGCAGGCTGTAACCTGTCACCTGTCCCCTGCTGTTCGAATTCCGGTATCATCAAGCACACCGCCCGACGCCCACGTCCGGGTGCCGCGCTCTGAACGGCGCGGTCGGACGGGCGGATGACGGCGGTGGAAGCCCGGGCCCCGAACGGGGCCGCAGGGAAAACCGCATTCCAGTCAGGACCAACACACGATGGCCGTACCCCAGATCCAGGACCTTCTCGAGGCCGGTGTCCACTTCGGGCACCAGACCAGCCGCTGGAACCCGAAGATGCGCAAGTTCATCTTCGCGGAGCGCAACGGCATCTACATCATCGATCTCAAGAAGACGCAGCGGCAGATCGAGCTGGCGCAGGAGCTGACCCGCACCGTGATCAGCCGCGGCGAGCGCATCCTGTTCGTCTGCACCAAGAAGCAGCTCAAGGCGGTGGTGGAGAGCGCGGCCGAGCGCAGCGGGTCGTTCTACGTGACCGAGCGCTGGCTGGGCGGCATGCTCACCAACTTCACCACCATGAAGAAGCAGATCCGCCGCCTGCGCGAGCTGGAGCGGGGGATGGACGAGGGCGCCTTCGAGTACTACACCAAGAAGGAGCGCCTGATGCTCGACCGTGAGCGCGAGCGCCTGGACAAGTACCTGGCCGGCGTCAAGGACATGGCCCGCACGCCGGGCGCCATGTTCGTCATCGACAGCAAGCGCGAGAAGATCGCCATCTCCGAGGCCAACAAGCTGGGGATCCCGGTCATCGCCATCGCCGACACCAACGCCGACCCGGACGTGCTCACCGTGCCCATCGCGGGCAACGACGACGCCATCCGCTCGGTCGAGGTGATCAGCAACGCCATCGCCGACGCCATCGTGGAGGCCCGCGCCGCCATGCCGGCCGAGGACCGCCGCCGGTCCGAAGAGGCCGAGGTGACCACGTACAGCAGCGAGACCGGCGAGCGCCAGCCCGCCGACCGCGACCGCGAGAGCGGCGACAAGAAGCGCCGCCCGCGCCGCAAGCGCCGGCCGCGTTCCGAGGCCGGCGCCGGTGGCTCCGACGAGGGCGGGAGCGAGGAGTAACCCTCTCCCCGCGCGCTCGGCGGACGGTTTGCGGGGGCCCCGGCGCGCAGTGCCGGGGCCCCTTTTTTCGATGCCCGCCGCGGGTGCGGACGGGCGCCCCACGCGCGGGCGGGGTTGCGCGCGGGGCGGCGGCGCCACAGGTTCCCGCGCCGCGGCCACGCGCGCGACCGCCGCGCGACCCTTGAACCATAGATCCGGAAAGACGGACGCAATGACGATCGCAATCAGCGCACAGGCCGTGAAGGAGCTCCGTGAGCGCACCGGGGCGGGGATGATGGAGTGCAAGAGCGCGCTCACCGAGGCGGGCGGCGACATGGAGGCCGCCATCGACCTGCTGCGCGCGCGCGGCGCCGCCAAGGCCGCCAAGCGGGCCGAGCGCGAGGCCCGCGAGGGCGCCATCGGCAGCTACATCCACATGGGCGGCAAGATCGGCGTGCTGGTCGAGGTGAACTGCGAGACCGACTTCGTGGCCCGCAACGACGCCTTCCAGTCGCTGGTGCGCGAGATCGCCATGCACGTGGCGGCCGCCAACCCGGTGGCCATCCGCCGCGAGGACTTTCCGGCCGAGATGGTGGAGCGCGAGCGCGCCGTGTACCGCGAGCAGATGCGCGAGAGCGGCAAGCCCGAGCAGATCTGGGACAAGATCGTGGACGGCAAGATCGAGAAGTTCTACGCCGACCAGGCGCTGCTGGAACAGCCGTTCGTCAAGAACCCCGACCAGACGGTGGGGCAGCTGATCACGGAAGTGTCGGCCAAGACGGGCGAAAAGATCGACGTGCGCCGGTTCACCCGCTTCGCGCTGGGCGAATAAGGTGGAGGCCGCGCCCCTTCCGGACGGCGCCCCCGCGCCCCTTTCGCCCCCCGCGGCGGAAGGGGCCCCGGCGCTCAAGTACGCCCGCGTTCTGCTCAAGATCAGCGGCGAGGCGCTGGCGGGCGAGGAGGGCTTCGGCATCAGCCCGCCGGTGCTGCAGCGGCTTACGGACGAAATTCGCCGCGTGCACCAGATGGGCGTGGCGCTGGGGCTGGTGATCGGGGGCGGCAACATCGTCCGCGGCACCACGGCCAGCGCGCAGGGGATGGACCGCGTGAGCGCCGACTACATGGGGATGCTGGCCACGGTGATCAACGCCCTGGCCCTGCAGAACGCCATGGAGCGCGGCGGGCTGGAGACGCGGGTGCTCACGGCCATCCGCATGGAGCAGCTGGCCGAGCCGTACATCCGCCGGCGCGCCATTCGCCACCTGGAAAAGGGCCGCATCGTGATCTTTGCGGGCGGCACGGGGAACCCGTACTTTTCCACCGACACGGCGGCGGTGCTGCGCGGCATCGAGATGGAGGCCGACGTCATCATCAAGGCCACCAAGGTCGACGGCGTCTACACGGCCGACCCCAAGAAGGACCCCAACGCGCAGTTCATCCCCGAGATCACGTACCTGGAGGCGCTGTCGCGCGAGCTGGGGGTGATGGACGCGGCGGCGCTGTCGCTGTGCAAGGACAACGGCATCCCCATCATGGTGCTGAACCTGGACACGCCGGGGGCGGTGGCCAGCGCGGTGGTGGGCGACCGCATCGGCACGCTGGTGCAGAGCCGGGCCGCGTCGGTGCAGCAGCCCCGCGGGGCGGACCGCCGCGGCACGGCCGGCTGACGTTTCCTTATCTTCTTCTTTCCAACGAGCGTACTGGACCGCCATGGCCACCCTGCAGAAAGCCCGTCAGCGGATGGACGGCGCCATCGAGGCGCTGCGCCGCGAGTTCGCCTCCGTGCGTACCGGCAAGGCCAGCCCGGCGCTGCTGGACAGCGTGCGGGTAGAGGCGTACGGCAGCCCCATGCCGCTGAACCAGGTGGGCACGGTGTCGGCCCCCGAGCCGCGCATGCTGACGGTGCAGCCGTGGGACAAGACGATGCTCAAGGCCATCGAAAAGGCCCTGCGCGAGTCGGACCTGGGGCTGAACCCCTCCAACGACGGCAACATGATCCGCATTCCCATTCCGGCGCTGACGGAAGAGCGCCGGAAGGAATTCGTGAAGATGCTGCACAAGCTTACCGAAGAGGCGCGGGTGGCGGTGCGCAACGTGCGCCGCGACGCCAACGACGAGGTAAAGAGCCGCCAGAAGGACGAGGGGCTTTCCGAGGACGACATCCGCCGCGAGCAGGGGGAGGTGCAGAAGCTCACCGATCAGTACATCGCCAAGATCGAAGAGCTGATGAAGCACAAGGAAGCGGAGATCATGGAGGTCTGACCTCCAAAAGAAGGATCTCACGCAGAGACGCGGAGGACGCGGAGAGGATTCTCTCCGCGTCCTCCGCGTTTTCGTCATGTCGGATCTGCGCGTTCCGGCGAATTCCGCGATGTGGACGACGCCGGCGATCGTCGCGCCGCCATCACGCCACCGCCCCGCCACGTCCCGCCACCGCCCCACCACGGGTTGAAACCCACAGTTGTCGAAAGTGGTAAACAGAGTGAACATTAGAGGCTGACGCATGAACGATGGGACCCTCAGCAGGAGGAACCATGGCGGCAAATCGAGTCAGCCTCGAAGAACTGGAACGCGTCCTACCCGCCCGGCAGGTAA
>NZ_DASWNM010000154.1:0-23287 GCF_036399255.1 Longimicrobium sp.
TCGGCTCGTTGCACTCGCCGAACCGGGCTTCCATTTCGAACGCGCCACCCGATCGGCGGAGTGTGGGCCCCGCCGACGCGAGCAGGTGAAGCCCCGCCGGGCGAGCTCCGCGAGCCCAGGGCGGGGCTTATGGCCTTTCCAGCCGCGGGCTTTAGCCCGCGGCGGGGGGGGGCGGGGCGGCGCGTTCCGGCGCGGGCGCGGCACGCAATCCCGACCCTCACCCCCCTCACCCCCTTCACCCCTTCACCCCTTCACCCCTTCACCCCTTCACCCCTTCACCCCTTCACCCGCTCACCTCCAGCACCCGCCGCAGCGCCTCCGCCACCGACTGCACGTGCGGCGGCTGCAGCATCGTCCCGTGGTTCCCCGCCACCTCGTGCACGCCAAATCCCCCCTCCGCCAGCCGCCCCCAGAACCGCAGCGTCTCCTGCGCGTTGCCCAGGCCGGCCGAGCCGCGCGTCTGCAGGTAGGTCATGCGCCCGGCGTACGGCTGGGGCACGTAGTCCACCAGCGCGTTGTGGTTGGCCATCCGCACCCGCGTGAGCGCCGCCACCTCCGCGATCCGCTCCTCAGGCAGCAGCCGCGGCCCCAGCCTGCGCGCCGTCAGCTGCAGCTGCTGCTCCGGCGTCAGCGGGCGCAGCGCCTCGATCGTCACCGACCCCGTGGGGCCCCAGCCGTAGAGGTCGGTCAGGATGCGGCGCAGCACGGCGGCGTGGTCCAGCGCCATCCGCCCGTCGCCGCGCGACTCGGGGCGGCCGGTGTCCAGCAGCACCAGCAGCTCCACCTCTTCTCCCGCGGCAAGGAGCTGCCGCGCCATCTCGAACGCGGCGATCCCGCCGTACGACCATCCGCCCAGCCGGTACGGGCCCCGCGGCTGCGCGCGCCGCAGCCCCCGCAGGTAGTGCGCGGCCATGGCCTCCGTTCCCTGCAGCGGCGGCAGTCCGTCGTCCAGCCCCTGCGCCTGGAACGCGTACAGCGGCTGGTCGGGCGCCATCAGCGCGGCCAGCGGCGCATAGCAGGCCACGTGGCCCCCGCCCGCGTGGACGAGGAACAGCGGGCGCGCCGTCCCCTCCGGCTGCAGCGCCACGACCGGAAGGCGCACGCCGGAGCGCCGATCCGCCACGGTGCGCGCCATCCGCTCCACCGTGGGGCCCTGCAGCAGCGCCGCGACCGGCACCTCCGCGCCGGTCGCCTGGCGGATGCGCGCCAGCAGCCGCAGCGCCACCAGCGAGTTGCCGCCCAGCCCGAAGAAGTCGTCGTGCACGCCCACGCGCGGCACCCCCAGCACCTCGCGCCACGCGGCGGCGATCGTCTCCTCCAGCTCCGTCCGCGGCTCCACGTGCGCGCTCGCATCGTCCGGATCGGCGGGACGCGGCGCGGGAAGGGCGCGGCGGTCCAGCTTGCCGCTGGCCGTCCGCGGCAGCGCATCCATCACGACGAACGCGGCCGGCACCATCGCCTCCGGCAGCCGCTCGCGGAGCCAGGCGCGCAGCTCGATGGATGCGGGGGGATGATCCGCATCCTCCGCCACCAGCCAGGCGGCCAGCGACGCGCGCTCCCCGCTTCCGTGCGCGCCGACGGCGGCGTCGCGGACCTGCGGATGCGCGCGGAGCACGGCCTCCACCTCGCCGGGTTCGATGCGGACGCCGCGTACCTTGAGCTGCGCGTCGGCGCGGCCGCGGTACTCCAGCGTGCCGTCGGCGGTGACGCGCGCGCGGTCGCCGGTGCGGTACATCCGCAACCCCGCCGGGCCCAGGGGATCGGGGCGAAAGCGGTCCGCGGTGAGCCCTGGCCGCCCCGCGTAGCCGCGCGCCAGCACCGATCCCGCCAGCCACAGCTCGCCCGGCTCGCCGATGCCGCACGGCCGCATCCGCCCGTCCAGCACGTACGCGCGCCCGCCCGCCACCGCCTTGCCGATCCCGACCCGCTCCGCCCCGCGCCGCACCTCATCGAACGTGGCGTAGATCGTGGCTTCGGTGGGGCCGTAGATGTTGATGATGCGCAGCGCCGGTGTCCACGCGTGGAGCGCGCGCGCCAGGGCGGGGGAGAGCGCCTCGCCGCCCAGGATGAGCGTGCGGAGGCCGGGCGGCAGCGTGTCCGCCGCCAGCCGCTCCGCCGCCACGCTCGGCACCAGGAACGCGGTGCGCACCGGACGCGCGGGCGGCGGATCGGAGAGCGGATCGTCCACCAGCGTCACCGCGCCGCCCCAGCTCAGCGGGCCAAAGATCTCCAGCACCGAGGGATCGAAGCCGACGGTGCAGCTGCCGAGCATCGCCGCGCGCTCCGCGGGCCCCAGCAGGGCGCGCGCCTCGTGCAGCAGCGCGTGGACGCTGCCGTGGGCCACCTCCACCCCTTTGGGCACGCCCGTGGAGCCGGAGGTAAAGAGGACGTACGCCAGGTTGTGCGGATGCACCGCTGCGGCCGGATCGTGCGCGGTCCCCGGCGCGGCGGGGATGGATTCGATCGCGATCTCCCGCACCCCGGCGTCCGCCAATCGTCCCCCGTGGGCGCGGTCGACGAGCACGGCGGTGGCGCCGGATGCGCGCACCATCGCGGCCAGCCGCGCGGGCGGGTTGCGCGGGTCCAGCGGCACGTACGCCGCCCCCGCCTTCCACACGCCCAGGAGCGCGGCCACCAGCCCCGGCGTGCGCCCCATCAGCACGCCCACCCGCCCCTCCGCGCTGATCCCCTGCGCGACCAGGTGGTGGGCGATGCGGTTGGCGCGCCGGTTCAGCTCCGCGTACGAGACCTCCTGGTCCGCCCAGGCGACGGCCAGCGCGTCCGGCGTCTCGCGCGCCTGCGCCTCGAACAGGCGGTGGACGCACCCGTCCGCCCGCGCCTCCGCGCCGCGCGCCCACGCCGCCAGCGTCCGCCGCTCGTCGGGCGGGACCAGGGGAAGGTCGATGATGCGCGCCCGCGGATCGTCCGCGAACGCCCGCAACGCGGCGGTGAGCCGGTCCGCCAGCCGGGCGACGGTCGCGGGCTCGTACAGGTCCGTGCGATACAGGATCTCGCCGCGAATGCCGCCGCGCCCGTCGACCAGGCTGAAGGTCAGGTCGAACGGCGACGCGGCCGTATCCACCGGCAGCCGTGTGGCATGGAGGCCGGGGATGGCCAGCGCGTCCTCCTCCGCGGGATCCAGCGAGATCATCACCTGCACCAGCGGCGGGCGGGCGGGGTCGCGGTGCACCTCCGCCGCTTCCACGATGCGGTCGAAGGGGACGCCCGCGTGATCCTGCGCCTCCGCCGCCGCCCGCCGCGCCCGCGCCACCATCTCGCGCACCGTCGTTTCACCGTCGACGTGCATCCGCAGCGGCACCGTGCCGGCAAAGAAGCCGACCGCCGCCTCCGCGCCCGGCACCCCGCGGTTCGCCACCGCCGTGCCGATCAGCAGGTCCTCCTCCCCCGTGGCGCGGTGCAGGACGACGGCGAGCGCGGCCAGCAGCACGCTGAACACGCTGGCCTGCTCGCCCGCCGCCAGCGCGCGCACCCGTGCGGACGCATCCGCCGCCAGCGCGAACGCCGCTCGGCTTCCCCCGAACGCCTGCGCCGCCGGGCGCGGATGGTCCGGCGGCACCTCCAGCACGTGCGGCGCGCCGGCCAGCGTCCGGCGCCACCACTCCACCGACGCCGCGTCGATCCCGCGCCCGCGCTGCCACGCCGCGTAGTCCGGCAGCTGCAGCGGCGGATCGGGAAGGTCCGCGTCCCGCCCCTCCACCCGCGCCGTGTAGAGCGCGGACAGCTCGCGCAGCAGCACCGGCGTGGACGCCCCGTCCGAGGCGGCGTGGTGCAGCGCCAACGCCAGCACGTGCTCGCCGCCGCCCATGCGCATCAGCGCCGCGCGAAAGGGCGGCTCGCGCGTCAGGTCGAAGCCGCGCCCAAAGAACTCCGCCAGCCGCGCATCCACCTCCTCCGCCCGCACGTCCACGAGTTCGAAGCCGATCCGATCCGCCGCGCCGGGCTCCTGCACCGGCTCGCCATCCACCTCGCGGAACGCCAGCCGCAGCGCCTGGTGCCGCTCGACGAGCCGCGCCATCGCCGCCCGCAGCGCCGCCGCGTCCAGGGCGCCCGTCAGCCGCAGCGCCACGGGGATGGTGTACGCCGCGCCTTCCGGGGCCAGCCGGTGCATGAACCACAGCCGCCGCTGCTCCCACGACAGTGGCGCGGCGCTTTCCGTCCGGCGCGGGACCGCCTCCGGCGCGCGCGCGCCGGCCATGCGCAGCCGCTGCAGCAGCGCGCGCTTGACGGGTGAAAGTCCGGAGAGCCGGTCCTGGAGGTCGGACATGCGGTGCGGAAGAGCAGAGCGGGCGGAGGTGCCGCGGCGCCGTTTGGCGACAGAGATATAGCCTCGGAGCGGGGATTCTCCAACCGTCTCGGTTGCGGATGGATACGGCGGGCGTTTACGTATGCGGAGATGTCCGGATCACGCGTACCTGCCGAGAGAGAACCTCACGTGCGCGAATCGAATTCGGGATGCTGCTGTACCTGCTTTTCGTGCTGCTGATGATCTCCGGGGCGGCGCTCGGGGTCGCGACGGCGTTCACGTTCCTGGGCCGCCGCCGGCTTTCCGCCGGCATCGACGCGGTGGGCGTCCACGTGGTCAGCCGCATCCAGCTGCGGAGCTACGGGCTCAGCCGGCTGGATGCTGGCGTGTGCGTGGATTCCTGGGCGCCGGCCTCGTCACGCAGATCTAGCCCGCGGTATTCGAAGCGTGCTCTCGCCACGCCGGTCCTGCCGCGAAGGAACAAGGAACAACGACTGCCTTTTTTCCTCCCCGTCATCGTATTGAGGATACACGCGCGACACACTTGCTTTCTCACGCCAGGAGAGATCATGAGAAGGATCTACACGGAACGGCTCGTGCTTCGCCCCCGCGAGCAGACGGACGATTTGGAGCTCCACCGGATCCTGATGGATGCGATGGTGATGGAGCGCGTCTTCGCCGGAGGTGCGCTCGCTTCACCGGAGGCGTGCCAGCAGTTCATCCACGATGATTTCGCAGGGGATGGGGAGGAGCCGATCGGCATCGGCACCCTTTCCTTGCGAAGTGACGGTCGCGTGATCGGCTTTGCCGGGCTGATTCCGTGCAATGCAGCCGGGTACGAAGATGACGTGGAGTTCGGCGTCGTCCTGGCAACACCGTATCAGCGGGAGGGATATGCCACAGAGATAAGCCGGGCGATGATCGACCTGGCGCTTGGGGAACTGGGGTACCCCCGCGTACTTGCACTGACTCACCCCGGCAACGATGGTGGCCGTGCGGTGCTGGCCCGGCTGGGGCTGCGGTTCATCGAGGAGGTTCCGGCTGGTGACCGTAAGATCCGCCGCGTCTATTCGCGCTCACGAAGCGAGGAGGGCTGACTCGTGCGTTCACGTCGCCAATGTTGATTCCCATGCGTGTCTACGCACCTGACCACGTACATCTCGCCACCCCCGCCGGCCTGGTAGACAGGATGTGCTCCTTCTACCGGGACATTCTATAGAAGTGACTCGGGGGAGATGCGGATCCGCGCATGCTCCCCGCAGGGCATCGGGACAAGCCGTCCGCGCCACCTGATGCGCGATCTCGGGAACCATTGGCCACCACTGCGCTCCAGGCGAGCGGCAGGCTTTTCGGAGCCGGGTGTTCTTCCGCGTTGGGGATCACGGATGTCGTCGTTGGCCGTGGAGAATCCAGCCTTTCCCCGGTAACGGGGTCAATCGACCCATGCAGCCCAGCCTGCGTAGCGGTTAGCTATCTGCCGCTCCCGCGGGAGCATCTGAAGAGGGCCCATTCCACGTTCCGACGTTCGCACATCGTGCCTGTCCGAGTTTTCGCCCGCCGTCCGGGCCTGCTGATCGTCTGCTCCGCGCTCTCCGCCGCCTGCGCCGGCGACGGACCCGCCGGCACCCCCGCACAGGTGTGGGGCGGGTTCGCGCCCGCCGCCTCGTTCGCCGCCGGCGGCGCGGGAATCACCTCCATCGCCACGGGCGAGCTGACGGGTGACGGCGCGCTGGACGTGCTGGTGGTGGCGCGCACCCCGTCACCCACGCTGCGCCTGCTGCCGGGCGCCGGGGCCGGCTTTGGCCCCGCGCAGGTGCTGCAGGGGCTGGCCGACCCCATCCGCGCCGCCGTGGCCGACGTGACCGGCGACGGGCGGGCGGACGTGCTGGCCGTGGGCCACTTCGACAACGGGATGCGGCTGTGGCCGTCCGCGCCCGGCGGGCTGGGCGCCGCCGTGCCGCACGGGCTGGTGAACCACGGCCGCAACGTGTTTACGGGCGACTGGGACGGCGACGGGCGCGCGGACGCGGCCGCGGTGCACGACGGCAGCGGCCAGCCCGTCACGCTCACCGCGTTCCGCGGCGGGGCCGGCGGGCTGCAGCGCGCGTGGGAGCACCGCTCGGGCTCGTTCGCTTCCGGCGGCGTATGCACGGGCGACCTGGACGGCGACGGGCGGATGGACGTGGCCATCGTCACCGGCGACGAGGCCGCGCCCGTGCTGGTGTACGCCGGCCGCGGTGACGCCACCTTTCAGCCGCCCCGCGCCCTGTCGCCGCTGGGCCCCGCCGGCGCGCACGACGGCGCCTTCGACGTGGCGTGCGGCGACCTGGACGGCGACGGGCGCGCCGACCTGGTGACGGCGCACTCCGCCGGCAGCCGGAGCACCGGCCGCAACGCCGTGACCGTCCGCCGGGGCGCGGCGAACACCGCGGTTTACGAGGTGCCCGTCCCCGAGCCGCGCGACCTGCACCTGGCCGACCTGGACCGCGACGGCCGCGTGGACGCCGTGCTCACCCATCCCGAAGCGGCGCGCCTGACCCTGCTCCCCGGCCGCGGCGACGGCACCTTCGCGGCGCCCGTGGCGGTGGCGCTGGACGATCCCGCCGGCGTCGTCGCCGTGGCGGACGTGGACGGGGACGGCTGGCCCGACCTGCTGGTGACCGGCACCGACACCGTGCGGCTGCTGCGCAACCAGGGCAGGGTCCCGGCCCCGTAACGCGCGCCCGTCCCGCCGCCGATCGGCGCGGCGGGACGGAAAGGCGCATGCGGAGCCGATTGCCCGCGCGCGCTTCGTGCGATACCGTATGCGCCGTGCGCGCCGCGGTTTCCGCGCGTCCTTTCTCGCGATCGAGGCGAATCGATGTTCCTGCAGCGCTTCTACGACGACCAGCTGGCCCAGGCCAGCTACCTGCTGGGCTGCGCCGCCACCGGCGAGGCGCTGGTGATCGACCCCAGCCGCGACGTGGCGCAGTACGCGGAGACGGCGAAGCGCGAGGGGCTGCGCGTTACCCACGTCACCGAAACGCACATTCACGCCGACTTCGTCTCGGGCGCGCGCGAGCTGGCGGCCGCCACCGGCGCGCAGCTGCTGCTTTCCGCCGAGGGCGGCGCGGAGTGGCGGTACGCGTACGCCGCGGAAGACGGCGTCACGCTGCTGCGCGATGGCGACGTGTTTCGCGTGGGCAACGTGCGCATCGAGGTAATGCACACGCCCGGGCACACCCCCGAGCACCTTTGCTTCGTCGTCACCGACACCGCCGCGGCCGACCGGCCCATGGGCGTGTTCACCGGCGACTTCGTGTTCGTGGGCGCCGTGGGGCGGCCGGACCTGCTGGAGCGCGCCGTACAGCAGCAGGGGACCATGGAGAAGGGCGCTCGCCAGCTGTTCGCCTCCCTGCGCCGCTTCAAGGCGGCGCTCCCCGACTGGGTGCAGCTGTGGCCCGGCCACGGCGCCGGCAGCGCCTGCGGCAAGTCGCTGGGTGCGGTGCCCTCTACGACGCTGGGATACGAGGCGCTGTTCAACCGCGGCCTGGCGGAGACGGACGAGGAGGCGTTCGTGGCCGACGTGCTGGCGGGCCAGCCCGAGCCGCCCATGTACTTTGCCCAGATGAAGCGGATGAACCGCGAGGGCCCGCGGGTGATGGGCGCCCTGCCGCGCCCCCCGCGCCGCGCGGACGCCGAGCTGGCGGACGTGCTGCGCGCCGGCGCCCCCGTGGTGGACGCGCGCCCCGCGCCCGAGTTCGCCCGCCGCCACGTGCCGGGAACGCTCAGCGTGCCGCTGGGCAAGAGCTTCACCACCTGGGCCGGCTCGGTGCTGCCGTACGACCGCGACTTCTACCTGCTCGCCCCGGCGGGCGCGGACGACGCGCGGATGGCCGCCGTCGCGCGCGACCTGGCGATGATCGGGCTGGACCGCGCCGCCGGCTGGTTTGCCGCCTCCGCCATCGACGCGGCACTGGCGTCGGGGGATGCGGGGCAGGTGCCCGACGTGCAGCCCGACGAGCTGGAGGCCGTGCTGGCCGGCGGCGCCGAGCTGGTGGACGTGCGCAACTCGTCCGAGTACGCCGCGGGCCACCTGGGCGGCGCCGCCAACCTGCCGCTGGGGCGCCTGGCCGAGCGGCTGGACGAGCTGCCGCGCGACCGCCCGCTGGTGGTGCACTGCCAGGCGGGCGGGCGGGCCAGCGTGGCCGCCTCGCTGCTGGCCTCGCGCGGCTTTACGGACGTGCGCCACCTGGCCGGCGACTACGCCGGCTGGAGCCAGGCCGGCCGCCCCGTGGAGACCGGCGAGCCCGTGCCGGCGTAAAATCCTGAGAGGTGTTGCTACGCCTCACATCCATACGAAGGGGTGACTTCCTGAGGGAGCGCATCACGTCCACCCAGAAGTCACACTACAGGTTGCGCGCGACCGAAGGACCTCGTCTCGGTGGCGCAGGGGCCAGATCAGGGCACGGGACCCGCCCCGTCGTTCTGCTGGCGAGGTCCTTCGGTCGGCGCGAAGGTGCAGTGTACAAGCGAGTCGCGGGGCGGCGCCTCCCTCAGGAAGTCAATCACGCTGGCAGGTCTGGTAACACCCTCTGAAAGGGATTGGCCTCACACAGAGTCAGCAGAGTCGTTCGTCCGCAACTCTGTTGACTCTGTGTGAGTTCCACCTGCTCCGCAGACCTTGCTCAGGGAACCTGGGTCAGCCGTAGCCGCACCCGACCCGCCGTTGCCGGCTATTCCCTATTCCCTGTTCCCTATTCCCTGTCAGGCCCTGCCGTTCTTGCCCCTGTAAATCCTGACGACTGAAAACTGGCGTTCATCATCTTCATCTACTAGGATGATGCTCCTCGCCGCGTGCGCCGTGAATTTGGCCGCTGATGGGTGCGCCGTGGCGGGATTGGTGCTGTGGTTTTCGTTTCCGTAACAGCTGCTCGCATGGCCGTGCACTTCGTGCAATCAGGTACACGAAACTTGCGTAGCTTTCGCGGCCCCTCCAAGAGCGGGCCGCGGGTGTACGGCACCGCTCCGGCCCGCATTGCCGCAAACGTTTACGGCACGGCGCTTGCTTCTTCATCTACATACGTTTCGCGAAACCCCGCCGAGGTGCGGGTTTTCCGAAAAAAAGCAGTCCGGACGCGGCGCCGCCCCACGAGCCTCATGCTGAGCCAGCCCAGCCCCGCCGAAGCCCCCCAGGACATGGACCTGCGCGGTCGCATCTTCACCGACCTGGACCGGCTTGCGTTTGCCCTGGAAATGGAAGCCGCCGAGCACCTGGACGCCGGCCGCGACGCCGAATACCTGCGCACGCAGGAGCGGCGCCTGGGCGTTCGCCTTGCGCAGCGGCTGGTTTCCGGCGTTCCCGCGGACGAGGTGAACGGGCGCATGGAGCGGTGGGAAAGCGGGTACGCCGGCCGCCTGGGGCTGGTGGAGGCGTGACGATGGCGGGAACGCGCGGCTGTACGCCGCCCGGAGTCGCCGGCGAGGCGCTCTGCACCCGTCGCGGGTGCGGGCGGAGCGTCACCGGATAAAAAAAGAATCCCGCGGTGCGGGGGATCGGTGGCCGGTCCCCCGCGCTCGCTTGCGTGCGGGCCGACAGGCGTAGTTGGGGACGATACGTAACAGGGAGAGTGTTTCGCGCTCTGGTGTTACGTACGGAATGGACGTTGCATGCGGGTGGGCGCTTCGTTCACCCGCGGGGTGTGGGACAAGCGTGGGTGAGGGGGAGCGGCGGCCGCCGAACGGCGCGGCGCCGGCAGAGGGATTCACCGCTTTTGGCGGAGGTGCGGAGTGGCGGGTCGGAGAGTGCTGGTGACGGGAGGAGCGGGGTTCGTGGGCAGCCACCTGGTGGACGCGCTGCTGGCGCGGGGAGACCGGGTGCGCATCCTGGACAACCTCGATCCGCAGGTGCACGGCCCCGGCCGGCGCAGGCCCGCGTGGGTCCCCGCGGACGCCGAGTTCATCCAGGGCGACATGCGCAGCGCAGACGACGTACGCGGCAGCCTGCGGGAGATCGACATCGTGTACCACCTGGCCGCCGCCGTGGGCGTGGGCCAGAGCATGTACCAGGTGGCCGACTACACCGCCGTCAACACGATGGGCACCGCGCACCTGCTGCAGTCGCTGGTGGACGACCGCGGCGACGTCCAGAAGCTGGTCGTCGCCTCGTCCATGTCCATCTACGGCGAGGGGCGCTACGTGCGGCCCGACGGGCGCGAGCCCCTGAGCACGCTTCGCACCCCCGACCAGCTGCGCGACCACCAGTGGGAGCCGCGCGACGTGGACGGCACCGTGCTCACCCCCGCCGCCACCGACGAGGGGAAGCCGCTGGACCCCACCTCCATCTACGCGCTCACCAAGGCCGACCAGGAAAAGATGGTGCTGATGATGGGGGCCGCGTACGGCATTCCCAGCGTCGCCCTGCGCTTCTTCAACATCTACGGCCCGCGCCAGGCACTGTCGAATCCGTACACCGGCGTGGCGGCCATCTTCAGCGCGCGCCTGCTGAACGGGCAGCCGCCGCTGGTCTTCGAGGACGGCGAGCAGAAGCGCGACTTCGTCTCGGTGCACGACATCGTGCAGGCGCTCCTTCTTTCGGCGGAGGAAGAGGCGGCCGTGGGCAAGGCCTTCAACGTGGGCTCCGGCCGCGCGGTCACCGTGCGCGAGGTGGCGCAGACGCTGGCGGGCGTGCTGGGGACCGACCTCGAGGCGCAGGTGGTGGACCGCTACCGCGTGGGCGACATCCGCCACTGCTTCGCCGACATCTCGCTCGCCCGCGAGGTGCTGGGCTACGAGCCGCGGGTGACGTTCGAGGAGGGGATGCAGGAGCTGGTGGCGTGGCTGCAGGAGCAGGAGCGCCCGGAAGACCATGTGGAAACCCACGCGGCCGAGCTGGCCGCGCGCGGACTCACGCTGTGAGGAGGGGGACGATGACGGGCAAGGGCGACCACATCCTGATCACCGGCGGCGCCGGGTTCGTCGGCAGCAACCTGGCCGACGCGCTGCTGCGCGAGGGCGAGCGGGTGATCGTGGCCGACAACTTCTCTCGCGACGGCGTGCGCCGGAACGCGGCGTGGCTCCAGGCCAACCACGGCGACCGCGTGCGCGTGGAGCAGGTGGACGTGTGCGACACCGCGCGCATCACCCCGCTGGTGCGCCAGAGCAAGCAGGTCTTTCACCTGGCCGCGCAGGTGGCGGTGACCACGTCGCTCGACGACCCGCGCACCGACCTGCAGACCAACGTCATCGGCACCTTCAACGTGCTCGAGGCCGCGCGCGGCATGAAGACCCCGCCCCCCGTCCTCTTTACCAGCACCAACAAGGTGTACGGGGGGATGGAGGACGTGGCGGTGGATCTGGCCGACGAGGCGTACCGCTACACCGACGGGCGGCCGGGGGTCAGCGAGGAGGCGCGGCTGGACTTCCACTCGCCGTACGGGTGCAGCAAGGGCGCGGCGGACCAGTACGTCCACGACTACGCCCGCATCTACGGCCTGCCCACCGTGGTGTTCCGGATGAGCTGCATCTACGGCACCCGCCAGTTCGGCACCGAAGACCAGGGGTGGGTGGCGCACTTCGGGCGGGCGCTGTACGGGCGGGAGCCCATCACCATCTACGGCGACGGCTTCCAGGTGCGCGACATCCTGTGGATCGACGACCTGGTGGACGCCATGCGCCGGGCCATGGACCGCATCGACACGGTGGCGGGCCAGGTGTTCAACGTGGGCGGCGGCGCGCCCAACGCGGTGACGGTGCGCGGCGTGATCGACCGGCTGCGGGACGTGACCGGCCGCTCCGTCCCCGTCCACACCGCCGACTGGCGCCCGGGCGACCAGCGCATCTACGTCAGCGACACGGCGAAGATCCAGCGCGTGCTGGACTGGAAGCCGCGCACGTCGTGGAAGGCGGGCCTGGAGAAGCTGGTGGACTGGCTGCGCGAGGCGGACCTGGAGTCGCCCGTGCTTGCGCGCGGCGCCGCGTCCGTGCGCGAGCCGCTGGCCGAGGCCGTCGGCGCGGACTGAAAACGGTCGTCGCGGGCCCTCTCCCCGACCGGCCTTTCGCTCGTTCCTCGCGACGGCGGTGGACCCCTCCCCCAAACTGCGGGGGAGGGGTGGCGCGAAACGGCGTCCGAAGCGGGATCGAATTCTCCCCTCTCCGTGAGGAACGAGCGGGGAGGGGCCGGGGGAGGGGCACCCCGGCGGACGCAGCGTGATTTCGGGCGCCGCGGGCCCTCTCCCCCGACCGGCTTTCGCTCGTTCCTCGCGACGGCGGTCGACCCCTCCCCCAAACCGCGGGGGAGGGGTGGCGCGAAACGGCGTCCGGAGCGGGATCGAATTCTCCCCTCTCCGTGAGGAACGAACGGGGAGGGGCCGGGGGAGGGGCACCCCGGCGGACGCAGCGTGATTTTGATCGCCACGTCCTGGTGCGTCGGGCGTGGTACTTGGCACTTGGCACTTGAACCTGGGCACTGTTCCGGAATGACGTCCGATACACTGACGGCTACCGACACCATGCGCGCCGTCCGTCTGGCGGCGCCCGGTGAGATTTCGCTGGACGAGGTCGCGCTCCCCGAGCCCGGGCCGGGGCAGGTGCGCATTCGCCTGGAGGGGTGCGGCGTGTGCGCGTCCAACCTTACGCCGTGGGGCGGGGCGGAGTGGATGACGTACCCCACCGAGCCCGGCGCGCTGGGGCACGAGGGGTGGGGCGTGGTGGACGCCGTGGGCGAGGGCGTCACCGGCTTCACCGTGGGCGACCGCGTGGCCGCGCTTTCGTACAGCGCCTACGCCGAGTACGACCTGGCGGATGCGTCGGCGACGGTCAAGCTGCCGGCGTCGCTGGAGGGCCGGCCGTTTCCCGGCGAGCCGCTGGGGTGCGCGATGAACATCTTTCGCCGCAGCGACATCCAGCCGGGGCAGACGGTGGCCATCGTGGGCATCGGCTTCCTGGGCGCGCTGCTGACGCGGCTGGCCAAGGACGCCGGCGCGCGGGTCATCGCCATCAGCCGCCGCCCGTTCTCGCTCGACATCGCGCGGGAGATGGGCGCCGATGAGACCATCGCCATGGACGACCACTGGGCCATCATCGAAAAGGTGAAGGAGCTCACCGGCGGCGTGCTGGCGGACCGGGTGATCGAGGCGGTAGGCAAGCAGTGGCCGCTGGACCTGGCGGCGGAGATCACGAAGGAGCGTGGGCGGCTGGTCATCGCCGGCTACCACCAGGACGGCCCGCGGCAGGTGAACATGCAGATGTGGAACTGGCGCGGCCTGGACGTGATCAACGCCCACGAGCGCGACCCCGAGGTCTACATCGAAGGCATCCGCATGGCGGTGGACGCGGTCGCCAGCGGCCGGCTGGATCCCACGCCGCTGTACACGCACACGTACCCGCTGGACCAGCTGGACCAGGCGCTCAACGACACCCGCGACCGTCCGGACGGGTTCCTGAAGGCGCTGGTGATGATGGACCGGAGTGCGTGAGTTGCGGGAGTGCGGGAGTGCGTTAGTGCGTTAGTGCGGGAGTGGTTGGACCGGAGGGGAGGGCGAGTTTGATGCGACCCGCGGCGCCCCCTCCGCTCGCCTAGGCTCGCACCTCCCCCGAAACTGCCGGGGGAGGTTGGGTGGGGCAGGGGATCGGGCGTTGCGAGGGGATCGGTCTGCGTCCGCAGGCGCCCCCCTCCCCGGCCCTCCCCGCAAACGGCGGGAGGGTGACGCGCCCGACAGACTTTTCGAAGCAGGATCGAATTCTCCCCTCTCCGCGAGGAACGAGGGGGAGGGTGCTTCGGACGCAGTTTGGACTGTCCGAAGCGGGATCGAATTCTCCCCTCTCCGTGAGGAACGAACGGGGAGGGGCCGGGGGAGGGGCACCCCGCCGGCGCAGACCGATGTAGTTCGAAGCACCGCGAGCGATCGCCCGCACCACGGGGCGCAGCCCGCGCAGCATTGTAGAAGCACCGTCCAAGTACACCAGAGGAAAAAGCTCGTGACCGACGTCCTGACCCAAGCACCGGCCGCATCCCCCGAGGCGGAATCCACTCCCGCACTCACGCACTCACGCACTCCCGCACTCGGGTTCCTGGGCGTGGGCTGGATCGGGCGGCACCGCATGGAGGCCATCGCAAAGTCCGGCTTCGGGCGCATCGCGGCGGTGGCGGACACGTCGGCGGAGATGATCGCGGCGGCGCGGGAGGCGGCGCCCGACGCGCAGGTGGCGGACGGGCTGGAGGGGCTGCTGGCGCTGGGGCTGGACGGCATCGTCATCGCCACGCCCAGCGCCATGCACGCGGAGCAGTCCATCCGCGCGCTGGAATCCGGCGCCGCCGTCTTCTGCCAGAAGCCGCTGGGCCGCACGGCGGATGAGGTGCGTCGGGTGGTGGATGCGGCGCGCGCGGCGGACCGGCTGCTGGCCGTCGACCTTTCCTACCGCTTCACCGAGGGGATGCGCGCCATCCGCGAGCGCATCGCGGGGGGCGAGCTGGGGAAGGTGTACGCGGTCGATCTCGTGTTTCACAACGCGTACGGGCCCGACAAGCCCTGGTTCTACGACCCCGCGCTCTCCGGCGGCGGGTGCGTGATGGACCTGGGCGTCCACCTGGTGGACCTGGCGCTGTGGGCGCTGGACTTTCCCGCGGTGGAGGGGGTGACGTCGAAGCTGTTCGCCGGCGGCGAGGCGCTGGGGGCGGACGCGGACCGCTGCGAAGACTACGCGACGGCGCGCGTGGACCTGGCGGGCGGGACGGCGGTGGACCTGGCGTGCTCGTGGAAGGTGAGCGCGGGGCAGGACGCGGTGATCGGCGCCTCGTTCTACGGCACGGGCGGCGGTGCGGCGCTCCGGAACGTGAACGGCTCGTTCTACGACTTTACCGCGGAGGCGTACCACGGCACGTCGCGCGAGACGCTGGCCTCGCCGCCCGACGAGTGGGGCGGGCGCGCCGCGGCGGACTGGGCGCGCCGGCTGAGCGAGGGCGCGCGCTTCGACCCCGCCGCCGAGCGGCTGGCCGACGTGGCCGCCGTCCTGGACCGCATCTACGGCCGATGAAGGTCCTGCTCACCACCGACACGGTCGGCGGGGTGTGGGACCACACGGTCACGCTGGCCCGCGAGCTGGACGCGGCCGGCCACGAGGTGCTGGTGGCCGTGATCGGCGAGCCGCGCGACGAGCGGCTTGCGGCGCTCCCCACCGGGGTGCAGGTGGTGTGGCGCGCGTACCGGCTGGAGTGGATGCAGGACGCCGCCGACGACGTGCGCGCCGCGGCCGAGTGGCTGCGCGGCCTCGCGGAGGTGTGGAGCGCCGACGTGGTCCACCTGAACCAGATCGCCTACGCCGCGGCGGACTTCGCGGCGCCGGTGCTGGTGGCGGTGCACAGCGACGTGATCAGCTGGTTTCCGCACGTGCACGGCACCGAGGCGCCCGCGGACGACTGGGCGGCCTACGCGGGCTGGCTGCGCGCCGGGCTGAACGCGGCGGACGCCATCGTCACCCCCACGGCGTACCAGGCGGGCCTGGTCCAGCGGTACTACGGGATGGAGGTCACGCGCGTCATCCACAACGGCATCCAGTTCGATGACGAACAGCCGCGGCCGCGCGAGCGGGGGCTGGTGCTGAGCGTGGGCCGGCTGTGGGACCGCGGCAAGGGCGTGGACCTGCTGGACGACGCGGCGCGGCTGATGGGCGACGACGCGCCCGACATCCACGTGATCGGCGAGACGGTGGCGCCGCACGGCGAGTCGTTCAGCGTGCGGCACGTGACCGCGCACGGGCGGGTGGAGCGCGCGCAGGTGGATGAGTGGATGCGCCGCGCCGCCATCTACGTGGCGCCCAGCCGCTACGAGCCATTCGGCCTGGCGCCGCTGGAGGCCGCGCTGCACGGGTGCGCGCTGGTGCTCAGCGACATCGGCACCTTTCGCGAGCTGTGGGACGGCTGCGCGGAGTTCTTTCCCAGCGGCGACGCGGCCGCGCTCGCCGCCGCCATCCGCCGCGTCTGCGACGATCCCGTGCGCCGCGAGCGCCTGGCCCGCGCCGCCGCCACCCGCGCCCTGCGGCGCTACACGGCGAAGCGCATGGCATCCGACTACATCGACCTTTACCACCAGATGACGCGCAACCACGTCCGCCACACGCACCGCGCGGAGGCGGTCGCGCGATGATCGTCCATGATCGGCCGGCTTCGAGCCGGCAACCTGCCGTCCGCCCGCGGGAGCGAATGAATTCGCCGCAACAACCGCGGAAAGCCCCGCAAACCGCGCGGGGCTTCAACCGCGAACATTGCGGCAACGCGCCGCACGCGCCGATGCCACCGCACCCGTCCGCGCAGGCGGACATCGCGTTTTCCCAGCCGCGAATTCATTCGCCCCTGGATGCGTGGGCGGCGGCCTCGTCGCGTTCGCGTCTGGCCTCGTCCCGGGCGGGTGAACCCGCGGCTGGGACTGCGGGAAGCCCCGCAAACCGCGCGGGGCTGCGCGGCCGACGGTATCGCGCGGTGACACATGCCCCGGCGCGCAAATCTGTCATTCCGAGGGGCTTCGCACTGGCCTCGTCCCGGGCGGGTGAACCCGCGGCTGGAACCGCGGGAAGCCCCGCAAACTGCGCGGGGCTGTGTGGCCGCTGGCATCGCGCGGTGACACATGCCCCGCCGCGCAAATCTGTCATTCCGAGGGAGCGCCGCGCCGGCCTGTCTGGTTCGCAATCGCCTGTGCGCGACCGAGGAATCTACTCTCTGCTGCTCGTAACCCGTCGCCGCGCCGGGATCTCGCGGCCACAATCCGCGCAGGCGGATTTTGCGCCTTTCCAGCGGCGAATTCATTCGCTCCAGGACCGCGCGGGGCTGCGTGGCCGACGGTCTCGCGCGGTGACACATGCCCCGGCGCGTAAATCTGTCATTCCGAGGGAGCGCCGCGCCGGTCTGTCTGGTACGCAATCGCCTGCGCGCGACCGAGGAATCTACTCTCTGCTGCTCGTAACGCGCCGCCGCGCCGGGATCTCGCGGCCACAATCCGCGCAGGCGGATTTTGCGCCTTTCCAGCGGCGAATTCATTCGCTCCAGGACCGCGCGGGGCTGCGCGGCCTCCGGTATCACGCGGTGACACATGCCCCGCCGCGCAAATCTGTCATTCCGAGGGAGCGCCGCGCCGGTCTGTCTGGTTCGCAATCGCCTGTGCGCGACCGAGGAATCTACTCTCTGCTGCTCGTAACCCGTCGCCGCGCCGGGATCTCGCGGCCACAATCCGCGCAGGCGGATTTCGCGCGTTTCCCGCGGCGAATTCATTCGCTCCAGGATGGGTACGCGCCGGCATCCTTGGGTTCGCACCCGGACGGAGGGCCCTGCCGATGAAGTTCGTCTTCTTTGTCCACAGCGCGGTCAGCGACTGGAACCACGGCAACGCGCACTTCGTCCGCGGGCTGATGAGCGCGCTGACGCGGATGGGGCACGGCGTGGTGAGTTACGAGCCGCGCGGCGCCTGGAGCGTGGAGAACCTGCTGCGCGACCACGGCGTGGGGCCCATCGTGGAGTTCGCCCGCGCGTACCCGGAGATCGACGTCCGCAGCTACGACCCGCGGTCGCCGTCGCTCACGGACGATCTCACCGAGGCCTTGGCGGGCGCGGACGTGGTGCTGGTGCACGAGTGGAACGATCCGCACGTGGTGAACGCCATTCCGCCGCTGGTGCGCGCCAACGGCGGCCTCTGCCTGTTCCACGACACGCACCACCGCCCGTGGAGCCAGCCCGAAGCCATCGCCCGCTTCGACCTGCCGGCGTACGACGGCGTGCTGGCCTTTGGCGACGTGCTGCGCGACGTGTACCGCGAGCGCTTCGGCGTGGAGCGCGCGTGGACCTTCCACGAGGCGGCGGACGTGGAGCGCTTCAGGCCCCTCGATCTTCCCAAGTCCACCGACGTCATCTGGATCGGCAACTGGGGCGACGAGGAGCGCACGCAGGAACTGCGCGACTACTGGCTGGGCGCCGCGCGGCGCTTTCCCGAGCTGTCGTTCGCGGCCCACGGCGTCCGCTACCCCGACTACGCGCTGGCCGAGCTGGCGGACGCCGGCGTGGAGTTCCGCGGCTGGGCGCCCTCGCTCACCGTCCCCGCCGAGTTCGCGCGCAGCCGGGTGACGCTGCACGTGCCGCGGCGCGCGTACGTGCAGGCGCTGCGGGGAATTCCCACCATCCGCGTCTTCGAGGCGCTGGCGTGCGGCATCCCGCTCGTCAGCGCGCCATGGCTGGACTCGGAGAACCTGTTCCGGCCGGGGGACTACGTTTCGGTGGATTCGCCCGAGGCGATGTGGCAGGCGCTGCACCGCCTGGCCACGGACGAGGACGCGGCGGCGGAGCAGGCGGCGGTGGGGCTGGAGACCATCCTGGCGCGCCACACCTGCGGGCACCGGGCCGAGCAGCTTCTCGGCATCATCCTGGAGCTCGGAAGCCTCGGCGCGGCGGGAGGCCTCGGTGGAGGGAACAGGGAACAGGGAACAGGGAATAGCCTGCAAACGCAGACTGATCCACTTGCATCTTCGGAGGCGGCATGCACCTGACGTTCTTTGGCTCGTCGCTGGTTTCGTCGTACTGGAACGGCGCCGCCACGTACTACCGCGGGCTCATCCGCGCGCTGCACGGGCTTGGGCACACCATCACCTTCTGCGAGCCCGACGCGTACGACCGGCAGAAGAACCGCGATCTCGCCGAGGACCCCGGCTACGCCCGCGTCATCGTCTACACGACGGAGGCGGAGCGCGACGCGCTGGTGGAGCAGGCGTTCGCGGAGAGCGACTGGGTGATCAAGTGCAGCGGCGTGGGCGTGTGGGACGCGGAGCTGGAAGAGGCGGTGGCCGAGCGCGCCGGCGGCCGGGCGATGACGGCGTTCCTTGACGTGGACGCCCCCGCCACCCTGGGCCGCATCGCCGCGGATCCGGCGGACCCGTTCCGGCTGCACATCCCCCAGTACGACCAGGTCTTCACCTACGGCGGCGGTCCGCCCGTCGTCCAGGAGTACGAGCGCTGGGGCGCAAAGGCGTGCACGCCCATCTACAACGCGCTAGACCCGGACGAGCACCGGCCCGTCGAAGGGGTCGCGACCGAGTACGACATCCTCTTCATGGGCAACCGCCTGCCGGACCGCGAGGCGCGCGTGGAGGAGTTCTTTTTCCGCGCCGCCGCGCTCTGCCCGGAGCACCGGTTCCTGCTGGGCGGCGAAGGGTGGGGATGGAAGACGGACATGCCCGCCAACGTCACGTACCTGGGCCACGTTCCCACCGGCCGCCACAACGCGGTGAACGCCAGCGCGCGGCTGGTGCTGAACATCCACCGCGACAGCATGGTGCAGAACGGGTGGAGCCCCGCCACGCGCATGTTCGAGGCGGCCGGCGCGGCCAGCTGCCAGGTGACGGACGCGTGGCAGGGGATCGAGGACTTCTTTGCCCCCGGCGAGGAGATCCTGGTCGCCGCCAGCGCCGAGGAGGTGGCGCAGCTGGTGCGTTCGGTGGATGACGAGCGCGCGCGGCGTATCGGCCAGGCGGGGCGCGCGCGGGCGCTGGCGGACCACACCTACACCCAGCGCGCGCGGCAGATGGACGCCATCCTGCGCGCCGCACCCGTGGAGGCCGCATGAAGCTCGTCGTCTTCGGCCTGACCATCAGCAGCAGCTGGGGGAACGGGCACGCGACCACCTACCGCGCCCTGCTGCGCGCCTTTGCCGCGCGCGGCCACGAGGTGGTGTTCTACGAGTGGGACGCTCCCTGGTACAGCGGCAACCGCGACCTGGCGGCCCCCGGCTACGTCACGCTCAAGCTGTACGACGAGTGGTCGAACGTCGCCGCGGCGGCGATCGCGGAGGCGAAGGACGCGGACGCGACGCTGGTGGGCTCGTACGTCAAGGACGGGCCGCGGGTGATCGACGACCTGGCGGAGGCGGGGGTGGATCCGCTGTTCTTTTACGACATCGACACGCCGGTGACGGTGGCGGCGCTGCGGAATGGCGGGGCGGAGTACCTGCGGCCGGACCAGGTGCCGCTGTTCACGCGCTACCTGTCGTTCACGGGCGGGCCGTTTCTGCACGAGGTGCTGGAGGGCGAGCTGGGCGCGCGCGAGGCCCGGCCGCTGTACTGCTCGGTGGATGTCGATCGCTACCATCCCGTGGAGGTCGATCCGCTGCTGGTGAGCGACCTGGCGTACATGGGGACGTACGCGCCCGACCGGCAGCCGGTGCTGGAGCGGTTCCTGATGGAGCCGGCGCGGCGGATGCCGGACAGGAAGTTCTACGTGGCTGGCCCGCAGTACCCGGACGACATCCGCTGGCCGGGGAACGTGCTGCTGAACCCGCACCTGCCGCCGTCGCTGCACGCCACCTTCTACAGCAGCGCCCGCTGGCAGCTGAACGCCACCCGCGCCGACATGGTGCAGGCCGGCTGGTCGCCCAGCGTGCGCCTGTTCGAGGCCGCCGCCTGCGGCGCGGCCATGATCAGCGACCGCTGGCCGGGCATCGAGCACTTCTTCACCCCCGGCACGGAGATCCTGCTGCCGGAGAGCACCGACGAGGTGATCGACATCCTGCGCACCACGCCGGACGACGTGCGCCGCGCCATCGGGCTCGCGGCGCGCGAGCGGATCCTGGCCGAGCACACGGCGGAACATCGCGCGGAAGAGCTGGAGGCGCTGGTGGGGGCCGAAGCGTCGGTCTGATTTCCGCGGGCAGGAACCGCCTCGAGGCTGCTGCCTGGGCAGGATGCTCGGGAACGGCCTGCACCGGGACGCGCGCACGCCGCGTGGCACGTAGGACGTCCCACGAGCGCGGCGGAACGGACAGAGGGAGCTCGCCGGACCAGCCGGCGGGCTCCCTCGTTCTCAGGCCCCTTCCATCAAATCCGCAAAAATGAATTGCCTCACGCAGAGACGCAGAGAGAAACGACGGAGATCCGTTCTCCGCGGCGTCTCTGCGTGAGGCCGGGTTGTCGCGTGGAATGACGGCAGTTTATCCGGATTCGCATTAACCCCGAGCGCCGCCGCCCGGTGGACCGGGCCGCGGCTGCACGAACCCTGCGCTACGCCGTCGCCGTCGCGGCCACCGGGGCCGCGGAACCGGCCTTGAGACCGTTCACGATGGCGTTGGCGTAGTCCGCCGGGTACGTGGAGCCGCCCTGGCAGGGCGAGCTGCTGGAGCTCTCGTACTGGAACAGGTCGCCGCTGTTCCACAGGAAGCCGCCGTTGATGCCGGTCCCCTGGAACCCTTCAAAGATGGTCTGGAGCTGCGCCGGGCACGTGGTGCCCTCGCCGCCGGCCACCCAGTAGCCGGGGACGACGAACGCGCCGGCGTCGGCGATTCCCGCGTTCGCGTTTCCGACCGCGGTGACCCAGTGAGCGGGGTGGTTGTTCGCGCCGCCGGCGTAGCACTGCAAGTTCATCCAGAGCACGGGCTGCACGTTCCCGTTCTGCTGGTACGACTGCTGAAGGCACTGCGTCCAGAACGGAACGTCCATGTAGGGGCAATAGGTAACGCCCACGCCCAGGCTGCTCACCTTGAGGGTGAGATCCACGATCATCGCCGCCTCCGGGGGCGTGTAGCCCGTCTGCGACTCGTAGTCGAAGTCCACGGCGGTCACGGGGAAGGCCGCCATGAGCGCCTTGAGGTTGCTGGCGCCGGCCGTGTTCCACGTTGCCTGCAGGTTCACGAAGTCGTCCGTGGTCCCCCATGCGCCCACCGACAGCAGGATCTCCTTTACGCCGCCCGCCACGAGGGCGTTGACGTTGTCGGTGAAGTCGGAGCCCAGCTGCAGCACGCCCCCGCTCACCATCAGCGTGTCGTTGTAGTAGAAGTCGCCGTTCGCGTGGACGTGGATGGACCACAGCAGGACGGTGGTGAAGCCTCCCGTCGTGAGCTGGGTGATCTGCTCCGCATATGGCGGCGAGGGGTCCGTCTGGTTGAAGAGCCCGCTTCCGTAGAGTGCGACGCGAGGGTTGGCCATCGTGGGGATCATCCTTTCTGGGGGGTGTTGTTGGAGAACGCGATCTTCTGACTGCCAGCCATGCCTGCGCCGCCGAGGGTTCGCGCCGGCAGGGCATCCATGCCACCGGGCTCATGTACCGGTTCTTACGAACATGGCACGTGCCGGGCGTCGCGCCCGGCACGTGCCACGCATCCGCTCCCCGGTCGGCCTTTCTGCCGCCGCGCCGGAGGGCGTGCCAACGCTTTACGCGGACGGCCAGTTGAACGTGACGCCGATGACGCTCATCGCGCCCTCGACGGTGGTCGTCCACTGGCCGTTCCACGTGCCGTTGTAGCTGGCCGCGACGATCGGACCCTTGGTCTGGGCGTCCTCGTTGTTCCAGATCGGCCCCGCCGGCACGTCCATCGTGAAGCTGGTGCCGCCGCTGCCGTTGGCGGGCGCCGGGAACTCGACGTCGACGGTGCTCATCACCGACTCGACCACCGTCCGCCACTGGCCGTTCCACTTCCCGCCGTGCGCCGCGGCGACGATGGGCGCCTTGGTCTGGGCGTCGTCGTTGCTCCAGATGGGGCCCGCGGGAATGCTCACGGTGAATGAAGCGCTCATGGTCCTGACTCCTTGCATGATGTTCTAGGGCTTTGGCCCGTCCATTCCCGCACCTCGTTGTGCGGGTGGATGTCAGCGTGGTTGCCGGGAGAAGCATCCCCGTCTCCGACCGTGACGGGCCCCTCTTAGGCACGGCCCGTTCCCACACTCGGCGGACGACGAGACGCGTTCCTCCGCTGCGTGTAAGTGCCTGTGATGCATCGGTTTGTCAGTTTTGCTCCTGGGGTGGCGACGAGGATTTTTGCATTGGGAGGGGTGCACGCTGGCGGGCAGGTGTAACGCTCTGGTGTAACAGGTTGTAAATGCTGCCTTGATAGGGAAGGGGCGGGGGGACAGGGAATTAGGGAATAGGGAATAGGGAATAGGGACAGGGAATAGGGAATAGGGAATAGGGAATAGGGAATAGGGAATAGGGAATAGGGAATAGGGAATAGGGAATAGGGGACAGGGGACAGGGGACAGGGGACAGGGGACAGGGGACAGGGGACAGGGGACAGGGGACAGGGG
>NZ_DASWNM010000155.1:0-6532 GCF_036399255.1 Longimicrobium sp.
CAGCGCGTCCAGCGGCACGAACGCGGCCGGCACCATGTAGTCCGGCAGGCGCGTGCGCGCGTGCTCGCGCAGCTCCGCCGCCCCCACGCCCTCGGGCGAGACGACGTACGCAACCAGCCGGCGGTCCCCCGGCACGTCCTCACGGACCACCACGATTGCCTGCCGCACCGCCGGGTGCGTGGCCAGCACGCCCTCGACCTCGCCCGGCTCGATGCGGAAGCCGCGGATCTTCACCTGCTGGTCCAGCCGCCCCAGGTACTCCAGCTCCCCGGAGGCCAGCCACCGCGCCCCGTCGCCGCTGCAGTACAGCCGCGCCCCCGGCGCGCCGTACGGATCGGGAACGAACCGCTCTGCCGTCAGCGCCGCACGCCCCAGGTAGCCCCGCGCCACCCCGGCGCCGCCCACCAGCATCTCGCCCGGCACGCCCACCGGGCACGGCTCCATCCGCCGGTCCATCACGTACACCCGCAGGTCAGGGATCGCGACGCCCACCGGGCTACGCGAGCCCCGCTCCACGTCGGCGCGGGTGATGGGCCGATAAGTGACGTGCACGGTGGTCTCGGTGATCCCGTACATGTTCACCAGCCGCGGTCGATCGTCGCCGTGCCGCTCTATCCAGGCGCGCAGGCTTCCCGGCTCCAGCGCCTCGCCGCCGAAGATCACCGTCCGCAGCGCCAGGCCGTCCGCCTGCCCCACTGCCTCCTCGGCGGCGACCAGCTGCCGGAACGCGGAGGGCGTCTGGTTGAGCACCGTCACCCCTTCGCGCGCCAGCAGGCGGTAGAAGTCCTCCGGCGAGCGGCTGGTAAGGAACGGCACCACCACCAGGCGTCCGCCGTACAGCAGCGCCCCCCACAGCTCCCACACCGAGAAGTCGAACGCGTAGGAGTGGAACAGCGTCCACACGTCGTGCGCGCCGAAGCGGAACCAGTCGTCGGTCGCGTCGAAGAGGCGCAGCACGTTGGCGTGGGTGACCTGCACCCCCTTGGGCCGCCCCGTGGACCCGGAGGTGTAGATGACGTACGCCGCGTTCTCCGCCCCCACGGTGACGCGGGCGAGATCGGCCCACTCCCCCTCGTCCCCCCGATCGTCAAGCGGCACCACGCGCACGTTCCCGGAAACAGGCAGCCTGCCTTCAATGCCGTCCCCGGCCACCAGCACGCGGATGCGGGCGTCTTCCATCACGTACGCTAGGCGGTCGGCCGGATACGCGGGGTCCAGCGGGACGTAGGCGCCGCCGGCCTTGAGAATGCCGAGCAGGCCCGTCACCATCTCCAGCCCCCGCTCCGCCCAGATCCCCACCCGCGCCTCAGGGCCCACGCCCAGGCGCACCAGGCGGCGCGCCAGCCGGTCGGAGCGCGCGTCCAGCTCGGCGTAGGTGAGGCTCATTCCCTGGTAGGTGACCGCCCGCGCGTTCGGCGTGCGCGCCGCCTGCGCGCGGAAGCGCCCGTGCAGCGAGCCCTGCACCGGGAACGACGGGGCCTCCGTCGGGCTCCAGGCGTGGAGCAGCGCCGTCCGCTCCGGGGCCGAGAGCAGCGGCAGCATGGAGATAGGCACGTCCGCGTCGGCCGAGACCCCTTCCAGCAGCACGCGCAGGTGCCCCAGCATCCGCTCCGCCGTCTGCGCGTCGAACAGGTCCGACGCGTAGCCCAGCCAGACGCGAAGCCCGGCGTCGTCGTCCTCCGCCATCATCAGCGTCAGGTCGAACTTGGCCATCCAGCCGCCGCCGTCCACCTGCGCCGCATCCACCCCGTCCAGGCGCAGGTCATCGCCAGCGGCGTTCTGCAGCGCGAACATCACCTGGAAGACGGGCGCGTGGGCAAGACTCCGCTCCGGCCGCAGTTCCTCCACCAGCCGCTCGAAGGGAACGTCCTGGTGCGCGTATCCCTCCAGCACCTCATCGCGGACGTGCGCCAGCAGGGCGGCGAACGCCGGGTCGCCGCCCAAGTCAGTGCGGAAAGCGAGCGTGTTCACGAAAAAGCCGATCAACCCCTCCACCTCCGCCCGCGAACGCCCCGCGACCGGCGAGCCGACGACCACGTCGTCCTGCCGCGAGTAGCGCGACAGCAGCACCTGGAACGCGGCCAGCAACACCATGTACAGCGTGGCACCTTCGTGGCGGGCAAGGGCGCCCAGCGCGCCGCGCAGCCCGGGCGGCCAGGTAGCGCTCGCGACGGCGCCGCGGTAGCTCTGCACCGCCGGGCGCGGCCGGTCGGTGGGCAGCTCCAGCAGCGTGGGCGCGCCGGCCAGGCGCTCCGTCCAGTAAGCCAGCTGCGCGTCGAGCACCTCGCCGCGCAGGTGACGGTGCTGCCACACGGCGTGGTCGGCGTACTGCACCGGTAGCGCGGGGAGCGGAGAAGGCTCGCCGCGCCGGAACGCCAGGTACAGCGCGCCCAGTTCGCCGTACAGCACGCCCGTGCTCCACCCGTCGCCCACGATGTGGTGCATGCACAGCAGCAGCGCGTGGTCGTCCTCCGCCAGCCGCACCAGCGCCGCGCGAAAGAGCGGACCCTCCGCTAAGTCGAACGGGCGCGCCGCGTCTTCCGCGGCCAGCCGCGCCAGCGCGGACTCGCGGGCGTCCGGCGCGCGGCCGGAGAGGTCGAGCAGCGGCAGGACGTACGGCTCGGGGGCGGGGAGGATCACCTGCGTCGCATCCTCCACCCGACCCACGCGAAAGACGGTGCGCAGCGCCTCGTGCCGGCGGACCACCTCGCCCAGCGCCCGCTCCAGCACGCCGGCGTCTATCGGCCCGCGCAGGCGGCGCGCGGAGGCGATGTTGTAGAACGCGCTCCCCGGCTCCAGCTGGTCAAGGAACCAGAGCCGCCGCTGCGCGAAGGAGAGGGGAAGCGGCCCATCGCGCGGCGCCGGCGCCACCGGCGGAAGGAGCGCCGCGGCGCTCTCGCCGCGCTGCACCCGCTCCACCTCCCGCGCCAGCCCTTCCACCGTGGGGCTGCCGAACAGCGTCCGCAACGGCACCTCCACGCCCAGTACTCGCCGCACGCGCGACAGGACCCGCGTCGCGACCAGCGAGTGGCCGCCCAGATCGAAGAAGCTCTCCCGCGCGCCCACCCGCTCCACGCCCAGCACTTCGCCCCAGATCCCCGCGAGCACCTCCTCTACCGGCGTGCGTGGTGCCACGTGGGCCGCCTCTCGCCCGCCGCGTTCCGGCACGGGAAGCGCCGCGCGGTCCAGCTTGCCGTTGGGCGTGCGGGGAAACTCGACCAGAACGACGAAGGCGGCCGGCACCATGTGCTCCGGCAGCACCGCCCGCGCCTGCTCCCGCAGCGCGCCGACGCTGGCTTCGGCCCCTTCGCCGAATACCACGTACGCCACCAGGCGGCGGTCGCCGGGCACGTCCTCGCGCGCCAGCACCACCGCGTCGCGCACCGCGGGATGCGCCGCCAGCACGCTCTCGACCTCCCCCAGCTCGATCCGGAAGCCGCGGATCTTCACCTGGTGGTCCAGCCGGCCCAAGAACTCCAGGTCGCCGCCTGCGCGGCGGCGCACCAGGTCGCCCGTGCGGTACAGCCGCTCACCCCAGGGTGCCGGGACGAACCGCTCCGCCGTAAGCCCCGGCCGCCCCAGGTACCCGCGCGCCACCCCGTCACCGCCTACGTACAGCTCGCCAGGAACGCCGGTGGGCGCCGGCTCCAGGGCCGGGTCCAGCACATAGACGCGCACGTTCTCCACGGGCGGGCCCAGGCGCACCGCACCGCCTGGCCGCCACTCGCCCGTGGTGGCGCGGATGGTAGTCTCGGTGGGGCCGTAGACGTTGAAAATCCGCCGTCCCGGGGCCGCCCAGCGCTCGCCCAGCTCCGGCCCCCACGCCTCGCCGCCCAGCAGCAGCAGGCGCAGCGAGGGAACCGGCTCCGACTCCATCGCCGCCAAGGCGGTGGGCGGGAACTTGGCGCAAGTGATCCGCCGCTCGCGCAGCAGAGCCAGCAGCCCCGGGCCGGGCATCAGCCGCTCCGGGGGCGCCGTGTGCAGCGCCGCCCCCGTGCACACGCCCAAGAACAGCTCGGCCACCGACGCATCGAAGCCGATGGAGGCAAAGACCAGCTGCCGGTCGCCCGGGCCCATGCCGTAGGTGCGCGCCTGCGAAGCGACCAGGTTGGCCAGAGAGCCGTGCGCGATCTCCACGCCCTTGGGCCGCCCCGTGGACCCGGAGGTGTAGATGACGTACGCCAGCCCGCCGGGGTGCACGGCGCTCGGAAGGCGGCCGGGATCCTCGGCGTCCAGCGCGGCGCGGTCGCCGTCCAGGCACACCACGGCGGCGTTCCCGGCGGGGAGGGCGTCCCGCAGGCGCGACTGGGTAACGAGCACGGGGACGCGAGCGTCGGCCAGCATGTACGCCTGCCGCTCGGCCGGATAGGTGGGATCCAGCGGCACGTAGACGCCGCCGGCCTTCATCGTCCCCAGCAGCGCCACCAGCAGGTCGGGACCGTGCTCCGCGCACACCCCCACCCGCGTCTCCAGGCCCACGCCCAAGGCGCGCAGCCGGCGCGCCAGCTGGTTGGCCCGCGCGTCCAGCGCCGCGTAGGTCAGCCGCTCGCCGTCATGCACCACGGCGGGGGCGCCGGGGTCGCGGTCCACCTGCCGCTCGAAGAGGTGGTGGACGGCCAAGCCGCGGCGATGCGGAGCGGTCCCGGGCCGCCCCTCCTCCAGCAGCCGCGCCCGCTCGTCCGCGGACAGGAGCGGGAGACGGGCGATCCGCTCGCCGGGACGGAGGGCGGCGCCCCGCAGCAGCACGCGCAGGTGGTCCAGCAGCCGCCCCGCAGTGGCGGGGTCGAAGAGGTCGGTGTTGTACGTCAGCCAGACGCGCAGCCCTTGGTCTGACTCGGCCATGGCCATACTCAGGTCGAACTTAGCCGTGCCGGGCTCGCCCGCCACCGCGTTCACCCGCACACCGGGAAGGGACAGGTCGGCCGCGCCCTGGTTCTGCAGCTGGAACATCACCTGGAAGATGGCCGTGTGACTCAGGCTGCGGCCGGGCCGCAGCTCCTCCACCAGCTTCTCGAACGGCACGTCCTGGTGCGCGTACGCTCCCAGAGTGACCTCGCGCACGCGGGCGATCACATCGCGGAACGTGGGCGCCCCGCCCAGGTCCGTACGCAGCACCAGCGTGTTCACGAAGAAGCCGATCAGCGCCTCCACCTCGGCGCGCGTGCGCCCTGCGATCGGGGAGCCGACAACCACGTCGTCCTGCCGCGCGTACCGGGAGAGGAGGAGCTGAAACCCGGCGAGCAGCAACATGTACAGCGTGGCGCCTTCGCGTCGCGCTAGCGCCCGGAGCGCCTCCTGCAATTCCGGCTCGTACACGGTGCCGATGGCCGCACCGCGATAGCTCTGCACCGCGGGACGCGGCCGGTCCGTCGGCAGCTCCAGCAGCGTGGACGCGCCGGACAGCCGCTCGCGCCAATACGCGACCTGCGCGTCCAGCGCCGGGCCGCGCAGGTGCTCGCGCTGCCACACGGCATAATCGGCGTACTGCACGCGGAGCGGGGCCAGCGGCGAGGCCTCCCCGGCAGCAAAGGCGCGGTAGAGCGCGCCCAGCTCGTCGAACAGCACCCCCAGACTCCACGCGTCGCTGACGACGTGGTGCATGCACATCAGCAGCGCATGGTCTTCATCCCCCAGCCGCACCAGCGTCGCCCGGAAGAGCGGGCCCTCCACCAGGTCGAACGGCCGCGCCGAGTCCTCCCAAGCCAGCCGCTCCAGCGCCGCCTCCCGCTCGCCGTCCGCGAGCGCCCGCAACTCGTGGACGGGAAGGAAGGGGGACGGTGCGGGAAGGATCACCTGCACCGGCTGGCCGGCCTCGTCCACGCGGAAGACGGTGCGCAGGACCTCGTGCCGATGCACCACCTCGCCCAGCGCCCGTTCCAGGGCGCCGGGGTCCAGCCGCCCGCTCAGCCGCAGCGCGGCGGGGATGTTGTAGAAGGCGCTCCCCCGCTCGTACTGATCCAGGAACCAGAGCCGCGCCTGGGCAAAGGACAGCGGAAGGTCCCGGCTTCGATCCACCGGCGTCACCGGCGGAAGCACGGCGGCGCCGGCGCCGCGGCGTGCGCTCTCCACCTCGCGCGTCAGCGACTCCACCGTGGCGTGGGCGAAGAGGGCCCGGAGCGGCACCTCGGCCCCCAACTGCTGCCGGATGCGCGAGACCACCCGCGTGGCGAGCAGGGAGTGGCCGCCCAGCTCGAAGAAGTTGTCGCGCACGCCTAGCCGCTCCACGCCCAGCACGTCCACCCAGATCGCGGCGAGCGCCTCTTCCACGGGGGTGCGCGGGGCGACGTACTCCTCCGTCCGCGCGCTGCCCTCCGGCGCGGGGAGGGCCCTGCGGTCCACCTTGCCGTTGGGCGTCAGCGGGAGCCGGTCCAGGAACACCCACGCGGTGGGAACCATGTAATCCGGCAGCAGCGCCCGTGCGTGCTCCCGCACCTCCGCCGCCGTCGGCGCAGCTTCGCCGGCGACCAGGTACGCCACCAGGCGCCGGTCGCCGGGGGTGTCCTCGCGCGCCACCGCCACGGCCTGCCGCACG
>NZ_DASWNM010000156.1:0-3465 GCF_036399255.1 Longimicrobium sp.
GATCGAATTCTCCCCTCTCCGTGAGGAACGAACGGGGAGGGGCCGGGGGAGGGGCACCCCCGCGGACGCAGTCCGAACCCGTTCGCCGAGCCTCGATCCATCGGCACCGCCAACCTCCCCCAGCAGTTTTGGGGGAGGTGGGCGAGTAATGCGAGCCGGAGGGGGCGCAGCGGGTCGCGCAAATCCAGATCACACCAGGAGGGATGATGCTCAGGAAGGTGGCATTCGGGGCGGGGCTGTTCGGGGCGATCGTGGTGGCGCTGGGGTGGATTCCGGGAATCTCGCCGCACGCGGGGCACGAGCGCATGATGTTCAACGCGTTCGCCATCAGCGCCATCGACGACATCACGCACGGACTCACCGCGCTGGCGGCGTTCGCGGCGGCGTTCCACTCCGAGCGCGCCAGCCGGCTGTTCCTGGTGACCTTCGGCTCCTACTATGCGCTGGACGCCACCTTCTACCTGCTGAACGGCTTCGTCAACGACCTGCCGTGGACGGACGACATCGTGCTCAACCTGCCCCACGTCGTGGTCTCCACCGTGATGCTCGCCGCCGCGTACGGCATCAAGCCCCGCGCAGCGGAGCGCGCGGGCAATCCAGCACTCGCCTGAGGTCTCGATGCGCACACGCACGCTGCTCCTTCGCCGGGCCCTGCTCGCCGCATCCCTGTTCGCCGCCGTGCCGGCGTTCGCGCAATCGGTGCGCGGGCGCGTCACCGAGCCGGGAACGGGGGAGCCCGTCTCCGGCGCCGTGGTGATGCTGCTGGACGCGCGGGGCGCCCGCGTGGCCGCCACCCTGACCGACGCGCAGGGCGCCTTTGCCGTGCAGGCGGGCGGGCCGGGAACGTATACCCTGCGCGCGGAGCGGGTGGGGTACGCGGAGGCCGTCTCCCCCGCGCTGCCGCTGGTGGCGGGGCAGGCGGCCCAGCAGGCACTGGTAATGCGGCCGCGGCAGGTCACGCTGGAGCCGCTGATGGTGAGCGCCGCGCAGCGCGCCTGCACCATCCGCCCGCAGGCCGAGGCGGCCGTGGCGTGGGAGGAGCTGCGCAAGGCGCTGGAGGCGGCGGCCGTGGCGGACGCGCGCGGCAGCCACACCTACCGCAAGCGCATGTTCAGCCGGGTGCGCACGCTGTACTCGCGGCGCGCCTACGAGCGGCGGGAGTGGACCAGCCCGGAGTTCAGCGCCGAGCCGTTCCACGCCACACCCGTGCACCGGCTGGCGCAGCACGGCTACGTCGAAGACGTGGGGGGCGATTCGCTGATCTTTCACGCGCCCGACGCGCACACGCTGCTCTCCGACGAGTTCCTGGAGCAGCACTGCTTCCGGCTGCGCGAGGGACGCGGCGTCATCGGCCTGGAGTTCGCGCCCACGGCCGACCGCACGCTGCCCGACGTCCGCGGCGTGCTGTGGATGGACCGCCAGACGGCGCGCCTGCGCCGGCTGGAGTACACCTACGTCAACCTTCCCTACGAGAACCCCGACGACCGCCTGGGCGGCGAGCTGCACTTCGAGCAGCTGCCGGACGGCGCCTGGATCGTGCGCAGCTGGATCGTCAGCATGCCGCGCCTGCGCCGGGAGGACGACCGGATGTCCGTGATCGCCGTGGCCGAACAGGGCGGCGACATCATCGACATCCGGCCGCGCCAGCAGTAACGGCGCGGGGCATCCTTCACTCGACGACGAACTTCCGTCCTTGACACCAGCCCGGCGGTACACGCCCAACCCGCACATCGCGCAGAGGCCCCGCGCAAGGCCCGGGGTGACGGCCGCGGCGGGATTCACGGACCCGCCGCGCCTGGCCCGCGCCCCGGGAGCCCGCGTGTGAGCGCCCCGCGCAGGGCCGTGGCCTTTGCCCCCGCCAGCACCTCCAACCTGGCGGTGGGCTTCGACATCCTGGGCCACCCCGTGGGCCCCGCCGGCGACCGGGTGACGGTCACGCGCACCGGCGCGCCCGGCGTGGTGATGGGCGCCGTAGGGGGATGCGCCGGCCCCCTGCCCACCGACCCGGCGGCCAACACGGCCGGCGCCGCGGTGATGCGGCTGCTGGCGGACCACGCGCCGGGGCTGGGCGTGGAGGTGGCGATCGAGAAGGGGATCCCGCTGGGCTCGGGGATCGGGGGATCGGCGGCGTCGGCGGTGGCGGGCGTGGTGGCCGCGAACGCGCTGCTGCCGGTTCCGCTGCCGCTGGAGGCGCTCTTTCCCTACGCCCTGGCGGGCGAGGCGGTGGCCAGCGGCGCGGTGCACGGCGACAACGTGGCGCCGTCGCTGCTGGGCGGGCTGGTGCTGGTGCGCAGCGCCGACCCGCCCGACGTGGTGCGCCTTCCCGCGCCGCCCCCGCTGCGCTGCGTGATGGTGCTGCCGCGGCAGCGGCTGGACACGCGCGCGGCCCGCGCCGTGCTCCCTCCCACGGTGCCGCTGCACGACTGGATCACGCAGTCCGCCAACCTGGCGGGCGTAGTGGCCGGCTGCTTCAGCGGCGACCTGGCGCTGATCGGCCGGTCGATGCGGGACGTGCTGGTGGAGCCGCACCGCGCCGCGCTCATCCCCGGCTTCGGCGCGGTCAAGGCGGCGGCGATGGAGGCGGGGGCGCTGGGCTGCTCCATCAGCGGCGCCGGCCCCAGCGTCTTTGCCTGGTGCGACGGCGACCGGGTGGCCGAGCGGGCGCGCGGTGCGATGGTGGCCGCGTTCGCCGCCGCGGGCGTGGCGGCGGAGGGGTGGACGTGTCCCGTCGGCGGGCCCGGTGCGCGGCTGGAGGAGGTGGGGTGACGGTGAAGGGGTGAAGGGGTGAAGGGGTGAAGGGGTGAAGCCGCTGAATTGGGGGCGACCCGCGGGCGCCCCCTCCGCTCGCTTAGGCTCGCACCTCCCCCAAAACTGCTGGGGGAGGTTGGGTAGCCTCAGAGGGCGGGCGCTGCGATGAGGCTCGAACTGCGTCTGACGCGGCCCACCACCCCGGCCCTCCCCCGCAAAAACTGCGCGGGGGAGGGTGACGCACCCGACAGAGTTTCCGGAGCGGGATCGAATTCTCCTCTCCCCCTATGCTGTTTATGGGGGAGAGGCCGGGAGAGGGGGGCGGCTTCGGGCGCAGTGCGATCGTGTTCGAAGCGTTTCAGGCTCGGCCCTGCCCTAACCTCCCCCAGCAGTTTTGGGGGAGGTGGCGAGCCTAGGCGAGCCGGTGGGGGCGCTCGCGGACGCAGTTCGATCCCGTTCGAAGCGCGATCGAATTCTCCCCTCTCCGTGAGGAACGAACGGGGAGGGGCCGGGGGAGGGGCACCCCGCCGGCGCCAGTTCGACACACGTCGTCGAGCCTTGACCCAGCGGCAACACCCAACCTCCCCCAGCAGTTTTGGGGGAGGTGGCGAGCCTAGGCGAGCCGGTGGGGGCGCCCGCGGACGCGCCCGAAGCCCGTCGAAGCGCGATCGAATTCTCCCCTCTCCGTGAGGAACGAACGGGGAGGGGCCGGGGGAG
>NZ_DASWNM010000157.1:0-39105 GCF_036399255.1 Longimicrobium sp.
GCGGCGGCGGATGCCGCGGATTTGGGGGTCCTCCGCAGTATCCCCACGTCGAGATCGTGCGTCTGAGCGCATCCTCCGAAGTCGACTTCTCCACACCTGTGTGGATCAAGCGGCATGGGCGACTTCTTGGACCGGACTCAGCGCTGTCATTCCGAGGCCCGGCCACGCCGCAGCCTGCTTTCACACCAGAGGTTGCAGGGCCGAGGAATCTACTGTCGGATTGCTGGAGGGCAGACGCGGTAGCCCGCGCTTACCTTGCGGCTACGACACGGGCGGACAGGGCGAGTGCCGGAGCGGTGCGGCGGGCCACCAGCAGCAGACAGTAGATTTCTCAGTCGGCGCGCAGGATTCCGTGCGAGCCGATGGTGCGGTGTGGCGCCTTCTTCGAAATGACATACGGGCGCGAGCGCAGGATTCTTAAACACACTCTGAGAGAGGCGCCGCACCGGATTCTGCCCGTGCGATGGACCCCCGGAGCGCCGGCCGAAGGACCTCGTTTGCCTCTCGGGCCGACCGATTGGCTTCGGCTCGGCGTCTGCCGCTTCGGGTGTGCCTGCGCGAAGGCAGGCGGTCCTTCGGCCGCGTGCACGCGGGTGTGCGGCTTCTGGCTTCCCGTGGTGCGCTCCGTCAGAGGGTGTTGCCAAACCCCCAACTTCACAAAGAAGCGATGACTTCCTGAGGGAGCGCACCACGTGTAACCCGATTCTACACAACCGCCTGCGCGCGACCGAAGGACCTACTCTCGGTGGCGCAGGGGACCGATCAGGGCACGGGACCCGCCCTGTCGTTCTGCTGGCGAGGTCCTTCGGTCGGCGCCAGGGTGCAGTGTACAAGCGAGTTACGGGCGGGGCCTCTCTCAGGAAGTCACTGCCTTCTCTTGAGGTTGGTTGTTCGGAGACCTCCGTCTCACGGCCCCCGCAGCCGCACATCATCCAGGCGCGGCTGGATGCGCAGGTTTCGCAACGCCAGGCCGAAGTACGGCGCGCCGTCCATGGTGATGCGGATCTCCGCCGGCCAGCGCACCCCCTCCGCCTCCACCGTCCCGCCCAGCCACAGGTCCTGGCGCACGGCCGCGCCACCTCCGGGATCCTGCACCCGCGTGCGCAGGTGGGCCAGGCGGCCTTTGTCGTCAACGTACAGTTCCACCGCCGGCCGGCCCGGCCGCTCCGCGCGGAACCCGGCCTGCCCGAGCGAATCGGGGGCGATGGCGGTGAGCGTAATCTCTGCGTCGCGCAGGGGAAGCAGGCGCATCACGTCGTACAGGTAGAACTCGTCGCGCTCGTTGGCCAGCATGGCGCCGGGCATGGGCGTCAGCTGCCCGCCGGCCCAGATCCACCCCCGGGGCGCGGCCACCACCAGCGCGCGCGTGGTCGCCGGCCCGCGCGTGACGTCGTACGTGGCGACGACGGCGGTGTCCGGCGGCTGCACGGCCCAGTCTCCCGCGATGCGCACCGTGCGCCCGCCCGCGTACACGGCCGCGTCGCCCTCCCACAGCAGCGCGCGGGCACGCGCCAGCGCCTCCGCGCCGCCCGCCTGCCGGATGGCGCGCTCCAGCGTTGCGCGCGGCCCGTCCGCCGGCGCGGGTGCGGATCCAGAGGACGCGCAGGCTGCCGCCAGGACGAGCGGAAGCACGGCGGCGGCGCGGACGAGGCGGGAACTGTGAGTGCGTGGCATCATCGGATTCTGGACATGGACCTTGAGCAGGAGGGCGGCGGGCGACTGGATGGATCCCGGTCCCGTTCTGTACAGGCCTTGGTAACAGCTTTGACAATCTTTGGATCGGTGGAACGCCGGAGGGCTTGAGTCTGCGTCGCGACGGAGCGACCCGGGGCCGGTAAGGTGCCGGGCGCGCGGCGCACCCGGGGTGGGGGCGCGCAGGGAACGGTTGCGGCTAGCCACGCCGTTCCGCGAGGGCGGCTAGCAAGGTAATGGGGGGGAGCAGGACATGCACGAGCAAGACGGGGCAAGGAACCAGGTGGTCATCGCCAGCGCCACCGAACTGCTGGGGCTGCCCACGCGGCGCGGGTTTCTGCGCACGCTGCTGGCGGGCGGGTCGGTGGTGCTGCTGCCATCGGTGTTCACCGCCTGCGACGGCGACGGGGACGGAGACGGCAACCCGCTGGGGCCCGACACGCCGGACCCGGTGACGGGGATTGCGTTCGACCTGCGGTCCGACGTGGGCATCTTTCGCCTGCTGCACCTGCAGGAGCAGCTGGAAGGCGCGTTCTACACCGCCGTGGTGCGCAGCGACACCTTCGACAACCTGAACGCCGCCGAGCGCGAGCTGCTGACCGACCTGCGCAACGTGGAGGTCATCCACCGCGAGTTCGTGCGCACCGCGCTGGGCGCGCAGGCGCTGCCCGACATCCGCGGGTCCATCAACCTCGACACGCTGCAGAACATCCTGTCCAGCCGCGAGAGCATCTTCAACACCGCCAAGATGCTGGAGCACACCGGCCTGGCCGGGCTCAACGGGACCGCCAAGTACATCCAGGACGTGCGCAACCTGCTGGTGGCCGGCAAGCTGGCCTCGGTAGAGGCGCGCCACGCCGCCGCCCTGCGCGACGTGATGCCGCCGGCCGGGCAGAACGCCAACACCGCCTTCGCGGGCGACGACATCATCGACGCCAACGGGCGCGACGTGAAGCTCGAGGCGGCCGGCGTGCTTCAGCGCGCCGCGGCCACGGGGCTGCCGCGGGCGGACCTGCTGGCCAATCCGCCCATCGTGGCCGGGCCCACGCCGCAGCAGGGCGTGCCCACGCCCGACTTCTTCCCCGCGATCGTGTGAACGCGCACCTGGAGAGATAGATCGATGGACAAGATGCAGCAGCCCATTCTCGACGCCGTGGACCCGGAGATCGTCGACCGCCTGGTTTCGCGCCGCGACGCCCTTCGCCAGGGCGCCTCCATGGGCTCCCGGCTGGCCGCGGGGCTGGCGCTGGGCTCCGTCCCCGTGGCGCTGGCCGCGCTGGCGAAGGACACCTTTGCGCAGACCCCGGCCGACATCCTGGACGTCCTGCGGTTCGCGTTCGTGCTGGAGAACCTGGAGAACGAGTTCTACCGCGCCGTGCTGGGCACCAGCGCCGTGGCCGCGCAGAACAACGCCTTCGCCGGCGTCCGCGCGCAGATCCCCGACGCGGTGCGGCAGAGCCTGCAGCAGATCCAGAAGCACGAGCAGCAGCACGTGGACTTTCTTCGCGCCGCCATCGGGGCGTTCGGCGGCACGGCCGTCACCATCACCGCGGCGGACTTCGACTTCACCGGCGGCAACGGCAGCGGCACGGGGCCGTTCGCCCGCGCCGGGGCCGAGCTGGACTTTCTGCTCCTGGCTTCGCAGGCGTTCGAGGACACGGGGGTGCGGGCGTACAAGGGGCAGGCGGGCCGCCTGCTGATCCCCGGCAACGCCGCCGCCGACATGGCGCTGGAGAGCGCCGTGCGCATCCACTCGGTCGAGGCGCGGCACGCGTCCAAGATCCGCCGCATCCGCCGGCAGCGGAACCCCGGCGACGTGACGCTGCGCTTCAGCGGATACGTGATGGGGGGCGGGGCCAACGCCGCGGGCGCCAGCGGCATCAGCAACCCGCCGGCCGAGGTGGTGGCGGCGCTGAACCTGATCTACGGCGGCGGCAACGGGCCCATCTCGCGGCCGGAGAACAACACGCAACACGTGGTGTTCAACGGCACGTCCGAGGTGATGATCGACGTGGCCTCCATCGTCCCCGACGAGGTGAGCGGCAGCTCCGCCGACCGCACCGCCGCGGCCACCATGGCCTTCGACGAGGCGCTGACCAAGGAGGAAGTGCTGACGATCGTCAGTCCCTTCATCCGCAACGACCCCGCGCGCGGCCTGCCCTGAACCTTTCGGGGATGATGCGGACAGGCGGCTTTCCTCGCGGGGAGCCGCCCGTCTGCGTTCCGTCGAGCGGATTGCCGGATCAGCCAGAAGAAGGGCCTGACAGGGAACAGGGAATAGGGAATAGGGAATAGGGAACAGGGAACAGGGAACAGGGAACAGGGAACAGCTGGCAACGGCGGGGCGGATGCCGCTACTGCTGGCCCAGGTTCCGTGAGCAAGGGTCTGCGCAGCAGGTGGGGAACTCACATGGAGTCAACGGAGTCTCTCGTGCCGTTTCCCCGGCGCGCACCGGTTCGAAGCGTGATGCAGGCGGACGGCATGGCGCGCCGGCCGACGAGGCACGAGCCGGCGTGATCTGTCGGGAACGCGAGGAAGATGGAATGCGGCAGGGTGCCATCCGCGTTTTTCAGGAGAGATACGGATCGGCCGGTCCTCTCCGCAACGCACGGGACCAGGAGGTCCGGACCGCCTGATGCGCGATCCCGGGAACCATCCGCCATCACTGCGCCCGAGGTGAGCACGGTGCTTCCGAGGAGGGCGCCACCCCCGAGCCGCGCGTCAGGGCGCGCGGAACCAGGTGGCGATGGTGTAGCGCACGCCGTGGGTCACCATCGTCACCTCGTGCGTGGTCTCGGCGCGAAAGGTGACCAGCGAGCCGGGGCGGGCGGACGCGGCGGCCTGCTCCGGCGGGCCGCTGTACGGGCCGTGAAAGACCAGCTCGCCGCCGCCGTACGTCTCCGGCGCCGGCTCGCCGGCCTTCCGGCTCAGGAAGACGACGGCGGAGATGCGGCGAAAGCGCGACTCGTCGTGGATCATCGGCGTGTTGCCGTCCTGGTGCGGCACGAAGAAGTCGCCGGTTTCGTAGCGCAGGAACTGCGGGTCCTCGCACTCGCCGAGCTCCACGCCGAAGTGCGCCTCGATTTGCGCCCTGCGCTCCATCAGCCGCTCCTTCACGAGCGCGCGCGCCTCCGGCGAGACGGCGATGCGCGTGCTCTTGCGCACCGCCGCCTGCACCTTGCCGCCGGGCTCCGCGCTCAGCACGGTGGCCGGCGCGCCGTGCGTGCGGTCCAGCTCGGCGACCAGCGCGGCGCGGGTGGCATCGTCCAGAAAGCCGTCGATTTCCAGGAGGTCGATCATCCGATGGGGCAGGGGCGTGGAGTGTGGGTGGCCGCGCGGAGGGTGCGGCGCGGCGGCATCAAAGCTCACACGCGCCGCGCGGCCACGCCAGAGCGGGTCAGGCGCCGATGGTCCTCGCCAGCGGTTCGGCGGGTGCGGGGGCGGCAAGGCGCTGGGCGGGGGCCGCGTCCATCAGCAGGCGCTCCGTAAAGTCCACGCGCTCGTTCAGCCGCGCCAGCTCCTCGCGCAGCATCGCCACCTCGTCCGCCAGCGCCGACGACTCCGCTGGCAGGGCGGCCGCCCGCTTTGCACCCCCCAGCCGCTCCGGCGGCATCCGCAGCACGGCGACCAGGCCGGTCGCCATCGCGAGAACCGGGATCATCAGGGCGAGAATGCCTTCCATGGGTCTTCGTCTCCAGGGGGGTTCGGTGGATCGCGAGCGCGAACGTGGCGTGGATACGGAGCAAGGGATGCGGAAGATTCGCCGGCCAGGAAAAATGGCCTCACCCAGAGTCAACGGAGTCAGCAGAGTGCACGCCCCTCGGCCTCTGCTAACTCTGCTGACTCTGTGTGAGGCAATTGCAGGGGGTGGAGGGAGGAGCCAGATGCCGGGCGATGCGCTGCACCCAACACGGCAGATCGAGGATCGACGGATGCGAGCCACCATCATCGTGGAGGCGGACGACGCGGGCAGGTGGCGGCGGCGGAGGTCTGGTTCGCCCGCTGGCGCCCGCGGCTCGCCTACTGCTCCGAGAACCAGGGCTGCGGCTGCTGCGTGGACATCTGGGACGTGGAAGCCCCCGCCGAAGCCGTCGCCGAGCTTCCGGAGGAATTGAGCGCGATGAGTGAATGGAGCCGGGGAAAGGCGGGCTGACGGATCGGCGCCGGGGCGCTCAGAGCGTGTAGTAGGTCGTAAAGAACAGGAGCCCACGGTACATGAACAGAAGCACCAGGAAGGCGGCGGCCACCCCCGCCGTGGCCGCCGCCGCCCACGGCCACGACAGGCGGTAGACGCGCCGCAGGGCCCACAGCGCGTACACGGGCGTCCACAGCAGCAGCACCACGACCACCCCCACGACCACCGCGCGGCGCGGCAGGGTGACGATCGCCATCCTGCCGGCGATCGCGCTGAGCACGCCCATCCCCGCCAGCACCAGCCAGGCCAACGAGAGCGCGTGGAGCGCGAAGACCAGGTGCTCGCCGTAGCGCCGCGGCACGCCGGGAATCCCGCGGTGCCGGGCGAACAGCAGCCGCAGCACCCCGGCCAGCGCGGGGGCAAAAAGGATGATCAGGCTCTTGCGCTGCGCTTCTACCCGCGCATCGAACTTCCTGGCGTACGCCTGCAGGGCCGCGCCGCCCTCGGGCGCCCGCGCGTGCCCGGCGCGCTGCACCAGCGACGTCACCAGGGCGGGTGAGGGCGGCGAAAAGCGCAGGTACTTCTCAAGGCTGTACGAGAACAGCGGCACCCGCGGCGCGGCGACGAAGAGCAGCACGTTGACCAGCAGGAACAGCTGCAGCGGGCGCAGGTACCGCGCGCGCCGCCCCTGCAGGTGGTCCACCGTCAGAAGGCCGGGCCGCGCCACCAGCGCCCACAAGGTGCCGGCCACCTTGCCGTCGGTGTTCGTAAGCTGCCCGGCGAGCTCGGCGGCGTAGGCGCGGAGGGAATAGTCGGCGGGCCCCGGCGCCGCCTGGCCGCACTGAGGGCAGTAGCGCTGCATGGACGGTGCGCCGCAGTTGGGACACGGCGGCCCGCCGGCGTCCGGGATATGGGACGCCTGGGGGGAGGGAAGTGCGACGGTGTCCGGCGGGTCGGGCTCCACCTGGAAGGGTCCTCGTTTCCGGCTTGCGCCGACGCGGGTTCCATGACGACGCGGGTTCCTGGCGATGTCCGAGGGGCGGACGCGCTCGTAAGTACCGCGGATTCCGGCGGGCACGCAAGGGGCCGCCGCCGCGCGCGCCCGCGGCATGCGCGGCGCATGCCGTACACCAGCGGATTCTCCCGCGCCGCCGCTGCTCCGCTCGACGACGGTCCGTTCCGTTCACTGGCGCGGATATCGCGGATCGGCATGATAGACCCGCCGGTTGGTTACACCTTTCGAAGATCTCTCCATGCAAACGCGCACCACCCTCCGGACGCTCGGCGTCCTCGCATTCGCCGCGTTCGCCGCGGCCTGCGACAGCGGCACCAATGCACCATCCGTCGACACCGTGATCATCGAGGCAGACGACTCGGAGGTCGCGGTCGACGGCACGCTGCAGCTGCAGGCCACGGCGTACGACGACGACGGCGACGAGATCACCGGCCGCCCCGTGGAGTGGAGCTCCAGCAACCGGAACATCGCCACGGTAAGCGCCTCGGGGCTGCTGACCGGCGTGTCGCCAGGCACCGTCGACATCACCGCCGAGATCGGCGGAGAGCGCGACACGCAGACCTTCGAGGTGGTGGACGAATGCCCCATCATCGCCTACACGCTGGGCAGCACCGTCAACGGAACGCTGTCGCCGGGAGACTGCGTGTTCGAGGACGGCACGCGCGTGGACCTGTACCGCTTTACGCTCACCACGCCGCGCCAGGTGGTCATCACCCTGCGCTCCACGGCGTTCGACTCGTACCTGGTGCTCTTCAACTCGGCGGGCAGCGCCATCCAGCAGGATGACGACAGCGGCGGCGGCAACGACGCGCGCATCACCCAGTCGCTTGCGGCGGGCACCTACATCATCGGCGCGAACAGCTATGCCGTGTCGACGGGCGCCTACACGCTCACCACGCAGTAACCGCCGGCGCACGAAACGAGGAGACCCGGGCCGCCAGGGGCGGTCCGGGTCTCCTTTCGTTTGCGGCGATGAGTCGTGGCGGATCGACCCGGCGCCGGTCAGCAGATGGCGCCGACCGCGGTGCACTCGGGGTAGCGGCAGCTGTCCACCTCGCCGCAGGTGTACGCGCCGGCGCAGGTGTAGTACGCGTAGCACGTGTTGGTCTGGCCGCAGCCGTTGTTCGTGCAGTAGTCGCTGTTGCACCCGCCCCAGCCGCATCCGGTGTTCACGCCGCAGCTCTGGCACTCGTCGGTGTACGGCCCGGACTGCTGGTGCGCCAGCACGGTGCCCGGCTTCTCGGCATCCTCGGCGGCGGTGAACGATTCCACCACCAGCTCTTCCACGTGCAGCTTCAGCTTGGCCATGCGCGCCTCCAGTGGGTGAGTGTGACCGGCAGGAACCGCAAAATGTGACTGCAAACAGAATAACCCGCAAGTGCGCCGGTGGTGCGTGGCTTCCTGAGTCCAGCGCGCGGGTTGCAGGGCCGGGGAATCTGCTGTCGGCACGCAAGGCCGGACGCCACGAGGAAGCGGAAAGCAGATTCCTCGGTTGCGCGCCGGCATCAGAGGGAACGGAGAACCGGGGCGTGCGCTCTCTCGGAATGACAGTCCGGAGTGTGCGGCAGTGACTTTCTGAGAGGGTGTTGCTAAACCCTCAAACTCGCAAAGAAGCGATGACTTCCTGAGGGAGCGCACCACGTGTAACCCGATTCCACACAATCGCTTGCGCGCGACCGAAGGACCTGCTCTCCGGCGAGGCGGAGCCGGCTCCATGCCGCGGGACCCGCCCCCGGTTTGTGCCAGCGAGGTCCTTCGGTCGGCGCCATGGCTTTTTCGTACCCGCAGATCGAGGAGCGGCGCCTCCTTCAGAGCGTGTTTCAGAATCCGACGCTGCGCATCCAGGCAGATCTACGAGCGCTGTCATTCCGAGGCCCGGCCACGCGGTAGCCTGCTTTCACACCAGAGGTTGCAGGGCCGAGGAATCTATTGTCGGATTGCTGGAGGGCAGACGCGGTAGCCCGTGCCTGCTTTGCGGCTACGACAGGGGCGGACAGGGCCAGTGCCGGAGCGGTGGGGCGGGGCACCAGCAGCAGACAGTAGATTTCTCAGTCGGCGCGCCGGATTTCGTGCGAGCCGATGGTGCGGTGTGGCGCCTCCTTCGAAATGACAGACGAGCGCGAGCGCAGGGATTCTTAAACACACCCTCAGGCTCAGGATGTCAATCACGCTGGGAGGTTTGGCAACACTCTCCGAGGGAGCGCACCGCGGGTGACAGGAAGTCACGCAACCGATTGCGCGCGACCGAAGGATCTGCTCTCGGCCACGGTGGGGCTGGCCTTGGCGCGACGGAGCCAGTCCCCCGGTTCTGCCTGCGAGGTCCTTCGGTCGCGCGCAGGCATCTGCGCAGCGTCTGGCTGCACGTGGTGCGCTCCCTCAGGAAGTCACTTCGCGATCACGGTGCAGATGCGGGGCGTAGAGCCGGGGGTGCGCACGATTAATCGGTTGATGATTCCCGCGGCGCGGGTTCGTCGGCCTGGAAGATTGGCTGCACGTGGTGCGCTCCCTCAGGAAGTCACTTCGCGATCGCGGCGCAGGTGCGGGGGGGGGGGGAGCCGAGGGGCGGGGGACGATCAATCGGTCGGTGGTTCCCGCGGCGCGGGTTCGTCGGCCTGGAAGATGAGCCCGGCGCGGTAGGCGGAGACCAGCTGCTCGCGGATGCGGTCCATCAGCCACCGCCGCCCCGCATCGCCTTCATCGTCCGCGACTTCGGCCGCGACGGATGCGGTGAGCTGGTCCAGCGACGCGGGGCGCGCCAGGCCGCGCAGCACCGCCGCCGCCAGAGGCGCCAGCTCCCGCGTGGTGATGCGGACGCCGGACCGGTGCAGCAGACGCGCGCTCCCGCCGCGTTCGGGCGGCGCGCCGTCGGGGCCGGGGCGCCACGCATCCCAGTCGTACTCCGGCTCCACCACCCGCGCGCGCGGCGAAAGGACGAAGCGCGCGGCACCAAAGTCGATCTCCTCGACCCGGCGCCGCGCCTCCTGCTCCACGTGCTCGCGGGTCAGGCTGGTGACGGAGGTCAGGAGCGCGTACCGCGTCCGCTCCAGCCGGAACGCGTCCTCCATCAATGCACGCCGCGCCGCGTCCGCCTCCGCCGCGATGCGCCCGCGGATGGCGTCGAACGCCGCGGCCACGTCGGAGCGGGGCGGGGCGTCGCCGGCGGGGCGGGGGGGAACGAGCGGGGCGGCGTCGACCCCCAGCCCGCGAAGGCGCTGCAGCGTGCGGCCAAAGTGCTCGTCCACCGCCTTCATCCGCGCCGCCGCGTAGCCTGCCTGGCCCGTCGCGCCGGGGCGGGAGGCGGGCTCCGGCGTCGTCACCAGCAGGACGGACTCGATCTCCGGATCGGCCAGGCGCAGGAGGAACATCCCGATCCCCGCCTCGCCCAGCAGCAGGCCGGGCTCGGGCGCGGCGTCGGGCGCGCCGCTGGGCCACCGCCGGCCCGCGTTCTCGTAAAGGCCGATGCCGCGCAGCGCCCACTCCGTCGCGTGCTCCCGCAGCCCCTGGTCGCCCAGCACCTCCGCGCCCATCAGCAGCGTTTCGCTGTTCCCCGCCACGCCGTGGCAGAGCGAGTAGTTGACGGGCAGCTCCCCCAGCGACGCGCGCGCCGTGGCGATGGCGATGCGCGCCTCGTCCGCGTACCGCGACGCGCCCAGCAGCCGCCACGCGCGCAGCCGGACCAGGCCGATTCCCGCCGCGCCGTGGCACCAGAAGCACTTGTACGACGGCTCCGGGTCCGGCGCGCGCAGCCATTCGCGCAGCTCGTCCGGCGTGGCCGTCAGCACGGCGCCGAAGCCGCGGGTGCGGAAGTCCGGCCAGTTGCCGTGCTCGGGGGACAGGAAGCCGCTCTCGTACAGCAGCGCCTGCTCGGCGGCGTAGCGGTATTCGCCGTCGCCGGTGTGGTGGTACAGCTCCAGGAAGGCGTGCGCCATTCCCGACGCGCCGTGGCTGAACCCGCAGAGCGCGCGCGCCCCCGCCATCGACGCGCCCCACGACCAGCCGTCGGGGCCGCGGTGTGCCATCACGCGCAGGTGCTCGCCCAGCCGGCGCGCGACGCCCAGCGTAAGGCCGGGATGCAGGTGGCCGGAAAGGCGAAGCAGGGCGGGGATGGCGCCGGCCGCGCCCGCCATGACGTCCACGCCGTTGTCGCGGTGCTCGTTCCCCGCCAGCGGGGCGAGCAGGGCCTGGGCGCGCTCGCGAAAGGGAATGTCCAGAAGCAGCCCGGCGCGGACGGCGGCGTACGCCACGCCCACGCGGCCGCTGTAGAAGCCGAAGCTGGTGTCGGGAAGGGAGGTCGCGTCGCGTAGCGCAAAGTCAAGCGCGCCGCGCGCCGTATGCGCCAGGTGCGGGGCGGGGCGAATGCGGTGCAGCTCGGCCAGAAACAGGGCGACGCCGGCCGTGCCCTCGTACAGCCGGCCGTTCGCGAACTCGGAAGCCGCCGCGGAGGGGTCTTCCCCCTCGTCCGGCGGCCGGGTCAGCGGCCAGGTGCAGCCGGAACCGGTCCACACCGCTTCCGCCGCCAGCCGCTCGCCGATCCCCGCCGCCGCGGCGACCAGCCGCTCGCGCACCCCGGCGGGGTCCGCACGATCGTCCGCCGGGGCCGGGTGTGGTTCACCAGGCCAGGCACTGCCGGTCCGCTCCCCCGAAGCCGTCACGGCAGGCGCTGGTCAGATGGTGCGGGTGCGGCTCAGATCGGGCAGGGCGGATTGTAGTTGGCGCAGGTCTCCTGGGCGCCGTACGTGCACGCGCCGTCGGTGTAGTTGCACCAGCAGTTGATGTTGGGGCCGTTGGTCCACCAGCAGGTGTAGTCGTCGCAGGTGTACTGCTGCGTGTGGTTGGCGCCGTAGTCGTGGCCCTGGACGGTTCCGCGCTGCTCTTCTTCGGGCAGGCGGGTCTCGAACGAATCGACGGAGAGATCCTGAAGGTTCAGCTTCTTCTGCATGGTGAGCTCCGGGAGAAAGGGTAGGAACCGGCGGTCCGGGGGAGCGGACCCTGGTGAACGAAATCAAGTCTGGCCGCGGCGGCACGGGGTGCCGGGCCGCGCATTCCGGTATCGAAAGCCACATTCCAAGTCGTCCCGCCCGCCGTTGTCGCCCAAGAGGAGCGGCGTTTTCATCATCCGTTTCCCTCTGGGCGGCGTTCGGCGTACCTACGAGGGATATAAACCCTTTCCCGTCCTGTCAAGCGCGTCCAAGATCCGTACAAAGTTTCCCCTTCGGCGTCCTCCACCGCCACGAGGGTACATTCCGTCCCGGAGCATTCCTGCACGTGCGCCCGGAAGCGGGTGTACGCCCCGCTTTCGGGCGCACGTGCCCGGTCACGGCGTGTACGGCTTGCCGTTGATGAAGATTTCTCCTCCCAGCTCCTCGATGTCGTAGCCGCGCCAGCCGTCCGGCGTCCGGCGCCACGTTTCGCGGTGCTTCTGCGTGGTCAGGACGGTATCGGCCCCGCTGCCGTCCGGCCGTGTCATCATCCGCTCCCAGCGCTGCGAGGTCAGCACGGTGGCCACGTCGCCGTTCACCCGCAGGGTGTCGATGGCGTGCGTCAGCGAAAGGGTTTGCGGGATCACGCTCCAGTCGCGCAGCACGTTGCGCCGCTGCTGCTCGCGCGTGACGATTGCGCCCGACTCGTCGCGGATCTCCAGGTCCGGGGGCAGCTCGGCCATGTAGGCGTCGATGTCCTTGCGCATCGTCGCCCCGACCGTGCGCCGCAGCGACGCGTCGATCTGCCTGCGCACGTCCGCATCCGGCGTTTTCCGCGTGCCGCAGCCGGGGAGCGCGGCGGCCATCATCGCCGCCAGCAGGAGAAGTCGAGTCGTCATGGGTGTGCGGTCTCCAGGGGTGGCGGGGGCAGGTTGACCATCCTCCGTGTGGCGGGGCTCCGATCCGCTCAGCGGCAAGGTCGTGTGAGGGGGCCCTGTCCCCGGGGCGTGGGCGGGGGGGACGTGCCGGCCTTCCACCTTTCACGCCACGCCCGAAGCCCCGGCGATTTCACGCATCAGGCGCCGGATCGTCGTCCCAGCCCGTGTCGGTGTCGGTGGCGGCGAGGTGGAGGACGCCGGCGACGTCGTCGAACGTGGTGGCGCGCGCCAGCGCCTCGAGCAGCTCCCCGGACTCGTGGAACTGGGTCAGGATGTCGTCGTCCGCACGGATGGCGGCGGCCAGGGCGTCGCGGAGCTGCGCCAGATCGTAGGGCACGCCCTGGCGGAACCGGTAGCGGACGCGGACGCCCGGGTTGTAGAGGAGGGTGGGGAGTACGCGCGAAAGCCAACCCGGCGGCTGCTCCGGCACCGCGGAGCCGATCACGTACCGCAGGCCGTCGCGGTGATAGTACGACACGCCGCGCCACCACTCGTGGTGGCGTCTGGCTGCGCTCTCGACCCCTTCTTCCGGCAGCTCGGCGAGCGCCTCCGCGCCTCCCGCCTCGGGGTAGAGCATGATCACGTGGGTCCGCGGCGCGTGCATCATCGCTTCCCGAAAGGGTGAATCTTTACCCGCGGCGGGCGGCGGCAGCCCGCCGCCGAGCAGGGCCGCGGCCGCCTCGCCGGCATCCTTCGGCAGCGGCACCGCGCGCTCCAGGTACCGGCGGAGCCCCGGCGGCGGCGAATGGAGAAGAACGCCTTCCGGGTCCCACGAGCAGTAGCGGAACGCCGGGGCCGCCCGCGCCCGCAGGAACCCGGCCTCGGCCTCGGCCGCCATCCAGGTCGATGCGTCCCAGGACGGGCCGAGGGCGATCACGAAGGTGTCGCACCACGCCGCCGCGGCCGGGAGTCCCGCGTCGTACCAGGTGGGCCAGCGCGGGTCGTCGCCGAGGCCCGCGTGGGGCGAGGGCGGCGACTGGTCCACCTGGGCGCCGGCGTCGCGCAGCCGCCGGACCAGGTCCGCCGCGAACGGGGAATCGTAATGGGAAACGAAGACGCGCATCGGCCGGCGAAGGGGAGGTGAAGGGTCAGGTGGATGCGTTCTTCAGCCAGTCGGGAATTCCGCTGTACCAGGTGTCGGGGGCCTGGTGCGCCTGGTGCTCGATGATGAGGTTTTCCAGGGATTGCTGGCCGTCACCCGTGTTGCCGACGAAGTCGATGGGAATCACGCCCCGGGTGACGCCCCAGTTGCCGTTGTCTCTGTACTCCCTGAGAAAATCCTGGATCCGCGGGTTCATGCCGGCCGCGTTGGGGCCGGGTCCGCGGTCGGACGCGTAGCTCGCAAAGTTGAGTGTGATACGGGGCGGAGTGCCCGTGCTCCGGGATGACACGGCGGCCCGGCTCCTGTCCGGGCCGCTGTGTCAACATGGGTCCGCACCCCGCTCAGTCGGCCAGCGGCCGGGCGAGCAGGTCCTGGAAGTGCTGGAAGAACTCTCCCACGTCGATGCCGTCCACCAGCGCGTGGTGCACCTCCACGCACACCGGCACGTACCACGCGCCGCCTTCCGCGTACCGCCTGCCGAAGGTGAGCTTGGGGACGGAGTCTTCCCGCCGCATCGCGTTGGTGAACGAGGTAAAGCGGACCCAGGGGAGCACGGTGGCGTGCAGGGTGGCGTCGTCGGCCTCGCGCTCGTCGCCCAGCGTCGTCCCGGCCCGCGCCCGCTCCATCTCGTTCTTCCCCTCCGCCGCGAAGCGCGCGAAGGACGTCTCGGGCGCGAAGTACGCGAACCCGAAGGTGCGGTCCGGCCGCAGCACCGTGCACCCGATCCCTACCGCGTCGTGGCACCAGACGCCGCCCTCCCGCAGCCGCAGCCTGAACGCCTCGACCGCGTTGGCCGCACCCATCGCGGCAAACAGCATCGCCAGCGTGAACGACGCTCCCTCATCGCCGCGCGACGCCGCGTAGCACGCGGAAACGTCCACGGCCGCGGTGATGCTGAAGTGCGGCCTGTCGTAGTCGCGGAACAGGAGAAAGTGCTCCCGCCGCCTCCAGGTTTCCAGATCGATGGTTCTGCCCACGGACGCTCTGTCAGGATGGATGGTTCATCCACTGCCGCTTGGCGCTGTCCACTTCATCCTCTGGCCCGGCGACCCGCCCGCGCAAGTCCCCGCGGCTGATGCGCGGGCGCGCTCGCCGGGCGGCCCCATCAATTCGCCGGGAGCGGAGGCAGCCTGGGGGCATGGAGCCAGAACTCGGCAATCTCGCGCACGAGCGGTGCGGATTCGGGCACCAGCCTGCTCCCATGGCGCGGGTCGTACCGCTCCGCGTAGTCACGGCCCAGGCAATATCCCCACGCGGCGGAGTTATGGGGATCGAGAATGCATTCGGCCGCATCTTCCACCACCAGCGCATCGCGGCTGTGGATGGTGCGTACGGTGGCCCACTGCGTGTCGCGGGTTTCATTCTGCGCGTACTGCAGTTCGCGGCGCGCGGCCCGCAACGCGAGTTCGGCGTCACGGGTGGGCGCGGCCAGGTAGCTGTGGATGCAGGCAATGGTGGTGTCGATCCTTTCCCTGAACGCTTCGACACGTTCAGTGTCCAGGAGCGACGGCGGAGCCGTGCGAAAGTGGCTCCGCGACAGATCCGCCAGGCAGCACGCGAACAGTGCGGCGTTCTCCCACTAGGCGCACAACCGCTTCAGCACCGTAAGCCGCGTGATGGGGAACGACGTGCCGCGTGCCAGCTCATCCGCCAGTGCGACGAGCTTGCGGGCGGCGGTCACGTGGGGATCGGTGTTCTTCACGTGCTGCACGAGAGTTGGGAAAGGTGGATGGTGCGCGCGGATGCCGGCGTGCTCTCTCCGGGTCACGCTCGAGGCGGAATGCCCCGGCGTTACGCAACGTCGTAAACCTCTTCCTCATCGTCCTCATCGCCCTCGCCCATCCGTTGGAAGAAGATGTCGGTGAGGGTGTCGTGGAACCAGTATCCCATCCCCCGCGTGGCGGTCAGCACCGCCTCGGCACGGGGACGGAACGCATCCTCGATCGCGTGCTTCATGATCCACTGCAGCGCGGTGGCGTACATGCTCTCCATGCTGCGGGAGAAGGGCTCGTCGAGGGCGCCGTACGTCCGTGCGTACCTGGCGCCCATCTCCACGTACACCAGCATGAGGTCGGCGGGGCCTTCAACCGAGGCGGCTACTTTCTTGTAGTCGGTCACCGCCTTGCGGGCGACCGCCAGCCGGGCCTTTCCGTAGCCGCGGGCGGGAAAGAACTCGTTCTCGATGATCTGGCGGTACCGGGCCCGCACCGTCTCGTCGTCGGCGGGGTGCACCACGTTCTGCAGGTACGCCTGCACGTCCTTGAACGACTCGCCCAGGTGCAGCAGGTGGTTGACCAGCTGCTCCTGCGTGAGCCCCTGCAGGTGCTTTCTCAGCTCGCGCTTGCCGATGGGTTTGGCCATCCGGCCGGGTGGAATGAGGGTGGTTGGGGATCATGCCCATGACGAACCGGCCGGGGGCAGCGTGCCGTCCGCCCGCCGTAGTGAATGAATTCGCCGCTGGAAAATCGCAACGTCCGCCTTCGCGGACCCGGCGGCCGAGCGGCGTCCGGCGCACCTGAGCGTCCGTTGCCAGGAGATTGCCGGATGAGATTCGCTATGGGCATCATCCCCGGTACGTGGACGACCAGCCGAACAGGGCGCGAAGCCGCTGGCCCGGGTTGAACTTGAACGCGATTCGGCTTCCCCTGCGCTCCAGGTAAAAGCCGCCGAAGCCCGGCAGCGTGAGTCCATGCCGGCTCTGGAACGTGGCGTACATCTCCTCCACGATCCCGTCCACCCACGCGCCCGCCTGTGCCTCGTCCGTCCCCATCCGCGCAGCCACGCGGCGGACGAACTCCTTCTTCTCGATCCGGTCTGGCATTCCATCACCGCAAAGGTGGAAGGCGCCACCTGTCGGGCTCGGGGCCCCGGCGCCCGACGTGCCGGCGTGCGCGTGCGAGAGCCCGGGAGCCGAATCTCAGAACGGCAGGTCGCGATCCTCGTCCATCTCCTCCATCACGCGGCGCCACGCAAGCGCTTGCTCGCAGGCGGCGTCCGCAACGTCCTGCCCGCCGCCGTACGGAGCACCTCCCGGCGTGTATCCGGCGATGAACGCGAAGCCGTCGTCGCAACCGTCCGGCTCCGGGCGGCCCTGCTTGCGTCGTTCGCGGCGCGCCGTCCGCGCCCGCTCGTTGCGCCTGGCCTGATCCAGCCGGCACTCGGCAATCTCGACGCCGATCATCCGCAGTTCCACGATGGCGCACACCTCCGAAACGCCGAACCACGTGCGGTAGCCGTGGATCAGGTGTGCCCGAAAAGGTCGCGAGCCACTGCTTCGCCACGTTCATCCGCTTGGCGCGGTTCAGCCTCTTTCGTCGCGGAGCGGGCATTCTCAGATCGCGCCCCAGGCAGCGGCCAGGGTGAGGTTGTTGCGCGCCGTCCGCACGTCGAACCGCTCGGGATCGTAATCGCCGGCCCAGCGGCGGTAGTCCCCGTGCTCCGGGTGATCGGGGTCGCGCAACCCTTCCACCATCTCCTGATATCCCCACGGCCCGCCCGAATCCTCGTGCGGCCCCGCGCGCTCGCCGCCGAACAGCACGGGGAGTCCAGGCTCGCCGTCCATCGGCATGGCGATGTAGACGCCCTGCACGGCGATCTCATGCACCCAGTTGTCGCCGAAGTCGTACGTGTAGGTGAACCGCGTTCCTCTGCCGAGTTCCAGGTCGCGGAGCCGGAACGCGGTGGAGTCCTCGTCCTCCGCGTCCTCGTACGGAGCCTCGACGCGCCGCTCGCCGATCTGAAATGCGTACAGGTGGTAGTCCAGCCACCCGAACAGCAGCTGGATCACGCGGTGCAGCTGGTGCAGCGTGTACGCGTCCGGCACGCGGACATGCCTCCAGATCGGCGGCTGGATGTCCGCGAGGGTGATGCGCAGTTCCAGCAGCCGCGGCTTGGGCTTCCGGCCGCGGCGGGCGGGGGGGCGGGGCGGGGTTTCGGATGGCATGGTGCACAAAGTACACGGCGGGCGTGCTGTCCGCACCCCCGCCGTTTGACACTATCCGCCAAAGCTGGGCCTGATGCCCCTGCGGCCTGATCGATAACGTGCCATCCGCCCGCGGGAGCGAATGAATTCGCCGCTGGAAAATCGCGAAGTCCGCCTTCGCGGACTCGGCGGCCAGGCACCATGCGGCGTCCGAAGCACCTGCGCGTCCGCCACCCTGGAAAGATTACCGGATCAGATCCCAGGGCGCCGATCCGTGCTTCTACTTCTCGCAGATGATGTGCATCGCCGAGGGTGCGGCGATGTACTCGTCCCAGAAGCCCTCGCCGCGCTTGTTCTCCGTGTCCGGGGGAACCAGGAACGGCTCGATGGTGCACGCGCTGAATCCCGCCGTGCGGAACGCCTCCTCGTACGTGGCCCACGACCACCAGTAGAAGTCGAACTCCACGATGTTCGCGCCGAGGTACAGCGTGCCGCGGAGATTCGCGCCCTCCTGCAGCGTCTCATCCAGCAGCCGGTAGCTCCACGCATACTTCCGGTGGTCCACGACGGGCCGCGGCGGCTGGAGCGGATTGGCGATGCTCGCCACGAACGGCTGGCCCGGCTGCAGGTTGTCGTAGACCGTCCGCGCCATCTGCAGCAGTTGCTCGCGGCTTTCGGCGTAGTGAGCAGGTACGCCGCCGCGACGCGGTCGAACGGGCCGATGCCGCCCAGGGTCGCGGCGTCCGCGACACGGTACTCGATGTCCATGGGCTCCGCGTCTTCCCGCTGCTGCGCCAGCGCGATCATCTGCGCCGAGATGTCGACGCCCACCACGCGCGCGGCGCCCCACCGCTTGATGAGCCGCGTGCCCATTCCGTCGCCGCAGGCCAGGTCGAGCACCGAAAACCCGGTGAGGTCGCCGAGCCGCTGGTGAAGCGAGTACCACTCTGCCTCGCGCAGCGGCACGGTGGCGGAGATCCGTTGGTAGTCGAGGGCGATGGTGTCGTACTGAGTCACGCGTTTTTCCTTTCGGTGTCATCGGGCGCACGGACGGCCGGCGCCGAATGTAGCGGAAAGGGTGCGTGGCTGGAACGCCGGATGACGGGTGTCCGGCGCGTCAGCTGCGTGCGGGAAGGTGCTTCCGCGATGAACGCGTTGAACCGCTGCTCGCGTGGGCTCCCCTCATCCAGGTATCCCAGCGTACGCAGAAAGTACGTCGCGGCTGCGGCTTCCGAAGAAAACGCCCGGCGGTCGGAGACGATGCCGCGCTCCTGGTAATAGACGGCGTACTCCGAGCCTGCCTGGACGCAATACCAGCCGTCCTGTGTGCGGCTCTTCCAGTGGACGTCGCCGATATCCCGCGTAAGGTCGCGGACCGTCTGCGCGAGCCCGGGGAGCCGCTCCCACAGCTCCTCGAAGCGCGCGGCGTCCCCATCCAGGTGCTCCGCCACGACACCGTGGAGATATCCATTGAGGTCTGGAGTCGTCATGATCGGGAGTGTGCGGGCAGATCAGAGTCCTGGATGGGCATCGAGCGGCGATCCGCCAGCCCGGCACATCCACCGGAACGAGCGTCACCTGGCACGGACGCCGAGGTATTCGCGCCGGAACAGCCAGTTGTGCCTGGCCGTTTCCGGCGGGCCGAGCGGGCGGGTGGTGCCGGAGTGGAGCCACGTCACCGTGTCCGCGACGGAGAGGATGAACGGCACCTCGTGCCCCGTCACGATGACCGCCGTTCCGCGCCGGGCCAGCGCGCGGAACGCGGCGATGAACACCTCGGTGTCGACCGGCGTGATGCCCAGGAACGGCTCGTCGGCCAGCAGGCAGTCGGGGGCGCGCACGATGGCCAGGGCCAGCTCCGCCCGCCGCTGCTCGCCCCCGGAATACGTGCCGACGGCACGGTCCAGCAGGTGGGTGATCTTGAGCGCTTCCAGCGCGGCATCGCCCGGCGGCAGGCCGAACCGGGTCCGCAGGGCGTCCAGGTGCTGGCGCAGGGTGAGCGTGCGGGTAAGGGTGCAGCGGTCCGCGGGGAGCAGGAACAGCCCCTGCCGCGCCAGCCGGTGCAGGCGCGTGCGGGTGTACACGGCGCCGCGAAAGCGCACCGTGCCGTGGTCGGGCGCCATCAGCCCCGCCATGATCCGCAGCAGCGTGCTCTTGCCGCAGCCGTTCCGGCCGATCAGCGCCGTCACCACGCCCCGGTCGGCGTGCACGGTCGCCGCCGAGAGCACCTTCCGCTCCCCGAACCGCTTGCCGATGCAGTCGGCCGTAAGGATGGTGTCCGCCGCCGCGCTCACGCGGCGAACGCCGGGCCGAGCCCTATCAGCGCCATCGCTACGTACGCCGCCGCCCCCGACCACACCAGCCGGCCGATGGTGAACGCCACCTCCAGCGTCGCCGCGGGCACCAGCAGGTAGGCGGCGATGGTGGGCCAGCCATAGCCCAGGTTGGCCAGGTACAGGTCCTCGTCGCTTCGCCTGGCTTGCAGCATCCCCAGGCCCACCACCAGCGCAGGCACGAGCGGATTGCCGCCGGGCAGCAGTTCCGCCGGCTCGATCGGCACTTTGCTCAACGCGGCCGCCCAGAGCATGAGGACTGCGCGAAAGAGGTGCAGCAGCACCCAGTACGCCGCCGAGCGCCGGATGAACACGCCCGGGAGCGGTGCGACGAGCAGGAAGTGCGGCTTGTGCATCTGGGTGTGTGACGGGGTCCCCGCAGCCGCGGGTGCGGATACGCCCACAGCGGAAGATGTGCGTTCCGCTCGCGCGCATGCAACTACCGTGGCCGCCCGGCTCCCCACCTTAAGCGCATCCTCATCCCGGGCGTCGGGTCCATGGCCGCGACCGGGCCGCCGCTACGAAGAACTGCCCGGCTCGAGGTTGTCGTAGACCGTCTACGCCATCTGAAGCAGTTGCGGAAGGCCGCGCGAGAGCTTTCCGGCGGTTGTTCAGTCGCTGTCGTGAGTAGACTAGGTCACCGCCCCGTTTCATGCTGCGGCAGACGGAGTTTCTTCGGAGGGAGTTGACCCTGCGTCAGAGCAAATCGCACGGCTCCTTTAGAAAATCCTGTAATATCGGTAAGTTGGTCAAGGAATCTATCCGCAATGGGATCCACATTTTTATCAAGCGGCCATGGCCTTTTTCCTGGAAATATCACCTTGTAGTGGCTTCCACCGGGAGGACTTTCGACAGCTTGCGCACCTATTGCGTGACAATTCGCAAATGCCTGTCGGAAGCTGACACGCTGCCGCAGCACATTTGCGGGTACATCCCATTGGTACGCATCCTCAAGTGAAGGGAGATCGGCCAGTCCCACCAACGGAAAAGCACGCGGACTGTCTTCAGGATACCGAGTTCTTGTCTCGCCTGCGAACGCAAACGGACAAGCTATCCCAATGAAAAATCCGTCGTCCGTCACTGCGGAATCATGTAGAACCAGGAGCTTACCCATTTCTTCAGCCCAGTATTCAACCAAGCCCGTATCATGGCACCCAATCGGGATTGGGTGAGATTGAGTTCCTTCTGCGGAAGAGACATCTACATCGATCAACCCGGGACGCGGCTGGAGGAATAGAAGCGTCAGGAGTCGGTATATTTCAGTCAGCAAGGCGTATGGTCGGGGTTCGGACCAATCTAGTGCTTCAACCAAATCGCGAAGGCTCTCCGTCAGCACCAAATGCGCTTCATCGTTCGCCACAAGATCCGTAAGTTCACCTAGGGCGATCGCAACGATCTGTAGTTCGTCCACGGACCGCGGGAAGGATTGATCAAGAATGACAGGAGACGCAGCTAAGAGCGGAGGCATCAATCACCCTCCGGACGACTGGCTTTACGGAAGCGCCGTTGTGCTCTAAGAAGCCTTCCGCTAAGTGAAAGCGCTTCTCCGAAGAAATTGGTCGGCCAGTCCGGCACTGTCCCATCTGGTTTAACGGACAATCTGTGGGCGGCTGACCCCTCTGGAGATGTATCCAGAAAGAAGATTTCAGTGAGTTCGGCCAGTTTCCCTGAAACATCTTCAGCGGCAAGTACGCGGAGTGCGTTCACTATGTGCTCGCTGTGGGTTTCAAGGATTACCTGCTTTCCAGCACACGCCATAGCTGCAAAAAATTCGGCTAAGCGGACCTGCAACGCAGGGTTGAGATGGAGTTCTGGTTGCTCAATAATGAGTGTACTTCCTGGAGCCGCGAGCAGACCACGAACTAAGATAGGAAGTATTTGCGAATAGCCAAATCCGGAATCAGCGAGCGAGTGGAACGCGTGATCGCCTGCGGAGCGGATTTCGAACTCTACCAATGCTCCTTTTGTCGTAGATATCTCAATCTCGGGCTGCAAAGGCATCGGCTCAATATCAAGGCCGGTGCGCATATAATAGAGCCATTGGTTTAGCGCACTTTGCAGCGAGATCTCCGTGGCCGTGCACCTTGAGTTCGGGGCTACAAACCATGAAAGGATGGTATCCTGCTCCTTCAACACGAATGGCAGAAACTCACCAGCGGGGTCTAGAGGAGCGTCTAAGTCCTGCTGTGCGAGATAGTACCGCTTCGCAGGCGCTCTAAGTGGCCCGAGGTAGTGAATATTCCGCAATGCAGACCGGAGAACTGATAATAAACTGGGGATTGGCCGCGGCAGCGGCCAGTTTTGTTGCTGCCCATCCGAATTTGCTCGTGCCAAGCGCGGACGGAGAAACCTATTCCGTACATCTACGACAATCCTGTCGGGCATCAATCCGTGCAAATCAGCATCAATACGAACGTATTCTTGATCTGCTTGATCGTCTAAGTAAAACAGTCTAAAACCACCGGTTTGTTCGAAGTAATCACGGGGTAAAATTACGGTGTAGTCGGGTCTTCCACTATCACGTTCTCCGAACGGGATAGCTTCCACTCGAAACCTGAGGATCACGTCCTCTCCTACGGTTATCTCAAAATCGGCACCTCGCAACCACCCTCGGGTAGTCATTTGTGAATGCTTGCTGAGCGAGATCAATTCGTCATCGGTTTCGTTTGACACAGAAACCCCCGAGAACCTAAATATACCTTTCACTGAACACTTTTGCGGTACCTCATCAAACGTCTTCTCGAATAGCCACGAGTCGGGCTCAGTAACTTTAAACCCTTTCAGGTATACCGGATTCCGATCCTCAACAGATATTCCAATCACGATATCACGAGAAATATCGTTGAATGAAACCAGTGAGCGATATGATCCGAGATCTACTTGGCTACCTACGAATCGCAGGCGGCCTGCTCGAGCCCCCTGACTCTCGCGAATACCTTCACTTTGGCGGAGAAGTAATAGCACCTTAGCTAAGGTGGATTTCCCTGCGCTGTTAGTGCCGCACAAGACCGTGAGAGGGTACATGGGAAAGGCCCAATCCTCTCCGGCGAACAGCCGTATGTTGCCAACGGTCAGTTCTTTTATCATTCTGGAGATTTAGGAATGAGTGAACAATCTAGGCGCGTGTTGCGGGGCAGCATACATGCGGTCTTCTGTCGTTGCAAGAGGCCGGTATCAGATCTTCCTGCCTAATCGATATCCTCTTGGACTACACAGGTGTCTTTAGCCGAGTTGCGCTTGGGCTTTATATTCCCGACCCGATCGACAACCTGTCCGGCACTCCGCGCCGGCTCGCCGCGAAGATGCGCGGAGGGGGCCGGCGCTCGCGTACGCACGACAACCTGAGCGTTAGATGCCCAGGCGCACCGGCCTGCAGAGCATCCTCATCCTGGGCTCCGCGCCCATCGTCATCGGCCGAGTAGCTTACTTCATGCTGCGGCGAACGCTGGCCGCCTCTCGCGCAGGGAGAGGCGGCCAGTGCTCGTTTCGGCACCCTGTGATCTGGACGCGTACGCTTGTCAGCGCACCGGATGGCCGCAGTGGGGGCATTCCTGCGGCGGGCGGGCGCTCTGCACGGCCTCCACCAGGCCTGAGCCGAGGATGGCGGTGGGGAGCGCGAACAGTCCAATGCCCAGAAGCGCCAGGACCCCGCCCGCCACCCGGCCCAGCATGGTCACGGGATACACGTCGCCGTAACCGACGGTGGTGAGCGTAGCGACCGCCCACCACATGCTGGCGGGAATGCTGGAGAACTTGTCCGGCTGCGCCTCGCCTTCGGCAAAGTACATGATGGACGAGGCCACGATGAGCAGCACGAACGTGAGGGCGATGCTCATGATCAGCTCCTCGCGCTTGGCCTGCAGCACCCGCCGCAGCAGCACGAAGGCGGCCAGGTACCTGCCCACCTTGAGCAGCCGCACCAGACGCAACAGCCGTAACACGCGCAGGACGCGCATGTCCGCCGTGCCCAGCGTCGCAAGGAACGGCGCGAAGCCCATCAGGTCCACCAGGGCCATGGGCCGCAGCGCGAAGTGCAGCCGCTCGCGCACCGCGCCGCGGGAGTGCGGGGCCTCCACGCACGACCAGAGGCGGGCGGCGTACTCCGCGATGAAGACCAGGACCGAGCACGCCTCGAACAGGGCGAACGCGGTCCCGAATCTCTCCCCCACCGAGCGGACGGACTCCAGGATCACGGCCGCGACATTCAGCGCGATCAGTGCGAGCATGAAGAGCTCGAACCGTCGGCTGGCCACGCCTTCCGGTTGTGCGGCCTCCAGGATTTCCCAGACGCGTCGGCGCACACTCCGCCGCGTGGACAGGATGGCGGTGTCGCGGACGGCCGCGGGCGCATCCCCGGCCCATCCCTGGCGTTCACGTGTGGTGTTCAGGGGCACTCCGGCAGGCTCGGGAGGGTGTTCGGCACGCCGCCCATCACCTGCCCACCTATGGAGGGCAGGTTTTCAGCACGAGCGGGCCGGACGACGTTCGATCCATCGCCAAGGCGGACCGAGTTCACTCTCCTGTCGGACCGGCTCGCCGCTTTTCGCGGTCAGATCGTCCTTTCTCCCGCCTCGGCTATCCTGTATCCCCCGATCACTAGCCACTCCGCGCCGGCTCGCCGTGAAGCTTGCGCCGACGGGCCGGCGCTCGCGCACGCACGAAGACCAACAATCGATGTCCAGGCGCACCGATCTGCAGAGCATCCTCATCGTGGGCTCCGGGCGCATCGTCATCGGCCAGGCGGACGAGTTCGACTACAGCGGTAAGCAGGCGGTGCGGGTGCTGCCCGAAAAGGCTGCCGCGTGGTGCTGGCTAACAGCCAGCCGCGATGATACCTTTGCGGCACTTCGTTCACTTGTAACGGAACCGGTGCGGAATGATGTTGAGCTTGCGCCCGGCTCCCCGTCATTAGACGATCGCCCGCAGATGTCATCAAAGCGAAAGATGCGCCGCCGCAGCCAGGCGGCAGCGCAGGCGCTGGAGATTGTCTACGGACCCATGGACCTGTCGTGGCATTCGCGGCTCTCCCCGGAAACACGTGAGGCAATGCCAGGGCTGCACGCGCTGCTGCACGATGATCCGCGGGCGGCGGTAACGGAACTGCGTGCGTGGATCGAACGCGAGCCGCTGCCCATGTTCTTCAACTGGCTGAGTGGCGCGTATAGCGCGCTGGGAGACGTCCCTAGCGTCGAGGATACCGTCCGCGAGAACTACCGGCGGAATCCGCAGTACCTGTTCGCACGCGTCAACTACGCCGAGCTGTGCCTTCGCGACGGCGATTTGGACGGCGCGCTCGAAGCACTCGGTGGCGGGCTCGACATTCGTGCCCTGCTTGGCGGCAGAAAGCGCGTTCACGTTTCGGAGCTCACGGCGTACTTCTACGCGGTCGGGCTCTATCACATCAAGGCCGGAGATCCCGCTGCCGCGGAGCACGTCTACGGGATACTGAAGAACGTTGCTCCCGACGAGCCTCCCACCGAGGAGCTGAGGCGAAGGCTGCATCCGCGCCTGCGGGACCTCCTGGTCACGTGGCGGCGTCGGCGGTAGGGCCTGCGCGCCCCGTGGTGTCGTCCGGGTCTTCCCATTTTCCTGGAGCGCCGGAACGTTCCGGACCGCCGCGCGCCGCGGTGATTCCCGCCCCGACCGACAGTTTGTCCCGCACCCCGCGCCGGCGCCTGCGCAAAGAGGGCTGAGCGCGTGATCCTGGCCGACAGCAACCCGGTCCGGATCATGGCCAATCCCGACTGGGAGCGCGGCTACGGCTCGGATTGATACGCGAACCCCGGGTACACGAACGCGGGCGCGATCACGTCGCAGTCGCGCTCGCTGCCGCCGTGGCGCCGCACCTCGGTGCGCCAGAAGCGAGCGACGACCTTCTTCATCTCGTCCCCGATCCGGTTCGCCTCGTCCGGGTTCAGGCCGAACCGGGGCGATTGCGAGATCAGGTTTTCGCGGCTCGCAAGGCGGCCCAGGCGGCCGCACTCCATCGCCAGCCTGCGCTCCTCCGTGCCCTGCCGCGAGTTGGGCGTCAGGTCGTACGCCGGGGCGAGCCGCCAATCCCGGCCGGGAGCGATCAGCGCGTGATTGCGCGGATGGTCGTCCACGTTGCAGATCAGCGCGTTGAACACCATGCGTCGGAACAGCTCAGCCCTGTCGTCCCGCGGCCGGGCGGACCACCGCCGCAGCTCGTCGGCCAGCAGCACGTACGACCAGTTGCGGCGATCCGTCGGTGCATCTTCCGCATTGAGCACCGTCAGCGCGCTCGCCATCCGGTAGCGCAGGTATCCGGTCCATGCGCCGCCCTCGTTCACCGCCTCGCGGTCGAAGCGCTTGACCAGCAGCACGGACTCGGCGCCAACCTGCTCCACGCGCGTTGCCGGCACGCGGATGCCGCAGCGGCTCGCCAGGCTCAGCATCGCCGATTCGACCGGGGCGTTGTTCCACCGGTCGCCGCGCTGCGGGAACTTGGCGATCCAGAGCCCGTCGTCATCCTCCACCACGTTCTTGGGACGCGCGCCGCCCAGCGAGCTTCCCGGATCCAGCAGATCCAGGATCTGCGCCGGCACGGGTTCACCCGGACGGTCGTCCTCCAGCAGCGCGGCGGCGTGCCGCAGCTCCTGCAGCCGCACCACGCGGTTGTACTCCCGGACAGGCGCCGGCGGAACGGGCCCGCGTCCGAACGACAGCGCGCCGGCGCGGTCCTGCGGCGATTCCAGCAGGAAGTCCACCTCGTCCAGCGGCCGTCCGGCGATCCGCTCGATGACGCGCCGCCCCCACGCATCGGGCGATGCGTCGCGCAGGGCGCCGAACACCCCGTCCAGCCGCGCGGTCTCGTAGACCGCCGGCGCGAGAGGAAGGTGGATGGGGTCCAGCGGCACGGCGTCCGGGCGCTCGCGATAGCTGCGGCCGTACACGAACCGGCCCACGACTCCGCCGTCACGCGTGCGCGCTCGCCCAAAGCGGCCGCACACCACCGGCTGGAGCGTGCCCGGCAGCTGGATGTAGACGAAGCACTCGCTGCGCGGCGGCATCAGAAGTCGTCGTCCAGGGTGGACGACGGGCGTGCCCGGCTGGGGAGCCGCGCGGCTTCCAGGGTGAGCCCTTCGGCGTCCCTGTCCGGCGCCGCGAGCTGCACCACGTCCTGATGGAGGCCGAGCGCCCACAGCACGGCCACGTAAGCACCGAACCCGGTCCCCAGCTTTCCCTGTTCGATGCCGACGAGCGTCGCGCGCGTGATGCCGGCTTTCTCCGCCAGGTCCTGCTGCCGCCAGCCCCTGCGCAACCGGGCGATGGCGATCTGCCGGCCCACCTGCGCGACCGACTGCTCTACCGCGGCGGGAGCCGCGTGGGCGTAGGTGATCTGCTTCTTCTGACGCGGCATCTTATTCTCCCGGTCATGGTTGAACAAGATGGTATGCGCAACAAGGTTTTATGTCAATTATAATCGACTTTCACCGAGGCCGGCATTGGGCGCACGGGCAACCGACGGTAGTAATAGGTGCCCAAGCGAATAACCTGCGGAAGCCTCCTCATCCTGGGCTTTGGGCCCATCGTCATCGGCCACGCGGACGAGTTCGACTACAGCGGCACGCAGGCTGTCTGTGCCCTCCGCGCGAAGAGGGTGCCGCGTGATCCTGGCCAACAGCAACCCGGCCACGATCATGACGGTGTCAGCGACGGCCGCCGTTCCGGCATCCATCCCACGGCTGCGGCGCGGCTTGAAGCTGCCGCGAGAAGGCAACCGGGTCCACCGGCGACGGGCTCTTCCGCAGGGTGCGCACATCGTCTCGCAGCTTCCGGCCGACCCTGGCCGGGTCGTCGCCTGCCCGCAATGGTGCGGAAAGCACGAACACCACGTCGTCTACGGCCGCCGTCAGGTACATCACGCCCGTGACCGACTGCCCCATCACGTTCAGCGGCGTGGGCGTATCGTAGCCCCACAGCATGGCCGGGATGCCCGTCCCAAGGTCGAGGGGCGCGCCCGTGGGCCGGAACCCGGTCCAGCCGTGCTGCCGCGCGGTCCACTCGGCCTCCCACTCCATGTGACGGCGCAGCAGCTCTTCGCCGCGCGCGGCGGGCGCTCCGATGAGCTCCGCGGACGCCGTCGTGGTTTCAACCAGGACCTCGTCCAGGTCAAAGACGGTCTGGTCCTGCAGCGGAAGCTGCACCACGTGCTCTCCGCGCAGCAACACGGTAAAGGTGGTGCGGCCGTGGTTCTCAATGAGGAGAAAGCCGCAGCCAACGAAGACGGAAGCACTCGGCGGACCCGCCGTGTCGCCCGGCGCGGCGGCGAAGGGCCCGGACGGCGGGGTCGCGGGCTCCGCGACATCGGCGCGAGCCTGCGTCTCGGCGCAGGCCGGGAGCGCCGCAAGGGCGACGGCGAGCAACAGAACCCAAACCCCCTGTCCGCGCCACCAGATCATGATGAAGCCCCACAATTACAAGGTGATGATGCGACAGGCCGGAGGGAGATTCGATGTACCGGCCAGCGGTGCGGCCGGGCGCAAGGTTGGCACCACGGAAAACGCCTTGTAGGAATGGAACCTAAACCCTTTCCTAACTGGTGTTACGTAATTTTTCCTGTGCTGGGTGTGCGTCACCCTTTGGGGCGCAGGGGGGGCAGCAAGTGCGGCACGGTAGCCCCGGACTGGAGAGCCTGAGTTCCTGCGCGTAAGCATGGAGTCGCGTGCTCCTCGATCCGGGCCGGTTCGGCCGGCATCCCTCGCCAGCTGTCAGGCGGTGGAAACCCGTCCGCGAAACGGGTGGCGGAGCTGGGGCGCCGATCGAACGGTAGCCGCGGGCTCTCCCGGGGGAGTATCTTCCGGCTTCGCCACTTTTGAGGAGGAACACCGGTGCACACTGCCGCTCGACTTTTCCGGGGCGCCGTCATGGCGCTCTTCGCGCTTCCCCTGGCGGCGCAGCAGCCGCCCGGGCTGGACGTGCCCTTCGTCGTGACGCCGCCCGAGGTGGTCGCGCAGATGCTCGCGCTCGTGAACCCCACCCGCGACGACGTGCTGTACGACCTGGGCTCCGGGGATGGGCGCATCGTGATCGAGGCGGCGCGGCGCTTCGGCGCGCGGGGGGTGGGGGTGGACATCGACCCGGTGCGGGTGGAGGAAGCCACCGCCAATGCCCGCAGGCGCGGGGTGCAGGACCGCGTGCGCTTTCGCCGGCAGGATCTGTTCGAAACCGACCTTCGCACGGCGAGCATCGTCACCCTGTACCTCTTCCAAAACCTCAACCTGGAGCTCCGGCCCAGGCTGTTCCAGCAGCTGCGCCCCGGCACCCGGGTGGTGTCGCACGCCTTCCACATGGGTGACTGGCAGCCGGACACCACCGTCCGAGTGAGGGTGAACCAGGGCACCGGCTGGGCGACGGTGTACGCCTGGACCATCCCGGCACAGGTGGCGGGGCGGTGGACGCTCACCACCCCCGAGGGACGCCGGGTCGCGCTGCAGCTCCGGCAGCAGTTCCAGCGCTTCACCGGGCCGGGAGTGAGCGGACGGCTGGTGGGGGAGCGGATCGACCTTACCCTGACGGAACGGGTGAACGGCAGGCCGGTGACCCGCCGCTTCTCCGGCCGCGTCACCGGCGACGGGATGAGCGGGACGGTCGCCGGTGGGGGAGCGTGGAGGGCCGTGAAGGTACCGCCTGGCGCTCCGCGGTGAGCGAAGAACCCACGAGCTGGCGCGAAGTCACTCTGTGAACAATCCGCGAGGGCCCGACAACCGTAGGCCGACTGGCAAGTGAATCACGGGCACTGCATCGCATCCTTCCGCGCCGACTCGCCGGATCGCGGACGGGCCGGCGCTCGCGCAACCCACTGTAGCGATGATGCCCAGCCGCACCGTACTGCGGAGCATCCTCATCTTGGACTCCCGGGCCCGTCGTCATTCGCCAAGGCGGCCGAGTTAGACTACAGCGGCACACAGGCCGTGCACGCCCTTCGCGAAGATGGGTACTGCGTGATCCTGGGCAACAGCAACGCGCGGGAAGGGCTCAGAGCCGGGTTCGACCTTCGTCCCCTCCTCGGCGGCCGGAAGCGCACCGGGCCGACGCTCGCGCGCGTGCCGCCGATGTACCCTGCGGTTCGAACAGAACGTCGCCGATCTCTCCGCCTCTCCTGCGCCCCTGTGGTTTGTGGATGAAGGAACGTGTAGACGACCCCCGTACTTGTCCGGCACCCATCAAGGACATTACCCTCCGGAGTGCACCTAACAAATTAGTATAACTTGAGTGCGTAGGATGCGTGGGGAAATGCTTCGGCAAGGTCACAAACCGGCCACCATTATTGAAAAAGGGGAAGGGCTAAGCGATGAACACGAACCGGAAGAAGTTGCGCCTGAACATCGAGGCGCTGAAGGTGGAGGTCTTCGCCACACAGGACAGCACGGTAGGGCGGGGGACGGTATACGGACGCGTGGCGGCGGCAACCAACGATGGCACGTGCGACGGCGGCAGTTGTAGCGGAATGCATGTCTGTCTCGGCGAGGTTACCGGTCCGTGCTACTGCTGACGCTGGAGGTCGGGCTTCGCACGCAGTAGGGGCGATTCAGGAGTGGCGAGCCGGATACCTTCGTGCGGGTGAGGGTGAACCAGGGCACTGGCTGGGCGACGGTGTACGCCTGGACCATCCCGGCACAGGTGGCTGGGACGTGGACGCTCACCACCCCGGAGGGACGCCGGGTCACGCTGCAGCTCCGGCAGCAGTTCCAGCGCTTCACCGGGCCGGGGGGAGTGAGCGGACGACTGGTGGGGGACCGGATCGACCTCACCCTGACGGAACGGGTGAACGGGAGGCCGGTGACCCGCCGCTTCTCCGGCCAGGTCACCGGCGACGGGATGAGCGGCACCGTCGCCGGTGGGGGAGCGTGGAGGGCCGTGAAGGTACCGCCTGGCGCTCCGCGGTGAGTGAAGAACCCACGGCAGGCGCGAAGTCACTCCGGGAGCAAATCCGCGAGGGCCCGACAGCTACAGGACTGACAAGTGAACCACGGGCACTGCATCGCATCCTTCGCCGGCTCGCCGCATCGCCGACGGGCCGGTGCTTGCGGGTCTTTGCGTCCAGGCACAGCACCGTGGGGGTGACGGCCGTGACGTGGGCGCCGCCGAGCGCCCGCGCCCCCGTCTCGGCGTCGGGGCATTCGATGAGGACGGCGGGCTGCGAGCGTCAGGTTGTGCGCACCATCCACACGTGAACCGTTCCGGATCGTAGACCTTCGCCCGCGGCTGATGGGTGCCGTCGTCCCGGTGACCAGGATCGCGCAGCGCCTGGATCGTCTCCCGATCCATTCGGTCCACCGCGGGTCCGCGGATCGATGCGGATCATCGCAGATAGCCCAGGACGCGCAGAAAGTACGTCCCCGCAGCGGCTTCCGAAGCGAAGGTCCGGCGGCCGGAGACGATGCCGCGCTCCTGGTGATAGACGTCGTGCCCGGAGCCCGTGTCGACGCAATACCACCCGTCCTGGGTGCGGCTTTTCCACTGCACGTCGCCGATGTCCCGTGTCAGGCCGCGGATCGTCTGCCCGAACCCGGGGACCCGCTCCCACAACTCCTCGAAGCGCGAGGCATCGCCGTCCAGGTGCTCCGCGATCGCGCTCTGGAGGTATTTCTCCAGGTCAGTCGTTTCCATGTGGATGGGGCTGGTCGGGGCAGATCGGGAGCATGACGGGAGCGCCGGACGTCAGACGGGCAGGCGCTCGCGCACGCACGCCCGACTGTAGCGATAGATGCCCAAGCGCACCGACCTGCAGAGCATCCTCATCCTGGGGCTCCGGGCCCATCGTCATTGGCCAGACGGCCGAGTTCGATTACAGCGGCACGTAGGCGGTGCGGGCGTTGCGCGAGGAGCGGTATCGCGTGGTCCTGGTCAACAGCAACCCGGCCACGTTCATGACGGACCCGACTTGGCCGACGCCACATACGTCATGTCCGTCGGCTGGTAAACGCCCCGGCTCAACTCTCCGCGAGGAGCTTGCGCAGCTTGGCCGCGAGCCGCTGCAGCCGCTCCGCACGCTTCTCCAGCGCAGACGCGATCTGCGCAACCGACTCCGGCGAAGGATTCCGCAGGCCCGAGAGCCACGATTCGAGCGTCGCGCGGCCAAGCTCCGCATCCTTGGCTACCAAGGTGCGGGGCAGTTCACTTTCGTGCAGGACCTCGGCAACTCCCTTCCGCAGCTTCTCCGGCTGAGCCATGCGCCTCGCTTCCGATGAAGACGAATCTGTTGACACTGCGATGCAATCAGATTAGTCTACATGCAGGTGATGAACATGCGACATCACTGCCTCGTGACAGCGGAATCCAGCATTGTAGGTGTGCGGTGTCGGCGGCGCAAACCGAACGGAGGAGCGATATGCGAACCGAAGCTGTGAACGGCACCTTTACCTCGCCGGGGCGACTTCTCGAAATGCTGACGGATCGCTTCGGGGCGTTCGAGGCAATCGCCATGGCATCGATCAAGCTCGCGCGCCACGTGCCGGAGGACGAGCTATCGATGGACCTGCTCGTGGCGGAAGCCGTCCTCGAGTTCGGTGATGATCTCCGGCACGCGTCAGAGTCGGTGGCGAAGTGGGTGGGCGGGGGAGGGGCTCAGCGGGCCTAAAGCCGGTTTCTGAGAGGTGCGGGGTGGGAGCGGTGCACGGCTGACGCAGTAGAGTAGCCGGGAAGGGGCACTTCCCGGCTATGTTCAGCCACCGATGTGGCTCCGCCTCGGCAGCGGCGTCGGCAGGCTATGGCAACTGGACCGCATGAGTGTCTTCTTGAAATCCCGCACTACGGTAGTCAATCAACCAGGATCGAATTCTTCAAGAGATCGGTAACATCCCACGCAAAATGTTGATCGTAGGCGGCCCGACTGACAAATTGTTCGATCTGATCTTCCCACGATATGTAAGTACTCCGGAGAACGGAATCGCGTGTCATTACCCATAACGGGTAGAGTTGTCCGGCGACGTCGGCGTATCCGGCCGGTTGCGACAAAAGCCATGCAGGCAAACCCTCGGCCTCTGCAATCCGCTCACGCAACGAACTCTTGATCTGGTTCTGCTCAAAATCAGGTGGGGCTGTTAATGCTACCCAATGACGTGTCAGCCCGAACTCGAGGTTTGTCGGCTCCTCACCGAGTGCATCCGTCAGCACTGCGCTCCAAACCGTGTCATTTACTACGAGAGACGCCAACGGGTTGATTTCCTCACGTCTTTCAAAAGCACGGGATATAACCGCGGCAAGGCCGAGTTCCCAGGCTCGCCGGGGTGATCTGCTAATGCGTTCCCTCCAGATGGCGCTTTGGGCAGCTCCCTCCACGAGGTCGGATTCACCTCCGAGCATTGACAGGGAGAGTATCCGGTCCAATGGACTACGCGATTCGGCAGCTCTCCGAACAATGAGCGGGCGGAGCCGGTGAAGAATGCCATTCAAATAAGCTGGTTTGCGACCACCGATCGAACTAAGCAGCAAATACGCGTGGGCCATCACAAGTGAGCTCCGCTCGTGCATTAGGAGCTTCTCAATCTGTTCTTCATCAAATCGTTGTACCAACTCGTATTCAAGGTCAGTGTCGCCTACCGCCCGCTGAATCCTGCGAACGCGATGTAGTAGATTGACGATAGACGTCAGGTGGTTGGCATTACGGATTTGATTCGCTGATGCACGAATGGAGCGAACTAGCCACTCGGCTGAGTCACTAAAAGTAGGCTCACCGATTAGCATAGAGGTCCCTAAATCCACTAGGTGGTAAAGGTCTGAATCGAAGCCCGCAACCTCGCGTGCTAAGTCAATATATCTCGCGCTCGGGAAGTCCAAACCGGCCTGCTTCACAGTCCAGAACCACTGAGCAAGTAGGCTCGCGTTCGACTCCACCTCAATCATCGTTTCCATTTCTGATCCAAGTACACTTATCAGCTTAGAGGCAAACGAACGGCTGGCTCTAACATCGATTTTTGCGAGAACGCGTGCAAATAGCAAACAGTTCCATGGCTCATCATTGTAATATAACCTGTCACTTAAATGCTCTTCGTTTACGAGGTCGCCGGCAATGCTGACAGCCTTGACTCGCGACACTGAATACAAACCCATCAAGAAGTGTCCGATGCGCCCGAGATTTGCTTCCTCACGCGGGCGCCGCAACACTGAAAGGCGATTGACTGTGCGACTCGCAATTACCATTGCTGGTTTCGGGTCCACAGCTGCGGCAACTTGGAGAAATTGTCCGACCTCAACCAAATCTTCTTGGTCATCACCGGAATCAAAAGGAATTATTCGCTCCGATATCCCAGACAGGGCGGTTTCAGCCAGATTGGGATCGAGCCGGGCGGTTGCCAGCAATCCGTGAGCAAGTTGCACTAAGCTATCTGCAGATGAGACTCGCGTAAGGATCTCGGATTCCATGGATTCTCGGCTGGACCGTCCCATTAACCTGGCGAGGCTATCTGCACTGATCGGGATATTTAAGAACGCTGATGTTGCAAAAGCAATGGTACTCAGGCTGGAGGTGTCGTTCCAAGCCTCCGCAAATTCTGTGATAAGTAACTGGTCCTCAAGCATCCTGGTTACTAGATGGGCGCGATGCTCCGGACTACTAGTTACAAGTAATCCGCGGATCAGTTGAACCAGCCGACGGAGGTCGTAAGTTGCTCCGAGTATGAGATAGTGCGAATATGCTAAGTGCTCAACCGTCCATTCCGACAATTCCGGCGAGACGGCATGAATATTCATGAGCGTCACACCTACGCGATCTATATCTCGCAACTCGCTCTGCAGACTCTTCACTAATTCTGTCCGATTGATTGCCCCTGCTATATCGCGCCCAAAACGCGGACTGATTGCCTTAGAAAGGCTCCGCAGCGTTGAGCCAAGCGATCTGTGACGTTTAACACCTCCAAGCAATGTTTCAATATGCGGTCGCACATCATAGGCGATTTGAACTCCGATGCGGCGGTTCGCCCTAGATAACGCATAAAGATAGTTCGTGAGGTGGTCCAACTGAGACTCTTGGGTTAGAAGCCGACGGAGCACTCCTCGATGCCCTGTCCACAGATCCAAAATGATCCCGGATGCTTCTCGCACGGCTAACTTGCGGTAGAGCAACAGCATCTCACGCAAATCACCAAAGTCTCGCGCGGTGATCACAGCAGCAATCATCTTCTCACTTGGTACCTCTCGTGACAGGTAATCTCTGCTGGCACCTCTATCTACGTAGCGGATCGCATCGCAAAAGCGTAACCAGAGAAGCAGTTTCTGCGGGTAGCTTTCAAGGCTCCGCCCCTTGAGTTCCAAAAGCCCTTCCTCATAAAAGTCATCAAATAGCTCGCGTGCAACCTTTGGAGATACCCTAGTAAGGGCTTGGAGATATGATCCAATCGTGTCCAATCGCGGGGAGCGAAGCCGACAGATGTCTCCTAAGAAATGAACGGTGACATCATCATCGAGGAACCTGCCAATTCGGCGTGTAAGTCCAGGGCGAATATCTGCCAGAGATGTAAAGAAACGTCCAACATCCTGCAGCTCAGATGACCGCTCCGGAACAAGAAACGTCTTCCAGAATTGCTCGTTGGGGCTATTCCCCTTGTGCATCAGAGCACTGACTAACTGGCGTGCCAGTTTGCGTGAGACGCGGCGAATGCCAACGAGCACATCAACGACACCACGAAGGGGAATGGCATGCTTCAAACTGTGGAGATGATCCGCAATGTCCATTAGATTGGCTTCGATGAAACGCTGTAGACTGCGTTTACGTCCGCGTCCTCGCCGAGCCGTGCGGCTGAAGCGATCAATTAGATCCGGAAATCGTTCGGGTTCACGTCTATAGGCAATATCCAAAATATCTTCGGTTTTCTTTCCGTATATTTGTGCAATCTGCATGAATAGCTCTAGACTCACAGGCCGGTAATACCCTGATGCGGGAGCGCTGCCCGATTCGACATCAATGGGTTCGATGACTCCAGCCTGAAGAAGTAAGCTCGCCGATTCTCCCCACAGATGTGAAACCGGAAGCCCAGTTGCACCAAGAACGAAAAGAGGAGCGAAATCATTGTCAAATTTGGCTCGGGTTATATGAGCGGGAAGGGCATCAAGCACCCACCGAATCAGGAGTTCGGATGTTGATACAGCGAGGATGTTGTTCGGATTAAGAGTCCATTTTCCTGAGGCAACCGTACGCGCAATGATCAGAGCATGGCCAGGTATACCATTCGAAAGTCGGTACAACGTCTCATTACCAATTTGAAGATCAATCTCGCGACCTGGACTAAACCGATAGTTATTCATGAATTGACCGAATTCTGCTTCTGAAAGGGGTGCCAATCTCACAGTAGCGTAGTCGTCTAAAACTCCACCGGATTCACGGACGCTACCCGCTTGCGTAGGTGTGAAGGAGAGGCTGGAACTAACAACGACCCATGCACGGCTACGGTCGATACCCATGAATAGCTGGAGAATCCGATCGACCGCGTCTGGGGCGAGTTGCTGGTCATCAATGATGAACAAGCCATCCATTCCCAAACGCCCCTGCACGAAGTCGTGCTCCGTTACTAGGTCACCGATTGAATCAACAGATAAGGAGTAGATCTGCTGTTCTGGATAGTGTGACAAGTATTGAAATGCCAACCACCGGCATAACGAACTCTTGCCGGTGCCTAAGGGGCCAGTGATCACTAGGCGCTGACGCGTTCTAAGTAGCTCCCAAGCCTGATCGAATTCAGGTCGATGAAGGTAGTCCGCCGCACTGAAATCTTGTGCAATCAACTTGCTGACGAGCAGATTACCCATTCCAGAGCCGGTTTGCTGAAGCAGCGCGTCACCCCGGATCCATTTGCCAGAATGTTCAAGTCTCTCACCCTGAATAAAATCAAAGGGGTGTAACAGAACCTCACGATATTGGAGTGAACCGTGCCCTGAATGCTGTTGTACGAGTGTTAATAGATCCTGAAGGGGATCATTTTTCTGGATTTGTGGACGCTTGAAGTAAGACTTAAGAGTCTCACGAACGAGTAGACGCATGAGCTCGTCTGGCGGTAAAGAAAGCACGCGCACTCTCTGTAATACATCAACGGGAGCTACCTGAGTCCATCTCTCAGCGAAGGATCCTTCACTCGAAAGATTATGTGGAAAAACTCGCGCTAGATCAACCGCCCACCAGTTCTCAGGGGCTATATTCCTCAGCGACGGGGGGGTCAGTCTATCGGAGATTCCGCGTGCTAAATCGCCCACCGTTAGAATGGTAGCGAACGCATCAGGAGTGAATTGTAATCTGTCCACCAATGTTTCACCCGGGATACCGGCAGCTAACACGCGCTGAAGCTTTTCAAAATCAAACTTTGTAGGTTCAGGGCTAACGTAAACGATCTCTCGTACGTGGGCGCCCTCCACCGGTTCAAAGAAAAGAGTTGCGATTGGCCATTCCACCGCGGGACCAGGTTCCAACGTTAAGCGAGTGCTTGCAGCCGCCCGTAGCCGTTCTAGGAGATAGAAGACGAGTGCAATCGTAGGACGGTCATCGCTGGGCTGCACAGAGCGTAGCCAGCGCCGTGCCCGTTCTTCGCCGCTCGTAACGAGAGTGCGGAAGGCGGCCTCGATTGCTCCCTGCAAGAGGGACTCGTCATTCACAAATTGCGCAATCTCCAATCGAAGAAAAGGACGAGAGGTAAACACGCTTATCCGTCGGCGCAGCACCCGTATAAGCGCGCTACGCTCCGCAATGATGATGTCAGTCAAGGAGAACATGAACCCAAAAGCTGCAAGCTCACCAACTGATCGACTCAGTGACCGAGAGACAGGGTAAAATTCACCAGGTCCGAGCACCAGTTCTTCGAAACCCGTTATACGGTTGTTCTCGTCCATTACTTGGACAAATGTCTGAACACCGTCCGGAGAGAAAATCGGATAAGAAAATCCGCTAGGAATGCCGGTCGGGTTTGCAACCCCAATGGTGATCATTCGAGCAGGGAGGATAGGTACTTCAGACATATTGATGGCGTGCTAGATATTCATGGACTCGATCGAAAAGCAGAAGCGTAGACTCACGAGGGTTGACGTGGAACATTGGATAAGTAAGCAGATCCGCATCCCACCGCTGAAGAGCACCGTCTAACGCGGGGTTGTGATCAACAATCACAGATGGAACGACCATCGCCTTCACGACTGTAGAATCTAGAATCAGTGGTGCGTTCGTCTGGACTTCAATCGAGCTCCGGCGATCATCAAAACTAGTCCCAACCTGTGTCATGAATCAGTGAGTGGTAGCTGTGCGCCTCCAGTTCGAAGGGAGGCATCGAGACGATCTGAGGAGTGCCTGAGAAGTATAGCTCATTCGACCCAAAGAAGCGGTTGACCAGACGCGCGGGCATGTCCAAAGAAGGGTCCAGTTCAAAGTTCTCGCAGGAATGTCCATTCATGTGGCGGTCGAACATACCCCGGTAATAAGCACCGCTGTCAAACGGAAGGATGCGCTCAATACTAGTCAAACAATCTGGCTCCAGAACCAGACAAACTGGATGTAGCCTAAGCTGTGAACTGGCCTCGTGGCCGTGGTCTACACGGAATGCTGGCCTTCCGTAGAAAAAGAAAAGAAGCGGCTTTCCACCATAGTCGTCGGCTGCACTCGGAATCAATCTGTCCTTGTCGACTAACTCACGAAAAATTTGCACGCGACATGAATGCATTAATGGCATCCGCGGCTTTGCCTCCGCAGCACCTTTTATATATGCGTTGAATGTGCCGGCCATCGTTTCGCTAGAGTCAAGAGATCATTTCACTCGTCATGAGCCCAGATGAAGAATCTGATTCCCTGAGCGTTCAGATGCAAGGGCGAAAATCGCTTCCTGATTCTATCCCGATTATCTCAACTCGAAACGAACGATCGACGGCACGGCTGGATCTGAAGCCTTTCATCTTTCCTCCCGCCGCTGCTCATCCTATATTCCCGCCCCGACCGACAGCCTGATCGGCACTCCGCGCCGGCTCGCCGCGAAACTTGCGCGGACGGGCCGGCGCTCGCGCACGCAGACGCCACACTGTAGCGATAGATGCCCAAGCGCACCGACCTGCAGAG
>NZ_DASWNM010000158.1:0-10973 GCF_036399255.1 Longimicrobium sp.
ATCCCCTCGTATCCCCTCGTATCCCCTCGTATCCCCTCGTATCCCCTCGTATCCCCTCGTATCCCCTCGTATCCCCTCGTATCCCCTCGTAGATCTAGCTTTCGTCCTGCTGCGGTTCCGCTTCATCAACAAACGCCAACCCCGGCGGGGTATCCCTGATCGAGATGGTGGGCATCGGCGCCGTCTGGCCGAGGAGCCTCCAGCGGGAGGCACGGGCGGCACCAGACTTCTCGATCAATCCCAAAGTCTGCAGATAGCCGAGGTGCCGGAGCAGGTGGGCATTGGAGATCGGCGCCGTCAGCTTGGCCTGAAGCGCAACGGACGAGGAGGGGCCGAATTCGGAGATCAGCGCCAGAAGCTCGCGCTGCAGTTCGGTGAGTTCGTGCGACACGCGCGTGGGGGGCACGTAGGCGTGCGGGAACAAGCGAACGAGAAACTCCCCACCTCGCTGGTGGAACTCAGGGCGAATGAGGCCGGCGCGTTGGGTGAGCTCGTTGATCTTGATGGTCCCACGGCCCCACTTCTCAATGATGCCACGCCGATAGAAGACGGAAGCGATCGTCGGATTCCAGGGGAGAGACGGGTGCGGCGTCAGCAGATCGGAGGGACGGAGGCCAAAGCGCAGCGGGCCGGTGCTGGAGATCTCCAGCCGGTCATCGAACAGGGCGATTCCCACGGAGCCGCCGTGGATGGCGTAATCGCGATGGCAGAAGGCGTTCGCGAGCGCCTCGCGCAGGACGACTGGGGGGTAGAGCGGATCGTCCACGCGCTCGAAGATGCCGGGGATGATGCGCCCGGCCACCGGCAGGTGGTCGATGAGGAACTGCTGCGCCTTCATGAAAAGCTGAAAGGCGTTCCCCGTCTCCTGGCGGGTATCCACGAACTCCTCGATGTCGCGCCCGCGGAACCGGGCCATCCGCAACGTGCACTGCGGGAACAGCGGCACCAGCCGGTCGCCGCGGCCGAACAGCACCAGCGCTCCGTTGAGCAGCTTGCCGTCGCGCAGCAGGCCAAAGCCCAGCAGCAGATCCTCAAGCCGGCGCGTGAGCGGGTCGGCCATGCGATTGCGGCGGATGGCCTCCTCGGTGGTCCGGATCACCTCCTGCTCATCCAGATCGTCGAAGCCGACGTCGAGTGCGATCTGCGTCTCCCAGCGCTTGGAAGGATGCATCCGCTCCACCACCCGCTGCTCGTAGTGCTCGGACGCCATCTGCACGGTGGTGGGGCCCACGCGCACGTAAGGCCGGCCGTCGTACGTGTACGGGCCCTCGCCGCGCGGAACGCGGATGAGCACCACCGCGCGGCCGTCCGGCAGGTGCACGGTTTCGGGCGAGAGCAGGGGCTGCGGCTCGATGCGGCGGATCTCGCGAGCCACGTCTTCCAGCGTGCCGGACGTGATCTGCTGGCCGACGATCCGGCCGTCGTCGGTGACGCCGAAGAGCACGAAGCCGCCGTTGCCGTTCAGCATGCCGCAGGCGGCCTTGGCGCCCTCGGTTCGCTGCCCGGTGGAGAGCTTGAACTCCGCCTGCGCGGATTCGCCGCGCGCCACGACGCGCTCGACTTCGCGCAGCGTGGACTCGTTCGTTTCGTCGAGGGAGTCGAGGACGGTGGACAAGGGCGCCCCGGGTCGTCAGGTGGGCACAGAGGCTTCGTTCACTCCGTACGATTACACGCACGCCACAGATCGCGCAAGTGCTTTGTTTTGTAGCACATAGATCGTGACGCAGGTGGAAAGTTGTGCGCGCTCCTCAATGGACACAGGCGGGCAGACGCGTCCACCTGTGGCGGATGCGGAGCGAATTGTACGGCAGGTGGCGGATGGGGATCTGGAGCGAGAGAAAGCGAAAGGCGCACCCGTGGAGAGGTGCGCCTCGTGCTTTTTGATTCGAACGGAGGGCTACCGTGACTCGTCCACCTCGGCGGTGACGCCGAGGTCGGCGAGGACGGCGGCGAGGTCGTAGGCGGCGTACTCGTCGTCCAGCTCAAGCTCCACGTGCTCGCCGGTGCGGGCGCGCTCCACCACGCGCTGCGCTTCGGGGAGCGGAAGGCCGGTGTACTGCTGGACGGTCTGCGCCAGCGAGTGCACGCTGATGGTGGAGCGGACGCGCTGCAGGGTCACGCGCGCCATCAGCCCACCGCCTCGAGCGCCGCGGACAGGTCCAGCGCGCCCTCGTAGATCGCCTTGCCGATGATGGCGCCGGCGATCCCCCGCCCCGCGCGCGCGGCTTCGGCGACGGCGTGCACGTCCTGCATCCCCCGCATCCCGCCGGAGACGACGACCTCCGCGCCGGCGTGCGCGGCCAGCTCGGCGGAAAGCGCCAGGTTGGGCCCCATCATCATCCCGTCCCGCTCGATGTCGGTGTGGATGATGGTGCGCACGCCCAGGTCCACCAGCGAGCGGGCGAGGTCGAAGAGGTCCGTGCCGCTCTCTTCCGTCCACCCGCGCGCCGCCGGCCGCCGCCCGCGCGCATCCAGCCCCACCGCGATGCGCTCCGCGCCCCAGCGCTCGATGGCGCGGCGGACCAGGTCCGGGTTCTCGATGGCCGCCGTGCCGATCACCGCGCGGGCCACGCCGGACTCCAGCACCTCCGCCAGGTCCGCCTCCGTCCGCAGCCCGCCGCCCGTCTGCACGCGCACCTCGATGCTCGACGCCAGGTCGCGGATGAGCGGGCGGTTGCCGCCGTCGCCGAACGCGGCGTCCAGGTCCACCACGTGGATCCAGCGCGCGCCGGCGGCGACGAAACCGGCGGCGACCCCGTGGGGATCGCCGCCGTAGACCGTCTCGCGGTCCGCCCGCCCCTTTTCCAGCCGCACGCAGCGCCCGCGGCGCAGGTCGATGGCGGGATACAGGGCGAAGCGGCCGCCTGGATTCGTTTCGTCAGCCACGCTCGTTCACTCGGGAAAGCATCCGGGACCGGCGTCGCCGGCCTTGCAGCGCCAGCGGTGAACATGCCGGGCCACCGCTCGGCGCACAAGCCCGCGGCCGGCGAGGGAGGGCCTGCGCCGGGCCGGCTCGTACGACACGCCGCGAACGCCGGCCGAATCTCCAGAATCGCCGGGTCAGGTGGGGGCCTTGGCCCTGAATCCGACCTGCGAGCCGGCGTAATCGACGAGGATGTCGTTGAAGAGCGCCGAGATCCCCCCGATGTTCATTCCCTGCCGGCCCATCATGAAGGCATTCGTCTGGCACAACACGGCCGTGAGCCCCTTTGCCGGCGCGGGCAGGAGAGCGGGGTCGATCGTGTACGAGACGGACGTGGTCCCGTCGCCCAGCTGCAGCCCTATCTGCCCGCTGATGCACTGGCAATTCAGCGAAGTGGACGTCCACCCCGGGCAGGCGGCCGGATCGCCCCACGTCGTCTGATAGACGTATCCGTCGGGATCGCTCAGGAACACGGGCCCTCCGCCGGTATCCACCATCGCGATCGGCGCGCTCACGGAGCCCGGCCACGGGGTTCCGGTTCCCTCAATGCTCAGGCTTTGCGGAATCACCGCCATCCATTCGAGGTTCTGAAGGGTCTGGAGCACGGTGTACCCGGACGGCTGCGACCTGTACAGGACCAGAAAGGAGTTGCTGACGACGGTCGGCGCCCCGTCCGCGCCGAAGATCTCCTCGGCCGAGGCGTAGCTGAACTCCGCGTACGGATAGTCGGTGTTGTAGGACAGGGGCGCCTGCATCACGAGACCGGGCACCCCCGACGGGGTGTTCCATCCGTTCGCCGACCACGGCGTGGGGCGTCCCGCGCCAAAGTTGGCCGTACGCGAGCCGCCTGTACATGCATAGAACACGCAGTCCGGGATCGTGTACACGCCGCCGTCCGAGGTGGGAAGCAGGATGGGACCCTTGACGATGTTCGCAGGGCTGCCCCAGGGCTCGCGTCCCGCGCCCAGGACGGTGTAGCCCGGGAGATCCTGGATGTGCTCCCAATACGGAACGATCAAGGTCGAATTGCCGGAATCGACGATCAGGCTGGTGAGGCTCCCGGTATCGTCGCCATTGAACCGAATGCCGACGTACGCATCGAAATTTCCGGCCTGCGAGACGGTCGTGAGGTCGATGGAGACCGAATCGCCAGCCGGCGCAGGGGCCGGGGCCGGGGCTGGCTCCCCCTGTGCCTTCCTGGCTTCGGCAATCAGAACGAATTTCTGGATGACCGCCGCCCTGTGCTCGTCGGACAGCGGAACGGCGGCATGCAGCGTGTGTGGTGAGAAAATCACGGGCGTCCTTTCATGAAGTGTGTGAGCAAAAACCAGCGAGCTTCATCGAAATCCGGCTTTCCCCGCCCGGCCCGAGGCAAAGCGGCGGCACACCCCGCAGGATCCGCCGCCGCACTCCGCCTCCGGGTCCCCCTGGCCTGCCCCAGACCGCCTTCAGCGCCCGCGCCGCGGGCCCGTCACACGCGGCGGAAGAACGCCGGCCGGCCTGCCCCGCGCCTCAGCCACGCTGGCGCGTCCTCGACGTGTCCGGGCGCGGATTGGCGGCCAGCAGCGGGCCGGACGAGCGCTCCATCGCCGCGATGCGCACGTCGCGCTGGGCGCGGAAGCGGCCGCGGGCGCCGCCGGGAACCGGGTCGCCGGTCAGGTAGCGGATGGACGAGGGGTTCACCGGCCGCCCGTTCATGTGGAACTCGTAGTGCAGGTGCGGCCCCGTCGACAGGCCCGTGGTCCCCACGTAGCCGATCAGCTGCCCCTGCCGCACCCGCGTCCCCGGGCGGATGCCCGCCGCGAAGCCGCGCATGTGCGCGTAGCGGCTGGCGTAGCCGCGCTGGTGGCGAATCTCCACCACGTTGCCGTATCCCCCGCCCCAGCCGACCTTCTGGATCACCCCGTCGCCCACCGCGCGGATGGGCGTGCCCTGCGACGCCGCGTAGTCGATGCCGTGGTGGGCGCGCACGCGGCGCAGGATGGGGTGGAAGCGGCCCGTCGAATAGGAGGAGCTGATGCGGCGGAACTCCAGCGGCGCGCGCAAAAAGGCGCGGCGCAGCGACTCGCCCTCGCCGTCGTAGTAGTCTTCGGCGCCGTCCACGGTGAACAGGTAGGCGTCGTGCGGGGTGCCGCCGATGCTGAACTGCACCGCCAGCACCTTCGACGTGCGCGCGGTGCCGTCCGGGCGCACCATCCGCTCGTAGAGGATGCGGAACGCGTCGCCGGGGCGCAGGTCACGCGAGAAGTCCACCTTCCACGCGAAGATGCGGTCGGCCAGGATGTCGGCGACGGCCTGGCGCTCGGCGCGGGGAACGTCGCCCTCGCCGTCCATCAGCGCCTGGTACAGCGACTGGCGGACGGTGCCCGCCAGCACCGCCGTGTCGGCGCGCACCGGCACCTCGCGCACCTCCGCCGCCCACCCCGCGCCCGCGCGGCGAAAGGCCAGCGAGCGGTCCGCGTCCAGCCGCGTGCTCATCCCCCGCACCCGCCCGTCCCGCAGCGCCATGCGGTACTGCACGACCAGGCCCGGGCGGATGGAGCGCGGGTCCGCGATCTGGCTGAGCTCCGCCAGCAGCGCCCCGGCGGCGTCCGAATCGAGCCGGGTGCGCGCCAGCAGGCCGGAAAGCGTCTCGCCGCTGCGCAGGGTGTCGGCCAGGGCCACGTCCACCGGTGCGGCGCGGAAGGCCGCCAGCACCGAAAGCGGCTGCGGCGCCTGCGCGGCCTCGCGGCGCTCGGCCACGCGCTGCACGCCGACGGAAACGCCCACGGCGCACAGCGCGCCCACGGCAAGAATGCGATAGGGTCTGGCCATCCGTCTTCCTCTTCTGGATTACAGCGGTTCCCGAATCGAGGATCAGCGCTCGTGCGGGGGTACAACGAAGGCCCTCCCCGTCTCGCGAAGGAGGCGGGGAGGGCCGGGTGGGGCGTCAGTCCATCTGCCGGCGGATGAAGGTGGGGATCTCCAGGTCGCTGGGCACCTTGGGCTCCGGACGGGGCGGGAACTTGTGGACCGGGGTCCCCGTCTGCTGCACCGTCTCGGGGCGCGGCTCCGGCCGCGGCGGCTCGGGGCGCAGGGGCTCGGCTCGCGGCTCGGCGCGGGCGTCGCGCGGCTCGAAGGCCGGGCGCGGCGGATAGGCCGTGCGCGTGCCCGCGATGTCGGCCGGGCCGCCGGTGCCGGTGCGCTGGCCGGTGCGGAAGTCGGCGCGGATCACGTTGTCCATCCGCGGCATCCGCTCGGCCACCGGCGCGGTGTCGCGGTCGAAGCCGGTCGCGATGACGGTGACGCGCACCTCCTCCTTCATCGACGGGTCGTGCACCGCGCCGAAGATGATCTCGGCGTCGTCGCCCGCGGTTTCCTGGATGATGGACGAGATGGTGGTCACCTCGTCGATCGCCAGGTCCATCCCGCCGGTGATGTTGATGAGCACGCCGGCCGCGCCGCTGATGGAGATGTTGTCGAGCAGCGGCGAGCTGATGGCCTCCTGCGCGGCCTCCATCGCCCGGTTCTCGCCCCGGCCGAAGCCGGTGCCCATGAGCGCCGCGCCGCGATTCGACATCACGGTGCGCACGTCGGCGAAGTCCACGTTCACCTCACCCGTGACGCGGATGAGGTCCGAGATGCCCTGCGTGGCGTGCAGCAGCACCTCGTCCGCCTTCTTGAGCGCGTCCTTGAACGACGTCCCCTTGCCGACGACGGCCAGGAGCCGCTCGTTGGGGACCACGATCATGGTGTCGGCGGCGCGCTTGAGCTCGGCCAGGCCCTGCTCGGCCTGCTTCATCCGCTTCTTGCCCTCGAACATGAAGGGCTTGGTGACGATGGCGATGGTGAGCGCACCCATCTCGCGGGCCATCTCGGCGATGAGCGGCGCGGCGCCGGTGCCGGTGCCGCCGCCCATGCCGGCGGTGATGAACACCAGGTCGGCGCCGTCGAGCGCCTTGCGCATCTCGTCGCGGTTTTCTTCCAGCGCCTGCGCGCCCACCTCGGGACGGGCGCCGGCGCCCAGCCCGCGGGTGAGCTTCTGTCCGATCTGGATGCGGACGTCGGCCTTGGAAAGCTTGAGGACCTGGGCGTCGGTGTTCACCGAGATGAAGTCGACCCCTTCCAGGTCTTCCTCGATCATCCGGTTGACGGCGTTTCCGCCGCCGCCGCCCACGCCCACCACCTTCATGCGGGCGTTCTGGGTGCTCGTCTCGTCGTATTCGAAGACCATGTGCGCTGGGTCCTCCATCAGGGAGGGACGGGCGTTTGAGAAGAAAGCGAGATCAGTATGCCGAAACGTCCGCGTGGAGCTCAGAAGAAATCCGAGATCCAGTCACGCATCCACTTGATGACGCCGTTGACCGAAGCGCCGGACATGGCGCTCCCATCGGGTGCTTCCGAAACGAGGCGGCGCGAGCCGTAGACGGCGAGTCCTGCAGCGGTCGAAAACTTGGGCCGCCGGACGGAATCCGCAAGGCCGCCCAGCCCTTCGCCCGGCACGCCGATGCGCACCGGCGCCGCGAATCCACGCTCCGCCAGCTCCAGCACCCCCTGCATGGAAGCCCCGCCGCCGGTAAGGACGATGCCGCCGCCCAGCTGGCCGCTGAACCCGCCGCGGTCCAGCTCGGCCGCCACCAGGCCGAAGATCTCGTCCATCCGCTGCTCGATGATGTGCGCCAGCAGCTCGCGCGCGACGTGCCGCGTCTGCCCCGCGGCGCCGGCGGGGATCTCGAAGGTCTCGTCCGGCCGCACCAGGTCGGCGCGGGCCACGCCGTAGCGCTCCTTGGCGCGCCCGGCCTCGGCGTACGGCAGCGACAGGCCCTTGGCGATGTCGTTGGTGACCGTGGCGCCGCCCCAGGGAAGCGACACCATGTGGCGGATCTTGCGCTCGTGGAACACGCAGACGTCCGTGGTCCCCCCGCCCAGCTCCACCAGGGCGATGCCGATCTCCTTCTCGTCCTCCGTCACCACGGCGAGCGACGAAGCCAGCGGCTCGAGAACCAGCTCGGCGACCTGGTAGCCGGCGCGGGTGACGGCCTTGCGCACGTTCTGCCCAGCGGTGGCGCTGCCGGTGACGATGAACACCTCCGCCTCGAGCCGCGTCCCCGCCATCCCGACGGGGTCGCTGATGCCGCCCTGCGCGTCGACGATGTACTCCTGCGGGATGGCGTGCACCAGCTCGCGGTCGCCGGGGATGACCACGGCACGCGCCACCTCCTGCACGCGGTCCACGTCGCCCGCGCGGATCTCGCCGTCGCCGCCGGGGCCGCGCCCCACCGCGACGACGCCCGTCGACGGCCAGGCATGGATGTGCTCGCCCGCGATGCCGGTGTACAGCTTCTGCACCGTGACCCCGGCCATCAGCTCGGCCTCCTTGACGGCCTTGCGGACGGACTCGGTGGTGGCCTCGATGTCGGTGACGATCTCGCGCCGGATGCCGCCGGTGCGCGCCTGCCCCACGCCCAGGATCTTGACCTGCGCGCGCTGCGGGGCGTCGCCCGTGACCTCCGCGATGACCACGGCGGTCTTGCTCGACCCGATGTCCAGCCCTGCGACGATGGTGGGACGCATGGATTCAGGCTTCGTGCGGCTGCGGGTCAGGATGCGGGCACGGGTACGGGCGCCGGCGCGGGCTTTGGAAGCCGCACCACCACCTGGTCGGCGAAGCGGGCGTCCACCTGCGCGCGCCCGCCCTCGGGCACGCGGCGGGCGACGTCGGCCAGCGCGGCGCGAAGCTGCGTAAGCCGCGGCTCGGCGGCGCCGGCCGGGATCAGCACCTCGGCCCGGGGATGCGCCAGCACCAGCCGCGTGGCGCCGTCCGCCCCCGCACGAAGCTCGGAGACGCGCGCCATCAGCATGGGGTCGGCGTCCGCCAGGCGGCCGGCCTCGGCCAGCAGCCGCAGCGTGGCGCGGTCGCGGACGCGGGTGGCGGTGTCGGGCGCGGTGCCGGCCAGCGGCAGGTCGACCGGGACGCGCGCCGGGTCCACCGGCAGGATCTCGCCGCTTGCCGTCGCGGGGCGCAGCGTGCCGGCGGCGACGAACGCGGCCGGGCGCTTTTCCGTCACGCGGATGCGCAGCGTGGCCGGGAAGCGGCGGACGACGGTAGCCTCCGCGATCACCGGATGCCGCTTCAGCGCCGCCTCCCACGCCGCCGGGTCCGTCCACACGCTGGCCCCGATGCGGATCCCCGACGCGGCCACCACCTCGTGCGGCGCCAGCAGCCGCGAACCCGCCACCTCCACCCGGTCCGCGTCGAACAGCGGCACGCGCATCAGCGCCGGCGGCCCCCAGTACGGCGCCGATCCCGCCGCGGCGGCGACGAGGCCCAGGAGAGCCAGACGGGCGCGGCGCCTCATCGTCCGGCTCCGGAAGGGGCGCCGCGCAGCATCCCGATCAGCTCGCGCGCGGCGATGTCCAGGTTGCCGGCGCCCATGGTCACGCACAGGTCGCCGGGGCGCAGCTCGGCGGCGACGGTATCCACCACGTCGGCGCGGTCCTGGATGTAGCGCACGTCGGCGCCGGCTTCGCGGGCGTGGGCCAGGATCATCTCGCCCGTCACGCCCTCGATGGGCTTCTCCCGCGCGGCGTAGATGTCGGTAAGGAACAGCACGTCCGCCTGCGCCAGTGCCTGGCCGAACTCACGCGCGAAGTCGCGGGTCCGCGAGTACAGGTGCGGCTGAAAGCAGAGCACCAGCCGGCGGTCCGGGTGCCCGGCGCGGGCGGCGGCCACCGTCGCCTGCACTTCCGTGGGATGGTGCGCGTAGTCGTCCACGAACAGCACGCCCTCGGCCTCGCCCAGCGTCTCGAAGCGGCGGTCGACGCCGCGGTACGCCGCCAGCCCCTGCGCGATGGCCTCCCACTGCACGCCGAAGCGGCGGGCGACGGCCACGGCGGCGAGGGCGTTGCGGACGTTGTGCAGCCCCGGCGCGGCCAGCTGCGCCCGGCCGAGGACGGTCCCGCGCTCGCGGACGACGAACGACGAGTCGCCGCCGGACGCCTGCACGTCCTCGGCGCGGAGCATGGCGCCGGCGTTCACGCCGTAGGTGACGATGCGCTCGGGGCCGCCCTGCAGCGTGGCGGCCAGCCGCGACGCGCCGTGGTCGTCGGCGCAGGCGGCGATCAGGCCGTCGGCGGGGACGGAGTCCACGAAGATGCGAAAGGCTTCTTCGACCGCGTCCAGCGAGCCGTAGATGTCCAGGTGGTCGGCTTCGAGCGTGGTGACGACGGCGACGGTGGGCCGCAGCTGGTGGAACGAGCGGTCGTACTCGTCGGCCTCGACCACGTACACGCTGTCCCCGCCGCGCCGCAGGTTGCCGCCCCACGCGGGCACCCGGGCGCCCACGAAGCCGGTGGGGTCGAGCCCGGCGGCGGCCAGGACGCCGGTGGTGAGCGTGGTGGTGGTGGTCTTGCCGTGCGTGCCGGCGATGCCCACCACGGTGGCGTGGTTGACGATGGCGCCCAGCGCCTGGGCCCGCTTGAGCACGGGGATGCCGGCGGCGCGCGCGGCGGCCAGCTCCGGGTGGTCGGCGGGGACGGCGGCGGTCATGATGAGCGCCGAGCACCCCGCCACGTGCGCCGGGTCGTGGCCCTGGTACACGACGGCGCCGCGGCTTTCCAGCAGCTGCGTGGACGGGCCGGGCGACGAGTCGCAGCCGGTGACGCGCGCGCCCTGCAGCAGCGCCATCTCGGCCAGCGGCGCCATGCCCGCCCCGCCGATCCCCATGAAGTGCACGGGGCCGCGCTTTGCCAGCTCAACCAGGTCGAAGTCGGTGCTCAATGTAACGCAGGCCCCACGTTGAAGAAAGAACACCCGGACGCTGTTTCGCGCCCTCTTCTGCTACCTTCTGCGACAAACATCCGTCTCCGGCGCGTCTCCGGACGACTCCTCGCGGGCGCCCCCTCCGCTCGCTCAGGCTCGCACCTCCCCCAAAACCCCTGGGGGAGGTTGGGATGCCGACGGATCGCGGCTCGGCGAACGGGATCTCACTGCGCCGGCCGGGGTGCCCCTCCCCCGGCCCCTCCCCGTTCGTTCCTCACGGAGAGGGGAGAATTCGATCCCGCTCCGGAT
>NZ_DASWNM010000159.1:0-8555 GCF_036399255.1 Longimicrobium sp.
AAGGAGGCGCCACACCGCACCATTGGCTCGCACGAAATCCGGCGCGCCGACTGAGAAATCTACTGTCTGCTGCTGGTGCCCCGCCGCACCGCTCCGGCACTGGCCCTGTCCGCCCGTGTCGTAGCCGCGAAGCAGGCACGGGCTACCGCGTCTGCGCTCCAGCAATCCGACAGTAGATTCCTCGGCCCTGCAACCTCTGGTGTGAAAGCAGGCTACTGCGTGGCCGGGCCTCGGAATGACAGCGCTGGTAGATCTGCCTGGATGCGCAGCGTCGGATTCTTAAACACACTCTGAGACCCGTTCTTTTCTCGGATCCGGGATTGAAGCCGGCGCGGCACTCCGCACCTTATTACCGCCGAACGCCCCGGAATGTTGGGGTGGGACCGGAGCGGGCGCCCGTATCGAATGGATTGCGCCCAAGGGAGCGTACCATTAGCTTGCCTCCCGCAATCGCTCCAGGCCGGTGGGGCGGGCGGCATCCGGCAAGGTTGCGGAAAAACGAGCGTTCGTCTAGTTTGGGCGTCGCAATCCCTCCGCGAAGTCCCCCGGCCGGCCGTTCCAGGGCAAGACCCGCAGTCCGCATCCCAACAAGGCTGTACCCTGTCCGCAGGCACTCGTACGCCTGCGTTCCGGCCGTGCCGCGGCGGGCCCGACGTCCCGCGCGACGACCCGCGGCGCGCCCGGGTGGAGCCGCTGGTGGGCGAAACCACCGGCGGCTGACCGCTCCCCGCTCCGGCGGTCCGCCGGTCCGGTCCCCATTTCGTTTCCGTCCGATCTCGTTGATTTTGCTCGTTCTGATCCAGTCCCGATCCGATCCGGTCCCGTTCGATCCGAGCCCGCCGACCCGGCCGAGTGCCGGGCTTTACTCCTCCCCTGATGCAGGAAGTCCCCTCGTGCGCCGTATCCTTGCTCTTGCCCTGACCCTGGCGGCCCTGGCCGCCGCCGCGCCGCTGCACGCGCAGCGCGCCGCCCAGACGCCCCGCCGCCCCGCGCTGGGCGCCGCCGCCGACACCAACGACGCCCGCGCGTACATGCAGTTCGCCGCGCAGAGCTTCGCCAACCGCCCCGCCGAGGCCGCGGACGCGTTCTACTGGGCGTACCAGCTGGATCCCAGCTCCGCCGACGCGCTGTACGGGCGCTACGCGGCGTTCCTGGTTTCAAACCCGCGCCGGCTGTTCAACTACTGGAACGGCGACCGCCGCACGGTGCGCGCTCCCGAGGTGCTGGCGATGGACTCGCTGTACTTCCGGGCGCTGGCGATGGACCCGTTCCTGTACCGCAGGCACGAGATCACCCTGTTCACCACCTACCTGCGCCAGGCCGTGCGCGAAGCTACGGGCGGCACGGCCTCGGACGCGTACATCGAGCGTGAGATCGACTCCTTTCTGGTCCATTCGGGGCCGTGGCTTCGCGCGATCGAGGCGTACGCCAACGGACGGTTTCCCCAAGCGCTCACCTTCTACGACCAGGCACTGTCGCGCGCACGCAGCAAGTCGCTGGTGCGGGCCGAGCGCGGCCGGCTGTTCGCGCACGTGGGCAACCACCAGAGCGCGCTCGAGGAGTTCGGCCATGCCCTTACGGAGATGCGGCGCGAGGACGAGCGCGACCTGGTCTTTCTGTACGAGAGCAAGGCGCTGATCGAGCACGGGATCGCGATGCTGCACGAGCGGGCGGGCAACCCCGACGCCGCGCGCGAGGCGTACGGCCGCGCGCTCACGGAAGACCTGGCGTTCTATCCCGGACACGTGCGGCTGGGGCTGATGGCGATGGCCGCCGGTGACACGGCCTCGGCCGTGGGCGAGATGGACCTGGCCTCGCAGGCCGCCGGCTCCGACCCGTACGTGCTGTACCTGTACGGCGCCATGCTGGCCCAGCTGGGGCGGCTCGACGAGGCCGCGCCGCAGCTGGCCCGCGCCAGCCAGGTGGCCCCGTTCTACGCCGACCCGCACTTTGCGCTGGGAATGGTGCACGACGCGCAGGGCAACGTGGACGGCGCCCGCCAGGCGTACCGCGACTTCCTGGCCCGCGCCGCCCGCACCCACCGCCGCCGCGCCGCCGCCGAGCAGCGCATGGCCGCGCTGAGCGCGCCCGCGGACGGGCAGACGGCGGTGGCGCCGTGAAGATGCGCACGGTCCTGCGCGCCGCGGCCGTCCTGGCGCTCGCGGCGGCGGCGGACGCGCGGGCGCAGCAGGGCGGCAGCGGCTCCACCCGCCCGCGCACCGCGTACGAGGACCTGCAGATGTTCAGCCAGGTGCTCAACCAGATCCGGGTGAACCACCCCGACTCGGTGGACACGCACCGGCTGTTCATGGCCGCCGTGCAGGGAATGGTGAGCGCGGCGGACCCGCACTCGTACGTCATCCCCGCCGCGCGCCTGTCGCCGCAAAAGGAAGAGCAGCTGCGGGCCGGGCGGCTGCACCCCGTCCCCATCGACTTCAGCTACGTGGGGGGGATGCCGGTGGTGGCCAGCGTGGCGCCCGGGACGCTGGCCGCGCGGCAGGACATCCTTCCCGGCGACGTGCTGGTGGCCGTGGACGGGCAGGCGGTGCAGGCCGAAAGCCCCATCGAGCTGCAGGTGTTCCTGGCCGGCCAGCGCGGCTCCACCGTCCGCCTGTCGTTCGAGCGCGAGCGGTCGGACGGCTCGCGCGTCACCGTGGAGCGCAGCGTGCGCCGCGAGCGCGGCGACGACGAGACGGCCGTGCCGGTCTCGACCATGCTGGACGGGCAGACGGGGTACATCCGCATCACCACCTTCAGCAACGAGCGGGCGGCCGAGGACCTGCACGCCGCGCTGGGCCGGCTGGAGCAGGCGGGGATGCAGCGGCTGGTGCTGGACCTGCGCGACAACGGCGGCGGCATCGTCAACGAGGCGTCGCGCATCGCGGGCGAGTTCCTTCCCGCGGGCGCCACCGTCTACGTGGCCGAGGGGCGCAAGGAAGAGGTGTACGACAGCGTGACCGTGCGCCGCAGCTTCTGGAGGCGCGAGCGGCAGTACCCCATCGTGGTGATGGTGAACGAGGGCACGGCCAGCGCCTCGGAGCTGGTGTCGGGGGCGCTGCAGGACCACGACCGCGCGCTCATCGTGGGCCGCCCCACCTTCGGCAAGTCGCTGCTGATGGGGGGCTTTCCGCTCTCGGACGGGTCGATGATCATGCTGACCATCGGCCACATCAAGACGCCGTGCGGGCGGGTGATCCAGCGGCAGTACCGCGACGTGCGCGGCGCCGACTACTACCGGCTGGCCCGCGCCGCGCGCGACACCGCCGGGCGCCCCAGCTGCCGCACGGCGGGCGGGCGCACCGTCTACGGCGGCGGCGGCATCTACCCCGACGTGGTGCTGCCGGAGCCGCAGCCGCTGCCCGTCTGGCTGGGCCGGGTGGCGGAGGACGCCGTGCACACGAGGTGGATCGGCGGATACCTGACGGACAACGCGCCGGCGTTCACCACCGCGGACGCGCTGGCCGCCGCGCCGCGCCTTCCCGCCGGCGCGCTGGCGCAGTTCCGGGCATTCGCGGGGCAGCAGGGCCACGCCCTTCCCGAGGGCGCCGAGGCCGACCGCGCCATCGAGCGGCTGCTGCTGCGCGAGATCGCGGGCACAAAGTGGGGCGCCGCCGGCTTCTACCGCGTCTCGGTGGCGCTGGACGACCAGATCGGCTCCGCCGTGCGCGAGTTCGAGCGCGCCGGGCAGATCCTGTCGGGGAGCCGGTAGTACAGGGGAACATCCCGTGTCCTCCGTGCCACCGTGTGATGCCGGATCCTGAAAAAGAATGATCGTACAGAGGAACAGAGTCAGACAGAGGAAACGAGATCGTGCTTCCACTCGCTTTCTCTGTTTGACTCTGTTCCTCTGTACCCCAAAGGTGTTGTTTTTCCGGATCTGGCATGAGGCAACCGGCTGCTGATCACACCGCGTGTTCAGCCGGATTCGGTACAGAGACAGGCCTCGCGCAGAGGCCTGTCTTTTTGTTGCTTCGGGGCTTCGGGATCACAGCCGCGGGCGAAAGCCCACGACGGGGCGAAGCGTGGACGGGAACGGCCGATGCATCTACGTTGCGGTCTGCCGGTTGTGACGATGCACCCGGTACCGGCGTGCGCAGCCCTGGTGGCGTGCGCCGGCCGCGTATCTCAACGGGACACCAGTGCGGGCAAGGTGGCGGGGATGGGCGGCAGCGGAAACCAGGGCGGAGCGCCCGCGGATACGATGGATGGCGACGGACGCGTACGGAACGGCGACCCGCTTTTCGACGGGCCGGGCGAGATGCGCGCCCGCTGCCGCGCGACCGACTGGGCCGCCACTCCGCTGGGGCCGTCCCAGGATTGGCCGGAGGCCCTGCGCACCGGCGTGCGGCTGATGCTGGCCGCGCCGGTGGCCACCAGCCTGTGGTGCGGGCCGGGCTACACGCTCATCTACAACGACACCTACCGCCGCATCCTGGGCATAAAGCACCCCGGCGCGCTGGGCCGCTCGGGCGCGCAGGTGTGGGACGAGCTGTGGCCCGCGCTGGAGGCGCAGTTCGACGGCGTGCGCGCCGGCGGTGAGGCCGTGTACCAGGACGAGGCGCTGCTCACCATGGAGCGGCTGGAGGACGGCCGCCCCGAGGACGCCTGGTTCATCTACGCCCTCAGCGCGCTGGCGGACGAGGCGGGGGCGTGCGTGGCCGTCTACAACGTGGCCGTCGAGGTCACCGAAAAGGTGCACGCGCGCCAGGCCGTGGACCGCGCCACCGCGCAGCTCCAGGAGCAGCAGATGGAGCTGGAGCTGAGCAACTGGCAGCTGCAGGAGAACGCGGCGGAGCTGGAGGCGGCCAACGAGGAGCTGCAGACCACGGCCGAGGAGCTGGCGGAGCGCACCCACGAGGCCGAGGCGGCGCGGCGAGAGGCGGAGCAGGAGCGGGCGCGCACCACCGCCGTGCTCGAGTCCATGTCCGACGCGCACTTCACCATGGACCGCGACTTCCGCATCCTCACCATGAACGCCGCCATGGAGCGGTCGCTGGACGCCCCGCGCGAGGCCTTTCTGGGCCGCGACTACTGGGAGGCCTTTCCCGGCTCGCTGAACACCCCGGCCGACGTCAACTACCGCCGCGTGGCCGCCGAAGGGGTGGAGCAGCACTGGATGCAGCACTACACCGACGACGTCTACGACCGCGACGTAGAGGTCGACGCGTACCCCACCGCCGACGGCGGCGTCGCGGTGTTCTGGCGCGAGGTCACCGAGCGGGTGCGCCGCGAGGCGGCCGTCCGCGACAGCGAGGCGCGGCTGCGGGCCATCTACGACGGCACGCACGAGTACATCGGCCTCGTTGCTCCCGACGGCACGGTGCTGGACTGCAACCGCGCCTCGCTGGCGTTCGCCGGCAACACGCGCGACGAGGTCCTGGGGCTGCCGATGTGGGAGGCGCCCTGGTTCGCGCACACGCCCGGCGCGCCGGAGCGGGTGCGCCAGGCCGTCGCACAGGCGGCCGCGGGGCACTTCATCCGCTACGAGGCCACGCTGCACCGGCCGGCCGGCGAGCCCATCACCTTCGACTTTTCCCTGCACCCCATCCGCGACGCGCAGGGCGAGGTCGTCTTCATCGTTCCCGAGGGCCGCGACGTCACCGAGCGGCAGCGGCTGATGAGCGCGCTGGAGGTGGAGCGGGCGCGGCTGGAGGAGGTGTTCCGCCGCGCCCCCAGCTTCATCGTGGCCTACCGCGGGCCGGAGCAGGTGTACGAGTTCGTCAACGAGGCCTACTACCAGCTGGTGGGCCACCGCGAGCTGCTGGGCAAGCCGCTGCTGGAGGCGCTTCCCGAGATCCGCGGCCAGGGCTTCAAGGAGCTGCTGGAGGGGGTGCTCCGCACGGGTGAGCCGTGGGTGGGGCACGAGACGCCCGTGCAGCTGCAGCGCACCCCCGGCGCGCCCGTGGAGACGCGCTACCTGGACATGGTGTTCCAGGCGCTGGCCGAGGCGGACGGCACGCGCACGGGCGTGGTGGCGCACGGCTCGGACGTGACGGCACAGGTGCTGGCGCGGCGCGAGGTGGAGCGGCTGCTGCAGGTGAGCGAGCGTGCGCGGGCCGAGGCGGAAGCCGCGCGCGCCGAGGCCGAGGCGGCCAACCGCGCCAAGAGCGAGTTCCTGGCGGTGATGAGCCACGAGCTGCGCACCCCGCTGAACGCCATCGGCGGGTACGCCGAGCTGGTGGAGATGGGGATCCGCGGCCCCGTGACGCCGCTGCAGCGCGAGGACCTGCGGCGCATCCAGACCAGCCAGCGCCACCTGCTGGGGCTCATCAACGAAGTGCTGAACTACGCAAAGCTGGAAACCGGCACCGTGCACTTCGACCTGGCCGACGTCCCGGTGCGCGAGGCGCTGGCCGCCGCCGAGTCGCTGGTGGCGCCGCAGGCCCGCGCCAAGGGCCTGGCCCTGGTGACGGCGGACGGCGCGGTGCAGCCCTCCGTGCGCGCGGACGGCGAGAAGCTGCGGCAGGTGCTGGTGAACCTGCTTTCCAACGCGGTCAAGTTCACCGATCCCGGCGGGCGCGTGGAGACCTCGTGCGTGGTGCAGGACGGGCGCGTGCACATCCACGTGCGCGACACGGGCATCGGCATTCCGGCGGACAAGACCGAGGCGATCTTCGATCCGTTCGTGCAGGTGCGCGCGGACCTCATGCGCCCGCACGAGGGCACGGGGCTGGGCCTGGCCATCAGCCGCGACCTGGCCCGCGGCATGGGCGGCGAGCTCACCGCCGTCAGCACCCTGGGAGAGGGGAGCACCTTTACCCTTACCCTGCCCGCGGCGTAGCCTCCGGAAGAAAAGATGGGGGTACAGAGGAACAGAGTAGAAAAGAGAGGAACAGAGGAAAGTGGAACGGGCGCAAACTCCGGTCTTCCGTCGTTTCCTCTGTTCCTCTGGTTGTTCTCTGTTCCTCTGTACCCCCATGCAGTTTTCCTTTGGGTGAAAGATGAAGGCGGGGCCGCGCGAAGGAATCCGCGCGGCCCCGCCGTTCATCCATCCACCGCCGTGCCGGATCAGGCGAACTGGGCCTGCTCGGTGGAGCCTTCCAGCGCCGACGTGGAGGCCTGCCCGGCCGTCACCGTCATCAGCACCTGGTCGAAGTAGCCGGCGCCCACCTCGCGCTGGTGCTTCGTCGCCGTGTAGCCCGCGCCCTCCAGCCCGAACTCCTGCTCCTGCAGCGCCACGTACGCGGGCATCCCCTGCTCGCCGTACGCCCGCGCCAGCTCGAAGGTGTGCAGGTTGATCAGGTGCCAGCCGGCCAGCGTGATGAACTGGAACCGGTACCCCATCTGCCCCAGCTCGCGCTGGAACTTCTCGATGGTGTACGCGTCCAGGTGCTTGCTCCAGTTGAAGCTGGGCGAGCAGTTGTACGCCAGCATCTTGCCCGGGAACTCCGCGTGCACCGCCTCGGCGAAGCGGCGCGCCTCGTCCAGGTCGGGGGTGCTGGTCTCCATCCACAGCAGGTCCGCGTACGGCGCGTACGACTTTGCGCGGGCGATGGCGCTCTCGATGCCGCCGTTCACCCGGAAGTACCCTTCGGCCGTGCGCTCGCCGGTGATGAACGGGCGGTCGCGCTCGTCCACGTCGCTGGTGAGCAGCGTGGCGCTGTCCGCGTCGGTGCGGGCGATGATCAGCGTGGGCACGTCCAGCACGTCCGCCGCCAGCCGCGCCGCGATCAGCGTGCGCTCGAACTGCGAGGTGGGGACCAGCACCTTGCCGCCCAGGTGGCCGCACTTCTTTTCAGAGGCCAGCTGGTCTTCGTAGTGCACCCCCGCCGCGCCCGCCTCGATCATCGACTTGGTCAGCTCGAAGGCGTGCAGCGGCCCGCCGAAGCCCGCCTCGGCGTCGGCCACGATGGGCACCATCCAGTCGCGCTGCGCCTCGCCCTTTTCGGCCCACTCCACCTGGTCGGCCCGCTGCAGCGCGTTGTTCAGCCGCTTGACCACCGCGGGAACGCTGTTGGACGGGTACAGCGACTGGTCGGGATAGGTCTGCCCGCTCAGGTTGTTGTCGCCCGCCACCTGCCAGCCGCTCAGGTAGATGGCCTGCAGCCCGCCCTTTACCATCTGCACCGCCTGCGCGCCGGTCAGCGCGCCGAAGGTGCGCACCGGCTCGTCGCCGTGCAGCGCCTTCCACAGCCGCTCGGCGCCGTGGCGGGCAATGGTGTTCTCCACCCGCAGCGACCCGCGCAGCCGCACCACCTCCTCCGCCGTGTACGGGCGGGTGATCCCCTCCCAGCGGGCGTCCGTCATCCACTTGATGTTCAGGTCTTTGACCTGCGCGTCGAAGCTCTCCATCGGTCTCTCGTCTCCTCTCGAAGGGTCTGCCCCGGCGCGTGTGTCCAGGAGCCGAAAAAGTGCGTTAGTGCGTTAGTGCGTCAGTGCGGGAGTGGACAAACCCGTGCTCCACTCCCGCTGTCCCCTATTCCCTAACCCGGCGTAGCCGGAACCAAACACGAGTTGGGCTTGACATGGCAGAGTTTCGTTGCATGGTGTTTACCCTGTTCACCTGCTCGCGAAAACTGCCATGCTCATCGACCGCTACGCAGCTCGTATCCTCG
>NZ_DASWNM010000160.1:0-2719 GCF_036399255.1 Longimicrobium sp.
CGGGACGCACGCCTCTCCGCGCTCTGCGAGAGCGAGTAAACTCGCCGCAACGACCGCGGAAAGCCCCGCAAACTGCGCGGGGCTTCAACGGCTGAGTGGATCGCGAAACACCCGTCCGCGAAGGCGGACATCGCGTTTTCCCAGCCGCGAATTCATTCGCCCGGCGGCCGGCGCGGCGGGACGCACGCCTCTCCGCGCTCTGCGAGAGCGAGTAAACTCGCCGCAACGACTGCGGACAGCCCCGCAAACCGCGCGAGCTTCAACGGCTGAGTGAATCGCGAAACACTCGTCCGCGAAGGCGGACATCGCGTTTTCCCAGCCGCGAATTCATTCGCCCGGCGGCCGGCGCGGCGGGATGCATGCCCCTCCGTACTCAGCGAGAGCGAGTAAACTCGCCGCAACGACCGCGGAAAGCCCCGCAAACCGCGCGGGTCTTCAACGGCTGAGTGGATTGCGAAACACTCGTCCGCGAAGGCGGACATCGCGTTTTCCCGGCCGCGAATTCATTCGCCCGGCGCCCCCCGCACCGGAGGCTGGCCTATTCCGGCTTGCGCAGCAGCGTGATGGAGAAGAATCCGCCGCCGCCGGCGGATTCGCGGTGCTCCACGCGCAGGCCGGAGGCGTCCACCAGCGGGCCCAGTTTGCGGGTGATCTCCGTCGCGACCACGCCGGCGACCAGGTTCGCCGCGCGGCGGGCGAGCGACGCATGGGCCGCGTCGGGCACCCACTTGTCGAACACCACCGCGCGTCCGCCGGGCTTCAGCACGCGGGCGGCCTCGCGGATGGCGGCCACCGGGTCCGGCACCACGGCCAGGATCAGGTGCAGCACCACCGCGTCGAACGATGCGTCCGCGAGTTCCAGCGCCTGCGCGTCCATCACCCGTGCATCCACGGCCCGCCCCAGCGACTGCGCGCGGCGCCGCGTCCGCTCCACCATGGCGGGCGTCAGGTCCGTCGCCACCACCTCCACGTCCGGCGGCAGGAAGTCCAGGTCCGCCCCCGTCCCGCATCCATCGATCAGAATGCGCTCGCCCGCCCGTGGTGCCAGCAGCTCGAACGAGCGTCGCCGCTGCGGCCCGAAGCCGGCGATGCGGTCGTACAGCGGCGCCAGCAGCGTGTACCGCACGCGGTTCCAGCCAAGCGTGTTGATGGGCATGATGCAGATGCGGGAGCGGGGCTCGAAGCGGACCGCGGATGCGGCGCGAGAGATTCGGTTCGGAGGATAGATCCGACAAAACTGTCATTCTGAGGGAGGCGCCGCGCAGTGCTCTCTTTGTGCTCCAGAGCATGGCGCCGACCGAAGAATCTCTATCTGGGCGGCAGGATCTTTCCGTCACGCGGCGTTCCCGGGCGATGCCCGGGGGAGGAGTTCCGCGCGAGGGGAAGGAGATTCTTCGGTCGCGCCAGCGGGCTTCGTGGCTTTCCCGAGAGCGCGGGGTGGGCGCTCCCTCAGAATGACAGGTGTTTTCCCGGGTGCGGCATTAGCGGTATGCCTGGGGCATCAAAGTCTCGCGCGAAAATCTGACTTCCCGAGGGAGTCTGCATCAGTATTTCCATGCAGTTGAAGCCCCGTTCGGCGAGCGTCAGCGAGCCGGGACGGGGCTTGTCGCTTTTCCAGCGGCGGGTTTACCCGCTCACGCAAAAGCGCGGGCGGCCTTGCATCACGCCTGCGCCGTCTGCAACTCGGCGAGAAGGGTGGCGCGGGCGTCGGAGATGAGCTGGCGGACCTTTTCGCGGAGTTCGGGGACGTCCTGCAGCGTCAGTCCCGTGGTCTCCACCGGCTCCAGCACGTGCGCGACGGCCGTGGCGCGGCCAAAGACCCACGAGCCCTTGGCGATGGCCGCGCGCGTCCCCGCCACCGCGATGGGGAGGATGGGGCACCCCGTCTCCACCGCCAGGCGAAAGGCGCCGTCGTGGAACTTCTGCACCTGGCCGTCGACGCTGCGGGTGCCTTCGGGCATGATGATCACCGACACGCGCTTGCGCAGCCGGTCGCGGCACTCGTCCAGCGCCCGGGCGCGGCTGGTGACGTCGCCGCGGCGCACGGCGATGTCGCCCGCCATGCGCATCATCCACCCCATCAGCGGGATCTTGAAGATGGCTTCCTTGCTGAGGAACTTCATCTCCCAGGGCAGGTGCGACAGCAGAAAGATGTCGGCGAACGACTCGTGGTTGGCCACGGCCACGTACGGCCGCCGCGGGTCGTGAATGCGCACGCCCGTGGTGCGGAAGCGCCACAGCGGGTTCAGCTTGGTGGCCAGCACGGCCGAGCGGCGAAACCACCGGCCCACCGTGTAGCGGCCCGGGTCGCGCGCCACCGTCACCAGGTACACCAGCCCCAGCCACGGCACCCACACCAGCACGATGACGCTTACACTCAGCCACACCCACAGCGAGATCAGCCGCTTCAACATTGCCTCGTTTTCCGGATCCGGCGTTTTACTCCGCCCCGTCGGCGGGACGGTGCGGTGCTGCATACACCGGACCCGGGTTTCGGATCGTGGAGGGGACGGCAGGGAATAGGGAACAGGGAATAGTCCCTGACCGATGAAATCCTGCGCAAGCTGGTCGTGATTACGCCGACAGGCCAGCGAGCGCGGGGATGATGGAGCCCTCCCGCAGTCGGCAGGCAGCGGCGATGACGCGGCGGCCAAGACGCGTGAGGTAGTATCTGTAGCTGCACCGGACCTTCTTGATCAGGCGGTGCATCCGCAGCCGC
>NZ_DASWNM010000161.1:0-115640 GCF_036399255.1 Longimicrobium sp.
CAAGGTGTTCGGCGACGCGTCCACCACGGACAGCATCGAGGCGGTGGCCAACAACGAGTTCGCGGTGCGCGCGGCGGGCGGATTCCGCTTCCGCAGCAACGCCACGCTCACCAACGGCTGCAACATCGCGGCGGGCGGCGCGGCCATCACCTGCGCCAGCAGCAGGACGCTCAAGGAGAACTTCCTGGACGTGGACGGCGACGACGTGCTCTCGCGGATGCGCCGCATCCCCGTGAACACCTGGAACTACACGGACGAGGGGCGCCAGTCGCGCCACATGGGGCCGTTCGCCGAGGACTTCTGGCGCGAGTTCGGGCTGGGGACGGAGCCGCTGGCCATCGGCCACCTGGACATCGACGGGGTGAACTTCGCCGGCGTAAAGGCGCTGGACGAACGCACGCTGGAGATGCGGTCCACCATCGTCCAGCAGGCGTCGGCGCTGGCGCGGCAGGGAGCGCAGATCGAGGCGCTGCGCTCCGACAACGAGACCCTGCGGGCGGCCAACGCCGAGATGGAGGCCCGGATCGCCCGGCTGGAGGCACTGGTGGCGCCCACGCCGGCGCCCTGATCCAACACTGGAACCCTTGGAGGGTGCACATGCATCGCTACGCAACGAAGGCCTTTGCCGTGCTGGCGCTGGCGCTGGCCGCCGCCCCGGCGGCCGCGCAGTCCGACATCCTGCTGCAGCTTCGCTCCGGCTCGCCCGCGGGTGACCGCTTTCGCGTGGACTCCGCGGGCGGGGTCGTGGCGCTGGGGCAGATCGGCATCGGCATCATCCCCGCGAGCGGCGCGGGGTGGCGCATGATGTGGCACCCGCAGAAGGTGGCGTTCCGCGCCGGCTACGTGGACGCGGGCAACCAGTGGGACGAGAGCAACATCGGCTACTACTCGTGGGCCGGCGGCGCGCTGACGAAGGCGGCGGGGATCTACTCGTTCGCCATGGGCAACAGCAACACGGTGGAACAGGACGCCCAGGCCGGGATCGCCATGGGGAGCGGCAACAAGGTGTGGGGCTCGGGGACCGAGCTGGGCTACTTTGGCGTGGCGATGGGGCTGAACAACGACGTCAAGGACCACTCGGGCGTGGCCATCGGCAACAACAACACCAGCGACGGCGACGCGGCGGTGGCCCTGGGCTACAACAGCACGGCCGACGCGGACTACTCCATGGCCTTCGGCTACCGCGCCAGCACCAACGGCCACACCGGCGCCAAGGTGTTCGCCGACGCCTCCATCGCCGACAGCATCGAGGCGGTGGCCAACAACGAGTTCGCGGTGCGCGCGGCGGGCGGATTCCGCTTCCGCAGCAACGCCACGCTCACCAACGGCTGCAACATCGCGGCGGGCGGCGCCTCCATCACCTGCGCCAGCAGCAGGACGCTCAAGGAAAACTTCCTGGACGTGGACGGCGACGACGTGCTGGCCCGGATGCGCCGCATTCCGGTCAACACCTGGAACTACACGGACGAAGGGCGCCAGTCGCGGCACATGGGCCCGTTCGCGGAGGACTTCTGGCGCGAGTTCGGGCTGGGGACGGAGCCGCTGGCCATTGGCCACCTGGACATCGACGGGGTGAACTTCGCCGGCGTAAAGGCGCTGGACGCCCGCACCCTGGAACTGCAGTCCACGGTGGCGCGGCAGGCGGAGCAGATCGAGCAGCTGCGGAGCGACCGGGCGGCCCTGGAGGCGCGCATCCAGCGCCTGGAGGCCCTGCTTTCGGCCCCGGCCGCGCCCTGACGTTTCCGGCCGGGCGGGTCTTCCCGTCCGCCCCGCGCATTCGCAGATTCAGCAGGCCGGCGGCCGCGGTGCGGCCGTCCGGCCTGTTCGCCATCCCCCGACCGTTGCCCAGCGCAGACCCATGCCTTGCCTGAAGCTGCTGTTCCCTTCCCTGGCCCTGGCGGCCCTCGCGCTTTCCGCCTGCGACCGCGGCAGGGCCGGCGCGGACGAGGCCGCCGCCGCGGACTCCGCGGAGGCCGGGGAGGAAGCGTACGTGCCGCCGCAGCTTACCCCCGCCGAGTCGGCCGCCGCGGTGGCCGCGCAAAAGGCGCACGCCGACTCCATGACGCGCGTGATCATGGGGCCGGAGTACGAGCCGCCCAGGGAGGCGTACGTGGACACGCCGGAAAAGCAGCTGGCCAGCTGCCTGGCCCAGGCGAACTCCGTGGACGAGCCGGTGCGGAGCACCATCCTCAAGGCGTGCGAGCGCTTTCGCAATCCTCCGCCGCAGTCTCAGCCGTAGGCACAGAAAAACGAAAAGATGGGCCTCTGCGTGCCCGTTCTTTTTTCTTTTCTTTCCGCGTCTCCGCGTTCTCTGCGTGATACCGAATCAGGGAAAACAACACCTTCATGGGTACAGAGGAACAGAGTCAGACAGAGGAACCATGATGATGTTTCAGCTCGCTTTCTCTGTCTGACTCTGTTCCTCTGTACGATCATTCTTTTTCAGGATCTGCCATGAGGCAGAAAGAGCCGGCCCGCGGCAGGGTGCCACGGGCCGGCGGTGAAAGGGTTCAGGCGGACGCGTCCGCCGCGAAGGCTACTGCTGCGGGCAGCTGACGGCGCCCGTCTGCGGATCCACCACGCACCCAGCGGACGCCGGCTCCAGGACGGGACCGCCCACCGAGTACGTCGCCGACGGGAAGAGCGGGTCCGGCGCCCCCACCCGGAAGATCCCCCACATCCCGCCGTCGAAGTGGTGCGACGTCTGGTCGCGGTACAGGTAGTCGCCCTGGATCTTCGAGCGGCCGCCCGCGCTGGACAGCAGCACGTCGAAGTGGTTGGTGGGCCCGTGGCCGATCATGGTGCCCTTGTACTCCGAAAGCGGGTTGTTGCCCAGCACCCGCGACTGGTTGAGGTACGGCAGCTCCTGCCACACGTGCCCGTGCAGGTTGAACACCGAGTTGCGCGCGTGCCCGCCCGGCCCCACCACCCGGAAGCGCACCTGCGCGCCCGCCGGCGCCGTAAAGATGGGCGTCTGCGGCGCCCCGCCCACCTGGCCGTTGAGCAGCGAGTTGGTGAACACGAAGTCGCGCGTGGTCTCGAGCGACGTCACCGGCGCGTACCCCATCCGGAACCACAGCGGCTCCGTCCGGTAGTTGAACGCCTTGTTTCCCGAATCCTCCGGGTCCTCGAACCCCGCCATCCGCGGCAGCGCCTGCCCGGCGCTGTACGTGTGCGAGCTGGAGTCGCCCGGGAGCGTGGTGTTGCTGCCGAAGCGCAGGTTCACGTCCGTCTGAAAGAACAGCACGTGCTCGCGGAAGCGCCCCGCGGCATTGGCGGTGGTGATGTCGGTGGACGCACCCGCGTTGGCGGGCCAGCTGCTCCCCGCCGGCTCCACCACCAGCGCCCCGATGGCGCCCTTGGCGGCCTGCTTGATGGGGTCCGCCGGCATCAGGTTCACCACCCCGAACTCCACCGGCGTGGCCACGATGCTGTCGGCCACCAGGGTGAGCGTTCCCGCGTACCACTGGTACGTCTTGAAGCCGCCCGGCGCCGCCGTCTGCACCGGGTTGGTGCCCACGTTGGTGCCGTCGGACCGCGTCACGTCGTACGCCAGCAGCTGCGCGTGCAGCCCCACCTGGCTGCTGACCGTGATGTGGTTGTTGTTGAACTGGTCGATGATCATCGGCAGCGTGTTGAAGCCCGCCGAGTCGGGCATGCTGGACGGCAGCGCGTTGCGCAGGGTGACGTTGATGCAGTCGCCCGGCAGCGCCCGCAGCACCAGCGGCTCCACCGGCACGCCGGCGTTCAGCCGGCCCGTGGTGGTGTTGATGTCGGCCGTGCGCACGTACAGGATGGCCGTGGGGTCGTGCAGCGGCCCGCCGTTCACCGTGCGCGCGTTGTACACCAGCGTGCCGCCGGCGAACAGGTCGCGCGCCAGCTTGGCCGTGATGTCGAAGTTGCGCACCGGCGCCGTCTTCAGGCACACGCCGTCGAAGCGGCTGGCGTTGGTGACCGTGAAGTTGCCCCCCCGGTTGTTGGGCAGCTGCTTGAGATCCGCGTACCCCGCCCCGCGCTGCGACACCCGCAGCAGCCCCCAGACGCCGTTCCACAGGTCGTCCGTGGCGCTTCCGGCGCGGTACAGGTAGTCCATCTCGGGGCCGATGTTGTTCTTGGCCAGCGGCGGCAGCAGGAACTCGTAGTGCTCCGAGATCCCCATCATCTGGCTGTTGCGCCAGCCGGAGTTGGCGTCCGCGGGCTCCATGTTCCAGTGCTGCCCGTGGATGCTGAAGTTGTGCCCCTCCTCGTGGGCCCCCACCAGCACCCGCACCTGCACCCTGTCACCCTCGTACCCCCACATCAGCGGGGTGAAGGGGTCCTGGAACTTTACGCCGGGGCGCGCGCCGTACGGCCCCCACTGCATGGTGAACGAGTTGTTCAGGTTCGACATGAACGACCGCGCCAGGTCGAAGTTGCCGAAGGTGTTCCCCGCCTGCGCCCGCAGCGCGATGGGCTCGTTGCGGTAGTTCACCGTCATCGTCCCCACGTCGTCGGCCGAGAGCAGCTCGGGGCACGGGGCCGGGGTGCCGTTGGGGCAGGCGCCCGCGACCGGCGGCCGCAGCAGGTTGGGGAGCCCCACTTCGAACTTGCCCGCCGGGTTCACCGCCGCGGACGGGTTGGGGCCCAGCTGAAAGCGCGGCTGCGCGTTGGTGTACGCCAGGGTGAAGTCGGCCAGCTGCAGGTTGAACTCGCGGTAGCTCTGGCTGCTGTCGGCGGTGATGATGTCCGCCTTCCAGCTGGTGGGCCCGCCGTCCGACACCCGCGTGCCGAAGTAGGTGCCCGTGTGCATGTCCCTCCACTTCGACCCCTGCGGCTCCGTCACCAGGCCGGCGTAGAGCCCCGCCTGCTGGTGGGTGGACGGGCCGAAGTGGTCGTGCGTGAACACGGTCCGCAGTGTTCGGTCGCGCCCGGTGCCGTCCAGCACGTTGTCGACGTACCATCGCTGGATGGTTTCCTGCGCACCCACCCAGTCGCCCACCCCGTTGCCGTCCTCGTCGGGCCCGGCGCCAAAGAAGGGGTGCGCCTCGGCCACGGGGCACTGCTGGCTCACCGGCGAGCTGTTGGTGCAGCCGTTGTAGACGCGGATGGCCCTGATGCGCTCCTGCACCTCGCCCGGCGACAGCGATCCGTCCTCGTAGTTGAACCCGTTGGCCGCGCCGTCGGACGAGGTGACGTCGAACTTTACCAGGTGGATGTGCTGCCCCACGATGTCGGTGGGGGTGCGCACCTGGAAGTCGTCCATCTTGTACTCGTGCGGAATCAGGTTCACCAGGTGGTAGTTGATGCAGTCGTTGGTGTTGGCCCGGAAGAACAGCGGCTCCGGCGCCCGCGTTCCGTTGCGGAAGCTGGCCACGTCCTCCCACAGGGCGAACATGCGGTGCTGGGGAAAGTGCCACCCCGCCTTGTTGTACTGCACGTCCGTCTGGAACGCCGCGCCCCGGTAGCGCCGCGGGTTGCCCACCGAGTCGCCCATGTCGCTTACGCAGGGGTCGGCGAAGGGCGCGCCCGGCTTCCGCGGCCGGCCGTTGGTGATGAAGGTGCCGCTGGTGACGGCGTACGTCACCGGGTTCACCACGTACGTGGCGTGCGTGCGCTGCTCGTGGAACGCCATGGCGTTCACCTCGGCCGGCGTCCCCGTCTCCGGCAGCGACACCACCCCCAGCGACGTGCTCACCTTGCTGAAGTCGGTGGTGTTGAGCGCCGGGAAGGTGGCCGTCCCCGCCACCACCACGTGCCGGTGCAGCCCGCCGTCCTCCACCGCGTCCAGCGGCGGCGCGGGGGGCCGGCGGCCGGCCACGCCGGGGATGTAGAACGGAAAGCCCGGCATGGTGTTGCTGGGCACCGGCGCCAGCGCGTAGGTGGGAATGGGGACGATGGCGGGGATCGGCGTCCCCGCCAGGATCTCGCCGTCCGGCAGCGCGCGCGATCCCGACGCCGGCCTCCCGTTGGCGTCGAGCACCGTGCCCGCCTCGAAGGTGTCGTGCACGCGCCACAGCCCCCACATCCCCTGCGCGAAGTGGGGGTAGAAGTGGCAGTGGAAGATGGCGTCGCCCGGCGTCTTGTTGCGGTTGCTGCCGCCGTCGTAGGTGATCTCGTAGGTGAATCCCCCGCCCGGCCCGATCGCCTGTGAGTCCAGGTACGTCGACGAGTCGGAGTCGGGCGAGTGCAGCCACTGGTGGGCGTGCAGGTGGAAGATGTGGTGCTCCTTGGGGCCCGCGTGAAGGTTGCGGATCTTCACGTGGTCGTTCATGTAGCTGTGGTACACGTTGCTGGGATCGTCCGGATAGAACGCCCTGGTCGCCTTGCGTCCGGGATCCGGCTGCCCGTCGTTGTTCAGGTCCGCGTCGGCGGGAACGTCCACGATCATCGCCGGGTCGCCCACGGCCCACGAGCTCAGGAAGAAGTCCTCGTACTTGCACTCGTCGCAGTCGAACATGGGCCCCACGCCCAGGCGGTTGCCGATCACCTCGGACCCGATGCCGCCGGTGCCGTAGTTGATGGCGAACGCGTCGCGGCCGCTGTGCAGGGTGTGCTCGAACTGGTTGCTGCGGTACAGGCTGTCGAACGCCTGCACCAGCCCCGTCTCGTCGTGAAAGATGACGGTGTACTCACGAAACGGCCGCGTGCGGTCGCGGTTCACCACCACGTGCGGAAACAGGCTGTCGGGGAACGGCCCCCGGTTGGGCCCGGTGATGATGGCGTTCAGGTCGCCGTGGACGATCTGGTTGTTCACCGTCATCCGCAGGATGGGCCGCCCGGCCATGGGGTGGCCGGTGGGGTACACCGCGTCGTAGTCAATCACGGGGTGCCCGCCGGGGGTGTAGATGGGGTTCCCCAGGTTGTTCTTGCGGGTGGCCAGGGCCATGTCGGCGGCCGTCAGCTGGCTGCGGTACCACTCGCTTCCCCGCGGCTCCACGTTCACGGCGCCGAACAGCCCCTTGCTGATGGTGCCGCCGTCGCCGTCGCCGCCCGTGGTCTGGGCGGTGCTGTACATCAGGTAGGTGCCTTCCTTTTCGGCGTACACGTAGTAGACGGACTGTCCCACGCCGCTGCTGACGCCGACGTTGGTGCCGTCGTTCTGGATGTTGTCCTTTACCTGCATCCCCGTGATGTGGATGCTGGCGTCGCGGGTGCCCGGCTGGTTGCTCCCCGGCGTGGGCGACAGCCGGTTGGTGAAAAAGATGATCAGGCAGTCGCCCTCGCGCACGCGCAGCGTCAGGGGGCGGGGACGCTTGCCGGGCCGCAGCCGCCAGTTGCCGTTGTTGTCCTGGACGATGTCGTTGTCCAGGGCGTAGATCATTCCGCCGGGGTCGTGCGCGCCCAGGCGGTTGTACCAGATGGGCTGGTCGATGGCCGACACGTGGGCCACCCACCCCAGGCACGTCTGTGCCGCGGCCTGGGCGGCGGGGACGGTCGCCCCCAGCAGCGCCAGGGCCAGGGCCCACGTTCCGCGCCCGGTGCGCGTCCTCCACCTTCGTTTCTGCAGCATGGCGGGTCTCCTGAAAAGGGGGGGAGACTGCGTTGGATTCAGAGACCGCGGGGGCAATGCACGTTCCCCATCCGCCCCGCTTTTGCAACCGTTTGCGGCCTCCGTTCTTGCGCCTGAAACAGATGAACCGCGCACGCCGGGGGCATGCACACATGCTGTGCAGAACGGCGCGGGCACTGCACAGGATGTGTGGATGGAAACATCCGATTCTCTTCCGCGCCGCACGCAGACTGCTACACGCCTGCAACGGAACCGGCGCCTCACGCAGGGACGCGGAGGCGCAGAGGAAGAAAGGGGAAAAACTGAAAAAGATATTCTCACCCAGACGTCATAGAGGCCACAGAGGGAAACGAACTCTGTGGCCTCTGCGGCCTCTGGGTCAGACCAATCTTTTTTGTATCTACCGCCCGTCCAGCCGCAGCTTGCGCAGCTTCTGGCGCAGGGTGTTGCGGTGGATGCCCAGGATCTCGGCGGTGTGGCCCAGGTTGCCGTTGGTAAGGGCCAGCGCGCGGCGGATGTGGCGCTCCTCCACCTCGCGCAGCGACAGGAAGGGGCCGTCCGCGGGGTGCGAGGCGCTGCGGGGCGCCGGCGCCTCGCCGCGCACCTCGGGGGGCAGGTGCTCGGGAAGCAGTCCGTCGCCGTCCAGCACCAGCAGCGCGCGCTCCATCACGTTGCGCAGCTGGCGCACGTTCCCCGGCCAGGCGTACGCCCGCAGCAGTCCCAGCACCTCGTCGTCCAGCAGCGGCACCGGGCGCCCCAGGCCGCCCGCGAACTCGGCGGCAAAGTGGCGGGCCAGCAGCTCCACGTCGTTCCCCCGCTCGCGCAGGGCGGGCAGGTACACGACGACCACGGAGAGGCGGTAGAACAGGTCCTCGCGAAAGCGCCCGGCCGCCACCTCTTCCGCCAGGTCGCGGTTGGTGGCGGCCACCACACGCACGTCCACGTGCACCGGGGTGTCGCCGCCCACGCGCTCGATCTCGTGCTCCTGCAGGGCGCGCAGGATCTTGGCCTGCATGGCGGGGCTCATGTCGCCCACCTCGTCCAGGAACAGCGTGCCGCCGCTGGCCCGCTCGAAGCGCCCCACCCGGCGCGAGGTGGCGCCGGTGAACGCGCCGCGCTCGTGGCCAAACAGCTCGGTCTCCAGCAGCGTCTCGGTGATGGCGGCGCAGTTGACGGCCACGAAGGGGCCGCCGGCGCGGGCGGAGTGGTCGTGGATCATCCGCGCCAGCAGCTCCTTGCCGGTGCCGCTTTCGCCCTGCACCAGCACGCCCGCCAGGCTGGGCGCCACGCGCCGCGCCACCGAGAGCGCCGCCATCATGCCCACGCTGCTCCCCACCACGGGGGCGCGCGGAGGCACGTGGGCGCCCCGCGGCGACCGCACCAGGGTGGGGGCGCGTGAAAACGACTGGGTGCCGCCGAGCGGATTGAGCATAGGACCTGTCGGGTGTCTGCCGGCTACCGTTCCACCACGTTCACGATCACGTACTTCCCCGCCCCGCCCATCGCCGCCACGGCGCGGATGCGCGCCCGCACCGGCGAGCCCCGCGGCGCGGCGTCCGCCACCAGCTCCGCCTGCGCCGGGGCGAACGCCACCGCGGCAAGGAAGCCGGCCATCTCATCCCGCAGCCGCCCCCGCGCGTGGCGGGGGAGCGCATCGGCCACCTCGTACGGGCCCAGGAAGGGCGCCGCGCGCCGCCGCCGCACCACGGCCTCCGCGGCGGCGGGGCTCATTCCCGGCAGGGTGCGGAGCACGGGGACGGGCGCGGTGTTCAGGTTGATGCGCCCGTCGCTGGCGACCGTAAGGTACGGCGCCACCCGCAGGTACTCGCCGCCGCCGATCCCGGGCACCCGCCGCAGCCCCTCCACCGCCCCGAACGCCCCCCGCGGCGGCAGCGCCAGCACCTCGTCCGCCGCGTCCGTCCGCACCGCGGGGACGAAGGGCGGCGCGTTCGTCAGCCGCCAGCGGACGATCGCCGCCGCCATCCCCCGCGCCCGTTCCGCCGGAATTCCAGCGGCGGTGAACACCTCCCGCAGCGCCTCCGGACCCGCCAGGTTCAGCTGCACCCGGGAGCGCGCGTCCAGCACCCGCGCGCGGATCTCCACCTCGTCCAGCACGTAGTGGAGCGCCGGCACCAGCAGCGTGTCCGTCCCCGGCGGCGCGCCGGCGGCGGACTGCGCCGCCAGCTTTGCGCGGAGCGCGTCTTCGGCGCGGGCCAGGGCGCCGCGTGCCGCCCAGCGCGCCCGTGCCTCCGCCCGCGCGTTTGCCGCCGCGCGCTGGTCCGCCCGCACGCCGGCGTGGACCTCCAGCGCCAGCGCCGATCCCAGCACCAGGATCCACAGCACCGCCACCAGGGCGAACCCGCGGCGGTCAGGGCTCCGCACGGCCGCCCTCCGGCTGGGGCGGCGCGGGGCGCAGCGCCACCGTCAACGGCAGCCGCAGCACGTCCGGCAGTCCATCCCCCGCGGCATCGTCCGCCCTCCGCGGCGCGGGAAGCACCGTCACCTCCACCGCCTCCGGGAGCAGGCCGTCGGAATCCCACCCATCCAGCCACGCGTCCCGCATCCGCACCACCGTCCGGTAGCGGACGTTCAGCCCCGCGGCCGCCGGCGCGATGGAGAGCGTGTCCGTCCGCACCGCGCCGCCGCGATCCGCCGGGGCCACCTCCGCCAGCAGGCCGTGGCGCGGGCGGGTGGGGTCGCGCTCGATCCACAGCGTGATGCGCCGCCGGCCCGGATACAGCGCTCCGCCATCCTCTACCGTGAAGCTCAGCTCGTCCAGCGCCAGCGGACCCATCCGCCTGTCGCGCCCGCGAAAGGCGCCGGACCCATCCCACAGCGCCGCGCCGCGCAGCCACCCGTCCAGCGCCCCGCGCGCCGCCGGCCCCGGCAGCTTCGCCTCCCGCTCCCGCGCGATCGCCGCGCGCCCGTCCGCCGCCCCCGCCAGAACCCCGTATCCCGCCGCCGCGACGACGCTGCTGACGACCAGCGCCACCAGCACCTCGATCAGCGTGAACCCCGCGCGCCGTCGGATGCCCCCGTTGCGGACGCTCCGGTGCGTGAGACGCCGCACACCCCCCGGCCGCCGAGGCCGCGCAGGCGGACTTTGCGCCTTTCCAGCGGCGAATTCATTCGCTCTTGGAGGCGGACGTCGCGCATCGTCCATCTGCCCCTCCGCGCATAAACCCGAGAGGCCTGCGCGAGATGGTGGGCCGCCCCCCTCCCCGGCCCTCCCCCGCAAACTACGCGGGGGAGGGAGAATTCCATCCGTCGGGACGGGCTTGGGCGTGGCGTCTCGTCTCATCGCTTCACCGGCGCGTCGGGGAGCAGCTCCGGGCGGTGGAAGTACGTCTCCAGCGTGTACTCGCGTCCATCCCACTCCACAACCACCGCCGCCTGCACCACGGCGGGGGCGTCCATCCGGGGGCGGAGCAGCGCGCGCCAGCGGTAGTGCGCGAACGGCGCGGGAAAGGCGCCGGTGCGCGGCCGCAGGTAGGCGGCGATGGAGTCGGTCGGCAGCAGCTGCAGCTGGCCCATGCGCGCCTCCGCCAGCGCCACCGCCTCCACCGCGGCGCCCACATCGGCCTGCGCGCGGACGCCGCGGGACACGGAGCCCAGCAGGGGCACCAGCGCGGCGCCCACGATCACCAGCGCCACCAGCGCCTCGGCCAGCGTAAAGCCGGCGTCAGCGCGAGCGGACACGCGCGGCCCCGGTCCATGCATCGACGCCGATCTCCTGCGCGCCATCCCGGCCGCTCACCGCGATCCGGTCAGCGCGCGCGCGGCCGAGTGCATCGAACATCACCGCCGCGAACGCCCCGTCGCCGCCCGCCAGCCGCGTGTCGGGGAGGACAGGGAGCACGCCCGCATCCACGGTGTCGCTCTGCAGGTCGGCGGGATGGGCGACGGTCGTCCAGCGCGCGTTCGCCACGTCCACCTCCACCGTCACGGGGACCGCGCGGGTGACGGCGGCCAGGCGCGCCCTGCCGATCGCGGCGGCCAGCGCATCGGCGGATGCGGCGGCGCCTCGGTCCTCCGGGCGGCGCAGCGCGGGCACCACCACCATGGCGCCCACACCCATCATCGCCAGCACCACCAGCATCTCGATGAGGGTAAAGCCGACGGGTCCGCGCGAGCGGCGGGCGCCCCCACCGGGCGAGCACCACTCGCCCACCTCCCCCGAAACTGCCGGGGGAGGTTGATGTGGGGCCGGCGGCGGAGCGCTTCTACTACCTCCGAACTGCGCCCGCCGGCGCCCCCTCCCCCCGGCCCCCTCCCCCGCTGCGCGGGAGAGGGGGAGAATTCGATCACGCTCCGGACAGCCTGTCGGGCGCGTCACCCTCGCCCGCGCAGTTTGCGGGGGAGGGCCGGGGTGGGGGGCCGCCCACCATCCCGCGCCGAACCTGCCGGAGCACCGTGCATTCAGTCCCTCGCACCACCCCTCCCCCGCAGTTTGGGGGAGGGGTCGCCAGCCGTCGCGAGGAACGAGCGAAAGGCCTGGCGGGGGAGAGGGCCTGTCCGTAGCAGAGGGAGAGTCCGGCTCCACACCTCTGCCCGCTCTCCGCCCCGTCCTGCGTCGCCCGCGCTTGTCCCTGCCGCGCCGCGACAGACGCCTCGGCTCCACCCGAAGCGCGACGTCCGGCGACGGCGGGGGCGGCGGGTCCAGCGACGACGGTGCGGGCTGCACGCTCGGCCGCGGGGAGGTGGGCGCGGCCGGCGAGGCGGCGGGCGCGGAGAGGGTGTCTGGCAGCAGGTAGATGGTGTCGCCGGCGGGGCGCCAGAACAGCGGGATGCTGTCCGGCAGCACGCGGTCCAGCCGCCGGGCGCGCTCGCGCACCAGCTCCGTGGCCTGGTCCACCTCGTCGTCCGTCCGCAGCACGTGCGGAATCAAGAAGAGAAAGAGCTCGGTGACGTCCGTGCGCTCCGTGGTCGTTCCGAACAGCCGGCCGATCAGCGGGATCTCGCGCAGGTATGGGATGCCGCTGCTGCCGCGGCTGCGCTGCTGGTCCACCAGCCCCCCGATCACCACCGTGTGGCCGTCCTTTACCAGCAGCCGCGTCTCCGCCTCGCGAGTGCTGATGATGGGCGCGCCGAACTGCGTCTCGGGGGTGGCGCTGCTCACCTCCTGCAGCACCGCGAGCGTCACGTATCCATCGGGGTTGATGGTGGGGCGGATGGTGAGCTGCGTTCCCACCTCGCGGTACTGCACTACCTGGTCGCGGCTGGCGCCGTCCGTGGGCAGCGAGCGCGAGATCTGGATGAACGGCCGCTCCGTGCCCACCAGCAGCCGCGCCTCCTCGTTGTTCTGCGCCATCACCACCGGCCGCGAGAGCACCGTCACCGTGCCGGACGACGACAGCGCGCTCAGCACCACGTCCGCGCGCACGGCGCCCAGCTGCAGCACGCGGAGGACGATGTCGCCGGTGGACGGCCCGCCCAGCTCGCCACCGATGATGGCGCCGCTCTGGTTGTCGACCTGGTTGGGGACCCGCAGGCTTACGCCGGTGGACAGGTTGCGGTCGCGCCGCACCTCGGCCACCAGCACCTCGATGAGCACCTGCAGCGGCCGCGTGTCCAGCTGCATGATGGCGTCGCGCAGCGTGGAGTAGTCGCCCGGCGTGGCGCGGATGAGCAGCGAGTTGGTGCGCATGTCGGGGACGATCTGCACCGGCCCCTGCAGCGACGCGTTCAACCCCGTGCGGCGCGGATCGGCCACCGGGCTCTCCGCCGCCGGCGCGTCGTTGTAGCGCTGGCCGCGCAGCTCTTCGGTAAGCGAGGTGGGCCGCTCCATCCCGCCGCCCCCGCCCCCGTCGCCAATGCCGTACAGCGCGCCCAGCGAGCGGGCCAGGTCGTCCGCCGGCGCGTGGCGCAGGGGATGGACGAAGACGCGCACCGCGCCGCCGGGCAGCACCGGCCCCAGCGCCGCCACCTGCTGCACGTTCGCCGCGCCGCCCCCCGCCGCGCCGCTGCCGACCACGCGCAGCAGCCCGCCCTCTTCCTCCTCCAGCCGCAGGTCGTGCGCGCGCAGCAGGCTTTCCAGGTAGATGCGCAGCCGCTCCACGGGCACCGGCGCGCCGGTCCGCAGCGTCACGGGGCGGTTGGGCAGGTCCGCGTAGACCAGGTTGAGCCCCGCGGCCTCGGCCAGCGCGGCCACCACCACGCGCATGTCGGCGCCCTGGAAGTCGATCTGCACGCCGCCCGCGGTGCGCGCGATGCCGGCCGCGTCCTGCCCCTGTGCGGCACGGGGCGCGGCGGCGAGCGCCAGGGCGATGGTCATCCCCCCCAAACCGAGCTGCCGGATGAGCTTCACTGCGTGCCTCCCTCGGGGGTGCGCAAAACCAGCGTGGTGTCGGCGCCGCGCAGCGTAACCACGCCGGGGGCGATGCGGGTCACCCGGAACCCGTCGATGCTCTGCCCCACGCGCAGCACGCGGCCTTCGCCGCCGCCCTGCCCTGCGACGGCGGCCAGCCCGGTGCCGTCCGGCAGCACCACCGTCCCCAGGTTGCGGAACGTGTAGGTGGGCGGCGGCGGGGTGTACACGGGCGCGGCGACCGGCGCGACGGGCACGTCCTCGCCCGGGAGCCGGTAGCGGCCGGGCGGGCGGCGGCGGTCCGGGCGAAACGGGTCGCGCGCCACGGTCGAGAGCACCAGCACGCCGGACGGGTCGCCCGGTTTGGCGCGGACCTGGGGCATGGGCTCCATCGTTTCGGGCTCGGCGCGGGCGGGGAGCGGGTCCAGCCGCCGCGCCTCGGCCACCGCGCCGCCGCAGAGCGCCGCCGACAGCGCCGCCGCGCCCAGCGCCACGCGATTCGCCATCGTCCAGCCGGTGAGCAGGCTCATCCCGTTCTCCCCAACAGATTGGCCTCACACAGAGTCAGCAGAGTTAGCAGAGTGGATGAGAAAACAGACTCTGTTGACTCTGCTGACTCTGTGTGAGCCCAGGCAGTTTCTGACTCTGCCGGATGCGATATCATCCTTCGCCTCCGATCGATTCTTCCTCGGTGACGGTGGAATCAGGGGATGCGGATGCTTCCTCATCGACCGCTGGCTCCTCGGCCACGGTAGGGAGGTCGGTGCCTTCCGCGAGCGTGAAGCCGGTGATGCGCAGGCGGAAGCCGATGGTTTCGGGCACCGCGGCGTGCGCGGGCATCGCGCCGGAGAGAAAGCTGGCCTGCGCGGGATCGACGGGGGGGGCGGTGGACGGCTCGCCTGCGTCCAGCGTCATCCCGGTGACGTGCACCAGCTTGGGGCCCGTCTCCAGCAGGTGGAGCAGGGTCATGATGCCTTCGATGTCGCCCTCGCCGCTCACCTCCAGCGGCAGCGAGGTCACGCCGCCGCCCGCATCGGCGCTGGAGGAGGGCTCCACGCGCGAGAGCTGCACGCGCGCCGCCTGCGCCACGCCGCGGACGTAGCCCGCCAGCGCCGCGCTGGCCGCGCCGTCGTCCCCGCCGCCCACCAGCCGCGGCACCTCCGCCAGCAGCCAGTCCGCCCCCGCGCCGAACTCGGCGGGATAGCGCGACGAGCCCGCCAGCACCTGCAGCTCGCGCGTCAGCAGCCCGCGCTCCTGCCGCAGGTCCGCCTGCGCATCCCGCACGGCGCGCAGGTAGGGCAGAACGCCCTGGCTCCACGCCGTCGCCGGCAGCACCAGCAGCGCCCCCATCACCACCGCCCGCCGGTCGCGCGCGGAAAGGTTCGGCATCCTCATCCGCGCCTCCCGATCCGGCGGATACTGGAGATCAACGCCCCGCGCGAACCGGCTTCGGGTCGCAGTCCGCGAAGGCGGACTTCGCGTTTTCCCAGCGGCGAATTCATTCGCTCCTGGTAGCCCCCGCCGCGATTCCTCTGATGCGGACTCCGAATCCCGATGGTCCCGCGCGAGGGGCGGGCGCCCCCACCGGGCTCGCACCACTCGCCCACCTCCCCCGAAACTGCCGGGGGAGGTTGATGTGGGGCGGAGATCGGGACGCTTCGGCTGGATTTGATCTGCGTCCGCGGGGTGCCCCTCCCCCGGCCCCTCCCCGTTCGTTCCTCACGGAGAGGGGAGAATTCGATCCCGCTCCGGAGGCTCCCCGAGACACCCCTCCCCCGCAGTTTGGGGGAGGGGTCGCCAGCCGTCGCGAGGAACGAGCGAAAGGCCTGGCGGGGGAGAGGGCCCGCGGCGGCACGAATCCGAGTCGTCACGGCTTCACCTCCGGCGCGCGGGCGGGGGCCGCCTTCGGTGCGGCGGAGCGGGCGGACTGGAGCGACGCGGACACTTCGAAGCGTTCACCGGTGTCGCCCGCCTCCCAGCGGATGGGGGCGGCGAGGCCCACGTGGTCAAAGCGGGGCGACGCCTCCAGCGCGGGGATCACGGTGGATACGGAGCGCGCCACGCCGCTCATCCGCACCCCCGCCGAGTCCGCCGTCAGCGTGCGCAGCCAGGCGGAGTCCGGGAGCGCGCGGGCCAGCGCGGCCATCTGCGCCGTCCACGCGGGCGCCTGGGCCTCCAGCGCGGACAGGACGCGCAGCCGCTCGCGCAGCTCCGTCACCCCGGTACGCGAGTCCAGCGCCTTGCGCACCTGCGGCGCGATCTGCGCCCGCCGCGCGCGCACCGACTCCACCTCCGCCCGCACGCCCGAGAGGTGCGCCGCCGCCGCGATCAGCAGCAGCACCGAGGCAGCGGCGGCGAGGAAGACCGTCCGGCGCCGCGCCGCCCGCGCCCGCTCGCGCACCAGCGGCTCGGGAAGAAGCGAGGGGGCGGACTCGCGCGCCACCGCGGCGCCCAAGGCCAGCACCGCCTCCGCGGGGAGCCCGTCCAAGCCGCGGTCCATCAGCTGCGGCGGCGCGTCGCCCTCCGCGTCCAGGGCAAAGCGCACGGCGTCCGCGCCGTCGCCGGCGTCGCCCAGCACCAGCAGCGCATCCACCACCACGCCGCTCTCCGCCCCCTCGCGCACCGCCGCGGCAATGCTGCGCGCCAGCAGGACGGGATCGGCGCTGGCGGGAAGGGGCTGCACCAGCCGCACGGCGCCGTTCTCCAGCAGCACCAGCTCCGGCGCGCCGGGCACGCACGCCACCGCCGCGATGCGCCCCCGCCGCGCGCGCGGCACCCGGGCGCGCACCGCTTCCGCCAGCGCCACCGCCGCCGGCACCATCCGCCCGATGCCGAACCCCGCGCCCTCCGCCGCATCCGCGATCGCCTGGACCATGGCGGCCGGCGCGCACGCCGCCAGCGCGGGCGCCAGCGGGCCGTGGCGCGGGCCGGGCATCCGCAGCGCGTCGGCCACCAGCGGCTCGTCGCGCACGGCAAAGTGGCGGCGCGCGTTGCGGCGCAGCAGCGCGCCCAGCTCCGCGCGGCGCACCGGCGGCAGCGGCACCACCTTGGCGTGCGCCATCCGCCGCAGCAGCGCCACGTCCAGCACCCCGCCCCCCGCGCCCAGCTCCGCCGCCAGCCCGCGCAGCCCCTCCTCCAAGGCCGCCCCGTCCGCGGCGGCGAGCGGATAGCGCAGCACCTCCTCCACCCGCGTCCGGCCCAGCACGCCGCCACCCAGCCGCACCACCGTCAGCCGGTCCGGCCCCGCCGCCATCGCCAGCCGCGCGCGCCGGCCGCCGGAGGGCGTGGGGCGGCGCTCCTCGATGGGGATCACCAGCCGCGGGTCCGCACGCCGATCGGTTGTCGGCGGTTCGTGCAGGGCAGGGTGATGATGAGCGTCAGAATGCATCGGCGCGGATCCCGTAGATGGCCTGCAGCAGCGAGAGCGCGACGAATCCCACGATCCCTCCAAAGACCACGATCAGCAGCGGCTCCAGCAGGCGGAGCATGCGGTCCAGGCGGCGCTCCAGCTCGCCCTCCATGGCCGCCGCGCCGCGGTCCAGCATCTCCGGCAGGCGGCCGCTCTCCTCGCCCACGTCCACCATCTGCACGAAGACGAAGGGAAAGATCCCCGTGCGCCGCAGCGAGGGCGCCAGCCGGTCGCCCGCGCGCACCTCTTCGCGGACGCGCAGCACCTCCGCCGCCACCGCCGCGTCCGCCTGGCTCTCCGCCGCCACCTCCAGCGCGGGAAGGATCGGCAAGCCGCTGGAGAGCAGGGTGGAGAGCGAGCGCCCCAGCCGCGCCGCCGCCGCGCGCCGCTTCAATCCCCCGATCACCGGCACGCCCAGAAGGATGCGGTCCGTGGCCGCGCGCCCCTCGTCCGTCCCGCGCCACGCCGCCAATCCGCCGACCAGCGCCGCCAGGACGAGGACGATCGCCATCCACCAGTCCGAGACGAACCGGCCCGCCGCCAGCAGCGTCGCCGTCGACCTGGGCAGCGTGGAGCCGGTGTCTTCCAGCAGCGCCACGAAGCGCGGCAGCACGTAGACGAAGAGCACCGCCAGCGCCCCCGCCCCCACCGTCAGCATCACCGCGGGATAGACCATCGCCGAGGCCAGGCGCGAGCGCAGCGCCTGCTCGCGCTCCATCTGCCCCGCCAGCCGGTCCAGCGCCTGCGCCAGGTGTCCGCCGCGCTCGCCCGCGCGCACCATCCCCACCGCAAAGCGGGGAAAGACGCGAGGATGCGCCGCCATGGCCTGCTCCAGCCACGCGCCTCCGCGCACCCGCTCCCGCGCGTCCGCCACCGCCTGCGCCACGTCCTGCCGCGCCACCACGCGCGCCACGGCGCCCAGCGCGCGGTCCAGCGGAAAGCCGGCGTCAAGCAGCGTGGCCAGGTAGCGCACCGCCTCCACCACGTCCGCGCGGCGCCCGCGGAACCCCGCGCGCCGCGGCTCCGCGTCCGCGGCGCTGGCGGGGGCCACGTGCAGCGGATACAGCCCGCGCGCACCCAGCTGGCGCTCCAGCGCCGGGGCGGACTCGGCCTCTTCCACGCCGCGGACGGTGCGTCCGGACGCGCTGGCCGCGCGGTAGGCAAAGGCGGGCATGGCGGCTACTTCCAGCGGGTCATGCGGGTGTCCTTTGTTTTGGCTGATCGGCATTCATCGGGCGACTGCGTGCTTCGGACGGCCCGGCGCGCCCCCTCCGCTCGCTTAGGCTCGCACCTCCCCCAAAACTGCTGGGGGAGGTTGGGTAGCCGATGGATCGGGGCTCGACGAAACAGATCGAGCTGCGTCCGCCGGGGTGCCCCTCCCCCGGCCCCTCCCCGTTCGTTCCTCACGGAGAGGGGAGAATTCGATCCCGCTCCGGACGGATCCGAGTTGCAGCCGCTGGCGCCCCCTCCAGCTCGCTCAGGCTCGCCACCTCCCCCAAAACTGCTGGGGGAGGTTGGAGTCGCCGAGAGCCCGGGGGCACGGTGAAGCAGATCGAGCTGCGTCCGCTGGGGCCCCTCCCCGTTCGTTCCTCACGGAGAGGGGAGAATTCGATCGCGCTCCGGACGGATCCGAGTTGCATCCGCTGGCGCCCCCTCCGGCTCGCTTAGGCTCGCCACCTCCCCCAAAACTGCTGGGGGAGGTTGGAACTTCGATCCCGCTCCGGACACCTGTCGGCCGCGTCACCCTCCCCCGCGCAGTTGCGGGAGAGGGCCGGGGTGTCGGGCCACCCACCATCCCGCGCCCAAGCCTCCCGATCACCTCGGATCCTGCCCATCACCCAACCTCCCCCAGACTTGGGGGAGGTGCGAGCCTAAGCGAGCGGAGGGGCGCTCGCGGACGCAGCTCGAACCCCTCCACGAGGCCGCATTCACCCGTTCACCCGTTCACCCGTTCACCCCCTCATGCCACCCGCAGCACCTCACCCGGCGTCGTCACACCCGCGGCCACCTGCCGCCATCCGTCGGCGCGAAGCGTCCGCATCCCCCGCTGCACCGCCAGCGCGCGGAGCACGTCGCTCCCCGTCTGCTTCGGCACCTCCGCGCGCATCGCCTCGTCCACCTGCAGCAGCTCGAACAGGCCGGTGCGCCCGCGAAAGCCCGTTCCGCGGCACGCCGGGCACCCCACCGCGCGGGGGACGGACTCCGCCGCGTAGCCCGCGTCCGCCATCTCCCGCGCCACGACGAGGGGCGGCGCCTCGCGCCCCACGCACTGGCGGCAGACGCGGCGCACCAGCCGCTGCGCCAGTACCGCCTCCACCGTGCTCGCCACCAGGTATCCCGCGACGCCCAGGTCCAGCAGCCGCGTCAGTGCGCCCGGCGCGTCGTTGGTGTGCAGGGTGGAAAGCACCAGGTGGCCGGTGAGCGCCGCCTGGATGCAGATTTCCGCCGTCTCGGGGTCGCGCATCTCGCCGACGAGAAGGACGTCGGGATCCTGGCGCAGGATGGAGCGCAGCGCGCGGGCGAAGGTGAGCCCGGCACGCGCGTGCACCGGCACCTGCGCGACGCCGGGAAGCTCGTACTCCACCGGGTCCTCCACCGAGACGATCTTCTCGCGCCCGGTGCGGATGCGGTCCAGCAGCGCATACAGCGTCGTCGTCTTGCCACTCCCCGTCGGGCCGGTGGCGAGGAGGACGCCGTGGGGCTTCGATGCGAAGCGGAGGAGCGCCTGCAGCGTGTCGTCCGCCATCCCCATGGCGTCCAGGGCGATGCGCTGGCCCTCCATCTCCAGCAGCCGCAGGACGACGGACTCGCCGTGCAGCGTGGGAAGCGTGCTCACCCGCACGTCCAGCTCGCGCTCGCCCGTGCGCAACCGCACGCGGCCGTCCTGCGGCAGCCGGCGCTCGGCGATGTCCATCTCGGCCATGATCTTGAGCCGGCTCACCACGGCGTGGCGCAGGTGCGGCGGCGGCGAGGGCGCGGGCTGCAGCACGCCGTCCACCCGGTAGCGAACGCTGATGCCGCGGCTTTCCGCCTCCAGGTGCACGTCGCTGGCGCCCGCGTCCACCGCTTCGGCCAGCAGCAGGTTCACCAGGCGGACGACGGGCGCCTGGTTGGCCATCTGCTCCAGGTCGTGCGCCCCGCCCTCGCCGTCCGCGCCCCCGTCCGCCCCGGCGCCCAGGTCGGCGATGAGGCCGGCGGCCGTGGGCTCGGCGCGGCCGCTGGCGCGCTCGATGGCGTCGCGCAGCTCCGCCTCGTCCAGCGGGCGCAGCTCGGCCGGCGCGCCGAACAGCGCCTCCAGCTCCGCCACCGCCTGCGGGTCCGGCCGCCCGGCGTGCCCCAGCACCAGCCGCCCGGCGTCCCACGAAAGGGGCGCCAGGCGGTGCTCCTCCAGGTACTCCGGCGCGACGGCGCCGGAGAGCCCGGAGGCGGCGGCGTCAGCGCCCGCCGTCTGCCGCATGAAAGATCACCGCGCTGCGGTCGCCCAGGTGAATGCCGAACGAGGGCACCTCGAAGCTGGCGTAGTAGACGCCGGACGCCGGCAGCTCCACCGTGGCCTCGTACATCCCCCCGCCCGCCGGCTGCGCCTGCACCTTGCGCGCGAACCCGTCGGTGCTGGAGAACTGCACCGACACGTCGCGCACGGTCTCCAGGGGCGCGCCCGTCTGCAGGTCCGCCAAGCGAAAGCGGACGGTGTTGGCGCCGGGGCGCAGCCTGCGGTCGCCGGGGGTGATCTGCAGCCGGTCGGCCGAGCGCGCCGGGTCGGGGCGGATGGTGAACGAGTGGCACCCCAGCGCGTAGGGATCGGGGATGCGGACGATGAGGTCGTAGTCGCCGGCGCGCTCCAGCCGCACGGTGGCCGCGTACACGCCCGGCTCCGTCTCGCGCATCCGCCGGCTGACGGTGCGGATGGACCGGGGCTCGAAGCCGTACGTCGTCAGCCCGCCGTGGGGAACGGGCATTCCCTCCATGTAGTGGTAGCTGTAGACCATCCGCTCCGCCGGGTTCAGCACGTACACGGCGTCGTGCTGCCCGGGCTGGGGGATGACGATGTCGCCCAGCCCCTGCGCCGCGATGGAGCCCGGCTCCTTGCCGCCCGCGGGAAAGTAGTCGTGCGGCCCCACCGCGCCGGCCGTGGGATCGCCCAGCGGGATCATGGCCACCGCCGCCGTCCCCGCCGTCCGCACGTAGGCAAAGTTGGCCGAGAAGCCGATCTGGTCCGGCTCGGGCGCGCCGCTCAGCGTGCGTATGACCTGCCGCGACTGGGCGTCGTAGATCTGCAGCGTTCCCGCGCCCGGGTTCACCACGAAGGCCAGCCGCGCGGAATTGGCGGCGGAGGGCCCGCCGTGTCCCATGTGCCCGGGCTCCGCCGCCACCGGGTCCGGCGCAAAGCGGATGGCGCGGATGCCGGGGGCAAAGGGAATGCGCTCCGCCACCGTCCGCGTGGCGGGATCGATCACCGCCACCGTGCCGTCGCCCTCGTTGGCCACGAACAGGGCGCCGCGCACGCTGCTCCAGGCCACGTCCGCCGGCCCCTCCCCCGTGGCCACGGTGCCCAGGACGGCCAGCGACCGCGCGTCCACCACCGTCACCGCGCCCGCCGCCTTGCCGCTGACGAAGGCGAACCGCCCGTCGCTGGAGAATGCGAGCGCGTGCGGACCGGCGCCGACGGGGAGCACGGCGAGCTCCCGCAGCGTCTCCGCGTCGATCACCCGCACCGCGCTCGCCGCGCCGGCGTCGTCCGTCACCCACACGCGGCCGGCGCGGTCCATGGCCGTGCGCGTGGGCTTCGCTCCCGCCGCCAACGTCGTATCCACCCGCCAGCTGTGCGTGTTGACCACCGCCACCTTCCCGTTCGAGGGGATGGTGATGAAGATGCGGCGGTCGTCAGGCGTGGCGGCCCAGTCGGCGCCCACGCCGGGAAGCAGCACGGTGGTGTACAGCCGCGTGCGGCCAAAGCCCTTTACCGGGTCCAGCACCACCACCTGGGGCGAGCGGGCCAGCGCCAGCAGGTAGTGCCCGTTCAGGTCTTCCACGGGCTGGGCGATGTTCATCTGCCCGTGCTTCACGTGCATGGTGCCTTCCAGAAAGGCGCCCACCTTCTGGCGGCAGCTCTCGATGGCGGTGGAGGGCGCGCCGGCCCGGTAGTCCACCCACCCCATCGGCAGCAGGCCGCGCACGGGCTGGCCGGTCGCGGGGTCCGTCACGCGGATCCGAAGCTCCGCCTCGCCGCCGGCCTGCACCGCCGAGGCGCCGGCGAGCACCGGCCGCAGCGCAAAGCTGACGGCGGCGCGCGCCGGCTCTTCCGGCACCGCGGGCTGCGCGGCGGGGGACGCCGGTGCGGGCCGCGTAGCGGGCTGCGCCGGGGCGTGGTGCTCGTGCTGCGCGGCGAGTGGCGCGGCCAGGACGGCCGGGCCCGCGGCCAGGACCACGGCCGCACAGAACCGCCGTGCACAATGCGCTGAACGCATGGAACGACCTTCGGTGGAAGGGACGGAACGCCCGGCCGCGGGACACCGGGGACAGTGGACCAGAGCAAAAACAGGACGTTATATATTTGGCCCTATACAATCTCCTGCTTATCTGCGACACGGTTGAGGCGCAGATTCTTTCTGATACATGCGCGTGCATCAGAAAACAGATAAATCGTAAATCATGTAGATGTTGATCGGCACTGTTTCCAACCATAACCGCATTACTCCCGGCACGCCAGAGTTTTGTAGAGAATCGAGTTCTGCACGTATAAACGTAGATAAATCAACAGGAAAAACGCCTTCCCCGTGAACGGTGCGATACTTCTCATGTCATTGGACGGTGTTTGCAATCGTCACTTCCCACGCCCGGCCATCCGATCAAAATTACAATTTTTCCCCACCCTTTCCCGCACTCGCACCCGCGACAAACCAGTTTCGCCGCACTATCACTTTGTTTCCGGAAATGTTTAGATCGAGTTGATCATCGATTCAAAACGATGAAGATGATGAACTTCCTGCCGCTTCGGTGGAGCGCGGGATCGTCGGAGCTTCGGCACGCGGGACGGGGGGCGGAGGGGAGGGAGTGCGCATCGCGCGGGATCCTCAACCGAGGGCTGAAACGTCCGGGGAATCCGGAGGGCGGGTCCGCGAGGACCCGGTGCGGGGTCCGGCCACATCGTGGAAGCGCGGAGGTGTGCGGCGCGTCCGAAATCTCACGGTCCCACTGGTGCTCCTCGCCCGGAATGGCCATCTTTCCATCTCGGCTTTCCGGTCACCCATCCTCCGTGCTTTCATGCCCTTCCCCCATATCGCTCCCGTCCGCACCGCCTCGACCCTGCTTGCGGCCGTCCTGCTGGCCGCCTGCGGCGGCGGAGACGGCCCCACGGATCCGCCGCCGCCCCCGCCCACGCTGAGCGCGTCGGCCGCGGGACGGATGGAGCGCGGCAGCGAGCTGGTGCTCACCGCCACGGAGGACGGGCAGGCGCTGGCGGCGGGCCAGGTGGCGTGGAGCGTGATCCCGGCGGACGCGGGGTCGGTGACGGGCGACCGCCTGCGGCTGCTGCGCGCGGGCCAGGTGCAGGTGCGCGCCACGCACGGCGAGCGGACGAGCACGTTGACGCTGCAGGTGGCCGTACCTCCCAGCGTGGCGTTCGAGATGGCCGTGGGCGGCAACCGCGACGTCTACCGCGTGGCGCTGGACGGCGGCGACTTCGTCCGGCTCACCTCGCACGCCTCGTCCGACGCGGACGTGACGGCGGCGGCGGGGAGCATCGTGTTCGTAAGCTACCGCGCCGGGAACGCGGAGCTGTTCTCCATGCCCGCCGGCGGCGGCACCGAGACGCGCATCACCACCTCGGCGCAGAGCGAGACGGCCCCGTCGCTCTCGCCCGACGGGCAGCGGCTGGCCTACGCCACCGGCAGCGGCGCCACCAAGGTGTGGACCGCCCAGGCCAGCGGCGCGGGCGCCGCGCAGGCCGCCCCCGGCTTTGGCTTCGCGGGAAGCCCCGAGACCTCGCCGGCGTGGGCGCCCACCGGCAACCGGCTGGCCTTCGTGGGCGCGGCCCGCGGCGGGGCGGACCTCTACACCCTCACCCCCGGCGGGGCGCCGGTGCTGCTGGCCCCCCACGCGCGGCCCGACATCGACCCCGCGTGGAGCCCGGACGGCGCGCGGATCGCCTTCGCCAGCACGCGCGACGGCGACCTGGGGCTGTACCTGGTGAACGTGGCGGACGGCGCGGTCACCCGGCTGAGCACCCGCGCCGGCGACGAGGCCGAGCCCACCTGGACGGCGGACGGACGGCTGGTGTACGTGGAGTTCGAATCCACCGGCGCCACGCGCCTGGTGTGGATCGACCCCGCCTTTCCGAACAGCGTGTACCCCATTCCCGTGACGGGCGGCGCTCCGCGCGGCCCGGCGGCCCTGCAGTGAACCCCGACGAACGGACGATGAGCCCCGACGCACCCACCCACCGCGTACCCGACGACGTGCTGGCCGCCCACCTGGAAGGCGAGGCGGTGCTGCTGCACATGGACACCAAGAACTACTACCGGCTCAACGCCACCGCCGCCGCCGTCTACAAGGGGCTGGAGCGCGGGCTGGGGCGCGAGGCGCTGGTGGACGACCTGTGCGCGCACTTCGTGGTGGAGCGCGACGTGGCCGCCGCCGAGGTGGACCGGCTGATGGCGGAGCTGGCCGAGCGCGGGCTGGTGGCGCCCGCCGAGGGCGGCGCGGCGTGAAGGGGCTGGCGGACGCCGCGGTGACCGGCGCCTGGTCGGCGCTGCGCACGCCGCTGTGGCTGCGCGGCGACCGCTGGCGCGAGCTGCTGGTGCCGCCCGCGCAGGCGGGGCCGGCCGCGCAGCCGCCGCGCCGGGTGGTGGGCGCGGCGCTCACGCTGGTGCGCGTGCTTTCCGCCGTTCCCGGCTCGCCGTGGAAGAACACCTGCCTGTACCAGAGCGTGGCGCACTGCCTGGCGCTGCGCCGCTACGGCATTCCCGCCGTCATCCGCATCGGCGTGCGGGGCGGCGAGGGAAGCGAGACGCCGATCGTGGCGCACGCCTGGGTGGTGGCCGACCCCGCCGCCGAGCCGCCCCCGCCGGACCGCATGAATCCCTTCCCCCTGCGCGCCTGAGCCATCCCTGACGCGCACGTGATCGTCCGCTCCCTGCTGCACGACGGCCGGCTGCGCGTGGAGGTGCAGCCGCGGCTGCTGCCGTCCGTCGCCCGCTGGCTTCCCCTGGTCCCCCTCGACACCCCGGCGGACCCGTCCGGCGCCGTCATCCGCATCGCCGTGGATGACGCGGGGCCGGCATTCGCGCGTCCGGAAGGGGAGCGCACGCTGGCCATGGGAGAGGTGGACGCGTGGATGGAGCCCGACCGCGCGCTCCTGATCGGCGCCTCCGGCGTGCACGGCCTCATCGACCTGGCGAGTGGCGTGGCGGAGCTCCGCGCACCGGCGGAGGGCGATCGATCCGCGGTGGCGACGGACCTGTACTCCGCCTGCACGCTGAGTTGCGCACTGCTGCTGGGGCGGATGGGGCGCGCCCTGGCGCACGCGGCCGCCGTGGCGCCCGCGGGGGGCGCCGCGTGGCTGCTGGTGGGCGACAGCCGCGCGGGAAAGACCACCACGTGCGCCAACCTGGTGAGCGCCGGGTGGAGCTACCTGTCGGACGACCACGTGGTGCTGCACCGCGACGCGGAGGGGCGTGTGGCGGTGGAGGGGCTTCCCCGCCCTTTTCACCTGGACGAGGGGTGGGAGGCGGGCGGCATCGTGCAGCGCCGCGGCAACACCGACCCGCACCAGCGCTTTCCCGGCGCGTGGACGCGGACGGCGCCGCTGGCCGGCCTGCTCTTTCCCCGCGTACAGGCCGACGCGCCCACGGGGCTTGCCCCGCTGAACGCGGCGGACGCGCTGGCGGGGCTCCTTCGCCAGTCGCCCTGGCTGCTGGCGGACCGCGGCGCCGCGCCGCGCGTGCTCGCCCTGCTGCGCGAGGCCGCCCTGCTCCCGACGCACGCGCTGCGGCTGGGCCTGGACACCTACGCCGACCCGCCGCTGCTGGCGGAGCGCGTGGGGGCCGCCACGGGTTGAAGACACCGCGGGCTAAAGACACCGCGGGCTAAAGCCCGCGGCTGGAAAGGCCATAAGCCCCGTCTCGGCTCGCTGCGCTCGCCGAACGGGGCTTCAACCGCTCGCGTGGGCGGGCCACGCGTGTTGTGGCGATCGTCCGGCGTGAATTCGAGGAGCAAGCGGTGAAGCCCCACCTGGCGAGCATTGCGAGCCCTGGTGGGCTTCCGGCCGTTTCAGGCGCGTGCCTCGGCCACGGCGGCCACCGCACCTCACCCCGCGGACGCCGTCTTCCCGCTATTCCCTATTCCCTATTCCCTGTTCCCTGTTCCCTATTCCCTCCCGTTCCCCTAAATTCAACCGCTGCATTCACCTCTGGCGCGCCACGAAGGACGCTGAAGCATACATGGAGAACCGCACCGCGCTGGTCGAGGGCCTGATGGCCCGCTTTCCCCACATCCCCCGCGAAGCCGTCTTCAAGGAAGACCTGCTGCGCACGGGGATGTCGTTCGACGACTCCGCGCTTTCCGACAACCTCGAGGGCGAGGTCAAGCCCAAGTCGTACTTCATCTTCTCGTTCGACCAGAAGCCGCTTACGCAGCTGGGGAACGCGGCGAAGCGCAGGCCGCCCGAGGAGGTGGCCCTCACCGGCGGGCCGTACGGGCTGCGCCGCACCATCGTCTCGGTGCGCGTGAACCCCGACTCGCCGTACCGCGTAAGCCGCACGGCCGACGGCACGCTCACGCTGTCGATGGACGGCACGCCCATCGCCGACGTGGCGCTGCCGCCGATGCCCGAGTACTACCGGCACGCCCTCGGCAACGGCAAGCAGGTGATGGAGATCGCGCCCACCATCCAGTGGGGCTACCTCATCTACCTGACGGTCTTTCGCATGTGCCAGTACTTCGGCGCCAAGGAAGAGTGCCAGTACTGCGACATCAACCACAACTGGCGCCAGCAGAAGGCGGCGGGGCGGCCGTACACCGGCATCAAGCCCATCGACGAGGTGCTGGAGGCGCTGGCCATCATCGACCAGTTCGACACGGCCCGCACCAGCCACGCCTACACCCTTACGGGCGGCAGCGTGACCAGCAAGGTGGACGGGCTGGCCGAGGCCGACTTCTACGGCCGCTACGCCCAGGCCATCGAGGAGCGCTTTCCCGGCCGGTGGATCGGCAAGGTGGTGGCGCAGGCGCTGCCCCGCGAGGACGTGCAGCGCTTCAAGGACTACGGCATCCGCATCTACCACCCCAACTACGAGGTGTGGGACAAGCGGCTGTTCGAGATCATCTGCCCCGGCAAGGAGCGCTACGTGGGGCGCGAAGAGTGGCACCGCCGCATCTTCGACGCGGCCGAGGTGTTCGGCGCGCGGTACGTGATCCCCAACTTCGTGGCGGGCGTGGAGATGGCGCAGCCCTTCGGCTTCGCCACGGTCAACGAGGCCATCGCCTCCACGGCCGAGGGGCTGGACTACTTCATGAGCCGCGGCGTCACGCCGCGCTTCACCACCTGGTGCCCCGAGCCGGCCACGCCGCTGGGCAAGGACAACCCCGAGGGCGCGCCGCTGGAGTACCACATCCGCCTTCTCGAGGTGTACCGCGAGACGCTGGAGAAGCACGGCCTGCAGCCGCCTCCGGGCTACGGCCCGCCGGGCCCGGGGAACGCCGTGTTCTCCGTCAGCAGCTTCATGGACACGCTTGCCCCGACGGACGAGAACGCGGACGAGCTGATGGCCGCCGGCGCCGCGAGCTGACCCGCTTCTCAGGGCCCGCTCCCCGACAAAGACGAGTGCTCCCGGTCAACCAGGACCGGGAGCACTCGTTCTTTCGCGCAGGTCGGCGGCTGATCCCGAATCCAGGAAAAGAAAACCTTCATGGGTACAGAGGAACAGAGTCAGACAGAGGAACCACGGTGATCTCTCAGCTCGCGTTCTCTGTCTGACTCTGTTCCTCTGTACGATCATTCTTTTTCAGGATCTGGTGTCAGCGGGATGCCGCTTCGCGAAAAGCCCTGCCGATCTCGCTCTCGATGGGGATCTCTGCCGCGAACACCCTGCCGAACAAAGCGACGCTGACCGGCTCGTCCACCAGGCATCCCACGGAAAAGATCACGTAGCTGTCGTATCCCACCAGTTCCGAGGCGAACTTCGCCCCTCCGAACCAGCTGATGATGGGATTGTCCTGCTTGAACTTGTCAGCAAACGCGCGCTGGTGGTCGGCGTGCGAGGGATTGCTCCATGCCAGGGCACCGAGCAGGACCAGCAGGACGAGGGTGAAGCGTTTCATAACTTCAGCGGCGGATCGTGGACGAGGAGCAGAGGGATAACGACTGTCTGCATCCTCTGTCGGCCTCGACCGATGCTTTTCACGGGAAACGCCGGGCCGGATCCGTCGGATCGCACCCACCGAAAAAGACCCCCCGTCCGCGTTATGCCGGCGGGGGTTCTCCGTATCCATCTGGGGTTCTGCGGGGCGTCCAGCCGACGCTTGGCTCTGCGCTACTGAGCTACGCCAGTTCGGTACACACCGGAGGCTGGGCGTCCCGTCATCACGACCAGGCCTAGCGGCCGAATCGAGCGGCCGCTAAAATCGATCATCCGCTCTGTTCGTGTCGAAACGTTTCCCGGCCATCCCCAATCGAAAAAGAGGATAACAGGCTCGTCCGTCTGGTTCTGCGCTGCACCGCTGGTGGGAACCTCGCAGAAGTCAACCGTTTAACAAGGATCGTAAGATGCGCAAATTCGTGTTACGCCTTGCTGCGCTTGCGGGGGTGGTGCTCACGGTGGGAGCGTGTGCGGACAACCCCACGGCAGGAGATCATCAGCGCGCGCCGGATCTCGCGGCCTCTGCGCTGGACACACAGGTGGAGGGGTGCGTGACAGAAGGCACCTGCGCCCTCGAGCCGATCAGTGGAGGGGGCTGCGATGAATGGGACTACAGCTGTGACGATGGAGGTGGCGACTGCGCTGCCTCGTCGACGAGTCCCAGCAGCCCCGAGGGCACGACGGTGCAGGGGTGCGGCGATGGCGGCGGCGATGGTGGCGACTACGACGGCGGCGGCGGAGGTAGCAGCGGGGGTGGGGGCGACGGCGGCACAAAAGATGGTCCGACGTGCCCCGACGGTGACTGCAACCCACCTCCCGCCTGTGACCCGCGAACGGACCCAAGCTGCGAACAGCCGCTGACCGCCGGCGACTCGACGACCATTACGGCCGCGCTTGCTGGATACGTCCGCCCCGCGTCCGAGATTCCGGACACCACGGCTCGCCGTCAGTGCGCCGAGATGCTCGCCCAGTTCAACGCCTCCTATGCGGCAGGGGACGTATTCCGGGGCGGCTCCAACACGACCCATTACGGCGCGATGTACAACGACCGCATCCATTTCGACCCGCAGTACCTTGATGCGGCGGCTGGCGGCAACGCGGCTGCTCGGCGCGAGATCGCCAACACGGCGCTGCACGAAGCGGCGCACGTGCTCGGCTACGATCACCCGACCGCGCCGACATGGGTCGGAAACCAGGACTACTACTCGGATGTCCCCTTCAACCTGTTGAGCCCGGGCACAAACTCATGCATTCGATACTGACGCGGTGTGCCCAGCTGGCTGTTCTCGGACTCGTCACGGTGGTGACGGATGCGAATTGCCAATCCGCCACCCGGGAGATTGCCGCCGTCAACACGGTGCTTGACTTCCGGTTGAACTGGATGGGTGATGCAACGCCTTTCAACGCGTGCAGCGTCTTCACCGCGATCGGGGCGCCTGTGGACTTCCCCGCGGGGATTCAGTCGCCGCTGGTGCGGGGACTGGACCGAACCACCGCCCCATGCGAGGGCCGCGCCCCCGGCGTCCCCGGGGCATGGGCTCCCCAGGTTCTGGTGGACTCCATCGCTGTTCGTAGCGAGACGGCTACGGTGTACGTGACGGTTCGCAAGGGCGAACTCTCGTATTACGAGGAATACTCGCTGGTGAACCCGGGGCCGACGCGGTGGGGGATGCGCGAGGTTCGTACGTGGGGTGCGTTGCGGGAATATCCGGCGCGGCCCCCGGCGCCCGCTTCGCCAAAGTAGTGATCGGCACCCGGTAGCAAGGAATCCGGTTGGCTCTTCCGGAACATCGAGGAACTACAACGGTTTCTGACTTCCTTGCGGATCCCTGTGCCGGCTCCGTGTGAGGCCAATCTTTTTCCAGCCCAGCCGAACGGCACGGGCGTGGTCCTTGCTCGCACGTGCGGACGATGACGACGGACGTTTCGCGAGCGGGCACCCGGTGCGGCGTGCCCTCTCGCGTTTGCGGGGGTGAGGTGAATCCGATGGAGGACGTGGCGTGAGCACGCAGGACGGAGCGAACGGATCGGCGGACGCGGAGGCGCTGTTCGCGGGCGGCGGCGAGATGCGCGCGCGGTGCCGGGCGCTGGACTGGGCATCCACCCCGCTGGGCCCGGTGGAGGCGTGGCCCGCCGCGCTGCGGCTGGCCGTGCGCACCGCCATGGATTCGCCCTTTCCCATCAACCTGTGGTGCGGCCCGGAGCTGGTCCTGGTCTACAACGATGGATACGCCCCCGTGCTGGGGGCCAAGGATCCCGCCGCGCTGGGGCGGCCGGGGCGCGAGGTGTGGGGCGAGATCTGGGGCCAGGTCGCGCCCATGTTCAACCAGATCCGCGCCGGCGGCCCGCCCGTCTACGCCGAGGACGCCCCGTTCGTCATCGAGCGCGCCGGGGCCGGCGAGGCGGAGAGCGCTCCCGGCGAGCCCAACGCCTGGTTCACCTTCGCGCTCAGCCCCGTACGCGACGAGGACGGCACCATCGTCGCCTTTCTCAACGTGGTCTCCGAGACCACCGCGCGGCTGATGGCCGAGCGCGCCACCCGCGCCGCCCGCGCCGACGCCGAGCAGGCCGAGGCCCGGCTGCGCGAGGTGTTCCTGCAGGCGCCCGCCGCCATCCTGATCACCGAGGGCCCCGAGCACGTCCCCACGGTGGTCAACGCCCGCTACACCGGGATGGTGGGCCCGCGCCAGCTGCTGGGCCGGCCGCTGCGGGAAGGGTTCCCGGACCTGGAGGGCCAGCCCTTCTTCGCGCTGATGGACCGCGTGTACGCCAGCGGCGAGCCGTTCGTGGGGACCGAGATGCCCGTCCAGCTGGACCGCCGGGGGACGGGGGAGATGGAGGACGGGTGCTTCAACTTCGTCTACCAGCCGCTCACGGGCGCGGACGGGCAGGTGTTCGGCATCATGACCCACGCCGTCGAGGTCACCGCCCAGGTGCGCGCGCGGCGGGAGATCGAGGCCACCGCCGCCGAGCGCAGCGCCATCCTGCGCCAGATCGCCGACGGCGTGGTGATGGCCGACGCCGAGGGGCGCATCTCGTTCGTCAACGAGGCCGGCCAGCGCATCCTGGGAATGGCCGGGCTGGGGACGCAGGTGGACGACTACAGCGGCACCTTTCGCGTGCTGACGCCCGAGGGCGAGCCGTTCCCCAACGACGAGCTTCCCCTGGTGCGCGCCGTCAAGCGCGGCGAGACGGTGCTGGGGGTGGAGTGGGTCTCGGTGCACCCCGACGGCACCCGCGCGCTGGTGCAGGGGAGCGCCGCCCCCGTCCTTGCCACCGACGGGCAGACGCTGGGCGCCGTGGTCACCATGCGCGACGTCACGGAGGAGCGGCGGCTGCAGAAGCAGCTGGAGGCGGACCGCGGCCGGCTGGCGGCCATCTTCCAGAACGCGCCCGCCTTCATCGCCACCCTGCGCGGGCCCGAGCACGTTTTCGAGATCACCAACCCCCTGTACCAGCAGCTCATCGGCCACCGCGACGTGATCGGAAGGCGGGTGGTGGACGCCCTGCCCGAGGTGGTGGAGCAGGGGTTCATCGGCCTGCTGGACGGCGTGTACCGCACCGGCGAGCCGTTCGTGGGCGACGAGCTTCCCATCCTGCTGCAGACCGAGCCCGGAAGCCCGCCGCGCCAGCGGTTCCTGAACTTCGTCTACCAGCCCGTGCGCGAGGCGGACGGCGCCATTTCCGGCATCTTCGTCCACGGGGTCGACGTCACCGACCAGGTGCACGCGCGGCAGCACGTGGAGCGGCTGGAAGAGCGGCTGCGCCTGGCGCTGGAGTCCGCCGACATCGGCACCTGGGACTTCGACCCCGTCTCCGGGGCGCTCAGTTGGGACGAGCGGTGCAGGAGGATCTTCGGGATGCCGGCGGAGGGCGAGGTGCACTACGACGACTTCCTGCGGCACCTGCACCCCGACGACCTGGACCGCGCCAACGCCGCCGTGGCCCGCGCGCTGGACCCGGCCGGCGCCGGCGACTACGAGGCGGACTACACGGTGATCCCCGCCGGCGGCGAGGTGCGGTGGATCCGCGCCAGCGGGCGCGCCGCGTTCGGCCAGGTACAGGGCGAGCGGCGGGCGGTGCGCTTTACCGGCACCGTCATCGACGTCACCGACCGCGCCCGCGCCGAGGCCGAGCGCGAGCGCCTGCTGCGCGAGGCCGAGACGCAGCGGTCGCGGCTGGAGCAGATCTTTGCCGAGGCGCCGGCCGTGATGGCGCTGTACACCGGCCCCGAGCACACCGTCACGCTGGTGAACCCCAGCTGGGAGCAGACGGTGGGCAAGCCCGACGCCGTCGGCCGGACCTTCCGCGACGTGTTCCCCGAGTTCGAGGGGAGCGGCCTGTTCGAGCTGCTGGAGTGGGTGTACCACACCGGCGAGCCGTTCGTGGACCCCGAGGTCAACGTGCCGCTGGAGCGCTTTGGCAGCGGCGTGCTCGAGGACACGTACTGGCACCTGGTCTGGCGCCCGCTGGCCAGCGCCGACCCCGACCGGCGCGACATCCTCGTCCACGCCGTCGAGGTGACCACGCAGGTGCGCGCCCGGCGCGACGTGGAGCAGAAGGCCGAGGAGCTGGCGCGTCTGGCCCGCGCCCTGGAGGCCAGCAACCGCGAGCTGGACCAGTTCGCGTACGTGGCCTCGCACGACCTCAAGGCCCCGCTGCGGGGGATCAGCAACCTGTCGCAGTGGATCGAGGACGACCTGGCGGACCGCTTTACCGACGACGCGCGCGAGCAGATGCGCCTGCTGCGGGGGCGCGTGACGCGGATGGAGGGGCTGATCGACGGAATCCTGCAGTACTCCCGCGCCGGCCGCGTGCAGGAGCAGCCGGAGCGGGTGGACGTGGGTGCCCTGGCGCGGGACGTGGTGGACCTTCTCGCCCCGCCGGACGGGGTGACGGTCGAGGTCCAGCCGGGGATGCCCGTTCTCTTTACCGAGCGGCTGCCCATGCAGCAGGTGCTGATGAACCTGGTGGGCAACGCCATCAAGTACGGTCCCGAAGGCGGCACGCGCGTCACCGTCTCGGCGCGCGACGCGGACGGCGGCTGGGAGTTCGCCGTGGCCGACAACGGCCCCGGCGTCCCCGCCCAGTACCACGACCGCATCTTCGGGCTCTTTCAGACGCTGGAGTCGCGCGACAAGGTGGAGGGCACGGGCATCGGCCTTTCCATCGTCAAGAAGATGGTGGAAAGCCGCGGCGGCCGCGTGTGGGTGGAGTCTCCCCCCGGCGGCGGCGCCACCTTCCGCTTCACCTGGCCCGCCAGCCCGTCTACGGATGGCGAAGGCTGACGTCTCGCCTTGAAACTGACTTGGCCTCACACAGAGTCAACAGAGTCAGCAGAGTGCAAGTTCTCTGCTGACTCCGTTGATTCCGCGTAAAGCCAGAAGATTTTGCGGATCTACCCGCGCGTGCAGGCTACACGGCGCAGCAGCGCTCCGGGCCCGTGGCGTAGTTGCAGGTGGCCATGCACGTGTCGCAGGTGGGGTCCCAGCACGTCGCGCCACAGGTGATGTCGCAGCTGGCGCAGGTCACGTCGAGCGTGCCTCCGCCGCAGCCGCAGGTGCCCACGCAGGTGTCCTGCGTCGGAGCCGGGCAGCCGAACGTCTCGCGCCCCTGCTGCGCCTCTACCGTCCCCCGCCCTGCCGCCGCGGCCTGCGTGGTGAATGATTCTACCTGGACCGCCTCTACATCGAGCCTGAGCTTGCGCATGGGATCACACCACGGGTAAGAGAGGATGAAGCGCCGCTCGCCGCGCTGGACCGGCCACGCCGGAATCCGTTTGGATACGGGGTCACGCAGGAGATTCCCGCATTTTACCGGCGCCGGTCCGGCGAAGCAACACGGCACACCCTCCAAGATCTTTGATTCTGTACGGTCCCGTGCCGCGGTGTCCGTTCGGCCGCCACACGTAACCGATGCCGCGGACTGTCCGCACGGCAGACGAAAACGCGCCCGGACCAGCAAAGGGTCCGGGCGCGTCGTGCAATCACGTGATCGATGGAGCGTATCGGGTTCGAACCGATGACCTTCCGCTTGCAAAGCGGATGCTCTCCCAGCTGAGCTAACGCCCCGTAAGCCCGGCAATTTAGCGGATCAGCGGCCGGGATTCAACCCCGCGCTGATGCCTCCCGCGGAATCCGTAAAACGAAGGGCCTGACAGGGAATAGGGAATAGGGAATAGGGAATAGGGAACAGCCGGGAACGGCGGGTCGGGGTGCGGCTACGGCTGACCAAGTTTCGTGAGGAGGGTCTGCGCAGAAGGAGGGGGAACTCACACGGAGTCAACGGAGTCAGCGGAGTTTTCTCGTGCCGTTTCCTCTGCTTTGGTGAGCGGAGGCATGGCGCTCCGGCCGACGAGGCACGAGCCGGCGTGGGGTGTCGGGAACGCGAGGGAGATAGAATGCGGCAGGGAGCCATCCGCGTTTTTTCGAGGAGGATGCGGATCGCCCGATGGGCTCCGCGGCGCACCGGGACAGGCCGTCCGCACCACCTGATGCGCGATCTGGAGAGTCATCTACCCGCTCCACGATCGAGGTGAGCGGCAGGCCTCCGATGTGGGTCTTTCCGGATCAGGATCAGCCGGTCCCCTGCCCGAACTCGGCCGCCAGCTCCGCCAGCCAGGGCGGCGGCGGCATCCGGCTCTCGTGGAACTCGCGACCCATCCGGTCCACCAGGTTGCGCAGCACCCGGGGGCGGTCGGCTTCCGGATACAGCCCCGCGAGCACGATCAGCGCCGCGCGCGCATCCTCCATCCCCTCCGTGCGGCGGACGGCCGCGCGCCGCGCATACCACGCGTTGAACTTGCGCAGGGTGCGCTGCTGCGGCTGGTTGGCCGCCAGGATGAACGCACGCACGCTCATGGCCGAGATGCCGACCTCGTCCGCCACCACGCGCAGCGACGTGGCGGCGACGGCAGCCTCGGCCTCGCGCCTGACGACAGCGACGGAGATGGGCGGATCAGGCGAGGACATCAATCCCCCGCCCCATGCCGCCGGGCTCGGCGCTGTAAGATGCGTACGAAAGTGAATGGGTTACACTTGAGAGCTTATCCGCTTCCCCGCGAGCATGCAAGACCCCGCCCCAGCGGCGGGCCAATGGAGACGATCAGGACGGCCGGGCAGGCACGCCGGGTTCGCAGAAAAAGCGAAAGAGCAGCGGCGCGGGCGTGGCTCCCGCGGCGCTGCTCTTTCGTAAGTCGCCGCATTCGTGCGGGCGTGCGGTCATTCGCCGTCCGGCCGGAGCTCGGCGCGAAGCCGCGCGAGCCACGCAGGCGGGTGCATTCCGCTGTCGCGGAAATCCCGCTCCATGGAGTCGAGAAAGCCGTTCAGGACGCGGAAGCGCTCGGCTTGCGGATAGAACCCGGCGAGAATCGTGAGCGCCGCGCGCGCCTCGTCCTCGCCCTCCGGCGGGCGCGTGGCCATACGGCGAACGTACCACAGGTTGAGCTTGCGGACCGTGCGCGCCTGCGGCGTTCCCCTGTTCATCAGGAACGAGCGCAGGGCCATGGGTGCAATGTCCACCTCGCGCGCCACGGCGCGAAGCGAGGAGGCATCACGGGCCAGCTCGGCCTCCCGGCGGATGGCCGCCAGAGGGACGCGCAACTCAGGCGCAGGCATTTCGCCTCCGCCCCACACCGGCTCCCGGCCAGTGTAAAATCCGTAAGAAAAGTCTTTGGCTACACTGGATACCTTACCGCCGTGCGCGCCTCGTCGCAAGCCCGTCCGCTCCAACCCGTCCACCTCCCGCTTGCGAGCGGCAGGTCATTGCCGCGAACCGCGCGAAGATGAAGGCTGGCTGAGGGCGGCATTAGCGGATGATAAAGATGCGGAAAACCTGTCAGCATCCGCCCGCCCTGGCGCGTTCACCCCATGACCGGGATGCGGACGGGCCGCCCCGGCCATCGACCCTGGACCGACGGTACTCCCATGAAGAAGCTTGCCCTGAACGTCGACGATCTGGACGTGCAGTCCTTCGACACCACCTCCGCCATCTACCATCTCCGCTGCACGGTGCGCGGCTACCGGGACGACGACAACGGCGGAGACGGTGGCGGCGATTACACGGACGTGTGCTCGGCCATCTACAGCTGCGCCACGTGCGACGCCGCCTGCGACGTGGAGGAGCAGCGCCGCATCATCCTCTACGGCAGCTGATTCCCGGTTCCGGCCGCGGCACCTCCATCACATCCTCCGACACGAGAAAACTCCCATGAAGAAGCTGGCCCTGAACGTCGATGACCTGGACGTGCAGTCGTTCGATACCACGCCGGCCCTGCACGAGCGCTGCACCGTGCTGGCCCACCAGGAGAACGGCACGTACGAGGTGGGATGTACGGACGCCTGCTCGCTCTACACCTGTGCCAGCTGCGAGCCCTGCGACCAGACCCTGGGCGACCCCGCGGACACGGTGGATCCGGGGCGGCGCATCATCCTGTACTGAGAGAATTGCCAAACCTCCCAGCGTGATGACTTCCTGAGAGGGTGTTGCCAAACCTCCCAGCGCGATTGACTTCCTGAGGGAGGCGCCGCCCCCTAACTCGCTTGTACACTGCACCTTCGCGCCGACCGAAGGACCTCGCTGGCGCAAACCGAGGGGCTGGTCGCGCGGCATGAAGCCGGCCCCGCCTCGCCGCAGAGCAGGTCCTTCGGTCGCGCGCAGGCGGTTGTGTGGAATCGGGTTGCACGTGGTGCGCTCCCTCAGGAAGTCACTGCTCCGTGATGGATGTGAGGTTCAGCAACGCCTCTGAGAGCGTATTTAAGAATCCGACGCTGCGCATCCGGGCAGATCTACCAGCGCTGTCATTCCGAGGCCCGGCCACGCCGCAGCCTGCTTTCACACCAGAGGTTGCAGGGCCGAGGAATCTACCGTCGGACTGCTGGAGGGCAGACGCGGTAGCCGTGCCTGCTTCGCGGCTACGACACGGGCGGACAGGGCCAGTGCCGAGCGGTGCAGCGGGGCACCAGCAGCAGACAGTAGATTTCTCAGTCGGCGCGCCGGATTTCGGGCGAGCTGACAGTGCGGTGTGGCGCCTCCTTCGAAATGACAGACCGGCGCAAGCGCGGGGATTCTTGAACACCCCTCTGAAGCTGAGGGAGCACAGGGCGGCGACGAAGCGAGGCTGGCCCGGTTTTCCGGGCCGGCCTCCTTCGGCGTTCACCAGTCCACGACCGCAGAATGCAGAAATCGCGGAGCAAAGATGAGAGTACGCGAAAACCGATGGGCGATCCTCCCCCGTGCTCTCGCTTCGCCTGCGTGAACCCTGCGTTGAACTGCCCTGCCCAGACTGCAGGCGGCATCCAGAAAAGACGAAATCCCCGGGGCTGACGCCGTCCACGGGCCCGCTCCAGCTTGCACACCGCGCGCACGGAACACGCCGTCGGGCGCGCGGGTAGAGCCGGGGACGACCCTCTCGTACCCTCTCCCCCCTCGAAACAACCTGCCTGGACGGAGGTCCCGCGCCAGGCGTTTCACCCCCATACCGGGAAACCTGCCATGAAAAAGCTGAACCTGTCCCTGGAAGACCTGGCGGTGGAGTCGTTCGAAACCACCGCGGCCGACGCCGACCGGCGCGGCACCGTGCACGGCGCCCAGGTAAGCGACACCACCTGCCAGCAGATCAACTGCGACTGCCCCACCAACGGCCGTGAGTGCGTCTCCAATCCCTGCGGCACCGACGACTGTACCGTGGCAATTACCTGCGGCGCTTCGTGTTCGTTCTACTGTTCGCACAGCTGCCCCATGAACACCTGCGCGTACAGCTGCGAGGGTACGTGCGGCTGCCCCACCTGGTATCCCAACGAGACCTGCGGGATCTGCTGATCCCCGCCGGCCGGCCGGCACCGCCCGGCCGGCCGTTCATCAGCGGTGTCCCGGGGATGCACCCCGCGGATCGAAGGCAGCCGCTGCACCTCTCCATCCTTTCCACCGGAAAGCCACACCATGAAGAAGATCGCACTCAGCCTGGACGCCCTGGCCGTGGAGTCGTTCCAAACCACCGAGCGCGCCGCCGGCCACCGCGGCACCGTACGCGCCGCCGGCGCCAGCGAGGACACCGGCTGCGACTCGCTGGGAGATACCTACTGCGGGTCGTGCGGGCCCACGGACTGCCTGGGCCCCAGCTGCGGCACGTGCGAGCCCACGTTCGCATACAGCTGCTGGGGCTCGTGCGTGGGCGAGACGTGCGAAGACCGGTGTCCGCCCCCGCTGACCCTGGACTGCTGATCTCGATCAGAAACGGATCGGCCTCACGCCGGGGGAGCAGGGGAACGGCTCTGCTTCCTCCGCTTCCTCGGCGTGATGGTTTCTTTTGCCGGTATCCGGTGCGCGTCGGCGGACCGCGGAGGACGGACGAGACAGGCCGGGGCAGCCCGGCAGGCCTCGACGGCTCCCGCCCGGCCCTCCCTTCCGGATCATCCGCACTCCCGCCCTCCCATCCGCAAGCGGGCGCACGGGTTGCCGCCAGCGCCGCGCGGTGCCATTTTTCCCCGTTGCGAAATCGATAGAGCCAGAACCCCGCGAGGCCCCGCCGGCCTCCCTTACCGTACGCGCCGATGATCCCGTCCCTGCTCACGCGCCCCATCGAAAAGCTGCCCCCCGAGGTGCGCCTTCACGGGCGCGTCCTCTTTCTGCTGGACGACCCCGAGCTGGTGCGCCGCCAGCTGGAGGGCGAGGACGTAGAGCTCACCGGCGAGGTGCGCGCCCTGCTGCGCGACAACATCTCCACGGACGAGATCACGCCCGCGTACATCTGCTACTACTTCGACGAGACGCTGGGCGAGTTCCCGTACCTGGGGCTCAAGGCAGGCAGCGAGTTCCCCATCCGCCAGGGAAGCGTCAGGAAGGGCAACTTCGTCGCCTCGGTCAGCGGGCGGCGGCGCGGCAAGGGCAGCTCGCGCGAGCAGAGCCCGTACGCCGAGATGATGGCCGGCATCAAGGTGGTCATCGCCGAGAACATCGAGCGCATCTACCGCGAGAACTGCCAGAACCTGGGCGTGCTCACGTCCACCAACTTCGAGCTCATCGACCGCATTCGCCGCGGCGAGACCATTCCGCTCAGCGAGTTCACCGACGGCGCCGACGAGATCACCCGCGGCATCATCGAGCACGGCGGGCTGTTCAACTACAACGTGGCGCGCCTGCAGGGCACCGTGCAGACGCCGCCCATCAGCTGCCACCACGACCAGCCGGGCACCGTGAGCCCCGCCGCCGACGACGTGGCGGCGCTGCGCGGCAGCGGCGCGGGCAACGAGCCGGGCCCCGGCCCCGACACCGGCGTGGACTACGCGGCGGCCCAGTTCGTCGCCACGTCGACGTCCAACGTCGACACCGACTCGCAGGGCGCCCCGGACGGCACGCGCCACGGCCGGAAGGCGCGGCCCATGACCATCGCCGAGAAGATCTTCGCGCGGCACTGGGTCACCGACCTGTCGCGCGGCGACATCGGCGTGCCCTGGGTGCAGCCAGGCGACAGCGGCTTCGTGCAGACGGACATCCGCTTCTCGCACGAGTACGTGACGCCCATGTCGGCCATCTTCTTCGAGCACTACGTGGGGCCCGACGAAAAGGTGGTGGACCCGGAGAGCATCCTGTTCTTCCGCGACCACCTGACGTTCCTCAAGGACGCCATGCCGGCGGAGCGCGTGCAGCTGGGGCTGCTGGACGTGGCCAACCAGCTCGAGGTGAAGCAGCGCCAGTTCGCCGAAAAGCAGGGCGTGCGGCTGTACGGCGAGCTGGGGCACGGCAAGCACGGCTCCGAGGCCATCTGCCACAGCAAGATCCTGGAGCAGTACGCGCTTCCCGGCCACGTCATCATCGGCTCCGACAGCCACACCCCGCACGCGGGCGCCGTGGGCTGCATCGCGTTCGGCGTGGGGACCACGGCCATCTTCAACTCGTGGATCACCAAGGACGTGCGCGTGGAAGTCCCGCGGTCGTTCAAGGTCATCGTGAGCGGCCAGAAGCCCGAGAACGTGTCGGCCAAGGACTTCATGCTCGAGATCCTGCGCCATCCGTACATCAAGGACGGCCACGCCATCGGGCAGATCATCGAGTACGCCGGCCCCGCCGTGGAGTCGCTGTCGGTGGACGAGCGCGCCACCATGACCAACATGGCCGCCGAGGTGGGCGCCTTTACCGGCGTGGTGGCCCCCGACGCCAAGACGGTGGAGTACCTGGTGGAGCAGCGCGGGATGGACCGCGCCGAAGCGGAGCGCCTGATCGACGGCCTGTACAGCGACGAGGGCGCCGAGTACGTAAAGGTGATCGAGATCGACGCCAGCACGCTGCAGCCCATGATCGCGCTTCCCGGCGACCCGGGGAACGGGCTGTACGTCGACGAGCTGGAGGACGAGGTGCGCATCGACATCGCGTACGCGGGCAGCTGCACGGCGGGGAAGAAGGAGGACATGGACATGTACGCCCGCGTCCTTCGCGAGTACCACGAGCGTGGCGTGCGCAAGCCTGAGCACGTGCAGCTGTACATCCAGTGCGGCTCGCAGGAGGTGTACGCCTACTGCCAGGAGCAGGGGTACGACCGCGTGTTCGAGGAGGTGGGCGCCACCTTCATCGAGCCCAGCTGCGGCGCCTGCATCAACGCCGGCCCCGGCGTGAGCCGCAAGCCCACGGACGTCACCATCAGCGCCATCAATCGCAACTTCCCCGGCCGCTCCGGCCCCGGGCAGCTGTACCTGGCGTCCCCCTACACCGTGGCCGCCAGCGCCATGGAGGGCCGCATCGTCGTCTGGGAGCCGCAGGGCGAGCCCGCCGGCGTGTAAGCGGCCGACGGTGGTTCGATGCGCGCGGGGCGCCGGGAGAAATCCCGGCGCCCCGCTGCTTTTTGCACGCCTCTGGCTCGTTCGGGACGGGGGCTTGACCCGTGTACTCCGTTTGCTTTACTTGATCGCGAGCGGAGGAACGCGACGGTCCGAACGGAGAGGTGGGGATGATGAGCCGAGGCTACGACGTGGTGGTGGAGCGGGACGAGGACGGATGGTTCGTGGCGTCGGTCCCCGCATTACGCGGGTGTCACACACAAGCCGGTTCGCTGGAGCAGTTGATGGAGCGGGTGGATGAGGCAATCGAATTGTGCTCGGAGTATTCCTCGCGTCGAAGTGCGTTCGTGAAGTGCGATCGGAGTTGAAGCAGAAGCCGACGCCAGCGATCCGCCATCTTCCAAGCGCATTGTCCTCGTGGACAACTCGCCTCGCCTGGAGCGTCAGCTTCTCCGGGTTGAACGCGTGATTTCTACGCTCTCCGTAGAACACGGATTTGCGTTCACACCGGCAGGAAAACTCCTGTTCCACCAGACGAACAGCTTGCCGGACACCATTGTCCTGAGCGCTGACCAGGAAGAGCTGCTTGGAAACGCGGTATTCACCCACAACCATCCAGATTCGCGATCCATCTCCAGAAGAGACGTGGAACTCGCGATGCACTACGAACTGCGGCAGATTCGGGCAGTGACACCGTGGGCGCGATACTCCATCGAGCCGCCTTCGCCCGGATGGCGCTTGTACCGGCAGCGTATTCGCCGAGTGATGGAAGAAGAGCGCGCGCTGGTACTCGGAGGGCTTCACCGCGATATTGAACTTGGTGTACTGACCCATGAAGACGCCGACCGGATGTACGAACACCTCCTTTGGCGCAGGCTCGCGGCTCGCGGTCTGCTGCGCTACCGATTTGAATTCTGGCATGCGAGAATCGGCTGATGGCGTACTTGCTGATTGATCCACCCGTGTCGCCCCTCTCAACCCCTGCTAGAATCCGGGCATGGATCGAGGAACTCGCCGCCCGGGCGACGGATCCGCTGTATTCGGACCCGATGGTCCAGAAGCAGTTGCAGCATGCGATCACGGAGGCGCGGGATTGGCTTGGCGCGGCGCACTCCCTACCCGCGCCTCCGGACTCTGTACTCGCGCGTCAACCCGTCGATCAATAGGTAGAAAAAGGCCGCCGGATGCGCTCCGGCGGCCTTTCGTCATCCATTGGTCGCGATCAGCCGAAGCTCTTCTTGAGCAGCGCGATCTGGCCGGCTTGGTAGGCGTGGTGCTGGGCGATGCCGTGCAGCATCACCTCATGCTCACGCCCGCGCCCAGCGGCCGGTCGCGCTCGTCGCCTACCGTCCGGTCCAGTTCGGTGGCGGGAATGGCGGCGAGTGAGTCCAGCAACTCCGCGGGGCGCCGGGAGAAATCCCGGCGCCCCGCTGCTTTTTGCACGCCTCTGGCTCGTTCGGGACGGGGACTTGACCCGTATACTCCGTTTGCTTTACTTGATCGCGAGCGGAGGAACGCGACGGTCCGAACAGGGGAGGTGGGGATGAGCCGAGCCTACGACGTGGTGGTGGAGCGGGACGAGGACGGATGCTTCGTGGCGTCGGTCCCCGCATTACGCGGGTGTCACACGCAAGCCGGTTCGCTGGAGCAGTTGATGGAGCGAGTTGGCGAAGCGATCAAGCTCTGCCTAGAGGTGCCGTCCACCACCGGGGCCGGGTTCATCCACCGCGCGGCGGTGCACGCATGACGTCGCGCGCCGAGAAGCTCGTGCGCTGGTTCATGTTCAGCGTGCTGGTCTCGCTGGTGCCCTTGGCCCTGACGTACTTCAGCCATCGGCTGGACCGGCGCGTGGTGCACCTGGAGATGCTGGTCGCACGTGGTGAGCTGCTGCTGATCTGCACGACGCTGGGAGCCGCCGCGCTGGGAGAGCTCTTTCCAAGCGGTCGCGACAACGTGATCCCAAAGCTGCTCGCGGCGGGGACTTCGCTCCTTGGTGTGCTGGTGTGCTCGTTCTACTTCGCCGCGATCCAGTCGCGTGCCGCCCCCAACGCCATCGTGAACGCATCCGTATCACTCTTTGCGGGCATGCTTGTCGCAAGCGGAAGCTGCCTGTACTACGCGCATCAGGAGGCAAGATGAGCTTCGAGACACCCGCAATCGTCACGAGCATCGTCATGATAAGCGTGTCCATTCTCACTTTCGTGTTGAATGGCCGCTCTACCCGGCCGGGGAAGAGCCGGACGCTCACGATCACGATCGAAGACTCGGCAGGCGGTCGCGCACGTACGGTGACACGGTCCGACCGACGCGCGGACGACGTGAAGCGGGACGTTGAGCGGCTGGTAGGCCAGACGTCCTGAGTTCTCATGGACGGTGGAACAGCGAAGGCCGCCGGATGCGCTCCGGCGGCCTTTTGTCGTCCATTGGTCGCGATCAGCCGAAAGCTCTTCTTGAGCAGCGCGATCTGGCCGGCTTGGTAGGCGTGGTGCTGGGCGATGCCGTGCAGCATCACCTCATGCTCACGCCCGCGCCCAGCGGCCGGTCGCGCTCGTCGCCCACCGTCTGGTCCAACTCGGCGGCAGGGGGAGGCGGCGAGCGAGTCCAGCAGCTCGCGGGGGCGCCGGGAGAAATCCTGGCGCCCCGCTGCCTTTGCACGCCTCTGGCGCGTTCGGGACGGGGGCTTGACGCGTGTACTCTGTTTGCTTTTACTTGGTCGTGAGCGGAGGAAGGCGACGGTCCGAACGGGGGAGGTGGGGATGAGGACAGGAAGCGCTACGATGATGGTGCACCGCGTTCAGGAGACCTTTTCACCTCGGTCTGTGAAGGTGGCTCGATGAACGCGCGGACGGAAAAGCTCGTGCGCTGGTTCATGTTCAGCGTGCTGGTCTCGCTGGTGCCGCTCGTGTTGACCTACCTCAACCTCTGGCTGGATCATCGGGAGGCGCGCTTGGAGATGCTGGCTGCACGGGGCGAGTTGCTCCTGATCTGTACGACACTTGGAGCCGCGGCAGTCGGAGAGCTCTTTCCTGGAAATCGGGACAATCCGGTGGCGAAGCTGCTGGTCGCGGGCGCCTTGATTCTGCTGATCCTGATGTCGTCCGTCTGCTTTGCGGCAATCCAGTCGCGGTCCACTACTGATCCACGCTCGGTCTTTGCGGTTTCACTGCTGCTCTTCGCGGGCACACTTCCCGTCGCGGCAGGCTGCCTGTACTACTCGAACCAGGAGATACGATGACAATGGAGATGCTGGCAATGGCGACCAGCGCCGTCGCGATCTGCATGTGCGCACTCGCGTTCATCCTGGATCCGCCGGCACGCAGTCGGCCCCGGCGTGATCAGACGATCACCATCACGATCGAGGACTCCAGCGGCGCACGGGCGCGGATGGTCACACGGTCCAACCGCCGGGTGGACGATGTAAGGCGGGACGTCGAACGCCTTGTATGCCAAATGTCCTGAATCCGCGCCATGGAACAACAAAGGCCGCCGGATGCGCTCTGGCGGCCTACAAGTTGGGAGCGACGTTGCCCGATGGCTTACTTGCTGATCGACCCACCCGTCTCACCGCTGTCTCCACCCTCGAAGATCCAGGCATGGGTGGATAGGCTCGCCGCGTGGGCTGAAGACCCACAGAACTCGGACCCTCTGGTCCGGAAGCAGATCCAGAGCGCGATCGATGAAGCACGCGGATGGCTGACGGACACCGCCGGCTGCTCTATCTACTTCGCGCACCAGGAGGGAGCATGACAATCGAAACCCTGGTTACCACGGTGAGCGTTCTCGCCGGTCTGGTTTCTCTTTCTGCCGTCGCGTACGATCTGCGCTCAACAAGGCCGAGCGCCGAGCGGGGCCGAAAAATCACGATCACCATTGAAGACTCCAGCGGTGCGCGTGCACGGATGGTGACCAAGTCCAACCGACGCGTCGACGACGTGAAGCGAGACGTGGAGCGGCTGGTCGGGCAGGCGTACTGATCCTCGACGAGGAGGAAAACGGCAAAGCCGCCGGATGAGTTCCGGCGGCCGTTTGCGTGTCGTGACCCAGCCATGAAACCGGGGCGACGGCGGCGCGTACGATGCCGCCAAACACCGGCATCACCCTGGCGACCCACACCCGCACCCCGGTTCTCATGTCCCGCTACACCATTGCCCAGTTCGTCGCCGCCACCGCGCAGAAGGACGAGGCGCGCGGCACGTTCGAGCTGGAAAATCCGTACACCCTCGAGGTGAACCTGGACGGCCGCGTGTGGTGCAAGGCCGGCGCGATGATCGGCTACGTGGGCGGCATCCGCTTTACGCGCCAGGGGCTGATGGAGCAGGGGCTGGGCAACATGCTCAAGAGCATGGTGAGCAGCGAAGGCGTCACGCTGATGAAGATGGAAGGCACCGGCCGCGTGTACCTGGCCGACGCCGGAAAGCGGGTGCAGATCCTGGAGCTGGGCGCCGGCGAGCAGATCTACGTGAACGGCAACGACCTGCTGGCGCTGGAAGACGGGATGAAGTACGAGATCAAGATGATGCGCCGCGTGGCGGGGATGGCTTCGGGCGGGCTGTTCAACGTGCGGGTCACCGGCCCCGGCGTGCTGGCGATGACCACCCACTACAACCCCATCACCCTTCGCGTCACGGCCGCCGAGCCGGTGTTCACCGACCCCAACGCCACCGTGGCCTGGTCGGGCTCGCTCTCGCCCGAGATCCACACGGACATCAGCTTCAAGACGCTGCTGGGCCGCGGCAGCGGCGAAACCTTTCAGCTGCGATTCCAGGGCGAAGGCTGGGTGGTCCTGCAGCCCTACGAGGAAGTCTACATGCAGCGGACCCGCTAGCTCGCCCATACCAGACCCGCAAACCGAACCCGGATCATTTCATCCGGGAAAAGCGGGGGTACAGAGGGACAGACAAAAGCCAGAGGAACAGAGGAAGATCGGTTGTCCTCTGCTCCTCTGGCGGTTCTCTGCCCCTCTGTACCCTTCGATGTTGTTTTTACGGACGCGGCATCACCATGTCAGCCGAAGCTCTTCTTGAGCAGGGCGATCTGGCCGGCGTGGTAGGCGTGATGCTGCGCCAAGCCGTGCAGCATCACCGCGTAGCTCACGCCCGCGCCCAGCGGCCGGTCGCGCTCGTCGCCCACCGTCCGGTCCAGCTCGTCGGCGGGAAAGGCGGCGACCGCGTCCAGCAGTTCCGCGTGGGCGCTGGCCAGCCCCTGCAGCGCGGCGTTCCACTCCCCTTCCCCCGTTCCCGGCGCGGGCCAGTCGCCGTCCTCGGGCTCGCGCGCCACGCGGTCGCGCAGGCGGCGCGTGACCTCGCGCGTCCACGAGGTCATGTGCAGCACGATCTGCCACACGCCGTGCGCGCCGGGAAGAGGGCGGGCGGCGGCCTGCCCGGCCGTGATCCCCTGCAGCACCCGGCGCACCGGGTCGCCATGCCACGGATCGCCGTCCCAGGCGCGGCGCAGCTCGTCCAGCAGCCGCTCGCGCTCGGTCGCGGAAGCGTCCTCCATCGCCGCCTCCGCGCTCAGGCGGTGCCGTGGCCGGTCAGCTGCCGGCCGCCCATCACGTGCACGTGCAGGTGCGGCACCGTCTGTCCGCCCTCGTCGCCCACGTTGATGACCACGCGGTAGCCGCGCTCCGCCAGCCCCTCCTGCTGGGCCACCTTCTTCACCACCATCAGCAGGTGCCCGGCGAGGGCGTGGTCCTCGGGCTCCAGGTGGGCGATGGAGGGGATGGGCTTGCGCGGGATCACCATCACGTGCACCGGCGCCGCGGGCTGAATGTCGCGGATGGCCACGCAGTGCTCGTCCTGGTACACGAAGGTGCCGGGGATCTCACCGTCGATGATCCTGCTGAAGATCGTCTTGTCGGCCATGGCGAAGCGGGGAAAGAGGCGTGAGCGGATAGGCCTGCGAGAGCCGCGCAATCTACACGTCCACCGGCCCGCACGCACGTTCTGCGGGGGAAGCGGGGCGGGCGTGGAAACCAGGACCAATCCGCGTCCGTATCCACCACCGCCTGCTACATGGAACTGCGGCAGAACGCCGGTGGTACCATGCGCCCGTTCGGACCGGCGGGCGTAAGGTCCGGGCGGGGCGCGGGACGCGAGAGGGCGTCGGGTCCACCGCCTGTTTCCAGATGCAGGTGCAGTTCTCTTGATCCACGGGTCCCGGATGCCCATATTCCGGAGCGCGCCGTTGTCGGCGCCGTCTCCGAAGGCCCCCGCGGTCCCCGCCTTCACTCACCTGGATCCCCCAAGCCATGACCCGCACCGTCCGTTCCTTCCGGCGGCAGGCGGCCCTGTTCGCCGTCCTGCTCTCCACCGCCCTCCCCTGCACCCTGCTGGCCCAGGCCGAGCGCCGCGTGGCGCTGGTGGTGGGCAACGGGGCGTACCAGAACGCCGGCACGCTGCGCAACCCGGTGAACGACGCCCGCGCCGTGGCGGCGTCGCTGCAGCGGCTGGGCTTTACCGTGATGCTGCGCGAAGACCGCAGCCAGCGCGAGATGGCCCAGGACATCCGCGAGTTCGGCCGGCAGCTGGATCAGAACACCGTGGCGCTGTACTACTACTCCGGCCACGGCATCCAGGTAAAGGGCGAGAACTACGTGGTGCCCGTGGACGCCGCGCTGGAGAACGAGGAAGAGGTGGAGTACGCCACGGTGAACGTGGGGCTGGTGATGGCGCAGATGGACGCGGCCAAGAGCCGGGTGAACATCGTGTTCCTGGACGCCTGCCGGAACAACCCGTTCGCCCGCAGCTTCCGCTCGTCCAGCAACGGCCTGGCCATGATGAACGCCCCCGCGGGCACCTTTATCGCCTACGCCACCGCGCCGGGCGACGTGGCCAGCGACGGCACGGCCGCCGCCGGCAACGGGCTGTACACGCAGCAGCTGCTGCGCTTTCTGAACCAGCCCGGGCTGCCCATCGAGCAGATGCACAAGCAGGTGCGCATCGCCGTGACGGCGGCCAGCAACGGCGACCAGGTGCCCTGGGAGTCTTCGTCCATCATGGGCGACTTCTTCTTCGCCGGCAACAACGGCCAGCCGGGCACCATCCAGACCGCGGCGGCGACGGTGCCCAGCCCCAGCGCGCGCCCGCAGTCCATCGCCGACGACCGCAGCGAGGCGGTGGCGCTCACCCCCGGCCAGCGCCGCAACGGCCAGCTGCAGCGCGGCGACCCGGTGATGGACGACGGCTCGCTGTTCGACATCTACACCTACCAGGCCCGCGCCGGCGAGCGCCTGTCGCTCACCATGCGCTCGGACGCGTTCGACACCTTCCTGACCGTGGCGCGCATGGAAGGCGGCGAGATGGAGCTCATCGTGCGCGACGACGACAGCGGCGGCGGCACCAACTCGCGCGCCGAGTTCACCGTGGACCGCGACGGCCCCATCTTCGTGGCCGCCAACGCGCTGAGCGAGGGGATGACGGGCGCCTACACGCTGGAGCTTGCGGCGGCCGGCGGCGCCGAGCGCATCACGGCGGGGCAGACCCGCCAGGGGGCGCTGGCGCGCACGGACCCGCAGCTGGCCGACAGCTCGTTCTACGACACCTACACCTACCAGGCCCGCCAGGGCGAGCGCCTGACGGTGTCGCTCACCTCCAGCGCCTTCGACACCTACCTGTCCGTGGGCCAGGTGGTGGACGGCCGCTACCGCGAGGTCGCGTCCAACGACGACGCCAACGGGGCCACCAATTCCGAGGTGGAGGTCACGTTCCCCGCGGCCGGCACCTACCAGATCCGCGCGAACTCGTTCCTCAAGGGGCAGACCGGCGCGTACACGCTGGCCCTCCGCCCCGGCGGCAGCCCGCAGCCCCAGAACCAGCCGCGCCCCAGCGGCGGCGGCGGCACCATCCGCCCGCGGCCGCAGGGTGGGCAGCCCAGCCAGCCGCAGCCCGGCAGCGGTGGCGGCGGCACCATCCGCCCGCGCCCCCGCCCCTGAGGCGGAGCGGGTTCATCGGATGACGAGCGGCCCCGGCGTGATGCACGCCGGGGCCGCTTTCGTCTGTCTCCACTCCCACAACGAGAAACATGACTTCCCGAGGGAGCGCACCACGCACAACCAGATGCCACACAACAGGTTGCGCGACCGAAGGACCTGCTCTCCGGCTGCAAGGAGCACGATCATCGGCAATGATCCAGCCCTCACGGTTCCACCGGCGAGATCCTTCAGCCGGCGCCAAAGTATCTCGCGTGCGGAAAACGTCGAGCGGCGCCTCCCTGCACGGAAACCCCCTGGCGACCTCGATCTGTCATTCCGAGGGAGCGCACACCCGGCACCTGGCCTGCCCACAGAACCCGGTGCGCGACCGAGGAATCTACTTTCCGTTTCCTCGTGGCAGGCCCCGACGCCCCACACGGGCCCTGTCTGGCTGTTTCGCCGCCGCGGTCATGGCGCGGGCTGCCGCGTCCGGCCTCGCGCGAGCGGACAGTAGATTCCTCGGCCCTGCAACCTGCAGCGTGATCGTCCGAGTGCGGCGTGGCCGGGCCTCGGAATGACAGCCCTGTTTTCATCCGCAGGGTGCGCGAGCGGCGTCTCCCTCAGAGGGTGTTGCCAAACCCCCAGAATCACAAAGAAGCGCTGACTTCCTGAGGGAGCGCACCACGTGTAACCTGATTCCACACAACCGCCTGCGCGCGACCGAAGGACCTGCTCTCCGGCGAGGCGGGGCCGGCTTCATGCCGCGGGACCAGCCCCGTCGTTCTGCTGGCGAGGTCCTTCGGTCGGCGCGAAGGTGCAGTGTACAAACGAGGTACGGGGTGGCGCCTCCCTCAGGAAGTCAATCACGCTGGGAGGTTTGGCAACACCCTCTCAGGAAGACACCGCTCGTGGATCGATCATCGAGCCGTCGATGAAGCGCGGATCACTCTGCCGGCTGCAGGAGCGCGCTCCACCACTCTTCTTCCTCGTCGATGCGGACGATGCGGAAGCCGGCGGCCTCCGCGTCGTGCATCACCAGCGGCGCCTCGGTGCGCAGGATGCCGCTCACGATCAGCCGCCCCTGCGGCAGACCGCCCAGCGCGTCGCGGAACGACGGCAGCAGCGGGCGGATGACGCCGCTGAGGATGTTGGCCAGCAGCAGGTCGAAGCGTCCCAGCTCCTGCAGCAGCGCCGGGTCCGCCATCGCCTCGATGATGCGGACGCGGTCCTCCACCCCGTTGCGCTCCAGGTTTTCGCGGGCGTTCAGGTTGGCGTCGGGGTCGTACTCCACCGCGACCGCCTCCGGCGCGCCCAGCATGGCCGCCGTGATCGCCAGGATGGCGCTTCCCGAGCCCACGTCCAGCACCCGGTCGCCCGGGCGCAGCGCGTCGTCCAGCAGGCGCAGGCACCCGCGCGTGGTGGCGTGCTCCCCCGTGCCGAACGCCATCTGCGGGTCGATGTCCACCACCACCTGCCCCGGACGCGCCTCCCACTCCGTCCAGGTGGGCTTCACCACGATGCGCTCCGTCACCTGCCGCGGCCCCAGCCCCTCGCGCCACTTGGCGGCCCAGTCCTCGTTGGCCTGCCAGCGCCACACCACCTCCGGCGCGGCGGAGTCCGGCAGCTCCTCGATCAGCGCCGCGCACAGCTCCGCCACGTACGCCTCCGGGTCCGCCGGCGCGGGCAGGTAGGTCACCACGCCGCCGTCCGTTTCTTCCACCGCCCAGCTTCCCTGCCCCACCAGCACCTCCGCCGCCAGCGGAAGCAGCTCGGGGTCCGCCGTCCTCACCGTAAGGACCAGCCAGCGCTCCGGCTGCGCGCTCACGCGGCGAACGCGTCGCGCACGCGGCTCCAGAAGCCCTTGCCGCGCCGCGAGCCCGCCTGCGGCACCGGGCCCTCCAGCTCCGCCAGCTGCCGGAAGAGCGCCTCCTGCTCCGGCGTAAGGTCGCCGGGCGTCCACACGTGCACCCGCACCTGCTGGTCGCCGCGCCCGCCGCCGCCCAGGTGCGGCAAGCCCTTGCCGCGCAGGGTAAAGGTCTCGCCGCTCTGCACCCCGGCGGGAATGCGCACCGCCTCTTCGCCGTACACCGTGGGCACCTGCACCTCCTGCCCCAGCGCCGCCTGGCTGAACGAAACGGGAAGGTCGTAGATCAGGTCGCTCCCCTCGCGCACGAACCGCGGGTCCTCCTCCACCTCGATCACCACGATCACGTCGCCGCGGGGGCCGCCGCGCGGGCCCACGTTGCCCACGCCGCGCATGGTGAGGTAGTTGTCGCTGCTCACCCCCGCCGGGATGTCGACCTCCACCGTCTGCTCCCCGCGCTGGCGGCCGTCGCCGTGGCAGGTCTTGCACGGGTTCTTGATGACCTTGCCCTCGCCGCGGCAGGTGGGGCACACCGACGCGCTGACGAACTGGCCAAAGGGGCTGCGCTGCACCGTGCGCACCTGGCCCGCGCCCTGGCAGGTGGTGCAGACCGGTGGCTCGCCTTGGTCCATGCTCCCCGTGCCGCTGCAGGTGGCGCACGGGTCCAGGCCGCGCACCAGCACGCGCTTGCGCACCCCCGTCGCCACCTCTTCCAGCGTCAGGGGCAGGCGCACCTGCAGGTCCTTGCCCTTCTGCACGCCCCCGCGGCCGCGGCGCCCGCCGCCGAACACGTCGTCGAACCCCGAGAACCCGCCGAAGTCGCGCATGAAGATGTTGATGGCGTCCTCGAACCCAAAGCCGCCGAACCCGCCTCCGCCGCCCCCCGCCCCGCCGCGCTTGACGCCCGCGTGGCCGTAGCGGTCGTACGCCGCGCGCTTGTCCGCGTCGCGCAGCACCTCGTACGCCTCGGTGGCCTCCTTGAACTTCTCCTCGGCCTCCTTGTCGCCGCCGCTGCGGTCGGGGTGGTACTGCAGGGCGAGCTTGCGGTACGCCTTCTTTATCGTGTCGCCGTCGGCGGCCTTTTCGACCCCGAGGACCTCGTAGTAGTCTCGCACGGTGCTCATCATGGCGCTTTCCGCATGTGTACGATCTTCGTCTTCCGCGACTGCAACTGCTTGAACTACGGGCTTGGGCGTGTCCCTCCGCTGCGCTCCGGGCCGGGCTGCGCGCGCCGTAGGCAACGATACAACTGTTGCCAACGGCGCCGAGCCCCCGGCGCGCACCGGCATCCCCGCGCTCCGTCCTGCCTTCGTGCATGCGCGCCGGGTTCTCGGCCCTGCGGGCGCGCATCCCTCACGCAAGTTCCGCGAGCGGTCCGCCGGCCCCGTCCCGGGCGGTCGAAACCGCGGCTGCAACGGCACGAAGTCCGCCTGCGCGGACTGGGCCAGTGGGTGTGCGGCATCCCACGCACCCGCGCGTCCGCACCCATCTTCTCGCTCCCCACTCCCCCGGCGCAGCTCGCCGGGCCGACTTCGCGCCGCCCGGTGCCTGCGCACGCACCAACCTGCAGGCTATTCCCTATTCCCTGTTCCCTATTCCCTGCAGTTCCCTACACCAGCAGCTCCGACACCATCGCCGAAGCCCCTTCCACCATCGCGATCACGCGCTCGTACGGCATGCGCGTGGGGCCGATCACGCCGACGACGCCCTTCAGCTCGCCCAGGCGGTACTCCGAAGTGACGAGCGTAAAGCCGGAGAGGGCCGGGTCCGCGTGCTCGCCGCCGATGGTGATGCGCAGGCCGTCGGCCGCGCCGCGGTTGGCCACCGCGTTCTTCAGCAGGTCGCGCTGCTCCGTCAGCGAGATCAGCGAGCGCAGCCGCTCGCCCGAGCTGAACTCGGGCTGTTCGGCCAGCACCGCCGCGCTCCCCAGCAGCACCTCGTCCTGCCCCGCCGTCACCGGCGCGAACCAGTCTTCGCCGGACTGCAGAAAGACGTTCAGCAGCCCCGCGCCGGGGTCGTCCGACGGAACGCCGTCGCGCAGCCGCGCGGGGAGCGTCGCGCGGATCTCGCGCAGCGTGTGCCCCGCCAGCCGCTCGTTCAGCAGCGCGGCCACCGCCGTCAGCGCCGTCGCGGGGATGGCGGCGGGGACGTCCACGTAGATGGTGCGCACCCCGGCCGCGCGCAGCGACATCACCAGCAGCACCCGCGACTCGTGGATGGGGATCAGGTCCAGGCGCTCCAGCATGGCCTCTTCCATCCGCGGCGCCACCGCGATCCCCAGTTCCTGCGTCAGCAGCCCCAGCACCTGCGCGGCGCGCCGCAGCAGCCGCTCGATGGCCGCGCCCTCGCCGCCCTGCACCAGCTCCGTGCGCAGGTTGGCGCGCTCGGCGCTGGTCAGCGACTGGCGGTCCATCAGCGCGTCCACGTACAGGCGGTACGCCAGGTCCGTGGGCACGCGCCCCGCCGAGGTGTGGGGGTGGTACAGGTACCCCTTTTCCTCCAGGTCGCTCATGGTGTTGCGCACCGTCGCCGGAGAAATGCCCAGCGGAAACCGGCGCGCCACGTTGCGGCTGCCGGCCGGCTCGGCGGTCTCCACGTAGGTGCGGATCACCGCTTCCAGGATCTGGTGCTCGCGCTCGGAAAGAGGTTCGCCCGTGGTCATGGTCCGGAGTGGGAAATCGGCCGCAAAACCCGATGAATCTGCCCCCGGGCGGCGGCGGGGTCAATCCCGCGCACCGCCCGCGGCTTCACGGGAGCATCCGCTCCGCACGCGGGAGCCCTTCCCCGCGGCGGTTCCATCGCAAGAACGGGTGCGCGCCGCGTGCGCCGATCCGGCCGGATCAGTGCCCTCCTCGGCCGCTCCCGCGTCAAAAACCTGTCAAAGCTGCAGCGCCGGCACCCGCTCGCGGTCCGCCTCGGCGGCGGAGGCCATCTGCACCGCCAGCGTATCCAGCAGCAGCCACCCCTCCGCCGTCAGCCGCAGCCGCCCGTCCCGCTCCGCCGCCCAGCCGCGCCCCGCCCACTCCCCCGCGATCCGGCGGACCGCCTCGCCCGCGTCCCCCATCGGCCACCCCTGGTCCGTGCGCAGGACCAGCCAGGCGCGCTCCAGCCCGCCCGTGTCCTCGTCCACCGTCTCCTCCCCGTCCGTGGGCGGGCGCCCGGCGGCCACGTGGTCGCGGTAGTCGTCCCAGCCGCGCACGTTCCAGCGGCGCAGGGGAGGATAGAAGGCGTGCGATCCCGGCCCCAGCGCCGCGTACGGCTCGCCCGTCCAGTAGACGAAGTTGTGGCGCGAGCGGCGGCCGGGGAGCCCAAAGTTGCTCACCTCGTAGTGCTGGAACCCCGCGCCGGTCAGCGTGTGGTGCGCCAGCAGGTACTCGTCGGCGTAGCGGTCCTCGTCCGCCAGCGTCTCGCGCCCCTCGCCCACCCAGCGCCCCAGCGGCGCCGCCGCCTCCGCCGTCAGCCCATAGAGCGAGACGTGCTCCGGCTCCAGCAGCAGCGCGCGGAACAGGTCCGCCCCCCAGTCGCGCTCCAGCCGCTCCGGCACGCCGAAGATCAGGTCGATGCTGACGTTGCCGATCCCCGCCTCCCGCGCCGCCGCGAACGCGCGCGCGGGGCCGTCGGGCCCGTGCAGCCGCCCCATCCACTTCAGCGTGGGCTCGTGAAAGGTCTGCGCGCCCAGCGAGATGCGGTTCACCCCCGCCGCGCGCCACCCCCGCGCCACCTCCGCCGAAAAGCTTTCCGGGTTGGCCTCGCTGGTCCACTCCGCCTGCTCGTCCCACTCCGCCCAGGGCCGCAGCCGCTCGCGCAGCGCCGCCATGGCGTCCGCCCCCAGCAGCGACGGCGTGCCGCCGCCGACGTAGACCGTGTCCAGCCGCAGCGGCGTGGCCCACCCGCGCTCGTCCGCCAGCATCCGCATCTCGCCCGCGACCGCGTCCAGCCACTCGGCCGTGGGCGCCTCGCGCGTGGCCTGCACCGCGAAGTCGCAGTACGAGCACCGCCGCGTGCAGAACGGCACGTGCACGTACAGCGAGCGCGGCCGATCGCCCGCCGGCCGGATGTCGATGCTCAACGGATTGTGCTGCATGGGGATAAACGACACCGAAGCCCGCTCCGCGTTCCGCTTGAAGTCCTGTCTGTGAACCGGGGGGTTCCGTGCGCTCGCCTCTGGAGCGAATGAATTCGCCGCTGGAAAAGCGCAAAGTCCGCCTGCGCGGACTCGGCGGCCCGGCCGTGTACGGCATTCCACACACCTGCGCGTCCGCAACCGAGAACCTTGAGTAGCGGCACCCGTCCGCCGCACCTCGGAGCCTGGGCGCGCACAGCACCTGCCCCCCGCCCCACACCGTACAGTCCGCGAACGCGGCCTTCGTGTGTTCGTTGCTGCGAATTCATTCGCCGTCGCCGGGCTCGACGGATCGAAGCCGCTGGTCCGGAGCTCGGCGACTTGCACGGACCTGGCGCCCGAGAGGCCCCCCTCTCCCCCGCGGCGTGGGAGAAAGGGGAGAATTCGATCCCGCCCCGCACGGTCCGCGAAGGCCGCTTCTCCTCAGCCAACCACGTGGCAGACACTCAGCCCCACCGAAGAGCCGCCTGTCCGCGAAGGCGGCCTTCGTGTGGTTGTTGCAGCAAATTCATTCGCCCTTGCAGGCCGGCTCAGCCATTGCGGCCCACCCTACCCGGCTCACCGCAGCCGGAACTGCTTCCCCGGCAGCGACTCGGCCAGCTCCCGCAGTTCCAGCCCGAGCAGCGCGCCGAGCGCCACGCTGGTGGTGATCCCCGCCGCCGCCGCCAGGTCGTCCACGTGCCGCGGATCGTCCCCCAGCAGGCCGAACACGCGCGCCTCGTCCGGCGCCAGGTCCGCGGGCGGCTGCCGGGACGCGGGCGCGGCGGGCTCCACCGGCGCGGGCGCACCCAGCGCCGCCGGAACCCGGCCAACGCCGTGCAGCTCCTCCAGGATGTCCTGTGCGGAGGTGACCAGCCGCGCGCCTTCCTTCAGCAGCTGGTTGGTCCCCGCGCTCGCCGCCGAGCCGATCTGCCCCGGCACCGCGAACACCTCCTTCCCCAGTTCCAGCGCGAACTCCACCGTGTGGCGCGCGCCGCTCTTTTCCCCCATCTCCACCACCAGCACGCCCTCGCTCAGCGCCGCGATCAGCCGGTTGCGGCGCGGAAAGTTGCCCGCCAGCGGCTCATCGCCCGGCGCCATCTCCGAGATCAGCAGCCCCCGCTCGCGCACGCGGTGAAACAGCCGCTGGTTCTCCGGCGGATACACCTTGTCGATGCCGTGCCCCAACACGCCCACCGTGGCCCCGCCCGCGTCCAGCGCCGCCGCCTGCGCCACCGCGTCGATCCCCTTCGCCATCCCGCTGGCAATGCCGTACCCCGCCCGCGCCAGCTCGTACGCCAGCCGCGACGCCACCCTGCGCCCGTAGTCCGTCGGGTCGCGCGTCCCCACGATGCCGATGGCCGGCTCCGACATCAGGTGCACGTCGCCCAGCGCGTACAGGACGAACGGTGGATCGGCCAGTGCGCGGAACGCCTGCGGATACTCCGCGTCCGCCTGCGTCACCACGCGCGCGCCCACCCGCGCCAGCACGTCGAGCGCCGCCCGCGCCCGGTCCCGCCCCTGCGCCGTCCCCGCCATGGCCACGCGCCGCGCGTACTCGCGCCCGAATCCCGGCACCTCGGCGATCTGCGCCGCGGACGCGCCCAGCACGCGCTCCACCGACCCGAAGCGGGCCAGCAGCATCGCCGTCCTCGCCGGCCCCATCCCCGGGACGATGGCCAGGCGCAGCAGGGTTTCGAGGGTATCAGGAGCCGTCGTCGGCATCGGCGCGGGGCGTGGATTTCGGCAATCTGCTCGCGCCGAACGATACCGCCGCGACCGCGCGCCCCGGAAGGGCTGGCGGGAAGTAGGTCCGTGCGCTGGCGAAATGGGGACGGCGACTTGGCTTCTCATCCCCAACGGCGCGCCATCGGTGGACAAAAGTGTGTGACCGAGGTGGCGCATCTGGACTGCGGGTGGTTACCTGGAGATACGCACGAACGGAATACAAGCTATTTAATCACAAATCTTTAGCTTGACGACCACGCTCGGCGCCATCAGAATTGCCCCCTCACCTGATGCTGCCGGAGCCATGATGATACGCCTGTATCTGGACACCTGCTGCTATAGCCGACCGTCAGATGACCAGATTCAGCTTCGAGTAAGGCTGGAATCCGAAGCCATTCTTGGTATCGTGGAACACGCCGCGCGCGGAGAATGGACGATCATCGGCAGTGAGGCGGTGCAGGCGGAACTCGCCGCGATCCGCGATCCCAAGCGTCGACTCGAAGCAGAGGCACTGGCGGGTTTCGCCGGGGAGAGCGTCACAGCGGATGAAGATCGGCGCCGCCGAGCCAGGACGCTGGAACGAATGGGCCTCGCAGGTTATGATTCGGTTCACGTGGCGTGTGCCGAAGCCGCGGGCGCAGACGTGCTGCTAACCACCGATGACGCGCTGATCCGGCGCGCACGCCGCCTGCAGCATGCGTTGGGAGTCCGCGTCTCCAATCCGCTGACCTGGTTGAAGGAGCGGCCTGAATGACCACCACCGAAACCACGCGGTCGTTAGAGGAGATTCGCCGGGCCGGGCTGGAAGCGCTTCGTCGCGAGCTCGGACCACAGGAACTGGTTCTCTTTTTCCGGCAGTTCATCAAGCCGTCCGGCGATTACACCGCCGAGCGCGCCGCCCTCCACGCGGGCATTACGGTAGATGATGTATTTGCCGCCATCGAAAAGCTCCGCGCCGAGCGCGATCAGGCCCACGATTCCTGAATCGAAAGCGCCGCTCGCGGGACTGCGGGCGGCGCGTTCGGTGGTGCTCGTCAGTCGCTGATCACGGACGCCAAGGCTCTTCTTCCTCGCCGTCCACGGCGGCTTCTTCGGCGACCACCTGGGCGGCGTGGGACCAGAGGGCTTCCAGCAGCGGATCGAGCCCGCGCTGGGCCACGGACGAGATCACGAACTGCCCCCACGCCTCCGGCGCCTCCACCCGGGGCGCGGCCCAGTCCGGCGGCAGCAGGTCGGCCTTGGTGAACACGACGCAGTGCGGCTTGGCGGCCAGCTCTTCGGAGTAGCGGCGAAGCTCCTCGATTAGCTTGTCGTACTCGGCCTGCGGCTCCAGCGCGTCGGAGGGGATCATGAGCGCCAGCGTGCGGGTGCGCTCGATGTGGCGCAGGAACTGGTGGCCCAGCCCCTTGCCCTCGTGCGCGCCCTCGATGATCCCCGGGATGTCGGCCATCACGAAGGTGCGGCTGCCGGTCAGCTGCACCACGCCCAGGTTGGGCGTCAGCGTGGTGAACGGGTAGTCCGCCACCCGCGGCGTCGCCGCCGAGACGGCGGAAAGCAGCGTGCTCTTTCCCGCGTTGGGCTCGCCCACCAGCCCCACGTCGGCGATCAGCTTCAGCTCCAGCGCAATCCGCCGCTCCTCGCCCGGCTCGCCGCCGTCGGCGCGGCGGGGCGCCTGGTTGGTGGCCGTGGCGAAGCGCGCGTTCCCCCATCCGCCCTTGCCGCCCCGCGCCACCACCAGCTCGTCTCCGTCGCGCAGCAGCTCGCCCAGCGTTTCCTGCGTCTCTACCTCGCGCACCAGCGTGCCGGGCGGCACGCGCAGCACCAGGTCTTCGCCGCTGCGGCCGGTGGAGTTGGAGCCCGTTCCCTTGGCGCCCGCTTCGGCCTTGTAGTGCTGGCGATAGCGGTAGTCCATCAGGGTGGTGAGCTGCGCGTCGGCGCGCAGGATCACGTCCGCGCCCCGCCCGCCGTCGCCGCCGTCGGGGCCGCCTCGCGGCGTCATGGACTCGCGCCGCATGGACGACGCCCCCGCGCCGCCGTCGCCCGCCTTTACGTTGATCTCCGCGTAATCCAGGAACACCGCGTCTCCCCGTCCGTCTTCGATAGATGATGGATGTGCTTCAACCTTCTACTACTGCAACCGCGGGTTTGGGCGTGCCCCTCCGCTGCGCTCCGGGTCGGGCTGCGCGCGCCGTAGGCAACGATACAACTGTTGCCAACGGCGCCGAGCCCCCGCCGCTCAACGCCCTCGGCGCGTCGCAGCTACGCTCGTGCATGCGCGGCGGGGTCTCGGCCCTGCGGGCGCGCATCCCTCACGCGAAACGCGGGCTTCGCCCGCCTTTATCCGTTCCCCGCCGCCTTCGCGCGGATGTCGCGCCACAGCGCCCGGACCTCCTCCGCCCGCTCCGGCTCCAGGAATCCGCAGGCGATCTCCACCGCCGCATCCACCTGGTCCACCGGGGCGCCGGCGTTCAGCGAGCCGCGCAGGTGCGAGTGCAGCTGGCGCGGCACGTTCCACACCGCCAGCAGCGCCGCGATGCACAGCTCGCGCGTCGCCAGGTCCAGCCCCGGCCGGCCGATCACCCGGCCGTACCCGCCGGTGACCATCCACCCGTCCACGTCCGGGTGCAGGCTGCGCACGTTCTGCCGCAGCTTGCCGTAGTTGGCCCCGTACACCGCCGCGCACACCCGCTCGCCCCTCGCCTCCCACCCCGCCGGGTCCTCGCCGATCGCGTCCGGCGCGGGAAGGCCGCTGACCTCGCGCCACAGCCCCAGCGCGTTCAGCGCATCCGGAAAGCCGATGAAGAGGTGCGACTGCAGGATCACCTCCTCCACCGCCCCCGCGTCCGCCTCCTGGCGCGCCACCTCCATCTCCGTGCGGACCGCCGCCTCGTGCCGCGTCCCCAGCGCCGCGGACAGCCGCAGCAGCGCCGCACGCCGCGCGTCAGGCACGCTCAGCGCCTCCAACTGCGGGCATCATCCTCGGCACTCGGCACTCGACCCTGGGCACGATCCCCTCACGCATCCGCCGCGCGCAGCCGGATCGCCGGCCGCACCTGGCCCGTGACCTCGCCGCGGGTGTTGGCGACCTCCTGGAACACGTAGGGATGCAGCGCCCCGAAGTCGTCTTCCGAGATCAGGTCCAGCTCGCGCAGCACGCCGGCCACCGCGGGCGCCACCGCGCGCGGAGAGCCGTCCTCCACCTTGATGGCGATCCCCAGCTCCGCGCCGGGCACGCCCACGCAGTACACCCCCTCCGCGCCCGTCTTGGCGAACACGCGCCCCTCCGTCAGCCGCGCCAGGTCCGTGCAGATGCGCCCCTCGCCCGCCACCATCTCCGGGTGCGCGCCCATCGCCTGCACCACCGCGGAAGGACCGGGCTCCCCGCGCCGCGCCGCCGCCGCCAGCCCCGCGTACGCCAGCGCCATCTGCCGCAGGGGGAGCGCGTAGCAGACGACGCCACATCCATCCACGCCCAGGCCGATTGCCTCGGCCGGCATCTGCGCCCAGCGCGCCACCTCCGTCAGCAGGCGGGCCTGCACCGGGTGCTCCACGCGCTGATAGCCTTCCGGGTCCCACCCGCGGGCGCGGGCCACGGCCATCATCCCCGCGTGCTTGCCGCTGCAGTTGTTGTGCAGCCGCACCGGCTCCAGCCCCTGCTCCTGAAGCTCGCGGCGCGTCGCCTCGTCGAACGGCGCGTGGGGGCCGCAGGCAAGCGATTCCGCGGTGACGCCGATCTTTTCCAGCATCGACTCCGCCGCCTTTACGTGCGCCGCCGTGCCGCTGTGCGATCCGCAGCACAGCGCCAGCTCCGCCGGCGTGATGCCGAAGCGCTCCATGGCGCCGTCGTCCACCACCGGGAGCGCCTGGATGGGCTTGGCCGCCGAGCGCCAGAAGGTCACCCAGTCCGGGTCGCCCGAGAACGCGCGCAGCGCCCCGTCCGCGTCCACCACCGCCACGTGCACGCGGTGCCGCGACTCCACCGCGGGCCCGCGCATCACCTCCACCACGCTTTCCAGGTCGGCCATCGTCTTCATGAGGAAAGATGGATGAACTGCTTGAACTTCAGGGTTTGGGCGTGTCCCTCCGCTGCGCTCCGGGCCGGGCTGCGCGCGCACTAGGGCACGATACAACTGTGCCCAAGTGCGCCGAGCCCCCGGCGCGCACCGGCATCCCGCCGCTCCGTCGGGTCTCCTGCATGCGCGCCGGGTTCTCGGCCCTGCGGGCGCGCATCCCTCACGCGGAACCCGGCGGCGCTTCGAACGGATTCGAACTGCGTCCGCCGGGGGCCCCTCCCCGCTCGTTCCTCGCGGAGAGGGGAGAATTCGATCACGCTCCGGACGTTGTGGTGCGCATCACCCTCCCCGCGCTGTTGGCGGGGCGCCGGCGAACGCAGTGCAGCCTGATCGAACCGCCTCCATCCCCAGCCCCACCCCAACCTCCCCCAGCGGTTTTGGGGGAGGTGGGCGAGTCATGCGAGCCCGGAGGGGGCGCCCGCCCCACGCCAAAGCAGCGGACGTACCCGAGAGGCCGGTGCGACCCTTATCCCCCCCCTCACACATTCGCGATCAGCAGCTGCAGGCCCAGGGCGGCAAAGATCACGGCGAACACCACCGACAGCGTGCGCGGGTTCATCCGCCGGTTCAGCGCCGCGCCCACTCCCACCGAAAGCACCGTGCCGGCCGCGAGCGCCGCCGCTACGCCCAGGTCCACGTACCCCACGCTCCACCCGGGCCGCACCGCCGCGTCCGGCGCCGCCAGCATGTACGCCAGCGCCCCGCCCAGGCTGGTGAGCATGATGATGGCCAGCGACGTGGCCGCCACGGACCGCAGCCGGATCCCCACCCCGTGCATCAGCAGGGGGATGGCGACCAGCCCGCCGCCCACCCCCAGCAGCGCCGAGAACACCCCCACCGCCGCGCCCGTCCCCAGCGTCACCGGCGGCGACAGCCGCGGCGGCCGGGGCGCCGCGTCGTCCTTCGCCGTTTCCCGCGGCGCGCGCAGGACGTGCACCGCGTTCCACAGCAGGAACAGTGCGAACACCAGCCGCAGCCAGCGCGGCTCCACCTGCACCGCGAAGCGCGAGGCCAGCGCCGCCGCCCCCGCCGCCGCCAGGCCGATGGGCCACACCGCGCGCCAGACCACCAGCCCCCGCCGGTGGTACGCCCACGCCCCGCGCAGCGAGGTGGGGATGATGACGAACAGGCTGGTCGCGTGCGCCGCCACCGTGGCCACGTCGGGCGCGGGGGCAATGCCGGACCAGCCCGGGCGGGCATAAAAGAAGTAGAGGAAGGGCACCATCAGCACCCCTCCTCCAACCCCCACCAGCCCCGACAGCAGGCCGGCGAGCAGACCGACGGCGAAGACCGCCAGGACCGCGCCGGCGGGCATCAGCGCCGGCCGGCCGTCCCCTGCGCCACCGCCGGGCGCTGCTGCTGCACCGCGCGGAGCAGCGCCTGCGTGTCGGGCGCCTGCTGCAGCAGCCGCACGGCCTCCTGCAGCACGCGGTCCGTGGTGTCGTCGCGGCGCACCGCCACCGACGGGCCGAACTTGCTGCGCGCGATCTGGTCGATGAGCTGCGCGTCGATGAAGCGCTGGGCGCCCTGGTACTGCTCGGGCGTCACCTCCACCCCGTTGGCGCGCAGCCGCTCGTAGAACTCGCGGCGCATCTGCGGCGTCACCGCGAAGTCGGGGCGCAGGTCCGGGTGGGCGCGCTCGAAGGCCACCGCGTAGCCGAACAGCGCGTCCTGGAACTTGGCCGCGTTGCGCGACGCCGCGCGGAAGAACTCCTTCTCCGCGTCCGACGCCGTGTCCTGGCGCACCACCAGGTCGGGCACGATGCCGCCGCCGCCGTACACGGTGCGCCCGCTGTCGGTGCGGTAGGGCACCTTGGTGGTCGTGTCCTGCGTCACCGGCGTGCCGTCGGCGCCCATCGCCGCCGGATCCTCCTCGGCCCCCGTCTCCTCGCCCTCCTTGACGTCCTTCTGGATGGAGCGGCCCACCGGCGTGTACCACTTGGCCGTGGTCATCTTGAGAAAGTTGCCGCCGGAAAGCGGGAACAGCGACTGCACCGAGCCCTTGCCGTAGGTGGTGGAGCCCAGCACCACCGCGCGGTCGTGATCCTGCAGCGCGCCGGCCACGATCTCGGCCGCGCTGGCGCTGTAGCCGTCCACCAGCACCGCCACCGTCAGCCCCTCGTACGTCTCGGGGGTGCTGGCGCGGAAGGTCTCGCTCTCGCGCGGATCGCGGGCCCGCGTCTCGACCACCGCGTCGCCGCGGGGAAGGAACAGGTCCGAGATGCTGACGCCCTGGTCCAGCAGGCCGCCCGGGTTGCCGCGCAGGTCCAGCACCAGCGAGCGGGCGCCCTGCGCGCGCAGGCTGTCGATGGAGGCCCGCAGCTCCTGCGTGCTGGTCGCGCTGAAGTTGATCAGGTTGGTGTAGCCCACCCCCGGCGCCACCATGTACGCGTACGGCACCGAGCGGACGTGGATCTCTTCACGGGTGATGGTGAACGAGATGGGCTGGTCCGCCCCCACCCGCGCCACCTTCAGCTGCACCGGCGTCCCCTTGGGCCCGCGCAGCTCCTTGACCGCGTCGTCGTCGCTCCACCCCTCGGCGCTCTTGCCGTTGATCTCCAGGAACCGGTCGCCCACCCGCATCCCCTGGCGCTCGGCCGGGGTGCCGGGAAGGATGGCCACCGCGGTGACCCAGCCGTCGCGCGACGAGATCTGGATCCCCAGGCCGCCGTACTCGCCGGTGGTCATGCGGTGCAGGTCCTGGTACTGCTCGGCCGTCATGAAGGTGGTGTGGGGGTCGCCCAGCTCGGTGAGCATCCCCTCGATGGCCTTCTGGTACAGGTCCGACTCGGAGTGCGGCTCCACGTAGCGGCCCCGCACGTACTCGATCACCTCGTCGAACAGCCGGGCGCGCTGAAACACGCTCTGCTGGCTGCCCACGTCCTGCTGCAGCAGCCAGCCCCCCGACACCACGGCGACGGCCGCCACCATGGCGGGCGCGACGACGGTACGCTTGAGCTTCATGGAACCTCCGGACGAACCTGCTGGGGAAAGGGACCCGCGCACCCGCGCCAAGGCGTCCCGCTTACTGGCTGATAAACCCCGCTCCCGCAAAAGTTTCGGGAAAACGGGAGGCGAGCGCCGCCCGCACCCGCGCCTGCACCTGGTCGCGGGGCGCATCCGCGTCCACCCGCACGATCCCGGCCACCCGCGCCGCGTGTTCCCGGTACGCCGCGGCCACCCGGCGGTGGAACGCCTCGTCCTCGCGCTCCATGCGGTCGGCGGACTTTCCCGCGGCGCGCTGCCGCCCCGCGCCCACCCCCGGGTCCACGTCCAGCAGCACCGTGGCGTCGGGCGTCACCCCGCCGGTGGCGACGGCGTTGCACTCCGCCACCTCGTCCAGCGGCAGCCCGCGCCCGGCGCCCTGGTAGGCCAGGGTCGAAAGCTCGAACCGGTCGGCGATGACGATGCGCCCCGCCTGCACCCCCGGCCGCACCACCTGCTCCACGAAGGCGGCGCGGGCGGCCAGCATCAGGAACAGCTCGCTGCGCGCGGGCACCTCCAGCGCCACCTCGTCCAGCACCGTGCGCCGCACCCGCTCGCCCAGGGGCGTGGAGCCCGGCTCGCGCGCCACCACCACCTCGTGCCCCTGCTCGCGCAGCCACGCCGCCAGCAGCGCCACCTGCGTGGTCTTCCCGGAGCCTTCGACTCCTTCGAAGGCAAGGAACAGGCCGGACTTACGCTCGCTCGGCGGCGCGTCTTCCATCGGTGCGGCGGTGTGTTGATTCAGGATTGGGATAGGCGGATGGACGGCCTTCACGGCGCTCCATCCACCTCGTCCGGAACGATCGACATCGATTGCCACGGCCACCGTGAAGCACCGAGGTCAGAGCCCCGCGTCAGGTAAAGTCCGGGGTCGGCAAACGGGTGAGGTGCGGCAGGGGGCCATGAGAATTTTTTTGAGGAGGGATGCATCCCTCCGCTCATCTCCTCCAGCCCCCGGCAACCACCACGCCTGACGTCTGGATTGCGGGTTTACCGGATTCTCATCCCGCACCCGGATCCGCCGTCCTCGCCGTGCACCCCGCCGACGCCCATACCTGATGCGCGTCTTTTGCCGGACCTGCCCACCGCGCGACAGCCGGTGCAGCGCTCCGCGCGGGGACGATACCCGGCGCGTCGGACGGTCTTCAAGATCGCGCATCAGGGGGTGCCGTCAGCGGGCGCGGCGACACTCCGGAGGCCACGGTGCCTTCTGAAAAAATTTCTCATGGCCCCCTGCCGCACCTCACCTGTGCACCGACCCGATGCCTGACCCGCCGTGGGAGCCGGCGTCCTGCCGATGCAGCCCTGCGCGGGAGATAGTGCGCGGGAGATGCGGGCGATCGATCTCGAAGCGCGGCGGACGGAGTTCGATACCGCGCTTTTTTGTCGAATCGAAAGATACGCCCGCGGCTTCAGGCGGGCGAGGCGGCGGGCTCGGGCGGGCGCGGGGGGAGGACGAAGTGGAAGATGGCGCCCTCGCCCGGGCGGCTCTGCACCCAGATGCGGCCGCCGTGCGCCTCCACCGCCAGCTTGCAGAAGGTGAGGCCGAGCCCCGACGACGCCCCGTCCGCCTGCACGCGGCCGTACTTGCGGAAGATGGCCTCGTGCTCCGCCTCGGGCACGCCGCGCCCGTTGTCGGCCACGCTCACCTTGACCCCGTCGTCCGCGCGAACGGCGGAGACGCGCACGGCCACCCCCGGCCCCCCGTGCCGCAGCGCGTTGCCGATGAGGTTGGCCAGCACGCGGCGCAGCATCCCCTCGTCCGCGCGCACGCCCACGCCGGCGGGACCTTCCACCGCCAGCCGCGCACCCTCGCGCTCGGCCCGCACGTTCCAGTCGCCGGCCACCTCGCGCAGCAGCCGCCCCACGTCCAGCTCGCGCGGCTGCAGGCGCACGGCGGACTCTTCCAGACGCGACAGGTCCAGCAGGTTGTCCACCATGCGCAGCACGTCGCCGCCGCGCTCCTGCGCGTCCCGCAGCAGGCGCACCTGCGCCGGCGCCAGCGGGCCCGCGTCGCCGTCCAGCACCATCTCCAGGCTGCCCAGGATCCCCGAGAGCGGCGACTTGAGGTCGTGCACCACCATCCGCGTCAGGTCGTCCTTGAGCTCCTCCAGCTCGCGGAGCCGGCGGTAGCTGTCCGCCAGGCGGTCCTGCGCCTCCTTGAGCCGCAGCAGCGAGCGGATGCGGGCAACGAGAACCGGGCGGCTGAACGGCTTCGTCAGGAAGTCGTCGCCGCCCGCCTCGATCCCCTTTACCCGGTCGTCCGGCCCGGAGAGCGCCGTCACGAAGACCACGGGGATCCCCGCCGTGTCCGGGTCGGCCCGGAGCCGGCGGCACACCTCGTAGCCGTCCAGCCCCGGCATCATCACGTCCAGCAGCACCAGGTCCGGCCGCCGCTCGCGGGCGATGGCCAGCGCCGCCTCGCCGCCGGCCGCGCCCACCGTGCGGTAGTCCAGCGCCTGCAGCAGGTCGCAGAGAACGTCGACGTTGGCGGGCTCGTCGTCGACCACCAGCAGCAGGGGAGCCCCGGCCGCCGGCTGGGTCACCGGCCCAGCAGCGACAGGGAAAGCGACACCCGCCAGAACGACTCCTCGATCCCGGCCGCGTCGCCGCCGCGCCAGCCGCGCTCGCCGGACAGGTCCAGCGACGCCGCCCCGCCCCCGAAGATCACGCCCAGACCGGCGGTGGCCGCCCGCTCGTCCACGAACTCGGCGCCATCCTCCCAGCGAAAGGGGAGCTGCGACAGCCGTCCGCCGGCACGCAGCGGCACCGGCCGGCCCAGGAAGCGCAGCCCCTCGAACTCCACCCCGGCCGTGACCTGCGCGGCGTCGCGCGCCTGGTCGCCCGGCCCCACCGCCAGGTCCTCGCCCACGGAGCCCCACCCCGCCCAGCGGGCCGAGACGGCCACCATCGCCTGCTGCGCGATGCGCGCGCTGGCCCCGGCGTCCACCTGCAGGGGAAGCGAGTAGTCCCGCGCCACCACCCCCGAGTCCTGCGGCTCGGCCGTCAGGTTGCCGCCGCCGCTGACCACGGCCGAGACGCTGAACGCGTCGCCGCGCCAGCGGGCGCCGGCGCTGAAGCCCAGCCCCTGCCACTCGTAGGTGGTGCCCACCACGCTGGAGCCCAGCGTCGAGCTCTGGAAGATGCGGAACACCGAGTCGCGCACGGCGCCGCTGTAGATGTCGACGGCGGCGCCCACGTCCAGCCGCGGCAGCAGGCGGTACCCCGCCCCGGCGCGCAGCCGCGCCACGCCGCCGTTGGAGCGGAAGCGGTCCACCACCGCCACCCGCGTGCCGGTGATCTCGATGCTGTCGTTGCGGGTGGCCGACCAGTTCTGGTCCAGCACCGAGGCGTACCCCAGCGTTCCCACCACCCGCTGGCCCAGGGGAAAGGCGGCCTGCACCACGGGAAAGCGCGCCGTGGTGAAGTCGTCGGCCTGGTCGCCCGCCTGGCTGGAGATCTCGTCCGCCTGGAAGGTGACGGTAAGGCCGGCGGCGGGAAGCCCCACGGCGGCCGCGGGGTTCACCAGCGACATCTGCGCGTCGGGAAGGCCCACCGTAAGCCCGCCCAGGCCGCGGGCGCGGGCGTCCACCGGCTCCAGCGGCAGCCCCAGGCCGCGCGCGGAAAGCAGCGACTGCGCCTGCGCCGGACCGGCGATCAGGGAGAGCGCCGCGGCGGCGCCCAGGATGCGAGCGATGTTCATGGCAGCGGGCGGCGCGTGGTGAGCGTGTAGACGATGCGCAGCCGCGCGTCGGGTCCAAAGAACAGCGCGCCGAAGGTGGGCGGCGACTCGATCCCCGTCAGCTCGCTGACCAGCGCGAAGGTGCGGGGCAGCGAGTCGTTGGCGGCCAGCGTGGTGGTGAGCGCCGTCACCGGCAGCACCAGCACCGTGTCGCCCCGCGCAAAGGTGGCGTCCTGGTCCAGCAGCGTCTGCCCGATGGGCGCGGCCCCGCCCAGCTCCGGCTCGTCCACCAGCCGCAGCGCCAGCGGCACCCGGTTCAGCGCCCCGAACCCGCGTGGCACGTCGACCGGCCGCAGCAGGACGGCCACCTGGTTCAGCCGCACCGCGCTCAGCGGCACGTTGGCGCAGGTCTGGCCCGCGGCGCACCCGGGCACCGTCTGCTCCAGGTTCAGCCGCAGCAGCGTCCGCGCCGAGCGAATGCCGCCCACGCCCACGATGCCCTCGGGCGCGTTGGGCTGCTCGGGCGTGTACACGGTGACGCGGTCGCCGCCGCTGCCGGCCGTAAAGGCGATGGTGGTGTCGGGGTTGGCGCTGTCGGGGCGCACCGAGCCGCGCAGCAGCACGTCCGAGAACTCCACCCGCGCCCCCGTCTCGGCCACGGTGAACACCACCCCGTTGCTGAGCGTGTCGGACAGGCGCTCCACCACGGCGGCGGTCAGGGGGATGACCAGCGAGTCGCCCGCGGCGTACGTCCCCTGCGCCAGCAGCGCGCCCCGGGTGCCGCCCGGCTCCGTCCACGGGGTGCGGACGCCGGCGGTGTCCACCGCGTGGGTCCAGGTGGCCGTCCGCGCGTGCCACGACTGCGCCGCCTCCCACACCTGCACGGTGAAGGGGCGGCCGGCGGTGGCCAGCGTGTCCACGCCCAGCACCAGCCGGGTGTTCACGAAGGTGAACAGCGTGTCGGTGCGGCTCAGGTTGTCGCGCACGTAGGTCACGTTGCGCGGAAAGCCGCGAAAACGCGCCAGCGCGTGGGCGTTCAGCTCGCCCCCGTACTGGTTGGCGACCACCAGGTACGACGCGCTGGCGGCGCTCGTGTACCCGCTGAAGCTGCCCAGCGTCTCGAAGAACGCCGACGCGGGCAGGATCACCTCGCGGGTGACGGAGATGCTCCCGGGGGGGAACTGGTCGTCGCCCGAAAGCACGGGCGTCTGGTCCGAGCACGCGGCCGCCGTCAGCGCCAGCGCGGCGAGCAGGCCAAAGAGAAAGCGGGATTGCATCCGATGGAAAGAACGGGTCATGCTCAGTTGCGCGGGGCGCCGGGGGCGCCCGCAAAATCGCGGCGGCCGGGCCGTGCCAGCCGGCCAGTGCCGCCGCGGGTAGTCTGTTACGCGGCTGGAGCCGCTTGCGTTCCGTCCGCGTACGTCCGGGGAAGCCGCGGGCCCAGCCCGGTAAGGACCTCGTACGAGATGGTGCCCACCTTCGCGGCCACCTCGTCCAGCGTGATCTCGTCCCCGCCGTCGCGGCCGATCAGCGTGGCCGCGTCCCCCGCCCGCGCCCCGGGGACCTCCGTCAGGTCCACCACGGTCATGTCCATGGAGATGCGGCCGATGATGGGGACGCGGCGCCCGTGCACCAGCGCCTGCCCCCCCGCGGGAGAGAGCGCCCGGGGGAGCCCGTCGCCGTAGCCGATGGACAGCGTGCCCCAGCGCTCCGGCCGCCGCGCGGTGTAGGTGGCGCCGTATCCGCAGGTCCACCCCGTCGGCACGTCCCTGACCAGGGCGATGCGGGCGCGGAGCGAGACCACGGCCTCCGGCTGCGCCCCCGGCCCCGCCGATCCCCCGTACAGGTAGATGCCGGGGCGAACCAGGTCGCCGCCGTAGCCGCCGCGGCGCACGGAGGCGGCGCTGTTGCTGCTGTGGACGACGCGCCGCGCCGAAGCCGCCACCGTCGCGGGGAGCGCGTCGAGCGCCGCCGCCAGCCGCCGGTGCTGCTCGTCCGTGGGCGCCAGGTCGGGCTCGTCCGCGGAATGGAAGTGCGTGAAACACCCCTCCCACTCCAAAAGGTCCGCCGCTTCCGCGGCGACGGCGGCGCCCCACCCGGCCGCTTCCGCGTACGGAAATCCGGCGCGCCCCATCCCCGTGTCGACCTCGGCGTGGAAGGCGAGCCGCGTTCCCGCCCCGCGCGCCTCGTGCGCCCAGCGGCGGACGGAATCGAGGTCCGAGAGGGCCAGGGTGAGGCCGGCGGCCGCGGCGCGGGCGAACTCCTGCGGCGGCGCGGGGGCGAACACGACGACGCGCCCGGTCCATCCCAGGGCGCGCAGCTCCTCCCCTTCGGCCACGGCCGCCACGCCGACGGCGAACAGCTCGTCGGCCGAAAGCTCCGCGCGCACCATCCGCAGCACCGCGGCCACCCCCAGCCCGTAGGCGTTGGCCTTGAGCATGGGGACCACGGCCGCGCCCGGGCCGGCGGCGTTCTTCACGCGCCGCAGGTTGCGCCGGAGCGCCGCCCCGTCCACCTCGACCCAGGCCCGCGAAACCACCGTTGACGGATCAGACACAAACCGAGTATTCTAGGCCGACCGTGAGTGAATCGCAAGCCGAAACCCGCCCCGCCGGCCATGACGGCGGCACGCTGGACCGCGCCCTGGCGCTGGTCGAGTTCCTGCGCGCCCATTGCCCCTGGGACGCCGCCCAGACCCCCGCGTCGCTGACCCGCTACCTGCTGGAAGAGGCCCACGAGGTGGCCGGCGCCATCGCCGAGGGCGACCCCGCGGCGCTGCGCGGCGAGTTGGGCGACCTGCTGCTGAACGTGGCCTTCCAGGTGGTGATCGGCGAGGAGACGGGCGCCTTCAGCCGCGAAGAAGTGGTCGCCGGGCTGGAGCAAAAGATGCGCCGCCGCCACCCCCACCTGTACGGCCTGGGCGAGCCGGAGGCGTGGGAAAGCATCAAGGCGCGCGAGCGGGCGGGCCGGCCGGCGGGGGGCATCCTGGACGAGGTGCCGTCGGGGCTGGACCCCCTGCTGCGCGCCTTTCGCATCCAGGACCGGGTGGCGAAGGTGGGCTTCGACTGGCCCGATCCCCGGGGCGCGTGGGAGAAGGTGCGCGAGGAAACGGACGAGATCGGGCGCGAGCTGGAGCACGCGGACCCGGACCGGCTGGAGGACGAGGTGGGCGACCTGCTCTTTGCCGCCGTGAACCTGGCCCGGCTGGCGAACGTGCATCCCACGGCGGCGCTGGCCCGCGCCAACGCCAAGTTCTCGCGCCGCTTCGGGGCGCTGGAGCGGCTGGCGGCGGAGCGCGGCGTGGTCTTCGGAGAGGCCGGGCTGGAGGCGCTGGACGTGCTGTGGGACGAGGTGAAGCGCAGGGAGCGCGCGGCGGATGCGCCCGGGGAGGCGCGGTGACGCGATTCCTGCATCTCCCGTCCGGACCGCGCATCACCGCGCGCACTTCCCTTTCCCCAGGCGGCGGCGGATGAGCCTCAGGCAACGAATCGTCCTGACGCTGGTGGGGATCGCCGTTCTGCTCGCCATTCCCGCCGCATACGGGCTGATGGCGCTGAGTGACGTGCACGGCATCACCCGTCGGCTGGACGAGCAGGGGGTGGGCGCCACCGATGCGCTGGGCGACCTGCGCAACAGCGTGGAGACGGCCAGCGACGCCCAGCGGCGCTACGTGGCGCTTTACCCCGTCGGGGGCGTTGGCGTTGCGGCGAACCCTGCAGACACCATCGGGCCTCGTTTGCAGGCGGACAGCGCATCCGACGGCGTGCGACGGGCCTTGGGCCAGCTGAAGCGCGAGCGGGACTACGCCGCCGCCAGCGCACCCGCAGAGCAGTTGTGGGCGGAGATCGTCGCCAGCATCGTGCGCGAACGGACGACCCTGGCTTCGGGCAACCGGGATGCGGCCGACTCGGTGCGGCGTACGGTGGAGGAGCAGTTCGGGCAGATGGAACCGCGCCTGGACCGCATCGAGCAGGCGATCAACGCCCAGACGGGGCGCGAGGTACAGCGGGCGGAGACGGTGGCGCGGAGCGCGGTGACCACCACGCTGGTGGCGCTAGCGCTGGCGCTGGCGGCCACGCTGGTGATCGGCGGCCTGCTGACGCGGACGCTGCTGCGGCCCATCGGCGAGCTGCGGCGGGGGATGGCGACGGTGGCGCAGGGGGACTTCGAGCCGGACGTCCACATCCCCCACGAACGCCCGGACGAGCTGGGCGACCTGGCGCGCTCGTTCGACACCATGACCGAGCAGCTGCGCGAGCTGGACCGGCTGAAGGCGGAGTTCGTGAGCGTGGCCAGCCACGAGATCAAGACGCCGCTGAGCGTGATCCGGGGCTACGTGACGCTGCTGGCGGACGGCATCTACGGCGACGTCAACGACCAGCAGAAGAAGACGCTGGAGGCGGTGAGCGCGCAGACGGACCGGCTTGCCCGCTTGGTGCACCGGCTGCTGGACGTGAGCCGCTTCGAGGCGGGGGGCGCGCGGCTGGAGCTGCGCGACATCGACCTGCGCGCCTTTTTCGACGACCTGACCAGCGACTTTCGCGTGCTGGCGGTGCAGAACGGCATCGACTTTCCCGTGCAGCTGGCCGACGACCTGCCGCCCACCATCGTGGGCGACGAGGACCGGCTGAGCGAGGTGCTGGGCAACCTGCTTTCCAACGCCTTCAAGTTCACGGAGCGGGGCGGCAGCATCCGGGTGGACGCGTCGCGCTACGACGGGGGCGTGCAGGTGGAGGTGGAGGACTCGGGGGTGGGGATCCCCGAGGACAAGCTGCCGCGCATCTTCGAGAAGTTCTACCAGGTGGAGAACGACGCGCAGCCGCGCTCGGTGGGGTCGGGGCTGGGGCTGGCGATCGCGCGGGAGATCGTGGAGGCGCACGGGGGCACGATCGGTGCAGAAAGCCAGGAGGGACGGGGGACGCGCTTTCGCGTGTTCCTTCCCGAGCGGCCGCCCGCACCCAGGCCGTCCTGAGCTCCGCCTTTCGCCCGCAGAATGAAGACCGCCACCGCGATTCTACTGGCCGCGCTGCTTTCCGCCTGCTCGGTTCTGGCGCCCGAGAACCTGGGCCCCGACGCCGCCCGGCGCGACGACCTGTGGCGCCAGGGGCACGCCGCCATGCAGCGCGATTCGTTTCGCGTGGCCATGGCGGCGTTTCAGCGCCTGGCGGCGGAGCACCCGCGGGTGCAGGAGGGGCGCGAGGCGCGATTCTACCTGGGAACGCTGTACCTGGAGCCCACCAACCCGGCGTACGACGCGGGGCTGGCGACGCAGAACCTGGAGATGTACCTGGCCTCCGACACGGCGCGCGGGCGGGTGACGCGGCGTCCCGAGGCGGAGACGCTGCTGGGGCTCTCGCGGCAGCTGGCGCTTCCGTGCGAGCAGCGCGCGGGCCCGCTGCGCTGCGACCCGGTGGTGGTGGCGCGCAGCGACACCACGGTGGTGGTGCGCCCCGGCGGCGGTGGAGACCAGAGCGCGGAGGTGGCGCGCCTGCGCCGGGAGGTCGCCGCGCGCGACGAGACCATCCGCGAGCTTCGCGAAGAGCTGCAGCGCATCCGCAACACCCTGGCGCCGCGGCCGGAGTAGAGACATCGGCGGACGCCCGCGGGTACACCCCACGCGTCCGGGAAACCACGGAGACACGGCCCCGCGCGCCGACGAACCGCGGGCACACGACCACACGACCCACCACGGGCTAAAGCCCGCGGCTGGAAATGCCATAAGCCCCGCCACAGCCGCTACGCGGCCGTGCGGGGCTTCACCTTCTCGGGTCGGCAGGGTCCGAGGTGCGTCGCGACGCCCATCGTGATGCAGGCAAGGTCCTTCCGTCGCGCGCCGGGTTTGTCGGTGCAGCGGAGGGCGGCGCGGCGCTCCCTCAGGAAGTCATCGCGATGTGTTGCAGGTGAAGCCCGTTCGGCGAGCGCAAGCGAGCCGAGACGGGGCTTCTGGCATTTCCAGCCCCGGGTTTCAACCCGGGAATGGCGATGCGCGATGCAACCCGGAGGGCACGCCCCCGTTCACCCGTTCACCCGTTCACCCCTTCACCCCTTCACCCGACCCGGAACAGCCGCGCGCGCTCCTCGTACCGCGTGGCGATGGCCTCGCGCAGGTCTGGATGGTTCGCCAGCTCGGGGTCGCGCTCCACGATGGCGCGCGCCTCGCCGCGGGCGATGGAAAGCAGGTTCAGGTCGCTCTCCAGGTTGGCGAAGCGAAAGGCGGGGAGGCCGGACTGCCGCGCGCCGAACAGGTCGCCGGCGCCGCGCAGGCGCAGGTCGGCCTCGGCGATGGCGAAGCCGTCCTCGGTGGCGGCGAACACCTTGAGCCGCTCCAGCGAGCCCTGGCCGCCAAAGATGAGGATGCAGAAGCTGTCCTCCGATCCCCGCCCCACCCGCCCCCGCAGCTGGTGCAGCTGCGACAGGCCAAAGCGCTCGGCGTGCTCGATCACCATCACCGTGGCGTTGGGAACGTCGATCCCCACCTCGATCACCGTGGTCGACACCAGCACGTCCACCTCGCCGGCGGCAAAGGCCCGCATCACCCGGTCCTTTTCCTCGCCCGGCATCTGGCCGTGGATGATCGCCATCCGCAGGTCGGGAAAGAGGGCGCTCAGCTGCTCGAACTCGGCGGTGGCGGCCTTGAGCTCCACCTTCTCGGACTCTTCGACCAGCGGATAGACGATGTACGCCTGCCGCCCCTTGCGCACCTCTTCCCGGACGAACTTCAGCACCTTCGGCTGCGACGACTCCGAGCGCAGCGCGGTCTTGATGGGCCGGCGGCCGGGCGGGCGCTCGTCGAGCACGGAGATGTCGAGGTCGCCGTACAGGGTCAGCGCCAGCGAGCGGGGGATGGGGGTGGCGCTCATCACCAGCGTGTCGGCGTTCTGTCCCATCTCCTGGATGGCCAGCCGCTGCTTTACGCCGAAGCGGTGCTGCTCGTCCACCACCACCAGCCCCAGCCTGTGGAACTGCACGCCCTCCTGGATGAGCGCGTGCGTGCCCACGACGATGTCCGCGTCCCCGGAGGCGATGCGGTAGTTGACCTCCTTCCACTGCTTCGTGGAGAGGCGCCCGGTGAGAAGGGTGACGCCGACGGGAAGGCCGTCCAGCAGCTTCTGCAGCGTCCGCGCGTGCTGCTCGGCCAGGATCTCGGTGGGGACCATGAGCGCGGCCTGGTGGCCGTTCTCCACGGCGCGCAGCATGGCGAACAGGGCCACGATGGTCTTGCCCGATCCCACGTCGCCCTGCAGCAGCCGGTTCATGCGGCGGGGGCTGGACATGTCCTCGCCGATCTCCTTGAGCACGCGCTTCTGCGCCGTGGTCAGGGTGAACGGGAGCGACTTGTGGAACGGCTTGACCAGGGTGTCGCGCCGCGCAAAGGCGATCCCCGGGCGCTCGGTGGAGGCGCGGTGGTGCGCCTGGGCGTAGAGAAGCTGCAGAAAGAACAATTCCTCGAACGCCAGCCGCCGCCTTCCCTGCTCCGCCTCGGCCAGCGACGCGGGGCGGTGCAGCCACTCCAGCGCCTGGGCCAGCGGGGCCACCCCGGCGCGCTCGCGGATCTCCCTGGGCAGCCGGTCCTCGTCCTTTGCCTGGCGCAGCAGGTCGTCCAGGTTCTCGGCGATGAGGGTGCGGACCTGGCGGTGCGTAAGGCCTTCGGTGGCGGGGTAGACGGGAAAGATGGTGCCGCTTTCCTCCGCGGCCTCCTCCTTTTCGCGCGCCAGGACGGTGTACTCGCGCGGCTGGAACTGGCGGCCGTGATAGAAGCGGACGGTGCCGCGCAGCAGCAGCAGGTCGCCGCGGGCGATGGTGCGGTCCAGGAAGGGCTGGCCGGGCCAGGAGCACTCGATGAGGCCGGTGGAGTCGCGGACCACGGCCTGGAAGATCCGCAGGCCCCGGCGGGTGGGGAGCACGCCCTTGCTGACCACGCGCCCCACGATGGTGCAGTCCATCCCCGGCTCCAGCGCGCCGATCTTCGACACGGTGGAGGCGTCCTCGTACCGGTGGGGGACGTGGAAGAGCACGTCCCGCGCGGTCATCAGACCCAGCTTTGCCAGCAGGTCCGCCCGCTTGGGACCGACGCCCTTGAGAAACTGCGCGGGCCGGTCGAGGTCGGTGTAGGTGGGCACGAACGTCATATGGGATACGAACGGCGCGAGCGGCGCCGGTGACGTTCGGAATGTATTCGGCGGGCCCGGTGCGCGCGAGTGGGGACGCGCCGGAACGCGCACGCCCCCGCCAGGCGTGCCGGCGGGGGCGCGTGGAGCATCGAGCGGCCGATCAGCAGCCCTGGTAGCCCGCGGCGGTGGGGCAGTTGAAGTGGGACGGACAGGTGTTGTAGCAGGTGTACTCCACCGCGTTGCACGTGCCGCAGCTCACGTCCCAGTCCGTGTCGCCGCTGCACTCGCAGATCCGCTGCATACAGGTGGAGTCGCTCGCGTTGCCGTGCACGGTGCCGCGCGGGAATGCCTCTTCGTCGTCGGTGCGAAAGGACTCCACGTGCAGCTCGTCCACCGTCAGCTTCAGCTTCTTCATCGCTCGTCTCCCGTGTGTGCGTGTGTGTGAAGGAAAGCCCACCGGTATGCGACCCCGAAGAGCCCTCAATTGTTGCATTGTAAATGATTGATGTCCGTAAAGGCAAACACAAGTTACGGAACGAGCAGGGATGCCCTGGCGGGACAAGGTGCCTCTCAGCGCATCATCCGGCCACGTCTCGACCAGGCGTCAAGCATCCGCAGACGGGTCTCCGCACCTGTCAAATTGCGTAAAATGCACTTGAGCTTTACTATTTGTCCTATCCCGGCCGGCCATGGATGAACGTTCATCCACCCCACCTGACGGCGCGGCTCACGCGCGAGATCCGCACGCAGGACGCCCACCGTCCACGCCTGGAGGCCCTCCCATGAAGAAGCTCAACATCAGCGACCTGGAAGTAGAATCCTTTGCCACGGCGGAGAACGGTGCCCGGCTGGGCACCGTGATGGGGATGCAGGAGAGCCTGCACAGCTGTCCGCAGGTAGGCTGCGAGACCATCGACGCCGGCTGCGAGACGGGTGGTTGCGACCCTACGTTCACGGCGGTCCACACCTGTGAGCCCACCTGCGCGGACGGATGCCATCTGAGCCTTGGCGGCGATCCCGCGGAGTTCACGTGCAACCCCCAGTGCCTGAGCTACTACACGAACTGCCATCGCTGCACCTTCTGGACGTGAGGCGACAGTTCAAGCGCGCGACGCGGCCCCTTCCACGGTGCGTCCCGTGGGTTGATCGCCACAAACATGAACGGACGGAAGCGCGCGCTTCCGTCCGTTCATGCGTCCGGGTGTGTCTTCCGTACCCGCCGCTTCAGGCCTCCAGCACTTCCTTCGCGAAGGCGTCGATCTCGAAGGGGAGCAGGTCGTCCATCTTTTCGCCGACGCCGAGGAACTTGACGGGGAGGTTGAACTCCTCCTTGAGCGCCACCACGACGCCCCCGCGGGCGGTGCCGTCCATCTTGGTGAGCACGATGCCGGTGAGCGGCAGCGTCTGGCCAAAGGTGCGGATCTGCGCCATGGCGTTCTGCCCCACGGTGCCGTCCAGCACGATCAGCGTCTCGTGCGGCGCGCCGTCCAGCTTTTTAGCCACCACGCGCTGCACCTTTTCCAGCTCCTTCATCAGGTCGGTCTGCGTGTGCAGGCGGCCGGCGGTGTCGATGATGAGCACGTCGACCCCCTTTTCCTGCGCCTGCTCCATCGCGTCGAAGGCGACGGCGGCGGGGTCGCGGCCGGCTTCGCTGCCGACGAAGTCGCACCCCACGCGCTCCGCCCACCGCTTGAGCTGCTCGATGGCGCCGGCGCGGAAGGTGTCGCCCGCGGCGATCATCACCTTGCGCCCCTGGCGGGTAAGGCGGTGCGCCAGCTTGGCGATGGTGGTGGTCTTCCCCACCCCGTTGACGCCCACGACCAGGAACACCGTGGGGCCGCCCTCGTAGTTGAAGCGCAGGGCGGTGTCGGAGCGGCCGGCGCGCAGGATGGCCTCGATCTCCTCGCGGACGGCGCGCAGGAAGTCGCGCTGCGACTTCGCCACGCCGCGCTCCGCCAGCGTCTCGACCACGCCCACCAGCCGCAGCGTGGCGGTCACGCCGAAGTCGGCCGCGATCAGCGTTTCCTCCAGCCCCTCCAGCGAGCCCTCGTCGAGCCCCTTGACCAGCACCGTGACGTCCGTGAGCGCCACGTCGACGATGCGGTCCCAGAGCGACTTCTTGCCTTCTTCCTTGGTCCGGAACAGACGCGCCATCAGCCCTATCCGAGAAAAGCCGGCGCACGGCCGGCGTTCATCAATCCACAGAGAATCCGCTGCCGCGTACACCCGCCGCGCCAGCCGGTGCCCGAATATACGGCGAAGCAGCCGTACGGCCAACCGGACGCGGGATCAGGCGCCAGGACCCGTGAGCGGAGCCCCCAACGCGAAGGACGCGGAGGGCGTTGCGCGCCCTCCGCGTCCACGTTGCACATCCGCCCCTGCCGCCCGGTCTGGAGCCGGCGGGCAGGGGCGGCTCCCCGTGTTCAGCAGTAGATGCACATGGTCTGCTGGCTGTCCCAGTTGCACCGGTGGCAGTCCGTCTGGTAGCTGAGCCGGCACCCCATGTCGTAGCAGGTCTCCATCCCCGTCTCGTGCCCCTTCACCGTCCCGTGACCATCCCCCGGCACCGCCGTGTCGAACGACTCCACGGCCAGATCCTCCACCGCGAGCAGCAGCTTCTTCATGGGATTCCCCTCGATGCGGGTCCCGCCTCATGCGCCGGACGAACTCCGACGAAATCGGCGTATACTACTCTATATGAAGTCTTTTTTGGACACAACCATCTGCACCGATGCCGGCGGCGAGCGTCAGCGGTTCTCGGCCGCGTCGTTGTCTCCGGCCGCCCGGCAGGTCTTGAGCGACACGCAGGTGGTAATGAGGCAGGTCTGCTCGAAGGTGCAGTTCTCCGTCTCGACGGTGTCGTCGTGGGCGCGCACGGTGCCGCGCGCGGCTTCCACGTCCTGCGTGGCGAAGCTCTCCACCCGCAGTGTATCCAGATCCAGCGACAGCTTCTTCATCGGGTTCTCCTGATTCTCGTGGTTGATGTTCGACGGGGGCAGCAACCCGCAAATCTCATGCATCCCGACATTTCCTGTCTCGCAGACGGCCGGGAAAATCCACGGCTCGGCAAAAGATCGTTCTCACCAGAGGACGCAGAGGCCTCATACCAGATTCTCGGCCCGATCGTGCATGCCCCACAGGCCGTCTCATCCTCAGACCAGATCCTGAAAAAGAATAATCGTACAGAGGAACAGAGTCAGACAGAGAAAGCGAGCCAGGGTATCATCTTCGCTCCTCTGTCTGACTCTGTTCCTCTGTACGCATGAAGGTGTTGTTTTCCCGGATTCTGCGTCACACCGAGGACACGGAGAAGACAAGAGGACAGGTTTCTCCTCCGTGCTCTCCGTGCCTTCCGTGTGAGACGGCAGTAGAAGTTTGGGTTCACAATGAACTGCGGGATTCGGTATCAGAGGGGTTTCCTCTGCGGCCTCTGCGTGAGTCCAATTCCTTTTCCTTCAACGAAGACCGCCCCGGACGCGGGCGTGCGTCCGGGGCGGCGATGGTTCGATCGAAAGAACGCCGCGGATCAGTTGCCGGGCTTGAGCGCCTGGATCTCGGCGGGCGGGGCGAAGGCGGCGTCATCCACCACGTCGAACTCCACCGAGGTGACGGTGATCACCTGCTGGTTGCCCGCCATCTCCTGCGTGAGCTTCGTGGGCAGGCGAATGCCGCCGAACTGGCGATAGTCGCTGAGCAGCGAAACCACCTCCACGCTTCCCATCGGCGACTCCTGCGTGTTGACGCTGGCCACCATCAGCCCGCCGTCCACCGCGTAGCAGTCGAACGACTCGCGGCCGGACTTCCACACCAGCCTGACCTTGTAGCACGCCTGGCCGCCCATGGTGGTCTGCTCGACCGTCTCCATGGAGGTAAAGGCCGACGGGTCGCGCACGTTGGCCAGGGGGTCGGCCTGCTCGCGCGCGGTCTCGAGCTCGGCGCCGCTCAGCAGGCGCGCGCCCATCATGGGGTCCAGCGACCAGCCGGTGGTGCCGTCGTAGCCGTTGCGGATGTCGCCCAGCCCGGGGATGGTCACCTTGGTGGCCACGCGGTTGGGCTTGCCCGAGATCACCTCCAGCTCGCCGGTCAGGCCGGCGGCGGGCATGGAGAAGGTGCCGCGGGTGCGGGTGTTGTGGGCCGCCAGCATGGCCTCGCGGCCGCCGACGGCGTCCAGGTAGCGCTGCACCAGCTGCTGCGCGGGGGGAAGCTGCTGCGCGGCCGCGGGGGCCGGGGCCAAGGCGCATACGGCCAGCGCCAGCGCCCACACGCGCCGTCCGACGGGTCTTGCGGTCATCGGTCCTGCTCCTTTGAAGTTGCCAGTGCGCTCCCCCGACGCGGGGAAGCGGTTCAGCGCGGCGCGGATGCGCCGCGAATCCAGTCCAGCGCCGCCTGCAGCGGGCGGTCGCGCCCGGCCAGCAGGTCGGCCCGGGTAAGGGGCACGCGCTCGTCGGGCACGGCGCCGTGCCCCTCGATGCGCACGCCGTTGGGGTCCACGAAGTCGGCGACGGCGTGGTACAGCACGTCCTGGTTGGGGAGCCGCACCATCAGCGCGGGAAGCGCCATCCCCGGCGTGCGCTCGCCGAACACGCGCGCCCGGCCGACGCCCTGCATGCCGGCGGCAAAGATCTCGGAGGTGCTCATGCTCATCTCGTCAACCAGGATGGCCACGGGCCCGGCGAACGGTTGCGCGGGCCGCGCGTCGCGCGTGACGCGGCGGGGGATGGAGACGAAGCGAAGGTCGTTCTGCCGCGTCTTCATCACCCCCAGCGCCACGCTGCGGTCCAGGAAGGCGCCCGAGACGCCCATCACCAGCCCGCCCAGGCCGCCGGGGTTGCCGCGCAGGTCCACCACCATGCCGCGGCAGCCGGCGTACTCGTCCATGGCGCGCTCCCACGCGTCGCGCATGGCGGCCATCCACAGCGTCACGCGCACCACGCCCACGCAGCCGCCGTCCTGATCCACCCGCTGGCTGTGCACCTGCAGGTACATGGTGGGCAGGTTGCCAAAGCGCACCGGCTCGCCCGCCACGCGCCGCAGGGCCAGCTCGCGCTCCACGGCCGCGCCGTCGCCGCCGCGAAAGCGGGCGCGGACGGTTTCGCCCTCGCCGCCCTGCAGCAGCGCGCCCGCCCGGCCAATGACGCCCAGCCGGCCGGCGGCCTGCGCGGCCTCGCCCTGCAGCGCGCCCAGGGCGTCCAGCCAGGGCTGCACCTCGCGCCCGTCCACGGCCTCCAGCACCCAGCCGGTGCGCACGCCGGCCGCCTCGGCGGCGCCGCCCGCCTCCACGCGGGTGACGGTGACGGCGCCCTCCACCAGCCGCAGCTCCACCCCGGCGTCTGCGGGGACGGCACCCTCGCCGCCGTCCGACGCGGGGTCGACGGCGTCGGCGGCCTCGCGCGGGATGAGCGCGAAGTGGCTGTCGCCGATGCGGCCCAGCATCTCGCCGATGACGGCGCGCACCTCACCTTCCGTGCGGGCGGCCTGCACGCGCGGGCGCAGCTCGTCGCGCACGGCGGTCCAGCTGGTGCCCTTGAAGGTGGTGTCGTAGTAGCTGTTGTGGATGCGGCTCCACGCCGAGTCGAAGGTCGCCAGCGCCAGCGCCGGGTCCATCGCCGGCGCGGCGGGGGTGCCGGGCTGCGCGACGGAGCCCGCCGCGGAGCACGCGGACGCGACGGCGGCGAGCAGCAGGGACGCGAGCGGGCGGAACAGGGTGCGCGTGGGCATGCGAGCTGGGCTGGAGATGTCGGTCATCGGTGCGCCGAATACGGGCGAACGCCGGTCCGAAGTTTCAGCGGCCCACGAAGATACCAGCCCGGGCGGACGGGCGGTAGCGGGAGGAACGTAACAGCGGCGGGAGGATGACGGGCACAACGAGAAGGTGGCAGGCAGCGAACCGCGTCGGCGGGGGCCCCCTCCCCCCGGACCCCTCTCCGCCCGTTCCGCGCGGAGAGGGGGAGAACTGCGAGGGCTCGGCAAACGGGGGGGTGGGCTGCGTCGGCCGGGAATGGAGAGTGCACTAGGTGTTCCCACGATGGCGGGAAAGTGGTGCGAGTCGTGCATCGGTGGTGACGTGAATCGCACGTGAACACTTCAGCGAAGGACACCGACGATGAAGAAGCTGCGCCTGGATGCCGAGGACCTGCGGGTCGAATCGTTTCCCACCGCGCCCGCGGCCGAGGACGCGGGGACGGTGCACGCCAACGTCGCCACGCTCGCGCCGCCGTCGTGCCCCGCCCAGCTGTGCCGCACCTACGACGATACGCTCTGCGGACTGACGCGCGGCTGCGAGTAGGATTCCGCGGGTCCGGAGCGCCGTCGGATTGCGGTCCGGAGCGACCGCGCGCCTCCGGATTCGTTGCACCACGCAGACACGCGAACGCCCTCCCCGACACGGTGGAGGGCGTTCCGCTATCCGGGGCCGGCGGCGGATGCACTTCCCGTACATCGGCGATGGGCATCCGTCGGCTTGCGAGGGGTCGGGCTGCCCGTTTATGTATCCTCCGCAACCCGCAAAGGCCCGGCGCTGACCGCGGTGCTTCTCACCGTCTCGCCTGCCCTGCCACATCGCGCCCCTCTCCGCGCGCGGAACGGCACACCCTCCCTCCCGACTCGATCGATGTCCGTCGGCAACCTGCTGGCACAGGTGGTCGTGGTGCTGCTGGCGGCGCGGCTGCTGGGCGCCCTGTTCCGCCGCATCCACCAGCCGCAGGTGGTGGGCGAGATGGTCGCCGGCATCCTGCTGGGGCCGTCGCTGCTGGGGTGGGCGGCCCCGGAGGTGTCGCGCGCCCTGTTTCCCCCCGACGGCCTGGGCGCGCTGAACGCGCTGAGCCAGGTGGGGCTGCTGATCTTCATGTTCCTGCTGGGGCTGGGGATGGACCACACGCAGCTGGGCAGCCGCGCCGGCGCGGCGCTGTCCATCAGCCTGGCCAGCATGGCCGTTCCGTTTGCGCTGGGCTCAGGGCTCGCGGTGTACCTGCATCCGCTGCTGGCGCCGCCGGGCGTGCCGCTTACCGGGTTCGCCCTCTTCATGGGCGCGGCGATGAGCGTGACGGCGTTTCCCGTACTGGCGCGCATCATCACCGAGCGCGGGCTGCTGCACACGCGGTTGGGCACCCTTGCCCTGGCCTGCGCGGCGCTGGACGACGTGATCGCGTGGTGCGTGCTGGCGGCGGTGGTCGCCCTGATCCGCGCCGGGGCCGGGCCCCTGCCGCCGTGGGCCATGGTGGCGGGGGCGGCCGCGTTCGTCGCCGTGATGGTGCTGGGGGTGCGGCCGCTGCTGGCGCGCCTGGCGGCCGGCTTTTCCGGCGACGGGCACCGCCAGCGCGAGGCGCTGGGGCTGGTGCTGCTGGTGGTGCTGGCGGCGGCGTGGACCACGGAGGCGCTGGGGCTGCACGCGCTGTTCGGCGCGTTCCTGGCCGGCGTGGTGATGCCTCGCGGCAGGAGGGTCGCCGACGCGGTGGCGGGAAGGCTGGAGGATGCGACGGTCGTCCTGCTGCTTCCGCTGTTCTTTGCGTTCACCGGGCTGCGCACGCACGTGGAGATGGTGCAGGGGGGCGGGATGTGGGGGATCGCCGCGCTGGTGATCGTGGTGGCGGTGGCGGGCAAGTTCGGCGCGTCGGCGCTGGCGGCGCGGATGGCGGGGATGGACTGGCGCGAATCCGCCGCGATCGGGGTGCTGATGAACACCCGTGGCCTGATGGAGCTGGTGATCCTGAACGTGGGGCTGGAGATCGGGGTGATCTCGCCCGCGCTGTTCGCCATCATGGTGGTGATGGCCGTGGCCAGCACGGTGATGACGACACCGCTGCTGGAGTGGATCTATCCCGCCCCCCTCGTTCCGGCCGAGGCGCCCGTCGCCGGCGCGCCCGTCCATATCGTCAGCGCAGAGGCAACGGTACGAGACCCTGCTTACTCTGCTGACTCTGCGCTTTGACTTCCTGAGAGGGTGTTGCTAAACCAGCCCTTCCGCCACAGCACGGATTTTCGCAGCGCGCGCTCCGCCGCGTTGTTGGTCAAGCTCGATGGGCTCGTCCAGGAAGGTCCACAGCGACGGCCAGAGCGAAACCTTCAGCTCGCAACGAAGCGATGACTTCCTGAGGGAGCGCACCACGGGTAACCCGATTCCACACAACCACCTGCGCGCGACCGAAGGACCTCGTCCGCCTTCGCGAAGGACTGTCCTCCGGCCTCGGCAGCCGACCCCTCGGTTCTGCTGGCGAGATCCTTCGGTCGGCGCCAAAGTCCATCGTACCCGCAGGTTGCGGAGCAGCGCCTCCCTCAGGAAGTCAATCGCAGGGCGAGGTTTGGCAACACCCTCTGAGGGAGCGCACCACGTGTAATCAGAAGCTACACGACGGATTGCGCGCGACCGAAGGATCTATATCTCCGTTTCCTCCCGGCCTGCCGCGACGGCCCGGACTGGCCCTGTCTGGCTGTTTCGCCACCGAGGCTATGGCGAGGGCTGCCGCGTCCACCCTCGCGCGGGCTGACGGTAGATTCCTCGGCCCTGCAACCCGCGGCGCGATCGTCCGACGGCGGTGTGGCCGGGCCTCGGAATGACAGCCCCTACGTTCGTCAGGAGGTGGCAACTGGCCCTGTCTGGCTGTTTCGTCGCCGCAGTGCCCGTGCGGGCTGCCGCGTCCACCCTCGCGCGAGCCGACGGCAGATTCCTCGGCCCTGCAACCCGCGGTGCATTCGGCCAATGGCGGTGTGGCCGGGCCTCGGAATGACAGCCCCTGCTTTCGTCAGAAAGGTGCCGAGAGGCTGGGCGAACCCCTCACCCCGTATTCCGCAGGCCGGCGGAGATGCCGTTGATGGTGGCGGCGAGGGCGTAGTCCAGCTCGTCGCCCTCTTCGCCGGCGCGGCGCCGACGGAGGAGGCTCACCTGGATGAGGCTGAGCGGGTCCACGTACGGGTTGCGCAGGCGGATGGAGCGCGCCAGCACGGGGTTGGTCTCCAGCAGCCGCGACTGGCCGCTCACGCGCAGCACCATGCGCCGCGTGCGCTCGAACTCGTCCACGATCATCCCGAACACGCGGTCGCGCAGATCCGGGTCGGGCACCAGCTCGGCGTAGCGGCGGGCGATGGGAAGGTCGGCCTTGGCCATCCCCATCTCCACGTTGCGCACCAGGTCCTCGAAGAGCGCGAAGTCCGCCATCATCTCCCCCAGCAGCGCCTCGTGCTCCGCCCCGCGCGCGGCGAACCGCTCCAGCGCGTACCCCACGCCGAACCAGGCGGGGAGCACGTGGCGGCTCTGCATCCACCCGAACACCCAGGGAATGGCGCGCAGGTCGTCAAGCCCGCGCGTTTCGCCCCGCCGCGCCGGGCGCGAGCCGATGCGCGCGTGCTCCAATTCGCCCACCGGCGTCCCCTGCTGAAAGTACACCAGGATGTCGGGGTTCTCCGCCACGTGCTCGCGGTAGAAGCCGAACGCCTCCGCCGACATCTCCTCCATCGCCCGCTCCCACCGCTCTTCCTGCTCGCGCGAGGGGGACGAGGTGCGGGCCAGGGCGTCCAGCGAGGCGGCCACCATCAGCTCCAGGCTGCGCTCGGCCAGGACGGGATCGGCGTACTTCCAGTTGAGCACCTCGCCCTGCTCGGTGATCTTGATCTCGCCGCTGAAGGCGCCCGGCGGCTGCGAGGTGATGGCGCGGTGCGTGGGTCCCCCGCCCCGCCCCACGGTTCCGCCGCGGCCGTGGAACAGGCGCAGCGTCACGCCGCAGTCGCGCGCCACGCGGTGCAGCTCGCGGTGCGCCTTGAAGATCTCCCAGGTGCTGGTGAGCATCCCCCCGTCCTTGTTGCTGTCGGAGTAGCCCAGCATCACCTCCTGCCGGCGGCCCCACGAATCCAGCAGCCGCGCGTAGTCGTCGCGCGTCCACAGCGCGCGGCAGATCTCCGGTGCGTTGCGCAGGTCCTCGATGCTCTCGAAGAGCGGCACCGGCATCAATCCAGGATCGTCCTCCGTTCCCGCCACGCGCACGCCGCTGGTCTCGGCCAGGCGCACGACCGCCAGGATGTCATCCACCGAACGCGCGCCGCTGATGACGTACGTCTGCACGGCTTCGGGCGGATACGTGCGCTTGACCTCGGCGATGGTGCGCATGGCATCCAGCAGCTTCATCGTATCCTCCGACGGCGGCGCCGGGAGGGGCGACTCGGCGTCCGCGCCGCCGCCGAACAGCTCGGCCATGGCGCGCTCGTGGATGCGCGCGTGCTGGCGCACGTCCAGGGCGTGCAGGTGAAAGCCGAACGTCTCTACCTTGCGCAGCAGCGGGCCCAGCAGCAGCCGCGCCGGACGGTCGCCGCGGTTCTGCACCAGGCTCTCGCGCACCAGGCGCAGGTCCGCGGCGAAGGCGGCCGCATCGGGATAGGCGTGCGGATTCGCCGAGTCGTCGCGGGCGGCGCGCAGGCGCCATCCCACGTAGCCCAGAAAGCGGCGGTACGTCTCGGTGGGCGAGCGGGTCTCGGGATGCGGGTCCAGCGAAGGGATGGTGTCGGCGTACCGCTCCAGCGTCGCGCTCAGTTCGGGGGAGACGGGCACCTGCAGGGTGGAGGGGCTCAGCCGCTCGGACAGCTCCTCCAGGTTTTTGACGTAGTAGTCCAGGATGGTCTCGCGGGCCAGCCGCAGCGCGCCGCGGGTGACCTCGGGGGTGACGAACGGGTTGCCGTCGCGGTCGCCGCCGATCCACGAGCCGAAGCGGACGATCTGCGGAAGCTCGCGCGCGGGCGGCGACTGGCCGTAGACGCGGCGGAATGCGTCCGCCATCTCGAAGTACAGCGCCGGGAGCGTGGGGATGAGGACGCCGGGATAGTAGTCCAGCCCCATCTTGACCTCGTCCGTCACCGACGGCTGGCGGCGGCGCACCTCGTCGCTCTGCCAGATGGCGGTGATCTCGGCGGCGATGGCGGACTCCTCGACGGAGGCCTCGGTGTCGGTCAGGGGCAGGCGGTCCAGCCGCTCCAGCGCGTCGGCGATGCGGCGGCGCTTGAAGAGCACGGTGCGCCGCGACACCTCGGTGGGGTGCGCGGTAAAGACGGGGACCACGGAGATGCGGGCCAGGTGCCGGAGCACGGCGTCCAGGCTCAGCCCGGCGTCGCGCAGGCGGACGAGGGTGCCGCGAAAGGTGCCGGGCTGCGGCGCCTGGTCGGCGTCCAGGGCGGTGGCGCGGCGGCGGCGCTTGCGGTGGTTGGTCTCGGCGAGGTTGGTGAGTTCGAAGTAGATGGCGAACGCGCGCGTCAGCCGGTACGCGTCGGCCACGGCCATGCCGTCCACCCGCTGCTCGGCGCGGCGCATGGGCTCGTCGTCCGATTCAGCCGGTGGCGCGGGGTCGCCGCCCTCGATCTCGCGGTGGCGAATGGCCAGGTGGCGCAGTTCCTCGACGGCGCCAAAGATGGCGTCGCCCTCCTGCTCGCGGATCACGTCGCCCAGCAGCCGGCCCAGCGAGCGCACGTCCTGCCGCAGCGGCGCTTCCTTGAGCGACGCCTCGTCGGCCGTAAGCTCGGCCAGCCGCCGCGCCTGGTCGTGCACCTTCCAGAGTGGTTCGTCCGCCATGCAGATCCGTCGTGGGTGTGGATGAGCTTCGATCGTGTCAGCGGGAGTCGGGCCCGGCGGGGGGCCCCTCCCCCGGCCCCTCCCCGCTCGTTCCTCGCGGAGAGGGGAGAATTCGATCGCGCTTCGGACGGGGCATGCGCGAGGGGCTCGCCCCCTCCGCTCGCCTAGGCTCGCACCTCCCCCAAAACTGCTGGGGGAGGTTGGCGGTGCCGCCGGCATCGGGAATCGACGAACGGAATCGAACTGCGCCCGGCAGGGCCCCTCCCCTGATCCTCCCCCCTCGCTCTGCGGCGAGAGGGGAAAATACGATCGCGCTGCGGTGGCTGTGTGCCATTCCGCGGGCGCCCCCTCCGGCTCGCTTAGGCTCGCCACCTCCCCCAAAACTGCTGGGGGAGGTTGGTGGTGCCGCCGGCATCGGGAATCGACGAACGGAATCGAACTGCGCCCGGCAGGGCCTCTCCCCAGCCCTCTGCCAGCGAGCCCGGTTTCGCCCCACTCGCGCCTGAAGCCGGTGAATCCCGCCCGCGAAGCCGCCTTCCAACGCTACCGGACCACCCACAGCCCCACGCCGGGATTGAACCGCGCGGCGATCTCCGCGACGCGGACGGGGTCGCCTTCGTAGTCTCCGGCCACGTGCCCCGCCTCCACGGGCAGCGCGCCCTCACGCACCCAGTGGTACAGCGTGTCGAACATCGCCTCCATGCTCACGAAGGCCGTTCGAACGTCGGCGTACTCGGATACGGTGAGGATGGCACACGAGCCCCCGTCCGCGTGGGCGGTGTTCAGCATGTAGAAGTTGGCGTCCTCCTGCAGCAGCGGAAACCAGCCCGTGCCGCCGGCGGCCACCTTCTCCGGCGACTGGTACAGCCCATCCCGCTTCTGGGCGCCGTACTGCTCGACGGCATCCTCCAGGCTGAGCAGCCAGTAGATGCCGTACAGGGTCGGCTGGTCCTCGGAGTACTGATAGCCGCGCGGCAGGCTGAACCGGCCGTAGAAGTCGACGGCCTCCCGCGGAAGCTCCACGCCCGTGGGCGCCATGATCTCGCGGATGCGGTCTTCCGCCAGCCCCGGACGGAGGTACCGGGTGAAGGTGTCGTCCTTTGCCGCCAGCAGATCGAAAAGCCGGGTGGCCGATTCCACGACGCTCACGTCCGCGCTCCTTGCCTGGGTGGATCCGCCATTCGGCACGAGAAAGCGTGTGTGTGCAAGAGAACGCCCGCGCCGGCATCCGTCTACAGCGCCTTCACCTCCGCCACCCGCGTCTCGACCGACTTCTTCGCGTCGCTGAAGAGCATCTCCGTCTCCCGCGGTAGAACAGCCCGTTGTCCACACCGCTCCACCCGGGGCCAGGCTGCGCTTGAAACCGACACCGGCCCGATAGCGGCCAATGCACAATCTTGCGCGAAACGTATGAGGTCCTGGATATTGAATCGGCGGCGGCCAGGCAGCATCTCGAGTGCGCGGGCGAGCATATCCCGCGCCCGCGCCAGCCGCAGACGCGGGAGGGCCGGGTCCTCCCCTACCCACCACCTGATCCAGGAGCAAGCATGGTTACGCTGCACGCAATCTCGAGGACGGTCTTCGTGGTTGGAACGGGCCTGGCGCTGACGTTCGGATTCACGACCGCCGCGGCCGGCGCGCGCATCCCCAATACGCCCCCGGCCGAGCCCACGCTGGAATGCCAGGAATCGGGAGGGTGGGCCAGCTGCGGCACGCAGGCGGCATGCGCGTACGCGTGCAGGTACTACGGATTCCCGTCGGGCATCTCGGCGTGCAACGTCTCCACGCGTTGCTGCTACTGCGGCTCGTAACGAAACTCGCGGCAACGGGCGAGGGGCGGCCTCAACCAGGGGCCGCCCCTTTCGCGTGGTCCGCCCCGCGCGGCGCATCCCCGGGACGTGAGATCAGCCCCACCACATCTTTACCGCGACCAGCCCGAGGAACACGGCAAACGCGCGTCGCAGCGCCAGCGGCGACATTCCCTGGGCGTAGCGTGCGCCGAAGTACGCGCCCACCGCCAGGCCCAGCGCAATGCACAGCGAGGCAGTCATGTTGACGTTTCCATTCTTGTAGTACTGCCACGCCCCCAGCGCGCCGACGGGGAGCAGGAGCGCCGCCAGCGAGGTGCCCGTGGCAAGCACGGGCGGCATGCGGGCCAGCAGCAGCAGCGCCGGTACGATGAGCACGCCCCCGCCGATGCCGAAGAGCCCGGAGAGCACGCCCGCCGAAAGCCCGATCACCAGAAAGAGTAGGATGCTCACCATGCCGATTCCGGTGGAAGGAAGCCTGTTCAGTCACCCGCCGCCGGGCCACCCGGCGTGCATGTCCATAATGTCGCGGCCGGCATCCCCGCGCCAGCGGCGTGTCGATCCCGCACCGGACGGCCGCCAGCCGTCCTCCGGACCGCAACCGAAGTGAATTCGCCGCACTGCGTCCGTCACGAGAAGGACGATTCGTGTGGCGGGCACATCTACAGATGTTCCCTTGATACGTAAAAAGTAGCAGCTTACAATGCGTACGCGGGATCTATTCCCGACCTTTTGAGCCGCGGCCGCAAGCCCCGGTGCCTCGCCGCTACGCCAGGGCTCCGTCGCCGCTTCGTCCCTTCCGCTGCGCGGACAAAAGGGCGCGTCGCCAGCGCAGCCGGACCTGCCTTTCATCTTCCTGCTTCTTCGCACGCCCATGACCGACGAACCGAACCGGCTTCCGATCCGCAAACTGTACCTCATTGGCGCGAGCGTAGCCACCGTCGTGGCGGTGATCGCGGGAATCAGCGCGGACCTGTTCGAGCTGAGCTCCAACATCGGCTGGTGGCGGGTGGGGCTGGCGTTCGCGATCGTGAGCCTGCTGGCGGCCGCCATCGCGGGAATGCGGGAGATGCTGCGGCTGCACCACGAGGTGGAGGCGCTCAAGGAAAAGCGAGACGTGGAGTACCTGCGTACCCCCGCGGACGTGCTGAGCAGGGCGGCCGCGCTGTTGGACGCGAGCGAGAGCTCGCTGGAGTACTACGGAGGGCTCAACCTCATCAACGCCGACGCGGCGCAGAAGCCGACGGAGAAAGACAAGCTGGCGCGCTGGTGGAACTCATTGAGCGAACGGCTCAAGCAGGACCACTTCTACGTCACGCGGTACATCGATTTCCTGATGCCGTCGGAGCTCGCCGGGCTGTACGACGACCAGCACGTGCCGCTCAGCCAGATCCGCGATCAGGTGGCCGAGTACACCCGGTGGATCGAGAGGCAGGCCCAGGCGATGGCGGCCGGGGCGGACGGCAACGCGTTCTACAACCTGCGCGGAGCGCCCATCTGGCAATGGGGCATGCACGTGTTGGTCTTCGATCGTCGCCACGTCATGCTGGTGTTCACCAACACGCGGCGGAACTACCGCGCGCTGGTGCTGACCAACGAGCCCGACGCGGCCAACGACATCCACGAGGCCTTCGAAACCTGGCACCGCAACCTCCGGCGCCAGCCCATCTCCATCGAGCAGCTGCGTGCGGCGGTAGAGAACGGCAACGCCTGGATTCTCGCACACTCCGAGTCCGACCCTCAGGCACCTGCACCTGGCCGCGTGAGCGGAGCCGCCACCGATCCCACCCATATCCGTGCGTTCCACGCGTGAACAACCCATGAGGATTCGATCCGCAGTCCCGTCCGACCTGCCGGACGTCGTCAGCATCTACAACCAGGCCGTCGAGGCCGGCTTTCAGACTGGTGACCTCACGCCGGTTTCCGTCGAGTCACGTCAGGCGTGGTTCGACAGCCACGGCGCCGACAGCTATCCGATCTACGTCGCCGAGCTCGACGGCCGTGTCTCGGGGTGGTGCTCCCTCAGCCCGTATCGTCCGGGCCGGGCCGCCTTCCGCCACACGGCGGAGATCAGCTACTACGTCGACGGTGCATACCGGCGGCGCGGCATTGCAGCCGCGCTCATCGGCCATGCGGTCACGGATTGCGTACGGCTGGACTTTCGCGTGCTGTTCGCGCTCGTGCTCCAGGGAAACGAACCGAGCCAGTCCCTGATGAACAGCCAGGGCTTCGAGCGGTGGGGATACCTGCCCGGTGTCGCCTGGTTCGGAGATACCGAGATCGGCCACCTGATCTACGGCCGGCTGGTTCAAGCCATGCGGCCGGAAGGCGCGTCGGGCGAACCGGACGGGGGCCCGTCCTGATCCCCGGACCAAGGATCCAACCTCATGCGGATGGATCGAAGCCCGCCGGAGTTTCCGGCGGGCTTCGTTCGTTCGCCATTCCACCACCCATCCGGACTCACGCACGCTTCACAGCGCCTTCACCTCCGCCACCAGCGTCTCGATGCTCTTCTTCGCGTCGCCAAAGAGCATCTCCGTCTTGGGGTTGTAGAACAGCTCGTTCTCCACGCCCGAATATCCCGCCGCCATGCTGCGCTTGAGCACGATCACGCTCCGTGCGCTGTCCACGTTCAGGATCGGCATCCCGTAGATGGGGCTGGCCGGGTCCGTGCGCGCCGCCGGGTTCACCACGTCGTTGGCGCCGATTACCAGCACCGCGTCCGTATCGTCTGGTGCAGGCAGAACCCGATCAGCGGCCGCCGCTTCTTGTCGTGGACCCGGAGATCGAAGTTCGAAGTGAGAAAAGACGCTGTCCCGTCCGACCTAGTGGGCGTGCGGCAGATTACTCCGTCCGCACCCTTGTCTCTTCCCCTTATTCCGAGGTCACCATGGAATACCGCGTCATCCCGTTCACCGCGAACATCGCGAACAATGAGGGGGCTCCTGCCGCCGCGTCTCAGCTCCAGGCGCTCATCGCCACCAATGCGGGCCAGGGGTGGGAGTACGTGCGCCTGGAACAGGTCGAAACGCACGTCGCGGGAACCGACGGCTGCTTTGGCATTGGCGCCGTGCCCCCCTCGAGCCGCTCGGTTTCCATGGCCGTGTTTCGGCGGTGAAATCGCTCCTGCTGCTCGTAATCCGCGTGTACTGGATCACATGGCCGGCGGCGTGGAGACGCAGATGCCTGTATCGGGAAAGCTGCTCCCGGTACGTACACCGGATTACGGCAGCGGAGGGGCTTGGGGCTGGATTGCGTGCGCTGCGCTCACGTGTTCGCACCTGCCGCCCGGGCTACGCAGTCGTCAGGTGCGAAGGGCACACCTGGCTGGCTCTGGGGGACGGCTCGTTGCTGGAAGCCGAGGAAGTTGCTCCACGTTTGCTGGCGACGGATTAGCGTGATCCAGTGCAGGGGCAGCACGCGGCACCCATATTCTTTTTGTGCCCGGAGCGCTTCGCTACAGCGCCTTCACCTCCGCCACCAGCGTCTCGATGCTCTTCTTCGCGTCCCCGAAGAGCATCTCCGTCTTGGGGTTGTAGAACAGCTCGTTCTCCACGCCGCTGTATCCCGCCGCCATGCTGCGCTTGAGCACGATCACACTCCGGGCGCTGTCCACGTTCAGGATCGGCATCCCGTAGATGGGGCTCGCCGGGTCCGTGCGCGCCGCCGGGTTCACCACGTCGTTGGCGCCGATCACCAGCACCGCGTCCACGTGGTCGAACTGGTCGTTGATCTCGTCCAGGTCGAACAGCCGGTCGTAGGGCACGTTGGCCTCGGCCAGCAGCACGTTCATGTGCCCCGGCATTCGCCCGGCCACGGGGTGAATGGCGTACTTCACCTCGGCGCCGCGCTTTTCCAGCAGGCCCGCCAGCTCGCGCACCTGGTGCTGGCACTGCGCCACCGCCATCCCGTACCCGGGCACCACCACCACCAGCCGGCTGAACGCCAGCTGTACCGCCGCGTCCTCGGCCGTGGTGGCGCGCACGGGCCGGTCCGCCGCCCCGGCCGCCGCGGCGCCCCCCTCCGGCGCGGCGCCGAACGCGCCGAACAGCACGTTGCGAAAGCTGCGGTTCATGGCCTTGCTCATCAGCACGCTCAGCAGCAGGCCGCTGGCGCCGTCCAGCGCGCCGCAGACGATGAGCACCGTGTTGCCGATGGCGAACCCCGTGGCCGCCGCGGCCAGCCCCGCGTACGAGTTCAGCAGCGAGACCACCACCGGCATGTCGGCCCCGCCGATGGGCAGCACCATCAGCACCCCGATCGCCAGCGCGCACGCCACCATCGCGTAGAACAGCGCCGGCGTGCCGGGGCGAAAGACCAGGAAGGCGAACAGGCCGACCGTGGCCGCGAACAGGACCAGGTTGGTGGCGTTCTGCCCGCGGTAGGTGATGGGGGTGCCGGTGATGAAGCCCTGCAGCTTGCCGAACGCCATGAAGCTGCCGGTGATGGTGATGGCCCCGAACAGCACCTCGAACCCCAGCGCCGCCATGATGGGCCGCGGCACGTCGCCGCGCAGCAGCCAGTACTCCGCCACGCCCACCAGCGTCGCCGCCAGCGCGCCGAACATGTGGCTGACGGCGATGCGCTGCGGCATGGCGGTCATCGGCACGAACATCCCCAGCGGGTAGCCGATGGCCGTGCCCAGCAGCAGCCCGCCGATGATCCAGTCGTAGCGTACGATGTCGTGGTGCAGCAGCGTGCCGATAATGGCCAGCAGCATTCCCAGCGCCGCCTGCTGCATTCCCCGCTGCGCCCGGTCCGGCCGGGTCAGCGACCGCAGGCCCAGGATGAACAGCACCCCCGCGGCCAGGTAGGTAAGCTGGATGGCGATCCCGCGCGCGTCCGTCGCGATCCCGGTCCCGTGCGCCCCGGCGGGATCCACCTGCAGGAGGACGATCATCGGGGCGCCCCTTCCTCCGGCCCCTTTCCGTCCCCGCCGCCGGGAAGGCGGCGGCGGAACATCTTCAGCATGCGGTCGGTGATCAGGAACCCGCCGACGACGTTGACCGTGGCCGCGGTGACGGCGATGAAGCCCATGATGGTGGCCGGCGTTCCGCGGTCCGCCCCCGCCAGCACCAGCGATCCGACGAGGGAGATGCCGGAGATGGCGTTCGTGGCGCTCATCAGCGGTGTGTGCAGCAGCGGCGGCACGCGGGTGATGACCTCGTAGCCCACGAACGCGGCCAGCACGAACACGAACAGCAGGGTGATGATCATCGGCTCCGGAGGGGTGGGAGGGGATGGGGCGGGATGGATGGGCTCGGTTGGATCAGGCGGGCGCGGGGTGCAGCATGGCGCGGACGCGGTCGTTCACCACCTCGCCGCCGCGGGCCACGCACGCCGCGCGAAAGATGTCGTCGTCCGGCGGCGGGGCGAACGCGCCGTCGCGGATCCACTCCAGGATCATGGCGGACAGCGTGCGGGCGTACATCTGGCTGGCGTTCAGCGGCATCTCGGCCGGCAGGTTCAGCGGGCCAAAGACGCGCACGCCGCCGGCGTCGAACACCTCGCCCGGCCGCGTCAGCGCGCAGTTGCCCCCGTTGGGCGCGGCCAGGTCCACGACCACGGAGCCCGGCGCCATCCGCCGCACGCCCTCCTCCGACACCAGCAGCGGCGCGGGACGGCCGGGGATCAGCGCGGTGGTGATGACCACGTCCGACGCCGCCACGTGCTCGGCCAGCAGCTCCACCTGCCGGCGCTGCCGCTGCTCGTCCAGCGCGGCGGCGTATCCCCCGCCCCCCTCCGCGCCGACGGTATCCAGCTCCAGCTGCACGAAGGTGGCGCCCAGCGAGCGCGCCTCCTCCGCCGCCGCCGCGCGCACGTCGTAGGCGCTCACCACCGCGCCCAGCCGCCGCGCCGTGGCGATCGCCTGCAGCCCCGCGACGCCCGCGCCAAGGACGAGAACCTTCGCCGGGCGGACGGTACCCGCGGCGGTGGTGAGCAGCGGAAAGAACTTGGGCAGCGCCTCCGCCGCCAGCAGCACGGCGCGGTAGCCGGCGACGGTGGCCATGGCGCTCAGCGCGTCCATCTTCTGCGCGCGGGTGGTGCGCGGCACCAGTTCCATCGCCAGCGCGGTGGCGCCGGTGGCCGCCAGCGCCGCCATCCCGCGCGGGTCGTCCAGCGGGCGCAAAAAGCCGATCAGGGTGCGGCCGGCACCCAGCAGCGGCAGGTCCTCGGCCGCGGGGCCCTGCACCCGCGCCACCACCTCCGCCCCCCACGCATCCCCCCGCGCGCCGATGCGGGCGCCGGCGGCCTCGTACGCGGCATCCGGCACGTACGCCTGCTGGCCCGCGCCGGACTGGACGACCACCTCCGCACCGGCCTTTACCAGCCGGGCGACGGCGTCGGGGACCAGGGCGGCACGGCGCTCTCCCGGCGCGGTTTCGGTGGGTACGCCGATGGTGAGGGGCATGGAGATGACGGTGGGGGACGGGGAGGGGTGGAGCGGGCTTGCCGTACAGGCTACACGCCAGCGGGCGCGGGCGCCATACAATCGTTGACACGGGCGGCGGAGACTGCCCGGCGCCCGGTCGGATCTCTTCCCGTCTCCGCACAAAGAACAGGTTTCACACAGAGTCAGCAGAGTCAACGGAGTTCGCTCGTGCCGTTCCCTCCATCCGCCAGCTCCGGCACAAGGGTAGACGCGTCGCACTCTCCTGGGCTCCAGCATCGTTTCGCGGAGGGGATCTCCCACGACGAGGAGGGGCCCGGCCGCATTGCGGCTGGGCCCCTCCCGCTGTCGCCGACGCCCGGCGGCCCCGGGGATCAGGGACCGGCGAGCACCCGGATGCGGGTGGCGTGGTACTGCGGCGGAAGCGAGCGGAGCTCCGCGCCCGCGTGCCGTGCCTCGATGCGCGCCCCGGAAGCCAGGTCGCGCACCTCTCCCGGCCGGCTCGTCCCGTCCGACCGCTGGACGGCGATCTCCGTCCCCGGCGAAAGCAGCAGGATTACCCGCTCGCCGGGTGCACTCGGCCGGTACACCTCCACCGTTACCCGCGCGGTGCCGCCGCCCGGCTCCACGCCGGCGATCACGCCGGACAGCGCCCGGTCCGGCCGCGGAGACCCGCCACCGCGCGCGGGCTCCGCCTCACCGGGGCTGCCCATGCCCTGCACGGAGTCAGCCGACGCCTGGCGGGATCAGCAGCCGTAGCCCGGGCGGCACAGGCTGTTGAGCGCGCCCAGGTCGGCCTCGATGCCCACCAGGCGGCTGGAGTACGTGGTGGTGTAGTCGGTCCCCGGGCCGCCCCACATCACGCCGTGAAGCTGCACGTCGTTCTCCGCCGCGCCGCTGCCGCCGATGTACACGAACACCGGCGAGCCGCTGTCGCCGCCCTCGGACCACACCTTGGAGATGTCCTGGCAGCGCAGGTTGCCGATGGTCACGCACGAGTTGGTGACCTGCCCGTACGTGGAGCCGCTGGTGCGGCCGGTCTTGTCCAGGTAGGTGCCCACCGGCAGCGTGCCCGTGTAGCGGCCGATGATGTCGTACTCGCCGGTCACCGTCAGGCTGGCCGGTCCGCCCGTGGCCCACGCCGTCCGCGCGATGCCGCCCTGGCCGATGGTGCGCGTGCCGTTGTGGCTGATGTAGGCCGCGTCGGCGCGCCGGCAGCTGGCGACGCCGGTCACGCAGGCGTACATGCCGCGGTCCGCGACCTCGGCGCCCACGGCGTTGCCGGCCGCGACGGTGTTCTGGTAGATGGTGACGCCGTCCGTGGCGTACTGGGTGGTGGTGCAGTGCGCGTTGGTCACGAAGATGGACGCGCCGTTGGAAACCCGCTTGGCGTTGAAGCCCTGCGTGCACACGTAGCCGCCGAACGCGATCTGGATTCCGCCCACCACGGTCGTGAACCGGTCGCGCACCGTGGCGCGCGTCTGCGGGCGCGGCTGTGTCTGCACGTGCAGGGCGGCCGCCGGCATCCCCAGGCTGGCGGCCTGCGCGCGCACCGCGGCGATGGCCGTGGCGTCGGCGACGCCCACCAGCACGCGGTTCTGCGCCTCGTCCACGTCGATCAGGAACACGTCGCCCCGGCCCAGCAGGGGGTGCAGCGCCTCGGACCAGTCGCGCAGCTGCGCAAAGTCGTACGCCGCCTGTACGAACACCGGCTGCTGCGGCGCGCCCGCGTGCCGTCCGCCGCGTGCGCGGACGAAGTGCTGCGCAAGGTACCGCTGCGCCGCCCCGCGCTGCGACGGGTCCACCAGCCGCACCACGGGGGTGCCGTCGTTCTGCAGGTAGAACCCGGCAAACCCGGGAACTTCCGCCCGCGCCACGCGCGCGAATTCGTCGTCGGGCGTGTGCAGGGCCCCCTGCGGCGCGGCCCGGTTCAGCGATGCATCGCGCGCGTCGGGGCCCACGGGCGGGGTGGAGTCGCAGGCGGCCGCCGCCAGCAGGGTGAGAATGGCGGCGGGAACGGATGTGGTGTACCTCATGTGCCCTCTTGGAAAGGATGGGGGTGCAGCCGGGAGAGATGTTGCGTGGATCAATTATGTGCGGGATATGGTAGCTTGCGCAAGGGCACGTGGAGACATCCATCGGCTGATACGGTGCGGTGTCACGCTCGCCGTTCCGTCCGATCTTGTCGATGGGACCGTAATCCCACCCGATAAGTGCTCGTGTTTTCCATCCGCCGGGTCATCCTTGGGGCGTGTGGAACGCGTGGATTTTCTTCGAATTACAAGGCGGATAATGATCTGCAGGACCAGAGACACACCGGACGCACGAAGCCCCCGCCGGAGGAACCGGCGGGGGCTTCGTTCTCGAGGGATCGTCAGCGGGCGGTCAGGAGTGGCCGCGGGCCGTCTCGTAGCGCTGGTTGACGAAGTCCCAGTTGACGGTGTTGAACCAGGCGGTCAGGTAGTCCGGGCGCCGGTTCTGGTAGTTCAGGTAGTACGCGTGCTCCCACACGTCGATGCCCAGCAGCGGCGTCTGCCCCTGCATGAGCGGCGTGTCCTGGTTGGGCGAGTCGGTCACCTGCAGCTTGCCGCCCTCGTCCACCACCAGCCAGCTCCACCCGCTGCCAAAGCGGCCCTTGCCGGCGTTGATCAGCTGTTCCTTGCACGCGTCCCAGCTGCCGAACGTGTTCTTGATGTCCTCGGCGATGGCGCCCGTGGGCTCGCCGCCGCCGCCGGGGCCCATCACCTGCCAGAACAGGCTGTGGTTGGCGTGCCCGCCGCCGTTGTTGCGCACCGCGGTGCGAATGGTCTCGGGCACTTCGTCGAAGCGGCGCATCAGCGCCTCGATGTCGTCGCCGGCGTTGAACTCGGGGTGCTTCTCCAGCGCCGCGTTCAGGTTGTCGACGTAGGTCTTGTGGTGCTTTCCGTGGTGGATCTCCATCGTGCGGGCATCGATGTGCGGCTCCAGCGCATCGTGCGCGTACGGCAGATCCGGCAGTGTGAACGGCATCCTCCACCTCCCTCAGGGTTTACGACCTCCGCGGGGCGCCCTGTCCCGTCGCCCCCGCCAAGACACGCGCAATCTACGCGGCAACGTCTGTTCCGCTACCCGCGCCGCTGCATCGGCTCGTCTACCGTGGGGGCTTGCGGGTGAATGATCTCGCCAAGCTGGATCACGTCCAGCGCAGCCGCGACGTCCGGCGCCAGCGGAGCAAGTTCGGCGATGCGCGCGCGAAACGAGTGAAGCACGACCAGCGCAATGCCCGAACGAGGGATGTTCTGCTGATATTCGATTCTGCGGTCGATGGTCACGAGCGCACCGAAGCCGGCCGCGCGCATCTCTCGGAGGAGCGCCCCATTCTTGAGGCCCTTCCAATCCATGTCCGCGACCGTATGAACGTCATGCCTCCAATTGGCCTGGCGCATGAGCGCACCGAGTTCAACCGGCACCTGCTCGTCAAGCAGCGCTCGCAAGCTGCTCCAGGGCGTCGGCGGCTTCGGCGAGGGCGGCGGTCGCCTGCTCCCGGGTCACGGTGGGAAACAACCGGAGAAAATCCTCCAGGCTGTCACCGGCGGAGAGATAGTCGATCAGGTTCTGCAGCGGCACACGCGTCCCGACAAAGACGGGGATGCCGCCCAGGATGTCTGGATCGCTGTGGATCACCGAGTTCGTCGTAATCATTCCGATCTCGCCGAGCGAGCTCCTGGCATGCTGCCAACGTCAGAGAAATCTGGATGGCAACGTCTGTTCCGCCACCCCTGACACCGTATCCGTGGGTGTGACGCCCGGCATCATCATACCCTTGCCTCCGCGATGGAACTTTGCGTCACCTGTCGATAGTATGTACGCCCATCTGAACGCCGCAGGCCCGGGCTGGACCCCCTCACTCGGTGCGGAAGGAGGAACCGGTGTATCCCATGCGCATGGAAGCGGGAGCCGTTCGTTTCTGGATCAAGGCTGCCACGGCCGTTCTGCTGCTCCTGGCGTGTGACGTACGCGCACTGCACGCGCAGCGGGTAGAAGGCCAGCTGCGCGACGCGGAAAGCCGCGCGCCCATCGCCGGCGCCACGCTGCAGCTGCTGAACGAGCAGGGCCAGCCGGTGCACCGCGCGGTGAGCGACGGCCGCGGCGTGTTCGTGCTGCAGGCGCCCGCCCCCGGCCTGTACCGCATTCATGCCTCGCGCCTGGGCTACCGCGACGCCACCAGCCGCTCCATCGACCTGGTGAGCACCGGCCTGCTGGAGGTGGAGCTGCGGCTGAGCGCCAGCACGGTGCAGCTGGAGCCGCTCACCGTCACCGGCATTCCCCGCTACGAGCGGCTGGAGCAGTCGGGCTTCTACGAGCGGCGGGACCACTATGGCCCCGAGGGGCTGCGCGAAGCCGTGTTCCTGGAGCAGCACGACATCGAGCGGATGAACCCCTTCAGCGTGCAGGACATCTTTCACCACGTGCGGGGCGTGCGCACCGACCGAGGCGGCATTCGCATGCGGGGCGGGTGCTTTCCCGCCATCGTCATCGACGGCGCGCTGGCGCAGACGGGAAGCAGCCGCATGGGGTTTCAGTCCATGATGTTCCGCGGCGGCGGCCGCGTGGTCTCGTCGCCGCGGTCGCTGGTGGGGGTAGAGGTGTACTACGGCAGCGCCATCCCCGCCCGCTACATGCTGGACGCCGCCGGCTGCGGCGTGATCATGTACTGGACCAAGTAGCGCATCCGGCGGATCAAAACGACGAAGAGCCGCCCCGGCGCACCGGGCGGCTCGTTTTGCGTTCGCATCCGCCGTCGCTCCGACCACGGCCACCGTCCAGGCCCGTGGATGGGCCGCGGTCCCGTCCGCCGCGGCTACCGCTCCGCGGCGGCCTTGCGCCGCGGGCGCGCGGCCGCGCGGGTGCCCACGCGCGACAGCAGCGCCTCGGGGTGGGTCTCGGCGATCTCCAGCAGGGTGAGCGCCATGCCGTCGGGCTGCCGCTTGCCCTGCTCCCACGCCTTTACGGTCTCGGCGCTGGCGTTGAGCACCCGCGCGAACACCGCCTGCGAAAGCCCCAGCTTTTCGCGGATCTGCTGCACGCACTGCGCCTGGCACGGGCGCGGCGGCTGCACCGCGGCCTCGCGCGCGCTCACCAGCCGCCGCACGCGGCGGGCGGGCTCGCGCTCGCCGCGGCTGACGGCCAGGGCCTCGTTGAGGCCCTCGATGAGCAGGTCGCCGAAGTTCTGGTCGGTGACCCGCACCGCGTCGTCGTTGTTGCTGGCCATTGCTTGCTCCCCCTAGTGGACCTGCACCCGGTTTACCAGCCGCCTGCGCGGCCAGTCCTCGCCCTTGATCTGCGCCACCACGGCGCGCACCTGCTTTTTCTGCGCGGCGGTAAGGTTGCCCTGCACGTTCTTGGGAAAGGCGAGGATGAAGTAGACCGTCGCCTGCTCCGGGACGTACAGGTACGCCACCCGCGCGCTGCCGCTTTTGCCCCGCTGCTCCTGCGCCGCCCGCACCTTGCGCACGCCGCCCGTGTTGACCATGACCACCCCCGCCCGCGGGTTGGCCAGCAGCGCATCTTCGACGGCCTTGAGCTCGAGGTCGTTGAGCACGCCCTTTCGGGTGCGCTCGAACAGCGCCAGCTGCACGAACTCCAGGAACTCGCCCCCGCCCTGCCCGCACGATATATAGTACACAGTACCCCACCTTGTCAAGACCCGGTGAATCCCTCCCGCCGCGCCGGAGTGCGCGGCGGTTCATCCGCTGCGGATGTGCGTGGAAACCGTGTGACGCGAAGGCCGCTTCTGGCCTGCGCAGGAGGTGAACAGAGTGTACATGCGAGGCACGCCGTCTGTCAAGATTGGCGGAACGGGAAAGCGGCAGGCCGGATGCTCGGCCTGCCGCTTCGTACGGACGGGGGAATCGGTCAGCGCGGTACTCGCGCGGCGCCGGGCGGATGCCGTCGCGCGCTCCACCCCACCGCGAGCGCCGCGGCAAGGATCACCAGCTCCAGCCCGAAGCTCCAGTGCAGGACAAAGTTCAGCACCCAGGCGTCGTGCCGCGCCGGCACGTGCGCCAGGACGAGCTCCGCGCGGGAGAACGGCCACAGCCAGCGAATTCCGCCCGCGACGGTATCGAGCACCTGGTGCAGCATCACGTTCACGGCCAGCACCATCATCGCCAGCCACGCGGTGCGTCCGGCGCCGCGCAGCCGCAGCACCAGTGCAGCCACGCCGAACACCGCCAGGCAGAACAGCGGCAGGTGCGGCAGATAGGCGTGGTGCACCTGCCGACGCTCGTCCACGAAGTAGAACCAGAGCAGGTCCAGGTCCGGCAGCACGCTGGCCGCCATCCCCAGCGCCATCAGCCCGCGGCGCAGCGGCTCCGGCGCGGGATGGCGGCGCAGGACGAACCGCGTCGCCAGGTAGCCAGCGGGAAGGTGGGCGATGAACAAGAGAAGCGGGACGGAAGGGTTTGCGTCAGCGGGAAGGAGCGCCGCGGGGCCGGCTCATCATCCACCCCACCGCCCCCAGCAGCACGCCGCCCACCAGCAGGAACGCCCAGTCGTACAGCGGAACGTGCACCGGCAGGTCGCGGACGTGGTGAAGCTGCAGCAGGTGATGGTCGATGATGCCTTCCACCAGGTTGAACGCCGCCCACCCCAGCAGCATCTGCCCCGCGAACACGCGCGCGGGCGGCGCCGTCCCCTCGCGCGCGTCCCGCCAGAGCAGCCACACGCCGGCCAGGGTGATGAGCCACGTGCCCAGGTGAAAGAGCCCGTCCCACCGCATGTTCTGCCGCATGGCCTCCATCGTGTGCGGCGGCAGCACGGCGGAGCCCATGTTGTGCCAGTGGGCGATCTGGTGCAGGGCGATGCCGTCCATGAAGCCGCCCAGCCCGACGCCCAGCACCAGCCCGGCGGAGACGCGGCGTCTTCTTGGCGAAACGGATGCGGCTGCAGGCACGGTGGCTGGGCGGTTGAGGGGAGCGATCGATCTACCGTCGTCCCCCGACCGCCCGCAAGCGCCGCACCGGGTGGCGTTTCAGCCTACCGCGCGCCGGACCGGGCGACCACCTCCAGCGCGCGCTCCAGCAGCTCGTCACGGCCCGCAGCCACGCCGGCGCGCGTGCGCTGCACCGGCACCGTGGGGTGGATGCCCACGCCGTGGTGCGTGGAGCCGTCGTGCTTCAGCACCCGCATCCCCGTCCAGCCCACGCTGTAACCGCCGGGGAGCATCAGCGGGTTCACGTTGCCGTTGGTGCCCGCGGTGGGCTGCCCCACGATCTCGCCCAGCCGGTACGCCTCCACGATTCCCATCATCGACTCGGCGAAGCTGATGGCGCGGCCGTCGGTGATGAACACGCGCGGCGCGGCCAGGTACGGCGCCGCCGGCTGCAGGTTCCACCCGTCGCGCCCCACGATGCGCTGGCCGGGGTCGTCCGGCTGCGTGACCACCGGCACCTGCCACTGCGCGCTGGTCCCCGGCTCGCGGATCAGGTGCGAAAAGAAGGCGAAGGGGTTCAGCCCGTCGGGATAGCCGCGCAGGTCGAAGACGAGCCCCGCCGCGCGCTCCAGGTCGGGAAGCGCGGCCTGGAGCTGCTCGTTGGTCACCCGGTCCAGGTCCACGTACCAGATCCCCGGCCGCACCTGCGCCACCGGCTCCGGCTTCCCCTCCGGCACCTCGGCCGGGGGAAGGCGCCGCAGCGTCACGGAGGCGGTGTCGCCGCCGGTGTGCCGCACCGTCACCCGCACCACCGAGTCGCGCCCCAGCAGCAGGCGGCTGTGGACCACGTAGTCACGCCACTGCGGCGTCGCCGCCGAAACCAGCTCGCCCTCCGCCCGGATGATGGAATCCGCCGGCAGCCCGTTGACGCGCAGCACCACGTCGCCGCGGCGGACGCCCTCCACGCCGGGTCCCACGGCCGTCACCGTGGGCCGGCCCTCCACCGCCTCCACGCGCACCTGCGGCGCGCGCTGGCCGCCCTCGCATGCGTGGCGCACGGAGCCGTGGCCGTCGTCCAGCGCGGCCACCATCCGCCGCAGCGTTCCCAGGAACTCGCACTCCCCGGCCGCCTCCGCGGCGCCCCGCAGCGCCTTCGGCAGTTCGGCGGCCCAGTCCGCGTCCACCACGTCGAAGTACGGATAGAAGTGCTGGAACACGTTCCACCCGATGGCCACCGCCGCCAGCCGCGTCGCGCGGTCGTCACCGGTCCCCGGCACGAACGGCTCCGGGTCCGGCACTGCGGCCACGCGGGGGAGCGTGGCGCCGTCCTGCGTGTAGAGGGAGACGGGGACGATGGCGCTCACCCCGCCGCCCAGCCGCACCCGCAGCGGGCGGCGCGGATCGGGGACGGTGTCCGGCAGCGCGCCCGTGGCGGCGTGGGAGGCGCGCACGCTGCGGTAGATGGACGGCTGGCTGAGCCCCACGCCCTGGTGGTGCCACCAGCGGATGGAGTCGCCGCCCGCCGTCGCGGCCTCGGCGAGCGGCGGATCGCCCGCGCGGACGACCACGGTGGGCGCGATGGGGCGAAAGAGCGAGTCGAGCGTCGCCGCCAGCCGCGCGGCGTCGGGCGCGCCCTCCACCGCCCGGATACCGGCGGCGGCAAAGGCGTTCCAGTCCGTGGCCGCGGCCTGGTCGCTGGGGTGAAAGAAGCGCACGTACCCCAGCAGCCGGGTGAACGCGGCCAGGTTCTCCGCCCCGCGCTCCGTCAGCGGGCGGGCCGGCTCCGCCCGCGCCGCGTCGCCGATCACTTCGAACGAGGCCTCGTCCAGCCACGCCTGCCCCGCGCCCACCAGCAGCATCCCGAACTGCACCGTCTGCGCGTCGGGCGCCACGTCGCCCACGATCTCGTACGCGCGCCACCCGGTGGTGCCCAGGATCGGGCGCGCCTCCATGTTGTCGAAGAAGCCCCTGCGCCCCTCGGCCCGGTCCACGCGCAGCCAGATGCCGGCGCGGTTCATCCCCGGCGCCAGCTGTGTGCGCACCCACGCGCGGTAGCGCACGCGCTTGCCGCGGTACGGCGCCGCATCCGCCGCCTGCAGCAGGTTGCCGAACTCGGCGGGGGTGCCGCCCGGCTGGCCGGTGACGCGCGCGGCCCGGCGCCCCTCGCGGGCATCCACCGAATCCAGCGCCACGGCGTAGTGCGGCGCCGGCAGCAGCCGCCACGCCGTCAACTCCGCGCCCTCCTCGAAGCCGGGGTTCGCGGGAATGGACTGCGCGAAGGCCGGGGCGGCCGCCAGCGACAGCACTGCAAGCAGGGCGGTGGATGAAGTACGCATGATCGGGACGGATCGCGGCGGTAAGATGGGCAGCGCGCGGGGCATTGCGCGGATGCCGGCGAAAAGCGGTGGTGTGACACCGGAAGGTGCGGTTCTGATCCACCCTGGCGCGCGCGCATCTCAAAACAGGAAAGCCCCCGCCGCACATCATGCGGCGAGGGCTCATCCCGCTGGATTCCGGATCGTGCTCAGTCGGGGAGCTCGATGGTGACGCGGGCCTGCTCGCACGCCGCGCCGCACCGGCGGCCGTTGGGATACAGCTTTTCGTAGCGCGGCTCGAACTGCTGGGTGTGTGTTCCCTGCGGCAGGATGACGCGCACGGTAACCTGCTCCGCCACCAGGTTGGGAAACAGCAGCTCGCAGGTGGCCGCGTCGGCGCAGTCGATGGCGTACTGCGTGGGATCGTTGGGCACGCTCGCCTCGATGCGGAACGCGCCCGTGGGCGGCCGGTCGAAGAGCACCGCCAGTCCGTTGTGGCAGCCGATGAGCGTGCAGGCGCCGGTCGGAATGCAGCCGGCCACGAGGGCGGTGGAGGCGCTGAGCAGGAAGGAGCGGAGACGCATGGCGGATCGGACGTTTGGTAGATGGTCAACAGTCACTACGCCCCGGAGAACGCGCGGACCCGCCGGGGGGTGACACGCGGACCGCCCTGCCTCGCGCTTCCGCCCGCATCCCGCCCCGCCACGTCCACCGCACCCGCGGCCACGCATCCGCCCGCCTGTCCGCGAAGGCGGACATCGTGTGGTTGTTGCAGCGAATTCATTCGCCCTTGCAGGCGACGGCACACAAGCCATCGACAGCACGATCGTCAGCCCCTTCAACCTCCGCCGATCCCCTGCGGAGGCTCACCCGCTGGCGGGCACGTCGTCGGTGACCAGGTCAAGCAGGTTCAGCAGATTGGCGGCGTCCAGCGGGTTCTGCACCACCGCCAGCGCCTCCAGCGCGAATCTCGCCATGTCCTTGACCACGGTGGCGTTCTTCTGCAGCCCGCCGCCCGCCTGCGACGCCGCAAGCTCCGCCGCCTGCATCGCGGTGATCTGCCCCGCCTGGGTCTGAATGGTGGAGATGAACGCCGGCACGCCCCACACCACGAACTCGAACGTCTGCAGCCGCGTCGCCACCTCCAGCTTCTTGGCGATCCAGCGCGAGCGGTCGTGCAGCGCGGTGATGGTAGGCAGATAGATGCTGAACGCGCCCGTGAGCCGGTTGACGCGGTGCGACTTGAAGAGCAGGCGGTAGTTGGTAAGGTGCAGCTTCCCGCCGATCCCCTCCTTGCCCGCGTATCCCATCACCCGCATCAGCTGGTCGGCGGGAAAGCGGCTCAGGCCGTGCTCGTCCAGCCGGATGATGGCGTTGGCCGGCTTGGAGATGACCACGCGCTCGCCGGCCAGCAGGTCCGAATCGTCGACGTTCATCGGTGGATGGGCGGGGAGAAGAGGTCGAGGAGGGGGCATCCGCATCCGGATTCGATACGCTATCGTCCGGTCGCCGGGCCGGGCAAGTGCATCCTCCCCCTGCCTTCCGCCCCGCCGGATCGCGTGACGCGAGCATGCCGGATTGAGGCACGGCTTGACTTCCGGAGCGCGCACTGTTAAGTTGGGAGCAGCGGAAAAACGTTCAGTCAAAAGACCTGGGCAGCGAAGCTGTCCGGGTCTTTGTGTTTTTCTCCGTAGCGCCGAACGCGGGGGCGCCAAATCCCGCAGAACACCCTCGGTCATGCGTACGGATACCCCGCACCCCTGACAGTCGGTAACAGTACAAGGAGCGCGGTATGCGTAGCAACGGAACGGTAAAGTGGTTCAACGACAGCAAGGGCTTCGGCTTCATCACGCCGGCCGACGGCCAGAAGGATTGCTTCGTTCACCACAGCGCCATCCAGGGGAGCGGCTTCAAGTCGCTCGCCGAGGGTGACTCGGTGGAGTTCGACATGGTGGATGGCCAGAAGGGCCCCGCCGCCGAGAACGTGACCCGCGTCGGCTGAGCCAGCGCAGGTTTCCCTCGGGCACTGCCTGAGTAAAAAGAGCCACCCCGAAGCGATTCGGGGTGGCTTTTTCTCGTTGCTGGCAGCCCATTGGCCTATGACGGAGCAGACCGGCGCACGCCAGAGCGCACTGCCGCGCACCTCGATCGTGGAGCGAGAAGATGGTTCACAAGATCGCGCATCAGGTCGTGCTGACCGCTCGCTCCCGTGCGCCTGCGGAAGCATCCGGCGATCCGCATCCCTCCAAAAAAATTCTCATGGCCCCCTGCCGCATTCCATCTATTTCCCGTTCCCGACACCCCACGCCGGCTCGTGCCTCGTCGACAGGCGCGCCATGCCTCCGCTCACCACGGCACGGGTTTCCGGACGGTGCAGAGGAAACGGCACGAGAAAACTCCCTTAACGCCGTTGACTCCGTGTGAGGCCCATTCCTTTGCGCGCTCTCCCATACACAAAAGCAAAAGAGCCACCCCGATGCTGCGGAGTGGCTCTTTTCACTGCGATCGTCGGCGTTCAGGAGCGCGCCAGCGCGTCTACCTGCTCCTCGACCCGGCGGAACTTGCGGGAGAGAAAGACCACGTATCCGAACAACAGCACCCACGCGACCGCGAACGCCACGAACACGTGCGTGTACGCCCGCAGCGTGCGCGGTGGCGTGTAGCGCGGCAGGCTGAACGCGCCCGTCTGCGCGGCGGCGGGGGCCGCGGACGGCGCGGCGGCTTCGGTGGCGGCGGGCTCCTGCGCCATCAGCGAGGGCGCCACGGACGGCGCGGCGAGCAGGGCGAAGAGCGCGAGCAGGACGATCCGGATGTGGCGCATCAGACGGAAACTCCGCGAGAAACGGGCGTGCCAGGGCGCAGGGTGGCGGCGACGCGCAGGGCGTCGATCCGCCCCTGCAGCCGCTCCACCAGGTAGCGGGCCAGCAGCAGCGAAAAGAAGAGAAGCGTAAAGGCCAGCAGCGACACCAGCAGCGTCTGCACGATCTCGGGCGCGGCGCTGGGGCCCTCGGGCTTCATGATCACCGGCTTGGGGTGCTGGCTGCGGAACCACTGCACGCTCATGTGGATGAGGGGGATGTCCACCGCCCCCACCACGCCCAGGATGGCGCCGAAGCGCTTGCCGCGCTCGGGGCTGTCCGTGGCGCCGCGCAGGATGAAGTATCCCACGTAGATGAACCACAGCAGCAGCGTCAGCGTAAGCCGCGGCTCCCACACCCACCACGCGCCCCACGCGATCTTGCCCCACAGCGGCCCGGTGATGAGCACGATGGTGGTAAAGATCACCCCCAGCTCCGCCGCCGCCACGGCGATGGCGTCCAGCCGCTCGTCCTTGAGCCACAGGTAGCCCAGCGAGCACAGCGCCACGATCCCGAACGCCAGGAACGCCACCCAGGCCGACGGCACGTGCACGTAGAAGATGCGCTGCACGATCCCCATCTCGCGCTCGGTGGGCGCGTAGAAGAAGATCATCCAGAAGCTGGCGACCAGCGTGGCCGCGGCCGCAAAGCCCAGCCCCACCGACCAGCGGCGCACCCCCTGCAGCGACCCGGCGTCCGCCGGCGCGTTGATGCCGTTCATCTCCATCCCGTTACCGGCGGGGGCCCTCACCCGCTCGCGTAGGCTCGCACCCTCTCCCGCAAGCGGGAGAGGGGATAGACGTCACAACTTCCATTCGCGCGTTTCCGCGGCTGCCGCATCGCGCGTCGAAGCGCCCCGCCCCGTCGGCTACAGTCCGCGCAGGCGGACTTTGCGCCCTTCCAGCGGCGAATTCATTCGCTCCTGGAGGCGGACATCACGCCTGCCGTCGTTCCACTCCTGGCGGCGGACGCCGCCCTTACCCTGCGCGATTCCCTCTGGAGGCAGACGCCGCATCCGCCTGTGGATCCGGCTCCGCGCACGCCGATCCTCCTCCGCCGCGGGGCGATCGACCCCGCACATCGATCCTTCCGCCGGACCTCGTCCTACTCCTCCACCGCAGAGCCGAAGGCGGCGGTGCAGACGAAGAGAAAGACCAGGTCGAACGCCAGCAGCATCCGCAGGTTGCCGCCCACCTCCGCCAGGGGGCGGCCGGCGAGCAGGCGCTGCGTGGCGCTGGCGGCAAAGATCACCACCGGGATCAGCAGCGGCAGCAGCAGGATGGGAAGCAGCGTCTCGCCCATGCGCGTGTGCGCCGCCATGGCGCTGAACAGCGTGCCCAGCGCCATGAACCCCACGGTCGCCAGCACCACCACCAGCACCAGCCCCCCCAGCGCCCCCGCGAACCGCAGCCCGAAGAACAGCGCGTAGACGGGAAAGATCACCGCCTCCACCGCCAGGACCACCACCAGGTTCGCCAGGAACTTGCCCAGGAACACCGCGCCGCGCGGCACCGGCGACACCAGCACCCCCGTCAGCGCGTCCGCCTCGCGCTCCATGGCAAAGCTGCGCCCCAGCCCCAGCGTTCCCGCGAACAGCACCGTCACCCACAGCATGGCGCCGGCGATGTCGCGCGAGCGCACCGTGGGGTCCAGCGCAAAGCTGAAGACCACGGCCACCAGCGCCGCGAAGGTGGCCATGGAGACGAAGCGCTCGCGCGAGCGCGCCTCCAGCAGCAGGTCCTTGCGGGCGATGGCCCACGCCTGCGCAACGTAGGCGGCCATCGTCAGACCGCCGCCGCCACCCGCTCGGTGTAGACCCGCTCCCACCCCGCCGCGTCGATCTGCCCGCGGCGCTCGTCGCTCACCCAGCGGCCGCCCACCTGCACCGCCACGCGGTCCGCCTGCTCCAGCCCCTGCGACAGGTTGTGCGTCACCAGCACTACCGTCCGCCGCCCGTCCTTCAGCCGGTCCAGCACCGACCGCAGCATCGCCGACGCGTGCGGATCCAGCCCCGTGTACGGCTCGTCCAGAAACACCACCTCGGGATCGTGCAGCAGCGTTCTGGCCAGCGCCAGCCGCTGCTGCATCCCGCGCGAGAACGTCCGCACCCGGTCGCGCGCGCGGTCCGTCAGCTCCACGCCGCGCAGCGCCTCGTCGATGCGCGCCCGGCGGTCCGGCAGCGCGTAGAGACGCGCGTAGAAGTCCAGGTTCTCCGCCGCGGTCAGCCCGGGATACAGAAAGGTCTGGTGCGAAAGCAGGCCGATCCGCCGCCGCCATCCCTCGTCATCCCCCCACACCTCGTCGCCGCGGATGCGGACGGTACCGCGGGTGGGGCGGACGACGCCGCACAGCATGCGCAGCAGCGTGCTCTTTCCCGCCCCGTTGGGCCCAAAGATGGTCAGGAACTCGCCGCGGGCCAGCGCCAGGTCGATCCCCCGCACCGCCGGGAGCGGGCCGTACCACTTCTCCACCCCGCGCGCCTCGACGGCGGGTGCGCTGGCGGGCACCGCGGGCGCGCCGCTCAACGCAGCCGCGCCCCGCACCCCGCGCAAAAGCGGCTCAGCGGCGGGTTCATGAAGCCGCACGCGTGCCGGTCCGGCCCCGCCGCGACGCGGCCGGACTCGATGCCCACCGCCTCCGCCGCGCGCATGGCCGCCAGCGCCTCCATCGACAGCCGCTCCTTCTGCGTGCGGTAGTCGGCGGCGTCCAGCTTGCCGCCCAGGTAGTCGTACTCCAGCTCCTTGAGCGCCACCAGCGCCACGCGGCGCCGCGCCTCGGCGTCGAGCACCGCGCCGGGCGCCACGTCCACCAGCAGCGCGTCGCGGCGCGCCACCAGCGGGCGCACCACGAAGGCGGCGGCCAGCAGCGCCAGCAGCATCGAGAAGAGCAGCAGCGTCACGCCACCTCCTCCGCGCGCTCGAACTCGCGAAGCGCCGCGTTCAGCCGCATCCGCTCCTCGTCCGACATCGGCGCGTCGGCGGCGGCGAGCGCGGGGCCCTGCCGGCGCATCACCGCCACCCGCTTCCACAGCACCAGGCCGCCGACGACCAGCGCCAGCGGCATGATGAGCCACGCCAGCAGCCCCGCCCCGCTGCGCCGGGGCACCGCGCGCCACTCCTCGCCGTGGCGCGCCAGCACGTCTTCGACGATGGCGCTGGCGCTCTGCCCCTGCGCCGCCGCCGCGCGGATGGAATCGCGCAGCATCTCCGCCGGCCCGCTGGGGCACACCTCCAGCATGAGCCCCGGGCAGTACGGCGAGCGCAGCCGCGCGATCGCCGCGTCCGCCGTCTTCTGCGCCTCCGCCGCCGGCACCTGCGCGCGCACCGGCGCGGCCACGACGATCATCAGCGCCACGATCAACAACCCGAGCCCACGCAATCCCCATCCGCGCAGGCGGATTTCGCGTCGTCCCAGCCGCGAATTCATTCGCCCCCGAGCCGCCTCGGCGCCGAATTCGACGATGCGCATCCTCATCACGCCTCCACCAGCTCGGATTCGGCGTCCGCGTCGGCCATCCGCCCCACGCGTACCACCTTGGGCCGCGCGACGACGGGGCGCGCGGGCTCCGCGCCGGGCCACAGCGCCACCAGCGTGCCGATCGCCATGATCAGCCCGCCGATCCAGATCCACGGCACCAGCGGCTGCACCAGCACGCGGAAGGTGGCGATGGGGCGCGGGTTGGTGCCGTTGATCACCCCGTTGGCGTCGTCGATGCCGGCGAGGATCAGGTACAGGTCCTCGTTCCACGCGCGGCGGATGCCCACCTCCGACGCGACCTCTTCACGCTGGCGGTACGAGCGCTTCTCCGCCGTCAGCACGCCGGCGGGACGGCCGTCCTTCGCCACGTCCACCGACGCGATCACCTTGGTCATGTTGGTCGCCGGGTAGGCGGACATGGCCTGGTAGGTGAGGAGGTAGGTGTGGCCGAACGGCGAGGCGATGGACAGCGACTCGCCCGGACGCAGCGCCACCTGCTTCTCGACGTCGTACGCGCTGCCGGCGAAGCCCATGAACATCACCACGAAGCCCGCGTGCACCACGTATCCGCCGTAGCGCCGCCGGTTGCGCTGCATCAGGTGGACGAAGGCCTTCACCGCGCCCTCGCCCTCGATGCGGGCCCGGGCGCGCGTCCCCTTCCAGAACTCCACCACGATGGTCGTCATGGTAAAGCTGCCCAGGACGAACGTCAGCAGCGCGTAGGTGTTGCGTACGCCCGTCACCCACAGCACCGCCCCGACCACCAGCGCCGCGCCCACGGGCGTGGAGAAGTTGCGGACCAGGTTGCGCCCCGTCGCCTTGCGCCAGGCGATCACCGGGCCCACGCCCAGCAGCCCCAGCAGGAACAGCCCCAGCGGGATGTTGACGCGGTTGAAGAACGGCGGGCCCACGCTGATCTTCTGCCCGGTGAAGCCCTCGGAGATCAGGGGGAACATGGTTCCCCACATCACCGTGAACATCGCCGCGACGAAGACCAGGTTGTTCAGCAGGAACGCCGCCTCGCGCGAAAGCACGCTCTCGAGCCGGTTTTCCGGGGCGAACGCGTCACGCCGCCACCACACCAGCGCGGCCGAGGTGACGATCAGGAACGACAGGAAGCCCAGGAAGATCCAGGAGATGGTGAGGTTCTGCGCGAACGAGTGCACCGACTCGATGAGCCCCGAGCGCGTCAGGAAGGTGGCGAACACGCTGAGCAGAAAGGTGCTGACGATCAGCAGCACGTTCCACATCTTCAGCATGCCGCGCTTTTCCTGGATCATCACCGAGTGCAGGAACGCCGTCCCGGTAAGCCAGGGAAGCAGCGACGCGTTCTCGACCGGGTCCCAGAACCAGTACCCGCCCCAGCCCAGCTCCACGTACGCCCACATCATCCCGAAGATGATGCCGTTGGTGAGGAAGAACCACGCGAGCAGCGTCCACCGCCGCGTCGTGGTGATCCACCGCGTGTCCAGCCGCCCCGAGAGGAGGGCCGACACGGCGAAGGCGAAGGGGACGGTGAAGGCGGTAAAGCCCAGGTACAGCGTGGGCGGGTGGATGGTCATCCAGTAGTTCTGCAGCTGCGGATTGAGCCCCCGGCCGTCGGCGGGGGTAAAGTCCATCAGCTGGAACGGGTTGGACGCGAACAGGACCACGCCCAGGAAGAACGAGAGGACGACCAGCAGGGTGCCGCTGACGTACGGCATGAACTCGCGGTTGCGGCGCCGGTTCTGGAACACCGCGATGGACGAGAACATGGCCAGCAGGAGCGCCCAGAACACCAGCGACCCCGTCTGGCCGGCCCACAGCCCCGTGATCTTGTAGAACAGGCTGAGCTCGCGGTTGCTGTACCCCGCGACGTACTTGTAGCCGTACTGGTTGCCCACGAACGCGGCGATGATGGCCGCGGACGACACGGCGACCAGGCCGAAGACGGCGTAGACGGACCGCTCGGCGCTGAGCACCCAGTCGCCGCGGCCGCGGTGGCCGCCGGCAAAGCCCAGCACGGCGCCCCACAGCGCCAGGATGAACGCGACCCAGAGGGCGACTTCCCCGATCTGCGTCACGCCTTGAAGTCCTCCTCGACGGCCTCGTAGCGAGAGCCGCACTTGGTGAGCACGGTGGTCGCCTCGAAGGTGCCGGCGGCGTTCATCTTCCCCTCGACCACCACGTCGCGCCCCTCCTCGAAGGTGTCGGGGAGCGGGCCGTTGTAGTGCACGGGAAAGCTGGTGCGCCCGCTGGCGATGTCGACCACGTTGAAGCGCAGGTCCAGCGTGCGCGCGTCGAACTGCACCGTGCCGGGCACCACGCGCCCGCCCACCTTGGCGCCCAGCTCGCGCGCGGAGGGGTCGGCGGTGACCTTGGCGGCCAGCTCGTCGGGCGTGTAGTAGTACATCATGGAGTCCTTCATGCCGGTAACGGCCAGGTACCCCACGACGCCGACCAGCACCAGTGCGCCGGCCGCGAACCTGCTCTGCTTCTTCACGGTGGTTGCCTCCGTGTACCGTGCCGCCTTGCCGAAGGCCGGGAATATACAGCCGAAACAGGTGCGGTGAAAGGGATTGCGCGTGGTGGGAAACCGGAGGGGCGGTAGGGGTTTGCCTGACGAGGAGCCAGGGGAGAGGGGACAGGTTACAGGGGACAGGTTACAGTGGGCGCCTGATACGCGGTGTCCGCGGGGGCAGGCTGTGGAGCGGGGCGAATGGCTCTGCGCGGGATGGCGGGCGGCCCACCACCCCGGCCCTCCCCCGCAAACTGCGCGGGGGAGGGTGACGCGAGACACAGCGTCTGGAGCGTGGATCCGAATGCTCCACTCTGCGTGGGTTGCACCTTACCTGGCGGCAACACCAACCTCCCCCAGCAGTTTTGGGGGAGGTGGCGAGCCTGAGCGAGCCGGTGGGGGCGCCCGGCGGACGCAGCTCACCCCCATCCGAAGCGGGATCGAATTACTGCCCGCCCCTACGTCACCGCGCCGGAGAGCGGCACGTCCACGCGCAGCTCCCAGCGACAACTGGCGCAGTGGACGGTGTGGGGCTGCTTCATCCGCCCCGTCTCGCCGAACTCCTGCCCGGTGCCGCACTTGGGGCAGGCGCCGCGCAGGGAGACGAGGGTGCGGTGCTCGCGAAAGCGGTTCAGCGCGCGCACGGCGCCCAACCCCAGCACCAGCAGCACCCAGGGGACGTGCGGCGGAATCCAGAACACCACCGGCGCCAGCAGCCACAATCCCAGCTGCGTGAGCGCCGACGAGCGCCTCCACCCCGGCGTGCGCTCGATGACCCGCGCATGCGCCTCCGTCCATTCACCGCCGGCGAACACCAGCCGTGCGGGCACCTCGGGTACGGCCGGCTGCGTCACTGCGCGCGGGACTGCACCGCCGCCGCCGCGCCCACGCCGGCCAGGTCCCACACGATGTCGTTGAACGACGCCGTGGCCCCCTCGCGCCCCCGGTCGCGCAGCTCCTTGCCGATCCCCACCGCCGCGCCCGTCCCCACGCCCACCATCAGCGCGGAGTCGTGGTCCAGCCCCGCGGCCCGCGCCCCGCTGGCCGCCAGGCTGGTGACGATGAACGAGGTGACGAGGTGCTTGAACTTGTCCTCGCCAAAGAAGCTGTCGCGCGGCTGCCGGGGCTGCTGCGGCCCGCCAAGGGAAAGGCAGAGAAAGAGGATGCACGCGTTCACGGGCGGATCTCGGTTCGGGAAAGGCGCGGCGATCGTCCGGGGGAAGATGGCGCACCGGGGGCCGGATGCCAAGCACCGCGAGCCCGTTGCACGATCGTACCCGCATCTGGAACAAAGTCCAACAAAAGACCATTCACCTTCCGAGACAACAATTGTATATTAGAAATCGAGCGTGCGTGCGGATGACGCCGTGGACGCGGGCGGCAGCCCGCTCCCGGTTCGCCACGCTGCGCCCGGATGCCCCGCCCGGCCGCCCCCACGCGCCGCCGTGGCCAGAAAACCAGCAGCCCCCGGAGGACACCATGGCCCGCCTGACCGTCGAAGCCGTCGCCGAAGACACCCTCGTGGCGCCCGAAGAGCGCCCCACCAACCGCATCGTCGCGTCCGTCACCGACCCCAACGGCGAGCCGGTGACCGGCCTGACCGCGGCCAACTTCCTCATCGACCCCATGGCGGCCGGCAACGCCGCCAAGGTGAACGTGGCGCGGGTGAGCGCGGCGCGGCTGCCGGGCTTCTACCACATCGACGTGGTGCCCAACGGCGCCGAGCCGCGCCCCCGCAGCGTCCAGGTCTTCGCCATCGCCGCCTCGCGCGGCGCCGACAAGGGGCAGACGCTCGCCACGCTGGCCGTGGACTGATCCGGAAACAGAAGGCCTCACGCAGAGACGCGAAGGCGTGGAGGGAAGAACGTTCATCATCCTCTCCCCGCGTCCCTGCGTGATACGAGACCCTCCTAAGAAACTCCTGTCGGTAGGAGTTCGCCCGTGTCGATAGCGACAAGGGCGAAGCCGAGGGCATCGGCCCGTTTGTGCAGTTTGCGTACGAGGCGCTGTCGCTGTCGCGCATCATAGGCGTCGGGACCAGGGTCCT
>NZ_DASWNM010000162.1:0-20779 GCF_036399255.1 Longimicrobium sp.
AGGACCCTGGTCCCGACGCCTATGATGCGCGACAGCGACAGCGCCTCGTACGCAAACTGCACAAACGGGCCGATGCCCTCGGCTTCGCCCTTGTCGCTATCGACACGGGCGAACTCCTACCGACAGGAGTTTCTTAGGAGGACCTGGTATGACACCGTGGGCAGACCGTAGACCGGATTTGCGGCGGTGCTCTCCGTTGACTTTGCATCAGCCCGTGGTGCGCGGAATCTCCAGGTAGTCCATCAGCTCGCTGGCGGCGGCGGCGCCGGCGCGGTTGGCGCCGATGGTGGAGGCGGACGGGCCGTATCCCACCAGGTGAATCCGCGGATCGCGCGCGACCTGCGTCGCCAGGCGGCCGGTCATGACGATGCCGCCGTCCGGCCCGCGCAGCTGCAGCGGCGCAAGGTGGTCCAGCGAGCTGCGAAAGCCGGTGCACCACAGGATGACGTCGGCGCGCAGAAAGGTGCCGTCGGGCCAGCGGACGCCGTCTTCCACGATCTCGCTGAACATCGGCAGCCTGTTCAGCACCCCGCGGGCGCGCATCGCCTGGATGGCGGGGGTCACCGGCAGCCCCGTCACCGACACGACGGAGGTGGGCGGCAGCCCGCGCCGCACCCGGTCCTCCACCATGGCCACGGCGGCGCGGCCGGCCTGCTCGTCGAACGGACCTTCGCGGAACTCCGGCGGCCGGCGCGTGACCCAGGTGGTGGTGGTGACGCGGGAGATCTCGTCCAGCAGCTGGATGGCGGAGATGCCGGCGCCCACGATGATTACGTGCTTTCCCGCGAACTCCCCGGCCGTCCGGTAGTCCTTGGTGTGCAGCTGCCGTCCGGCGAACCGCTCCGCGCCGGGATACACGGGGACGTACGGCGTTTCCCACGTCCCCGTGGCGTTGATGATCCCCCGCGCCGAGACGTCCATGCGGTCCGTCTCGATGCGCAGCCACCCGCCGCGCTCGCACACCACCCGCACCCGGATGGGACGGTAGACGGGAAGCCCGAACGCCTTTTCGTACGCAGCGAAGTAACGCGGCACGGCGACGCTCGCCTGCACCTGCCCGGCGTCGGTCTCCACCGCGTCGGAAAAGCGCATCCCGGGAAGGTCGTGGATGCGGTTGACGGTGCTCAGCGTGAGCGAGGGCCAGCGGAACTGCCAGGCGCCGCCGGGCGCCGACGCCTGGTCAAGGACCACGAAGCCCCGGTCCGGCGCCAGCCCGCGCTTCTTGAGGTGGTACGCCGCGGACAGGCCCGCCTGCCCCGCCCCGATCACCAGGATCTCGACCTTGAGCGCCACGCCTGCGGGTGACGCGCGCCGCGCTTCGCCCTGGGGCGCGGTGGATGTCATCGGCAACGAGGATGGGGCAAGAGGATGTTCAGCTCCCGGGTTCTTGACGCAAACGCGTGACTTCCTGAGGGAGCGCACACGGAGAAGCCGGAAGATACACAATCGGTTGCGCGCGACCGAAGGATCTACTCCCGGGCACGACGGGGCCAGATCCGTAGTTGCAATCCAGCCCATTCGTACTGCCGGCCAGATCCTTCAGTCGGCGCCAGGCTGCTTCGTAGCAGCGGGTCAGGCGCGGCGCCTCCCTCAAGGAAGTCAACGCGGCCAGGCTGATTCTTGAACACATCCAAGAGAGCGGAAAGTCGGATAGCAACGGGCGATTTCCGTGCGCGGCGCGGGCGTTGCGTAGTGCATCGTCAACGCACACAGGGAGATGACGATGGCGACCGGCCCCGATCCCAACCGCTTCACCGAGACGGACCACGAGACGCGCCCCAAGGACTACGCGCGCGGCGACAGCCTGGGCGACCTGAAGTCCACGCGGCTGGGGCTGCCCACGTGGGGCGTGGCGGTGGTCATCGTCGCCGTGTTCGTGCTGTTCCTGGTCCTGACGCGCTGAACCGCGCACGCCACGCCGAACCAAGCGTATCCCCATGCGCGCATCCGCCCGCCTGATCGCCGCCGCGGTGCTGGCGGCCGCGCTGCCCGCGTGCGTGAACAACCGGCCGTACCACCTGCAGCCGGGCGAGATTGCCGCCTACGACTGCGCCGGCTACCAGTTCACCGTGCAGGCCAGCCTGAGCCGCGCCCGCCTTACGCTGGCGAACGGCCGCATCTACAGCCTGATGAGCGACGGCCCGGGGCGCGGCTACGTGGGCGAAGGCGTGCGCCTGTTCGTCTCGCAGCGCGCCGCGCGGCTGGAGACGCAGAGCGCGGTGTACAGCCGCTGCCGGCGGGTGTGAGGGAAAGAAGTGCCGAGTACCTAGTGCCGGAGTACCGAGTGCCTGGAAGCGCTTCACCAAGGTCTCGGCACTCGATACTAGGTACTCGGCACTTCTTCTCTCCCCCTCAGCTCTCGCCGGCGCCGTCCTCCAGCTTGAACCAGAGCTTCACCTTGACCTGGTACTCGTGGATCTCGCCGCCCTTGATGTAGCCGCGCTGCTCCACGACTTCCATCCACTCCAGGTTGCGCATGGTCTCGCCGGCGCGCTTTACGGCCCCGCGCACCGCGTCCTCGAAGCTCTGCCCCGAGGTGCCCACCATCTCGATGGACTTGAACACTCCGCTCATCGGTCCCCTTCTCCGTTCCGGTGATCCGGACCCCGCGTCCGGTCCGGTGCCGGCGGGCAAGCCACGTTCCACCGTCACACGCCCTCCTCCGCCCACCCGGTGCAATGGACGTGACGATTGACGAAATCACCCGTTCGCGCAACCTTATAAACCGCGTCCCGGCAGACTTTCTCCCGGCGCGTCCGCGCCAGCATCCGTCCCGGAGAGGCATAGATGGGCCTGCGTACGTTCATTGCCCCGGACGGGGCCGAGTGGCGGGTGTGGAACGTGGTTCCCAGCCTGGGGCTGAACGAGGAGTCGCGCCAGTGGGAGCGGCGCGGGCAGGACGTGCTTGCCTACGACGGACCCGACCGCCGCCAGCACGACCGGCGCCACGCGCCGCCATTCGTAAGCCCGCAGCTTTCCAGCGGCTGGCTGTGCTTTGAGTCCGACGTGGCCAAGCGGCGCCTGGCGCCCCCTCCGGAAGCCTGGGAAGACGCGGCGGATGCGGAGCTGGTGGCGTTCTGGGAGCGCGCCGAGCCCGTTGCCCCGCGCAAGATCCAGATCCCCGGCATCTCCCCGCACCGCCTGCCCTGACCCGGCTTTTTGGGTCGATACCAATCGCGCGGCGCCGCATCGGATGCGCCGCCGCGCTGCTTTATCTCCCCACGCCAAAAATTTGTCATCCTGAGGCCCGTCCACCCCGAACTCCGGCGTCGCGACGGAGCACGCCGGGCCGAAGGATCTACTCTCCGACTGCTCGACCGCGGACGCGGCAGCCCGCACCAGCGCCGCGGCCACGACCCACTCGGACGATCCCGGTCCAACACACCAGGTTGTCATCTCGAGGCCCATGCACCCTGGAACCTGCCCTTCGTGACGGAGTACGCCGGCCGAAGGATCTACTCTCCGATTGCTGGAGCGCGGACGCGGCAGCCCGCACCAGCGCCGCGGCCACGACGCACTCGGACGATCCCGGTCCAACACACCAGGTTGTCATCCTGAGGCCCATCCACCCCGAACTCCGCCCTCGCCGACAGAGCACGCCGGGCCGAAGGATCTACTCTCCGATTGCTGGAGCGCGGACGCGGCAGCCCGCACCAGCGCCGCGGCCACGACGCACTCGGACGATGCCGGACAAGGCCGTAACCGAGAACCGTCGGCGCGCACCAGCCCCGTCGTTGCGGAAGCGAGGTCCTTCGGTCGCGCGCCGGATTCCGGGTACCGGAAGGGATGGCGCGGCGCTCCCTCAGGAAGTCACTTCTGGGTTCTGCGCACGGAATGGTCGTACCCGCGGATGCGGGGCGACGACAAGTCACCAGCACGCCGACAGTAGATTCCTCAGTCGGCGCCAGAGTACCGAGTGAGGAAGGCGCCGTGCGGCGCCTCCTTCGGAATGACAGACGGGTGTGCGGGGAAGGTGTGTGAGCGCGGATCCGGGGCGCGGCGACAGGCCACCAGCACACCGACAGTAGATTCCTCAGTCGGCGCCAGAGTACCGAGTGAGGGAAGGCGCCGTGCGGCGCCTCCTTCGGAATGACAGACGGGTGTGCGGGAAAGGTGTGTGACCGCGGATCCGGGGCGCGGCGACAGGCCACCAGCACACCGACGGTAGATTCCTCAGTCGGCGCCAGAGTACCCCGTGAGGGAAAGCGCCGTGCGGCGCCTCCTTCGGAATGACAGACGGGTGTGCGGGGAAGGTGTGTGCGCGACCCGGGTGCGAGCTACGCGAGCGGGTGAGGGCCACGCATGATCGCGGCGGCGCGGTCGTGGAGCAGGCCGTTGCTGGCGATGGAGTTGGTCTGCGGGGCGATGGGCGACCCGTCGAACTGCGAAAAGCGGCCGCCCGCCTCGGGCAGGATCACGGCGAACGGCGCGTAGTCGTAGTACTGTCCGCAGATGGGATCGCAGAACAATTCCGCGCGGCCGGTGGCCACCAGGTAGTAGCCGAATCCGTCGCCCCACGTGCGCGCCACGCGCGTCGCATCCACCAGCCGCTCGAAGCCCGGCCGGTACAGCGGCGTGTCGCGCCAGTACTCCAGCCCCGACGTCACCAGCCGCGCGGCGGACAGGTCGTCGCACTCCGACACGCGCACGCGCTGGCCGTTGACCCACGCGCCCGCCCCCACGCCACCCACCAGCGTCTGCCCGATGGCGGGAAAGTGCGCGCACCCCACCACGGGCCGGCCCTCCGCCTCCAGCGCCAGCAGCACGCAGTACAGCGGCACCCCGCTGGCGAACGACCGGGTGCCGTCGATGGGGTCGATGATCCAGCGGCGCCCGGAGCGCGACGGCCGCTCGGCCTCTTCCTCGCCGATGATCCCGTCCTCGGGAAACGCCTCGGCCACGGCGGCGCGGATGTACGCCTCCGCGGCCAGGTCCGCCGCGGTCAGCTCGGAGCCGTCGCCCTTGAAGCGCACGTCGGCCGTGCCGAAGTGCCGCAGCGTCACGTCGCCCGCGTCGCGCGCCGTGCGCACGGCAAAGTCCATCAGGTCGTCCAGGTCGTTCATCATCAGATCTTACGATTTTCCTGATACGTGCGGATCGCCGCGCAGCCAGAAGCGCAGCGGCCAGTCCGCCGCCCGGCTGATGCCGATCCGCGGCCCCACCGCCACGTCCGCCTCCGCAATCGGCCGGCCCGGCGCGATCCAGAGCGGCGGCCGGTCCAGCGGATGGCGGTTGAGGGCGGCGTCCACGCCCAGCGCGCGCGCCAGGTTCCCCGGCCCGCGCATCAGCTCGTGGTCCGGGCGGCCGGGGCGCCGCGCGCGGGCGTGCTCGATGCCGTCGACAGGGCGCGCGGCGCGCACCAGCACGGCGGCCCCGAACCCCTCGTCGCCGGTGACGAAGTTCAGGCACCAGTGCATGCCGTAGATCAGGTAGACGTATGCCGTCCCCGCCGGGCCGAACATGGCGTCGTTGCGCGCTGTGCGGCCAAAGCGCTCCGCCGCGTGCGAGGCCTCGTCCTCCGGCCCCACGTACGCCTCCGTCTCCACGATCTCGGCGCTCACCCGCACCCCGCCGGCCTCGGAGACGATCGTCGCGCCCAGCAGCTCGCGCGCGACCGCCTCGGCGGGGCGGGCGTAGAACGCGGCCGGCAGCGGCGCCGGCTCCCCATGCGCGGAGCGCCGCGCCCGGACTTCGGGCGCGGCGCTCGCGTTCTTCCTGGGCGTCACTCCGCGGCGCCGCCTTCGCGCCCGCGGTTTCCGCCGCGTCCGCGTCCGCCGCGGCGGCGGGGGCGGCGCGCACCGGCCGCGCCTCCCTCGTCCCCCGCCGGCTCCGCCGCGGGTGCTTCGGCGGCGGCTTCCGCCGGAGCGGCGGCGCCTCCACCGGTGCCTCCGCGACGGCCACGCCCCCGTCCGCCGCGCGCGGCGGGCTCTTCCGCCGCCGGAGCGGCTTCCGGAGCGGGCGCTTCGGCGGCCGGCGCCTCCGCGGCGGCGTCTCCGCCACGGCCGCGCCCACGTCCCCGTCCGCGCGCCGGGCGATCCTCCGCCGCGGCCTCGGGAGCGGGTGCCGGCTCGGGGGCCGGTGCTTCCGCCGGCGCTTCGGCGGCGGGCGCTTCCGCACGCTCCGCGTCGCCACGGCCGCCGCGGCTGCGTCCACGACCGCCGCGGCGGCTGCGGGACCGCCCACGCGGGGCGTCCGTGCCCTCGTCGCCCGTGAGGACCGCGTCACCCATCAGCGTGGGATCGGTGTCGCCCACGACCTCCTCGGCCTGCGCCGCGGGGGCCTGCACCTCGTCGTCCCCCGCGGGGGCGGCGCCGGTGCCGGCATCGCCCACCAGCGTGGGATCGGTGTCGCCCACCACGGCCTCCGCCTGCGCGGGCGCAGACTCGTCCGCCGCCGCGCGGCCGCGTCCCCTGCCCCGCCCGCCGCGCCGCGAGCGCCCGCCGCCGCCAGCCTCAGGCGTGGTGGCGTCGCCCATCAGCGTGGGATCTGTGTCGCCCACCACCGCCTCGGCCTCCGCCGGAGCGGACTCGTCCGCCGCCGGGGCTTCCTCGGCGGCCGGGGCGGGCGCCGGCGCGTTCGCCATCAGCTGCTCGCGCTCCGTGCCCCACTGCTCCAGCAGCGGGCGCGCCTTGCGGGCGCCCAGCAGCTCGCGGACGGCGTCGGGGTTTTCGTCCAGCGTGCGCCACACCTCGGCGCCGTACGCGTCCGCCAGCGCCTCGCCCGTGGCGCGGCCGACGAAGTTGTACGAGGCCACGCGCTGCACGATGCCATCGCGGTCCGACGGCAGCCCCAGCGCCGCCGGATCGAACGCGGGCGCCGCGGCCGGCTGCGCCTCCGCCGCCGGCGCCTCTTCGGCACCCCGGCCGCGTCCCCCGCGCGAACGGCCGCCACGCTCCTGCGCGGCCGGCTCCTCCGCGGGCGTCTCGGCGCGCGGCGCCTCGGCCTGCGGCTCGGGCTGCGGATCATCCGCCGCCACCTGCGGCGCCGGCTCCTGCGGACGCGCGCCGCCCACCGAGATCACCTGCCCCGGAAGGAGCGGCGGCGGCCCGGACGGTGTTCCGCCGCGACGGCCGCGGCCGCCGCGAATCCCCACCGCACCGGCGGAGGTGGACGAGCCGCGGTTGGCGACGCTGGCGGGGTCCCCCAGCTGCGCCGTGGGCACCGCGGGCTCGCGGTGCGTCACCAGCGCGCCGTCGTCCGCCTCCTGAACGGCCTGCGCCGGCGTCATCTCCGGCGTCTCGGCCGGGGCCGCGGCGGGCTCCTCCGCACGCGCGGCGGGGCGCTGCTCCTCCACCGGCTGCGCATCGCCGCCGCCCACCACCTGCCCGGGAAGGAGCGGCGGCGGACCGGCGGTCGCGCCACGGCCGCGGCCGCGTCCCCGTCCACCCCGCCCGCCGCGCTCCGCGCCGGCCGCCTCGCCCGTTCCGCCCGCGGCGGAGGGGGCCGGGGCCGCGGACGTGTCCGCGGCCGCGCGGGCCTGCGGCGCGCCCGCGGTCAGCACCGGCTCCGGGAGCCGCTTGCCGCCGGCGGGAAGCAGCACCTCGTAGCCGCCGTCCTCCTGGCGGCGCACGTCCACCACTTCGGCGTCGTGGGCCTGGCGCAGGAAGCGGTTGAACTTGCTGAAGCCCAGCGTGTGCTCGTCGAAGCCCGGCTGGATCTCGAGCATGCGGCGCTTCAGGTCGCCGTCGCGGGCCGTGTCGCCCGGACGCTTGACCATCTGCCGCAGCGCGTGCTGCAGCAGCGCGTACGCGTTGCGCAGCGGGTCCACCGCCTCGCCCGAGGGCGCCGGGGAGGGCGCGCGGACCGTGGGAGCCGGGGCGGCGGCGGGCTCGGCGGCCGGCGCCTGGGCCGCGGGGGCCTGCGCCTCCACGTCCGGCTCGGCGAACGCGGGAACGCTCGCCTCGGGCACGCGGGCCGGCGCATCGGCCGGCGCCTCGTAGACGTCGGCGGGCGCGGCGTCGGCGGGCGCAGCCGCGATGGGCGCGGGCGCGTCGGTGCGCGGACGCTCGCGGTCGCCGCCGCGGCCGTCACGGTCGCGGTAGCGGTCGCCGAAGCGGCCACGTCCCCGGCCGCGGTCGCGATCGCGGTCACGCCCGCGCTCGCGGTCCGGACGCGGCTCGCCCGAGACGGGGGCGGAGTCGTCGCCGCCCTCCTCCACGCGCGGCGGCGCCACCTCCCAGTCGCCGCCGTCGGTGCGGCGCAGGCGCACCGCGCCGCGCTGCTGCGCCTCGGTGATGAACTTGCTGAACTTGCCGTACCCGATGTCCTTTTCGTTGAACCCCTGGTCCAGCTCCACCATCACCTGCTTCAGCCGGTCCACGCGCATCACGTCGCCGCGGCGGGCCATCAGGGTGGCGGCCTTGGTCACCAGCTCCCACGGGTTCTCGCGCACGCCGGTGTCTTCGGTGGCGCGCGTAAGGCCGCTGAGGTTGTGGTACGAGTAGTACTCGTCGCAGTTCTGGATGAGCAGGTCGCTGGCGCTCTCCCGCATCCCCACGCCGATGACGTACTTGCCGTACTCCTTGAGCTTCATCACGCAGCTCGAGAAGTCGCTGTCGCCGGTGAGCAGGATGAAGACGCCGATCTCGGGGCGCATGAAGGCCAGCTCGATGGCGTCCACCGCCATGCGCAGGTCGGTGGCGTTCTTCTTGGAGGTGCCGTAGGCGGGGGCAAAGATCAGGTCGACGGAGGCTTCCGTCAGGGGAACCACGCTGGCGGGGTAGCGGCGCCAGTCGGCGTAGGCGCGGCGGACGGCGATCTTGCCGCGGAAGACGTCGGAGTCCAGCAGCGACTTGAGCTCCTTGCCCAGGTCGCTGCGCACGTTCATGGTGACGTTGTCAAAGTCGATCAGCAGCGCGGCGCTGCGCGTGCTGCTCATCGCCGGTCCACCCGTAAGGACCTGCTGCGAGAGCATCGGGGATTTGTTCATCGGTTGTCCAGTCAGTCGTTTCGTTTACGATCTGACGAGTCCCCTCGGCCTCGGTGTGGAAGTGCCAAGTATCAAGTGCCTAGTGCCAAGTGCCGGATGCCGCTCTGCGGGCACCTGGGCACTTGGCACTGGGGACTCGGTACTTTCTCTTCCACCCGACGGCGGGAGGAGCCTCGTCTGCTTTTCGTGTTCACCGGCGGCTGCTCTCTTCCGCGCTGATCATGCGCGCGAGCTCCACGCGGCGAACCTTGCCGCTTCCCGTCAGCGGGAAGCCGTCCAGAAACCGCACTAGGTCGGGGACCTTGTAGTCCGCCAGCACCTCGCGGCAAAAGTCGCGGATCTCCGGACCCGTGACGATCGCCCCCTCCACGGGGACGATGCAGGCGCACGCCACCTCGCCCAGGATCTCGTCGGGGAGCCCCACGACCGCCACGTCGAGCACCGCGGGATGGGCGTGCAGCCGGTCCTCCACCTCGCGCGGGTAGACGTTGAACCCGCCGCGGATGATCATCTCCTTGCGGCGCCCGATGATGTGGACGTAGCCCTCCTCGTCCACCATCCCCAGGTCGCCGGTCAGGAAGAACCCGTCGGGCGTGAACACCTGCGACGTCTCGCCCGGCTGCCGGTAGTACCCGCGCATGATGCACGGCCCCCGCACCGCCAGCTCGCCCACCGACTCCACCGGGAGCACCGAGCCGTCCACGTCGATCACGCGGATCTCCACCTCGGGAAGCGCGCGGCCCACCGTGGCCACCTGCTTCCCCGGCGGGTCGGAGGGCGTGTTGACCGAGACCAGGTTGCCGGTCTCCGTCATCCCGTACCCCACGCGCACCCCGGGCACCAGCTCGCGCTGAATGCGCTGCACCAGCTCTTCGGGGACCGGCGCGCCCGCCACCACCCCGGTACGCAGCGACCCCGTGCCGCGGTTTTCGCGGTCGGGGGCGTTGAGCGCCAGGATGAAGTTGGTGGGGACGCCGTGGAACACCGTCACCCGCTCGCGCTCGACGATGTCGAGCACCGTGGCCGAGTCGTACCCCTCGTGCAGCACCAGCGACGCGCCGGCCACCATGGTCCCCAGCACCCCCGTGCCGATGCCGAACGCGTTGAACAGCGTGTTGACGCCGAACACCACGTCGTCGGCCGCCAGCCCCAGCGCGTCGGCGCTGAGGGCGGCGTTGGCCATCAGGTTCTCGTGCGTGAGCTCCACCCCCTTGGGCTTGCCCATGGTGCCCGAGGTGTACATGATGGCGAACAGCTCGTCGGCCCCGCCTTCGTGCTTTGGATACGCACGCCCCTCGCCGCTGCTCACCAGGTCTTCGAACTGGTGGATGCGGTCGTCGTACCACAGGTCTTCCTCGCCCACCGACACCACGTACTGCAGGTCGGGAAGCACGCCCAGGTACTGTTCGAAGCGGGCCAGGTAGTCCGTTCCCTCCCAGTTCTCGGCCGTCACCACGGCGACGGATTCCGAGTGCCGCAGCATGTACTGCAGCTCCGGGCTGGTGAACCGGGGGTTGAGCGGAACGATGACGGCGCCCAGCTTGGCCGCCGCGAACGCGGAGACCACGAACTCGGGCCAGTTGGGAAGGGTGAGGGCGATGCGGTCTCCCGCCTCGATTCCCAGCTCATGGAGCGCCGCCGCCAGGGCGTCGGCCTGCGCGTCCACCTGCGCGTACGTGAGCCTGCGGTCCTCGAACGCAACGAAGGGCCGCTGCGGGTCTTCGTTCACGCGCAGCGCGAGGCTGTCCGCGAGCGTAAGACCGCGAAAGCGGTCGCGTAGCGCCATGTAACCTCCGTCGGGGTTTCTCAGCCTGGTAACGACGGGCAGAAACATAGCGGGCGGCAGGGAAACCGTCAAATTCTGCCCCCGCAACGGTTCGGGAGGGTGCGGCGGGGGGAGAGGCGGGGGGAGATTCGGGGCGCTTCGAACGGCATCGAACTGCGTCCGCGGGGTGCCCCTCCCCCGGCCCCTCCCCGTTCGTTCCTCACGGAGAGGGGAGAATTCGATCCCGCTTCGGACGGTCCGCCGCCCAGGCCATCCCCCCAACCAGCCACGTGGCAGGCACTTGGCCCAACGACAGGGCCTCCAGTCCGCGAAGGCGGCCTTCGTGTGGTTGTTGCAGCGAATTCATTCGCCCTTGCCCCCACCCCCAAAACAAAAACCTCCCCCAGCAGTGTTGGGGGAGGTGGGCGAGTGGTGCGAGCCCGGAGGGGGCGCCGGCCGCGCGCATCGTCCCGTCCGAAGCATCGGACGGCCAGCCCTGCACGGTCTTCCGCCGAACTAACTTCACACCCCCGCCAGCGCCTCCACCTCCGCGCTCCCGGTTGTCACCGTGGCATCGATCTCCGCCGGTGCCTTGGCGGGAAGGGTGAAGTGGAAGATGCTTCCCTGCCCCAGCTCGCTCTCCACCCAGATGCGCCCGCCGTGCGCCTCGACGATGCCGCGGGCGATGGCCAGCCCCAGCCCCAGCCCGCGCCGGTCGGCCGCGTGCGCCTGCCAGAAGCGCCCGAACACGTGCGGCAGCTGCTCGGGCGAGATCCCGCTGCCGGTGTCGATCACCGACACGCGCACCCCGTCCGCGCCCCACTCGCCCGCCAGCGTCACCGACCCGCCCTCCGGCGTGAACTTGAGCGCGTTCCCCACCAGGTTGCTGATCACCTGCATCAGGCGCGCGCCGTCCACCCGCAGCCGCGGCAGCTCGCGGAAGCCCCGCGTCTGGAAGGTGATCCCGCGCGCCTCGGCCAGCGGGCGCAGCATGGCGGCCGACTCGGCCAGCAGCAGCGACAGGTCCTCGTCCTTGGGCGCCATGGTCATCTTGCCGCCGGCCACGCGCGACACGTCCAGCAGGTCCTGGATCAGCCGGTTCATCCGCTCGGCCGAGCGCTTGACGGTGCCCAGGTGCCGGCGCTGGAACGCGTGCTCACTGTCTTCCGGCGTGGTGTCCAGCAGCAGCTCCGCGCCCAGCGAGATGGTCGACAGCGGGTTGCGCAGGTCGTGGGCGACCACGGCCAGCATCTCGTCGCGGGCGCGGGTGGCGGACTGCGCCTCGGCGTACAGCTGCGCGTTCTCCACCGCCAGCGCGGCGCGGCGGGCCAGCTCCTGCGCCAGCGCCAGGTCCTCGGGCCCAAAGCGCCGCCCCGACTCGGCCGACACCAGCGTCAATCCCCCGATGGGCCGGTCGCCGGCGCGCAGCGGCACCACCATCGCCGAGCGCGGGCCGATGACCCCCATCAGCTCGCGCATCCCCGCGCCCCCCGCCAGCGCCTGCAGCAGCACGTCCGACACCTCGGAAAGGAGCACCGGCTCGCCGCCGGCGAACATGGCGCCCAGCGGGTGGTGGCGCGTGCGGTCGGTGGGCGCCACCGAGCGGATCATCCCCTCCTTCTCCGCGTCCACGTGCGCCGCGCCCACCTGCCGGTAGGTGTCGTCGTCCTCGAGCACGTCCACGATGCACAGGTCCGCCAGCTCGGGCACGGCCAGGCGGGCCAGCTGGGCCAGCGTGGTGCAGGTGTCGAAGCTGGAGGCCAGCACGCGGCTGGCCTCGGCCAGGAAGGCGGCGCGGCGCTCGGCGCGCTCGGCCTCTTCGCGGGCCTGGCGCTGGCGCAGGTACAGCACGCGCGTCTCCAGCAGGTTGCGCACGCGCAGCAGCACCTCGACCACGTCGAACGGCTTGGTGAGAAAGTCGCGGGCGCCGCCCGAGAGCGCCTTCTCACGCGCCTCGCTGGTGATGTCGGCGGTCAGCACCAGGACGGGGACGTAGTCGTCGGCGGGAACGTGCTCGCGCAGCTCGCGCATGACGGCGAAGCCGTCCTTCCAGGGCATGTGCAGGTCCAGCAGCACCAGGTCGGGCCGGTGCTCCTCCATCATCGACAGCACCCGGCGCGAGTCGGTGGTGCGGGCCAGCGTGTCGTATCCCTCGCTGCGAAGAAAGCCCTCGAGCAGGTCCAGGTTGGCCTCCTCGTCGTCCACCAGCAGGATGGAGCACGAGGTGAGGGGATCGGCGTTCATGGCAGTGCTTCGGGAAGGGGTTTCCAGCGGCGTCCGCATTGGACGGGTGAATCATACTCACCGGCGCCCGGAGCCACATGGGAAAGATGACCCATCCACCCCTCCGGACCTAGAGAAATCGTCAGAGGGAAGAAAAAGGACCGGGGGTACAGAGGAGCAGAGGAAGAAAAGAGAGGAACAGAGGCGCGGGTCCTCTGTTCCTCCGCCAACCTCTGCTCCTCTGTACCCCCGGTCTTTTGGGCAGATTCAGGAGAACTCTACGCCGCGGCGGCGGGGCGCGCGAGCAGGCGGTCGATGGTGGACAGGAACTCGTCCACGTCCAGCGGCTTGGTGAGGTACGCGTCGGCCCCCTGCGCGCGCAGCCGGTCGATGGTGCGCGGCGTGGCGTCGGCGCTGATCATCACCACCGGGATCCCCGCGGTGCGCCGGTCCGCGCGCAACCGGCGCAGCACCTCGTCGCCCTGCACGTCGGGAAGGTGCAGGTCCAGCAGCACCACGTCGGGGAGGTGCTCGCGCGCCAGCTCCGTCCCCAGGCGCCCCTGCAGCGCCGGGATCGTCTTCCACCCCGGCCGCGAGGCCAGGATGGTCTCGACCAGGCTCAGGTTGGCCAGGTTGTCCTCCACGTACAGCAGCGTCGCCGGCGTGCACGGCCGCGGCTCGGGGGCGGGCGCGGCGGCGGCGCGCAGGGCCAGCCCCTCCACCGGGTCGCGGCTCAGCCGCAGCTCCACCGCGAAGCTGCTTCCCTCGCCGCCGCTGTGCTCCAGCACCAGCGCGCCGCCCATGGCCTCCACCAGCCGCTGGCTCAGCGCCAGCCCCAGCCCCGTCCCCTCGACGTCGCTGTACTCCGCCCCCAGCCGGGCAAAGGGGACGAACAGCTGGTCCACCAGCTCCGGCGCGATCCCCACCCCCGTGTCGCGCACCCGCAGGCGGATGCGCGCGCCGCCCTCGTCCTCGGCCGGGACCATCTCCCACTCCAGCCGCACCTCGCCGTCCTCGCGGTTGTACTTGACCGCGTTGGAAAGCAGGTTCAGCAGCACCTGCACCAGCCGCTGCCGGTCGGCGCGGACGAACAGCGTGCCGGCCGGCCCGTCGTCCGCCGCCAGGCAGATCCCCGCCTGCGCCGCCAGCGGCCGCGCCAGCACCACCGCCTCCTGCAGCACCGCGTCCAGCCGCACCGGCTCCAGCGAAAGCTGCTGGCGGCCCGACTCGATGCGGGCGATGTCGAGGACCTCGTTGATCAGCCGCAGCAGGTGGCGCCCGGCGGTCAGGATGTGCTGCACCCCGCGCTGCTGGTGGGGCTCCAGCGGGGCTCCCCGCTCCAGCAGCTGCGCAAAGCCCAGGATGCTGTTCATGGGGGTGCGCAGCTCGTGGCTCATCCGCGACAGGAACTCGCTCTTGGCGCGGTTGGCCGCCTCGGCCTCGGCCGTGGCGCGGCGCAGCGCTTCTTCCGACAGCCGCCGCTCGGTCACGTCGCGGGTGTTGGCCACCAGCCCGTCCGCGGCCGAATCGGGGTTCAGCGTCTGCCCGATGGCCTCCAGGTAGCGCCAGCTGCCGTCCCTGTGCCGGAAGCGGTACTCCACCAGCCCGATGGTGCCGGGGCTGGCGAACACCCGCGCGATCTCGGTCCCCACCAGCGGCTGGTCGTCGGGGTGGATGAACTCGAAGGTGCTGCGCCCCACCAGCTCCTCGGGCGCGTACCCCAGCATGGGGAGCGACGAGGGACTCATGTACGTCATGACCCCCGCGGGATCCACGATGGAGATGCTGTCCTGGCCGTTCTCGATGAGCCGGCGGAAGTGCCGCTCGCTGCGGCGCAGCGCGTCCTCGGCCTCCTTGCGGTCGGTGATGTCGCGGGTGTTGAACACCAGCCCCTGCGCCGCCGAGTCGGGGAGCAGCGTGCGCCCGAAGGTTTCCAGGTGCCGCCACCCGCCGTCCGCGTGCAGAAAGCGGTACTCGGCGTGGTGCGTGGTCCCCGGCGCGGCCACGGCGCGGGCGATGGCGGCCAGGCTGGCTTCCTGGTCGTCGGGGTGGATGAGCTCCAGCACGTTGCGATCGGCCACGTCGCGCGGCGCGTAGCCCAGTACGCGCTCCGTGGACGGGCTCTGGTAGCGCATCCGCCCCGTCTCGGGGTCCAGGATGACGATGATGTCGTGCCCGTTCTCGATGAGCGCGCGGTAGCGCTCCTCGCTCTCGCGCAGCGCCTCTTCGGCCTGCCGGCGCGCGGTGACGTCGCGGGTGTTGATGACGATGCCGTCGCGCGCGTCGTCCGTCAGCGTCTTGCCCACCGCCTCCACGAAGCGCCACTCGCCGCTCCTGGCGCGGTAGCGGAACTCGGCCGAGCCCGTCATCCCCGGGTTGGCCGCCACGCCCGCCAGCGCGGCCGAGACCCGGGCGTGGTCGTCGGGGTGCACCCGGTCCCACGCCGAGGTGCCGATCCCCTCGGCCACGGTGTAGCCGTACATCCGCTCGATGGCCTCGCTCTCGTAGCGGATGGTGCCGTCGGGGCCGATGATGGACACCAGGTCCGACGCGTGCTCGATGAGCCGCCGGAAGTGCTCTTCGCGGGCGCGCAGGGCACGCTCGGCCTCCACCCGCTCGGTGACGTCGCGGACGACGGCCGCCAGCTCGCCGGGCACCAGCGGCACCAGGCGCGCCTCGTAGGCGCGGGGCTCGCCGTCGGGGCCGTCCAGCGTGTAGTCCATGGCCGCCATCTGCCCCGTCCGCCGCACCCGCGCGCACGCCTCGTCGAACTTGGCGCCCACGTCCGGCGGCAGCACCTCCTGCATGCGCCGGTTCAGGAACAGCTCGGGGGGCACGTACAGCGCGTTGTCGGCGTCGGCGCGGTAGCTCAGGATGCGCCCGTCGTCGGCCAGGCGGAAGTACAGGTCGGGAAGCGCCCGGAACACCACCTCCAGCTCCAGCGTGCGCTGCAGCAGCTCCTCGCGCGCGGCGCGGTGCTGCTGCACCTCGGCGGCCAGCGCGTCGTTGGCGTGCGCCAGCTCGCGGGTGCGCGCTTCCACGCGCTGCTCCAGCGCCTGGTTGGCGCGCTGCAGCTCGGCCTGCGCCCGCTTGAGGTCGGTGACGTCCTGGTGCACCACGATCACCTCGCCCACGGACCCGTCCGCGGCGCGCACCGGGCGCGCGGAGGCCTGGATCCAGCGCGGCTCGGCGGCCGCGCCGCCCACCTCCTCGAAGGCGCGCCGCGTGTCGAACTCGCTGGCGGGGAGGTCCAGCGCCTCGCCGGCGAAGCCGCGGCGCAGCATGTCGCCCAGCGGGGCCAGCTGCGGCTCGTGCAGCGGGTTCCAGTCGCGCGTGTCCTCGAGGCGCAGCCCGAACAGCCGCTCCCAGGCCCGGTTCACCTCCACCGTGCGCCCGTCCGGCGTAAAGATCTGCACGCTCAGGGGAAACTGCTCGTACATCCCGCGAAAGCGGGCCTCGCTGCCGGCCAGCGCCTCGACGGCGGCGCGGTGGTCGTCGGCCATGCGCAGCCGCGCCAGCGCCGACGCGGCCACGCCGGCCAGCGCCTCCATCACCTGCACGTCGTCCGTGCTGAACCCCGCGCCGTTGCGGACCGCGACGAGAACGCCCAGCGCCTCGCCGCCGGCCAGGACCGGTGCGCTGAGCACGCCGGGCGAGCCGCCGCGGGGGCGCACGCGCAGCGGACGCCGCGCGCGCACGGCGCGCCACCCCATCTCGTCGTCGCCCGTGGCCAGCGCGGGGAACGAGGTGTGGTAGCGCAGCGCGCCGGCGGCGGCGTCGAAGGTGGCGAAGCGAAAGCCGTCGCACGGCAGCGCCCGGGCGCAGGCGCGGCGCAGCACCGCGGCCAGCGCCTCGGGCGACTGGGCTCCCGCCGCGCCGGAGGCGGCGTCCGCGACCGCCCGGAGGCGCGCGGCGCCGGCCTCGCGGCCAAGATCTATGTGCAAAGCCGGGGCGGGATGCCGCTCCGCCTCATCGGCTGGAACTGGGGATTGGGCCGCGGCCCGGGGGCCGCGATCTATGCGCAAAGCCGGGGCGGAAGGCTGCTCCGCCGCGTCGGCTGAAGATGGGGTGGACGGTGTACCGCTCATGGCGGGCCGGCTCCGTTGGGGTTGCAGCGCGGACCTTGCTCGGCCCGACGGAGGGAAAGATGCCGCACTCCCCCCGGGCCGGCATGGTGCAGATGACCCATGCCGGCTTGGCGGCGCCCTTCGATCCCCGTACACTGCCCGCGGAACCACCTGTCATTCCGCGAGCGCGCCCGTCCCGGACCGTCGGAACAGCCGCGGAGCCCGCTGGCGCGACCGGAGAATCTTTCGCCCTTCGCCCGGACCGAGGCGGCGCGAGATCCGACTTCCCTGAAGGAGTTGCCGATGTCCCAGGCGAACGACCCGAGCGCCGCCGTCAGCACCGAGCGGCTGCTCTCCGCCAGCCCGCGAGCGGTGTTCGCCGCGTTCGCGCAGCCGGAGCGCCTGGCGCAATGGTGGGGGCCGAGCGGCTTTACGAACACGTTCCAGCGGTTCGAGTTCAGCCCCGGCGGCCGCTGGGTCTTCGTGATGCACGGCCCCAACGGCGCCAGCTACCCCAACGAGAGCGTCTTTCGCGAGATCGAGCCCGACAGCCGGATCGTGATCGAGCACGTCGTAAAGCCGTGGTACAGGCTGACGGTGACGCTGGCCCCGCACGGTGACCATACGCGCCTGGCCTGGGTGCAGGAGTTCGAGAGCCCCGAGGCCGCCGCGAAGATGCGCCGCATCAGCGAACCCGCCAACGAGCAGAACCTCGACCGGCTCCAGGCGCTGCTCGCCAGCGAACGCGCCTGATTCCCAGATCCTGAAAAGATTGGGGGTACAGAGGAACAGACAACAGCCAGAGGAGCAGAGGAAATCGATCTCCCTCTGTTCCTCTGGCTGTTGTCTGTTCCTCTGTACCCTTCCGCTTTTTGCTTTTTCGGAGTGGCACCAGATCCACGGTGGCGCTCCGCCAGCCCTCAACCCATGCGGGCGACCAGGTCGCGTGCGGCGGCGGGCCAGGAGGGAAAGTCGAAGCGGAAGCCGGCGCCGAGCAGCCGGGACGGTACGACGCGGCGGCTCTTGAGAAGGAGCTCCGTGTCGGTGCGGTGAAGGGCCGCGGCGATCTCGATCATCCACCGCGTCCCGCCCAGGCCTATGGGGACGCCCGCCGCGGCACGCAGGGCGCGCATGAACTCGCGCTGCGGCAGGGGTTCCGGCGCGGCCAGGTTCACGGCGCCCTCCATCTCCTCGCGGTCCAGCAGCCAGAGGGCGGAGCGCGCGAGGTCGCGGTCGTGGATCCACGACATGTACTGCGCCCCGCCGGCGATCGGCCCGCCGAGCCCCAGGCGCGTAAGGCGGTGGAGGATGCCGAACGTCCCCTCCCGGTCCGGGGCCATCACGATGGCCATTCGCATCGCCACCTTTCGCGTGTGCGGCGTGTTCGCCGCCGCGAGCTCCCTCTCCCAGGCCTGGGCGATCTCGATGCTGAAGCGCCAGTAGCCGGGCACGTCCGGCTCATCGCCGCCGATGACGCCGGACGCCTCGTCGTTGGGCGCGTCGAAGCGGTGCGCGTAAAGGGTGGCGGTGCTGGCCTGGAGCCACACGCGGGGCGGCCGCGCCGCCGCCTCGACGGCCTGTGCCACCGCGCGCGTGGAGTCGATGCGCGACGCCAGCATCTCCGTGAGGTTGGCCTTGTGGTAGCGGCAGTTCACGCTGCGCCCGGCCAGGTTGATCACCGCGTCGGCACCGTCGATCTCGTTCATCCACGCCCCGGGCGTCCGGCCGTCCCAGGCAACGACACCCGGCTCACGCGGGGCGCCGCGGCTCAGCACCACGACCTCGTCGCCGCGGCGCCGAAGCGCCTCGGCGAGCACCCGCCCGACCTGTCCCGTCCCACCCGGCATCACGATCTTCATCGGCACCCCCTCCGCCCCGCGCGGGCTTGTGTTGAACATGTTCAACTCACTCTGCGGCCAAGGATAGTTCGCGCTCTCGCCAGGCGCAAGAACTTTGTTGAACGCGTTCGATTCACTGCCGCCGTTCTTCCCTCGAATGCAGAACGCCGCCCCTGCAGAGGGACGGCGTTTCTCCACGCGCTCACGGAACTCGGTTTCGCGGGCTCCGTGTCAGGCCGGGATCGATCCCATCGTGCTGGCGCTCAGTGCACGCCGGCAGGCCGCGCGGCTTCCAGGTCCACGCCGGAATCCGCGGTGGCCAGGGCGTCGTGGCGCTCCGCCGGCTCGCGCAGCAGCTGGTAGAGGATGATGGCGCCGAACGTCGCCGTGCCGATGCCGCCCACGGAGAACCCGCCCATCTTGATCACCAGGTCCCCCGCCCCGATGGTCAGCGTGACCGCGGCCGTCACCAGGTTGCGGCTGTTGGAGAAGTCCACCCGGTTCTGCACCCAGATGCGCCCGCCGGTGGCCGCGATCAGCCCGAACAGCACCACCGACAGCCCGCCCAGCACCGGGCCCGGGATGGTCCCCACCAGCGCCCCGAACTTGGGCGACATCCCCATCACGATCGCCGCCACCGCCGCCACCACGAAGATGAGCGTGGAGTAGATGCGCGTCACCGCCATCACCCCGATGTTCTCGGCGTACGTCGTAACGCCCGTGCCGCCGCCCGACGCGGCCACCATGCACGCCAGCCCGTCGCCCACGAACGCGCGGCCCAGGTAGCGGTCCAGCGACTGCCCCGTCATGGCGCCCACCGCCTTGACGTGCCCCAGGTTCTCGGCCACCAGCACCAGCGCCGCCGGGGCAAAGAGCAGCGCCACGTCCCAGCGAAAGACGGGACGCGAAAAGTGGGGAAAGCCGATCCACGCGGCCTCGCGCAGTGGCGCAAAGTTGATGACCGGCCCCATCCCCATCCCGTTGGCCAGCACCAGGTACAGCAGGTAGCCGATGATCCCGCCCAGCAGGATGGGCACGCGGCGCAGCAGCCCGGGCGCGTAGACGGCCACGGCGCCCGTCGCCAGCACCGTCGCCAGGCCGATCGCCGTGTCGAAGCCGCTGCCGCTGATGGCGCGCACCGCCACCGGCGCCAGGTTCAGCCCGATCACCGCCACCACCGAGCCGGTGACCACGGGGGGCATCAGCCGCTCGATCCACCGGTACCCGGTCGCCATCACGATCAGCCCGATGACGGCGTACAGCGCCCCCGCCGCGATGATCCCGCCCAGCGCCACGCCGATGTTGGGGTTGGGCCCCTTTCCCGCGTACCCCGTGGCCGCCAGCGTCACCGCCACGAACGCGAAGCTGCTCCCCAGGTAGCTGGGCACCCGCCCGCCCACGATCACGAAGAAGAGCAACGTCCCGATCCCCGAAAAAAACACGGAGGTGTTGGGATCGAAGCCCATGAGGATGGGCACCAGCACCGTGGCGCCGAACATGGCGAACACGTGCTGCAGCCCCACCACCAGCGTCTGCCCCCATGGCAGCCGCTCCTCGGGGCCGATCACCCCGCCGGCGACGGGGGTCCAGCGGGGAAAAAAGCTTTCGCGTGCGGGCGAGGGCATGGATGGGCCGATGGGGAGGACGTGGCTTGGACCGCAGGCAGGATTGCACAAGGAAGCACGCCGGAGGATGCCTGCGCAAGACCGCTGCGTGGAAACGTGATTCCGCCGCGTACGTCCATGGACGACGGATGACGGGCCTGAAAATGTGTTCAAGAACCAGCCTGGCCGCGTTGACTTCTGAGAGGGTGTTTAAGAATCCCTGCGCTCGCGCCCGTATGTCATTTCGAAGGAGGCGCCACACCGCACCATCGGCTCGCACGAAATCCGGCGCGCCGACTGAGAAATCTACTGTCTGCTGCTGGTGCCCCGCCGCACCGCTCCGGCACTGGCCC